>NZ_JBSPTN010000008.1:0-323846 GCF_053850495.1 Pseudomonas sp. CFBP 5748
GCCGCGAAGGGCCATCCATGGCCCAGCGCGGCTATCCCGGCATCCATGCCGGGATGCCCACTCCACAATGCCTGCGTTCGGCCATCGTGGTTAACGGGGCGCCAAAATCTACGTCCACCGCGAGGCGGCCTGACAGCCGGCCTGGTTCTTGGTGGGACCGCGTCCCCCCTGGGAGCGGGCTTGCTCCCGCTGGGGCGCGAAGCGGCCCTAAAAACAGCGACCCCATTCATCTGACATACCGCGGTGTCAGGTTTGGGGCTGCTGCGCAGCCCAGCGGGAGCAAGCTCCCTCGCCACGGGGAATTTCGTTGCTGGGTGTTAGCGTTCAGCCAGTACGAAACGGATTTACTGCATCAGTACCTCAATCGCCCCATCCGCCGTCATGCTGACCTGGCTGGTGCCCGCTTCCACTTCCGGCGTGACCGACTCAGCATCCATGGACGCCGCTTTCATCATCATCTGCGGGCGCATGAACGGTTGTGGATAACCGTTGGTGTTGAAGTTCAGGTTGACGATTTTGTAACCCTTGCCGCCCAGGGCATCGGTGGCCAGTTGGGCGCGGGCTTTGAAGGCGTTGACGGCGTCTTTGAGCAGGGCGTCTTCGCTGCTTTTGCGGGTGGCGGTGGCGATGGCGAAGTCCATGCCGCCCATTTTCATGTCGGTGAGCAATTCGCCGGTGAGTTTGGACAGGGCGGCGAAGTCGGCGCTTTCCAGGCGCAGTTCGGCGCGTTCGCGCCAGCCGGTGATTTTTTGGCCTTTGTTGTCGTAGATCGGGTAGCTGTTGCGGCTGCCTTGGCGCAGGGTGATGTCCTTGACCTCTTTGGCCTGGCCGATGGCTTTGTTCAGCGTGGTGCTGACGGCCGCGGCGAGTTTGGCCGGGTCGGTGTTTTGCTCCTCCGTGTAGAGGGTGACGATCATCAGGTCGCGGGCCACTTCCTGGCTGACTTCGGCGCGCAGGGAAATCTGGTTGTAGTGAAGCTCGTCGGCGGCCAGGGCCGGCAGGCTGGCGAGGGTACCGAGGCTGAGGGCGAACAGGGCGGCGGGGCGACTGAACGTGTGCATGAAAGCTCCTTGGGATGAGGCGCAGGGGTGAGATCCGGGCCTGCGTGAACGGTAAGACTCTAGCTTTTATGGGCGGGTTCGCACAGTTACAACTTCTATACAGATACGTGAGGCCAGTGAAGGGCTCTTGTGGTGGGGAGCAAGAGGGATATGTAGCATTTAGAGCTGTGGCGCTTTGCCGCATAGCTGCCTGTGCAACCCGCGCCTTGGTTATACTCCGTGTGATTCGCCTGGAGCGCTCATCAGGAGAGCTCATGCTCGCCCCTTTGCAACTGACTTCCGCCTCTCGCCAGAACCTCTGGCGTCTGACGTTTATCCGAATTCTGGTCCTGGCCGCCCAGGCCGGGTCCGTGGGGCTCGCCTATTGGTTCGAGCTGCTGCCGCTACCCTGGCTGCAATTGGCGATCACCCTGGCCTGCTCTTCGATACTGTGCGCGCTGACCGCCATCCGCTTGCGCACCTCGTGGCCGGTGACTGAGCTGGAATACGCCGTACAGCTGGCCTGCGACCTGTTTATCCACAGCGCGCTGCTGTATTTCTCCGGCGGTTCCACCAACCCCTTCGTCTCCTATTACCTGGTGCCGCTGACCATTGCCGCGGTGACGCTGCCGTGGCGGTTTTCGCTGATCCTGTCCGGTATTGCCCTGGCGCTGTACACCTTGCTGCTGGCGCGCTTCTACCCGCTGGAAACCTTCCCCATCGCCCGGGAAAACCTGCAGATCTACGGCATGTGGCTGAGTTTCGCCCTGGCTGCGGCGGTCATCACGTTTTTTGCCGCGCGCATGGCCGAGGAACTGCGTCGCCAGGAAGAACTGCGGGCCATCCGCCGTGAAGAGGGCCTGCGGGACGAGCAATTGCTGGCCGTGGCGACCCAGGCCGCCGGTGCCGCCCATGAATTGGGCACGCCGCTGGCGACCATGAGCGTGCTGCTCAAGGAGATGCGCCAGGATCACCACGACCCGGCACTGCAAGAGGACCTCAGCGTGTTGCAGGATCAGGTCAAGCTCTGCAAGGAAACCCTGCAGTACCTGGTGCGCGCCGCCGAGGCCAACCGCCGGTTGGCCATCGACATGCAGGACGTTACTGACTGGCTCGACGAGGCCCTGAACCGCTGGCACCTGATGCGTCCGGAAGCCAGTTATCGCTTCCAGCGCCTGGGGCAGGGCCCGGTGCCGCGCATGGCGCCGCCGCCGGATCTGACCCAGGCGTTGCTGAACCTGTTGAACAACGCTGCCGACGCCTGTCCCGAAGGCCTGGAAGTGGCGCTGGACTGGAACGCCTATGAGCTGACCATCAGCATCCGCGACCATGGCGCCGGTGTGCCGCTGGCGATTGCCGAGCAGATCGGCAAGCCGTTCTACACCACCAAGGGCAAAGGTTTCGGCCTCGGCCTGTTTTTGAGCAAAGCCAGCGTGACACGCGCCGGCGGCTCGGTGAAACTCTACCCCCATGAGGAAGGCGGCACGCTCACCGAGCTGCGCCTGCCCCATGCCGACCGAGGAGACGAACATGAGTGACGAGATCCAAGTCGACGGCGAAGAACTGCCGCACCTGTTGCTGGTAGATGACGACGCTACTTTCACCCGCGTGATGGCCCGGGCCATGTCCCGTCGCGGTTTTCGCGTGAGCACTGCCGGGTCCGCCGAGGAGGGCCTGAGCATCGCCCAGGCTGACCTGCCGGACTACGCCGCCCTGGACCTGAAAATGGACGGCGACTCGGGCCTGGTGCTGCTGCCCAAGTTGCTGGAGCTGGACCCGGAGATGCGCGTGGTGATCCTCACCGGCTACTCGAGCATCGCCACCGCAGTCGAGGCCATCAAGCGCGGCGCCTGCAATTACCTGTGCAAACCGGCGGACGCCGATGACGTGCTGGCGGCGCTGTTGTCCGAGCATGCCGACCTCGACACCTTGGTGCCGGAAAACCCCATGTCGGTGGATCGCCTGCAATGGGAACACATCCAGCGGGTGCTGACCGAGCACGAAGGCAATATCTCCGCCACCGCTCGCGCCTTGGGCATGCACCGGCGGACTTTGCAGCGCAAATTGCAAAAGCGTCCCGTGCGTCGCTGAACCTGCGCTGAACAGGTGTTGTCCACCCTCGCGACACATCGGGCCGTTGCTCTATGATCGGCCCGAATCTGTTCTTTTCTTTATTTGAGCCTTAACCATGAATCAGAACGCTGAATATTCCGCGGTCAATGACGCGGTGCGCGGGCAGTTTTTCCGCCGTGTCTGGCAAATGACCACGCCGTACTGGCGCAGTGAGGAGAAGGGCAAGGCCTGGACGTTGTTGATCGCTGTTATTGCGTTGTCGCTGTTCAGCGTGGCGATTTCGGTGTGGATCAACAGTTGGTACAAGGATTTCTACAACGCCCTGCAAGAGAAGGACAGCGCGGCGTTCTGGCAGTTGATCCTGTATTTCTGCGGCATTGCGGCGGTGGCGATCCTTGGCGCGGTGTACCGCTTGTACCTCACACAGATGCTCACCATCCGCTGGCGGGCCTGGCTCACCGAGCAGCATTTTGCTCGTTGGCTCAGTGACAAGAACTATTACCGACTGGAGCAGGGCGGTTATACCGATAACCCGGACCAGCGGATTTCCGAAGACCTCAACAGTTTCACCACTAATACCCTGAGCCTGGGCTTGGGGCTGCTGCGCACGGTGGTCAGCCTGGTGTCGTTCTCGATCATTTTGTGGGGGGTGTCGGGCAGCATCGAAGTGTTCGGCTACACCATCCCAGGCTACATGTTCTGGTGCGCACTGGTGTATGCGGCGGTGGGCAGTTGGTTGACGCATCTGATCGGCCGTCGCTTGATCACCCTGAACAACAACCAGCAACGCTTCGAAGCCGACCTGCGTTTCTCCATGGTGCGGGTGCGCGAGAACGCCGAAAGCATTGCGCTGTACAACGGCGAACCGAACGAGAACCGCCGCCTGAGCGGGCGGTTCGGCCTGGTCTGGCATAACTTCTGGGACATCATGCGGGTGTCCAAGCGTTTGACGTTCTTCACCTCTGGCTACGGCCAGATCGCGATCATCTTCCCGTTTATCGTCGCTGCGCCGCGCTACTTCGCCGGCAAGATCCAGCTGGGCGAGCTCATGCAGATCAACTCGGCGTTCGGCAATGTGCAGGAGAACTTCAGCTGGTTCATCAGCGCCTACGCCGACCTCGCCGCGTGGCGCGCCACCTGTGACCGTCTGCTGAGTTTCCGCCAGGCCATGAGCGAGAACGAAGACCGCGTGCCGGCCATTGACGTGCAAAACCAGGGCGATGCGTTGCAGGTGCGTAACCTGGGGCTGGACCTGGCCGACGGTCGTCATCTGCTCAGCAGTGCCGAGATGACCGTTGAACCGGGCGAGCGGGTGATGCTCAGTGGCCGTTCGGGCAGTGGCAAATCCACGCTGTTTCGCGCGATGGGGCATTTATGGCCCGCCGGGCATGGCCACATTCTTCTGCCGACGGCGCGTTATCTGTTCCTGCCACAAAAACCGTATTTGCCGATTGGCAGCCTGCGTGAGGTGCTGAGTTATCCACAGGCCGGCGATGTCTATCCCCACGAACGTTATGCACAGGTGCTGGAAACCTGTCGTCTGCCGCACCTGATTGCGCGGCTGGATGAAAGCAACCACTGGCAGCGCATGCTCTCGCCCGGCGAGCAACAACGCCTGGCCTTTGCCCGTGCATTGCTTTATGCACCGCAATGGTTGTACATGGACGAAGCCACGTCGGCGATGGATGAAGAGGACGAAGCGACGCTGTACCAGGCGCTGATCGACCAATTACCGGGCCTGAGCATCGTCAGCGTTGGCCACCGAAGCAGTTTGAAACGTTTCCACCCGCGCCATGTGCGTATTGAGAATGGCCAACTGGTGGAGCGCACCGTCACCGCCTGAACAACCCAAAACCTGTGGGAGCGAGCCTGCTCGCGATGAAGTCGGCTCGGTTTCTGCACCCACGGTGATCATACAACCACGTTGCGCTATGATGACGCCATTCAGCCGTTTGCCGAGACACAGACCCATGGAAAACCCGATCGACGTACCACGCTTTCCCCGCAAGCGCCGCAGCCTGGCGCAGGAGCTGGTGACGGTGTTGACCGAGCAGATTCGCGACGGTCTGCTCAAGCGTGGCGATAAATTGCCCACCGAGTCGGCGATCATGGAAGCCCATGGCGTCAGCCGCACGGTGGTGCGCGAGGCGATTTCCCGCTTGCAGGCGGCCGGCCAGGTGGAAACCCGCCATGGCATCGGCACCTTTGTGCTGGACACGCCGAGCCCGAGCGGTTTTCGCATCGATCCGGCCACGGTGGTCACCTTGCGTGACGTGCTGGCGATTCTGGAGTTGCGCATCAGCCTGGAAGTGGAATCCGCCGGGCTGGCGGCGCAGCGCCGCAGCGACGAGCAGTTGGCGGCGATGCGCGCCGCCCTCGATGCCTTGAACGAAAGCGCCGCCCACGCCAGCGATGCGGTGGCCTCGGACTTCGCCTTTCACCTGGAAATCGCCCTGTCCACCGGCAACCGCTACTTCACTGACATCATGACCCACCTGGGCACCAGCATCATTCCGCGTACCCGGGTGAACTCGGCGCGCCTGGCCCACGATGACCAGCAGCGCTACATGAACCGCCTGAGCCGCGAGCACGAGGAGATCTACGACGCCATCGCCCGCCAGGACTCCGAGGCGGCCCGTGCGGCCATGCGTTTGCACCTGACCAACAGCCGTGAGCGGCTGCGCCAGGCCCATGAAGAGGCGCAAGCGCAGGGTTAGAAGCGCTTGCCATCCTGTTTCGACCAGGGGGCAGGGTGGGCACATCCTGTGGCGAGGGAATGGGGTCCGCCTGTCTGACCAAATAGCAGGCGCGCAGCCCTACGCGTTGATCCGCAACATTTGCGGCTCGGATTTATCGTTGTCCCAGCCGGCCTCGTAACTCACCTCGTAACGAAGCTCTACCAATTTGCCTTCGAATGCTATCAAGTCGGCGTTGGTTACAGTCAATGTCACCTCTTTGCGTGGCGTAGCCTCCTCGCCCTCAGTCAGGGCGGCAAAAGCGCCCACGCGCTTGGAGCCTAGGGTCAATTGAGCTGACGAGTTCGGGTCGAAATCTGCATCCGGAATCTTTACGGTCAACGTCTTTACGTCTGACAGGCTGATCGTGACTTCTGCAGTGGCTGGAAAATCCTTGAGCGTCGGTTTCGCATAGGTCTTCGCCATGATGTCGCTCCTTGTGAGGCGGCCCTGATCGTCGCGTACGGGCGGGCTCACTTAAAAGATTGAGAAAAGGACTACGGCCAGGCATTGCACGGCCATGCCTGGGTTATGCCCCTATGGCGTGAGGGTGCCTACTGGCAGAGTTGACAGTGGCGATGAGCGGTCCTGGTGCTCGGGCGGCCAGTTTCATCCGTCTTTCAATCCCGCTCAAAGCCCCGATTGACAAGGCTTAGCGATAAAACTCCCTCAGGCCGATCCCCGACAAAAGACGAAATGCAGTTGACGTTCACATTTTAAGTTGTACGATGACCTACAACTTCACTTGAAGCTGAACCGTTTCCTACAACACATCATTGCGTCCAGGGTGTTCGAATAATGAATCCACAAGAACTGAAGTCCATCCTCTCGTCTGGCCTGCTATCGTTCCCGGTCACCGATTTCACTGCCCAAGGCGATTTCAATCGCGACAGCTACATCAAGCGCCTCGAGTGGCTGGCCCCGTATGGCGCCTCTGCACTGTTCGCAGCAGGCGGCACCGGTGAATTTTTCTCCCTGGCTGCCAGCGAGTATTCCCAAGTCATCAAGACCGCCGTCGATACCTGCGCCACCAGCGTGCCAATTCTCGCCGGTGTCGGCGGTGCGACCCGTCAGGCTATCGAATACGCTCAGGAAGCCGAGCGCCTGGGTGCCAAGGGCCTGTTGCTGCTGCCGCACTACCTGACCGAAGCCAGCCAGGACGGCGTTGCCGCCCACGTTGAAGCCGTGTGCAAATCGGTGAAGATCGGCGTGGTGGTGTACAACCGCAACGTCTGCCGCCTGAACGCCACTCAGCTGGAACAACTGGCCGAGCGTTGCCCGAACCTGATCGGCTACAAAGATGGCCTGGGCGATATCGAACTGATGGTGTCGATCCGTCGTCGCCTTGGCGATCGCTTCAGCTACCTGGGCGGCCTGCCGACCGCTGAAGTCTACGCGGCGGCCTACAAGGCCCTGGGCGTACCGGTCTACTCCTCGGCGGTGTTCAACTTCATTCCGAAAACCGCGATGGACTTCTACCACGCCATTGCTCGTGACGATCACGAGACCGTCGGCAAAATCATCGACGACTTCTTCCTGCCGTACCTGGACATCCGCAACCGCAAGGCCGGTTACGCGGTGAGCATCGTCAAGGCTGGCGCAAAGATCGTCGGCTATGACGCAGGTCCTGTACGTACGCCGCTGACCGACCTGCTGCCAGAGGAATACGACGCCCTGGCCGCGCTGATCGACAAGCAAGGCAAGCAGTAACCGACCCGACAAGGCCGCTGAGCAATCAGCGGCTTTTTGCGTAAGGCTTTTTGTAAGGAGAAGCATCCGTGACAGATGCAAAGCGTTTCGATAACTACATCAACGGTCAGTGGGTGGCCGGTGCTGACTACTGCACCAACATCAACCCGTCTGACTTGTCCGATGTCATCGGTGAATACGCCAAGGCTGACGCAGCGCAAGTCAATGCTGCCATCGAAGCCGCCCGCGCTGCGTTCCCGGCCTGGTCGACTTCGGGCATTCAGGCCCGTCACGATGCGCTGGACAAAGTCGGCAGCGAGATCCTCGCCCGTCGTGAAGAACTCGGCCAACTGCTGGCCCGGGAAGAGGGCAAGACCCTGCCCGAAGCCATCGGCGAAGTGACCCGCGCTGGCAACATTTTCAAATTCTTCGCCGGCGAATGCTTGCGCCTGTCTGGCGACTACGTGCCGTCGGTGCGCCCGGGCGTTAACGTCGAAGTCACTCGCGAAGCCTTGGGTGTGGTCGGCCTGATCACCCCGTGGAACTTCCCGATTGCCATCCCTGCCTGGAAAATCGCCCCGGCCCTGGCCTATGGCAACTGCGTGGTGATCAAGCCCGCCGAGCTGGTGCCCGGTTGCGCCTGGGCCTTGGCGGAAATCATTTCCCGGGCCGGTTTCCCGGCCGGTGCGTTCAACCTGGTGATGGGCAGCGGCCGTGTGGTCGGCGAAGTCCTGGTCAACAGCCCGAAAGTCGACGGCATCAGCTTCACCGGATCCGTAGGCGTGGGTCGGCAGATCGCTGTCAACTGCGTGTCGCGCCAGGCCAAGGTGCAATTGGAGATGGGCGGCAAAAACCCGCAGATCATCCTCGACGACGCCGACCTCAAGCAGGCCGTCGAATTGGCGGTGCAGAGCGCGTTCTACTCCACCGGCCAACGTTGCACGGCCTCGAGCCGCCTGATCGTCACTGCCGGCATCCACGACAAGTTCGTCGCGGCCATGGCCGAACGCATGCAATCGATCAAGGTCGGCCATGCGCTGAAGTCCGGCACCGATATCGGCCCTGTGGTGTCCGAAGCCCAGCTCAACCAAGACCTGAAGTACATCGACATCGGCCAGAGCGAAGGTGCGCGGCTGGTCAGCGGCGGCGGTCTGGTGACGTGCGACACCGAAGGTTACTTCCTGGCGCCGACCCTGTTCGCCGACAGCGAAGCGTCGATGCGCATCAGCCGCGAAGAGATCTTCGGTCCGGTGGCCAACGTTGTGCGCGTGGCGGACTACGAGGCGGCGCTGGCGATGGCCAACGATACCGAGTTCGGTCTGTCTGCCGGCATCGCCACCACTTCGTTGAAATATGCCAACCACTTCAAGCGCCATTCCCAGGCGGGCATGGTGATGGTTAACCTGCCGACCGCCGGCGTGGATTACCACGTGCCGTTCGGCGGGCGCAAAGGTTCGTCCTATGGTTCGCGTGAGCAAGGTCGCTACGCGCAAGAGTTCTACACCGTGGTGAAGACTTCCTACATCGGATCGTAAGCGCAATACCGGTCGGCTCCGGGCATCCGGCGCCGATCGCATACAACCTGATTTCCTGTATAAAAATAAATAGTGGAAGTAGATGACATGCAAGAAACCAAGCCGACCCGCGTCCGCTATTTGATCCTGCTCATGCTGTTCCTGGTGACAACGATCAACTACGCCGACCGCGCAACTATCGCCATCGCGGGCTCCAGCCTGCAAAAAGACCTCGGCATCGACGCCGTCACCCTCGGTTATATCTTCTCCGCTTTCGGCTGGGCCTACGTGGCCGGGCAGATTCCCGGCGGCTGGCTGCTCGACCGCTTCGGCTCGAAAAAAATCTATGCCTTGAGCATTTTTACCTGGTCGCTGTTCACCGTGCTGCAAGGCTATGTCGGTGAGTTCGGTGTCTCCACGGCTGTGGTTGCGCTGTTCATGCTGCGCTTTCTGGTAGGGCTGGCCGAAGCGCCATCCTTCCCGGGCAACGCACGTATTGTCGCCGCCTGGTTCCCCACCGCAGAACGCGGCACCGCCTCGGCGATTTTCAACTCGGCGCAGTATTTCGCTACTGTGTTGTTTGCACCGCTGATGGGCTGGATCGTCTACCGCTTCGGCTGGCAGCACGTGTTCATCGTGATGGGCGTGATCGGCATCGTGTTCTCGTTGATCTGGCTGAAAGTGATCTACAGTCCGCGTCAGCACCCGATGATCAACGAAGCCGAGTTCAATCACATCGCCGCCAACGGCGCGATGGTCGATATGGACCAGGACAAAGGCAAGGGCAAGAAAACCGACGGTCCGAAGTGGGATTACATCCGCCAACTGCTGACCAACCGCATGATGCTGGGCGTGTACCTGGGCCAATACTGCATCAACGGCATCACCTACTTCTTCCTGACCTGGTTCCCGGTGTACCTGGTGCAGGAGCGTGGCATGACCATCCTCAAGGCTGGTTTTATCGCGTCCTTGCCGGCGATCTGCGGTTTCATCGGCGGGGTATTGGGCGGGGTGATTTCCGACTACCTGCTGCGCAAGGGCCACTCGCTGACCTTCGCCCGCAAGGCGCCGATCATCGCCGGCCTGCTGGTGTCCAGCAGCATCGTGGCCTGCAATTACGTGGACATCGAATGGATGGTGGTGGGCTTCATGGCCCTGGCTTTCTTCGGTAAAGGCGTGGGCGCATTGGGCTGGGCGGTGGTTTCCGATACGTCGCCAAAACAGATCGCCGGTTTGAGCGGTGGCCTGTTCAACACCTTCGGCAACCTGGCATCGATCACTACGCCAATCGTCATCGGCTACATCATCAGCGCCACCGGTTCGTTCAAGTGGGCACTGGTGTTCGTCGGTTGCAACGCACTGGTGGCGGTGTTCAGCTACCTGGTCATCGTCGGTCCGATCAAGCGCGTCGTGCTCAAAGAGCCAACGGCCAAGGATGCCGGTATCTCCAGCCTGTCTGAAGCAAAATCCTGAAGGAGCGGCGTCAATGCAACTGATTGAACATGCCGATTCACCCCGTTACATCCGCCTGCACGAGCGGGACAACGTGGTGATTGTCGTCAATGACCAGGGCGTACCGGCCGGGACTGAATTCCCGGACGGCCTGGTCACCGTGGACTTCGTACCCCAGAGCCACAAAGTCACTCTGGAAGACATTCCCGAGGGCGGCGAGGTGATCCGCTACGGCCAGATCATTGGCTACGCGCTGCAACCGATCCCCCGTGGCAGCTGGGTCAAGGAAGACCAACTGCGCATGCCCACCGCGCCGCCGCTGGACAGCCTGCCGCTGTCCACCGACGTGCCGGTGGCCGATGCGCCGTTGGAGGGCTACACCTTCGAGGGCTATCGCAACGCCGACGGGACTGTCGGCACGCGCAACATCCTGGGCATCACCACCACGGTGCAGTGTGTGACCGGGGTGCTGGACCATGCGGTCAAGCGCATCAAGGACGAGTTGCTGCCCAAATACCCGAACGTCGATGACGTGGTGGCGCTGACCCACAGCTACGGCTGCGGCGTGGCGATCACCGCCACCGATGCGTACATCCCGATTCGTACCGTGCGCAATCTGGCACGCAACCCGAACCTGGGGGGCGAGGCGTTGGTGATCAGCCTGGGCTGCGAAAAATTGCAGGCCGGGCAGGTGATGCATGAGAACGACAGCTCCGTGGACCTCAGCGAGCCGTGGCTGTATCGCTTGCAGGATTCCAGCCACGGCTTTACCGAAATGATCGAGCAGATCATGGCGCTGGCCGAAACGCGCCTGAAGAAGCTCGACCAGCGCCGCCGCGAAACCGTGCCGGCCTCGGAGCTGATCCTGGGCATGCAGTGCGGCGGCAGCGATGCGTTTTCCGGCATCACCGCCAACCCGGCGCTGGGCTATGCCTCGGACCTGTTGTTACGGGCGGGGGCGACGGTAATGTTTTCCGAAGTCACCGAAGTGCGTGATGCGATCTACCTGCTGACCTCCCGGGCACAAACTCGGGAAGTGGCCCAGGAACTGGTGCGCGAGATGGACTGGTACGACCGTTACCTGGCCAAGGGCGAGGCGGATCGCAGCGCCAACACCACGCCGGGCAACAAGAAGGGCGGGCTGTCGAACATCGTCGAAAAGTCCTTGGGCTCGATCGTCAAGTCCGGCAGCAGCGCGATCAATGGCGTGCTCGGCCCGGGCGAGCGGTTCAAGCAAAAGGGCCTGATCTTCTGCGCCACACCGGCCAGTGATTTCGTCTGCGGCACGCTGCAACTGGCGGCGGGGATGAACCTGCACGTCTTCACCACCGGCCGTGGCACGCCGTACGGCTTGGCCATGGCCCCAGTGGTGAAGGTTTCGACCCGCACCGAGCTGGCCCAGCGCTGGCCGGATCTGATCGACATCGACGCCGGCCGGATCGCCACCGGACGCGCGACGATCGAAGAACTGGGCTGGGAGCTGTTCCACTACTACCTGGACGTGGCCAGCGGCAAGAAACAGACCTGGGCCGAGCGGCACAAGCTGTACAACGACATCACGTTGTTCAACCCGGCGCCGATTACCTGATCTGTTGACCACTGAAGAGCCAATGTGGGGGCGGGCTTGCTCGCGAAAGCGGTGGATCAGCTTGCATTGATGTTGGATGTGCCGACGTCTTCGCGAGCAAGCCCGCTCCCACAGAGGGGCTGCGGTGAGTGTAGATTCTGCGTTCATCCGAGAACAAAATGTGGGAGCGGGCTTGCTCGCGAAGGCACTTCACCAGACGCCAATGCCGTGAGTGGCTTATCATTAGCCACCTAACGACGCCCTCTGAAGGTCCCCCGGCATGCTGGCAATTTTCCTCGAAACCCTGAACATCACCGCGCCGGTGTTTGCCATGCTGTTTCTGGGGGCGTTGCTCAAGCGCATCTATTGGATCAACGACAACTTCATCCACATCGCCTCCTCGCTGGTGTTCAACGTCACCATGCCGGCGCTGTTGTTCCTCGGCATCCTCCATGCCGACCTGCACGCGGCGTTGCAGGCGGACCTGTTGATCTATTTCTCGGTGGCCACCCTGGTGAGCTTTGCGCTGGCCTGGGGCTGGTCGATCTGGCGATGCCCGCGCGAAGATCGCGGCATCTATACCCAAGGTGCGTTTCGCGGCAACAACGGGGTGATCGGCCTGGCGCTGGCGGCGAGCATGTATGGCGACTACGGGATTTCCCTGGGGGCGATTCTCGCGGCGCTGGTGATCCTGTTCTACAACACCTTGTCGACCATTGTGCTGGCGGTCTACAGCCCGGTGATCAAATCCGACCCGTGGAGCATCTGCAAAAGCGTGATCAGCAACCCGCTGATCATCAGCGTGATCGTTGCCGCGCCGTTCGCTTATTGGCAGATCGGCCTGCCGAACTGGTTCGAGACCTCGGCCAAATACCTCTCGCAAATGACCTTGCCCCTGGCGCTGATCTGCATCGGTGGCACGCTGTCGCTGGCCGCTTTGCGCAAGAGCGGCAAGATGGCCCTGAGTTCAAGCCTGGTGAAGATGGTCGGCCTGCCGCTGCTGGCCACCCTCGGTGCCTGGCTCTGGGGCTTTCGCGGGGCGGAGCTGGGGATTCTGTTCCTGTATTTCGGCAGCCCCACCGCCGCCGCCAGTTACGTCATGGCCCGGGCGGCCGATGGCAACCATGAGCTGGCGGCGGCGATCATCGTCATCACCACATTGATGGCGGCGATTACCACCAACCTGGGGATTTTTGTGTTGCAGTGGGGTGGGTGGATATAGGTTCTGGCTTGTGGTGTTCTTGAGGGCCAATCGCGAGCAAGCTCGCTCCCACAGGTAATCGCAGGTGTACCGGAATTTTATGTACACCGAAGATCCACTGTGGGAGCGAGCTTGCTCGCGATAGCGATCTCCCAGTCACTCAGATTTCTGATAACTGTCGATCACTTCCTGCGCCGCCCGAAACGCATCAATCGCCGCCGGCACGCCCGCGTACACCGCGCAATGCAGCAACGCCTCGCGAATCTCTTCCACCGTGCAGCCATTGTTCAGTGCGCCACGCACGTGGCCTTTCAATTCCTGCGGGCATTTGAGGGCGGTGAGGGCGGCGAGGGTGATCAGGCTGCGGGTTTTCAGCGGCAGGCCTTCGCGGCTCCAGACGCTGCCCCAGGCATGTTCGTTGACGAAGTCCTGCAGCGGCTGGGTGAATTCGGTGGCGTTGCCCAGGGCGCGGTCGACGAAGGCGTCGCCCATCACCTGGCGACGCATGTCCAGGCCGGTTTTTGGAGTGTCGCTCATGGCAAATCCCTCTTGTGGTGTTGGCGGCGCCAGGCGCGCAGGGAGGTGAACAGCAAAAACGCGAGCAAGGCCGGCAGCACATAAAACAGCATCAGCCGTTCCAGTTGGCCGGCCAAGGGCATGCCAGTGGTGAACGACACCACGTGCAGCCCGTAGGCCAGGTACAAGCCCAAAAACAGCAGGCCTTCGGCGCGAGTGACGCGGTAGCCGGAATAGAATACCGGCAGGCACAACACTGCCACGCCGAGCATCACCGGCAGGTCGAAATCCAGGGCGTTGGGCGAGACCGAGAGCGGCGTCGGCGCAACGAGGGCCGTCACCCCGAGCACGCCCAGCAGGTTGAACAGGTTGCTGCCGATCACATTGCCCACCGCGATGTCGCGCTGGCCGCGCAGGGCGGCGATCAGCGACGTCGCGAGTTCCGGCAGCGAGGTGCAGACGGCAACGATGGTCAGGCCGATGACGCGTTCCGACAGTCCCAGGTCCGTCGCCACTTCCACCGCCGCGCCCAACAGCAGATGCCCGGCGAAAATCAGCATCGCCAGGCCCAGTACAATCATCGCCAGGCTCTTGGGCCAAGCCCCTTGCGCCACATCGACACCCACGGGGTGCGGTCGTCCTGAGTGTCGCGATTGGCGCAGCAACAGGCCCAGGTACACTGCCAGGGCCATCAGCAGCAGTACACCGTCCAGTTGCGTCAGTTCCTCGTTCCAGGCCAACACGAACACCAGCAGGCTGGCGCCGATCATCAACGGGATGTCCAGGCGCACCAACTGGCGCGAGACGCGCAATGGAATGATCAGCGCCGACAACCCGAGGGTGACGAGGATGTTGAAGATGCTGCTGCCGATCACGCTGCCCACGGCGATGTCGGCGTTCTGCGCCAGAGTCGCCTGCAGGCTGACGGCCATTTGTGGCGCGCTGCTGCCGAAGGCGACGACGGTCAGGCCGATGATCAGCGGCCGCACTTGCAAGCGTACCGCCAGGCCTATGGCAGCCCGCACCAGCAGCTCGGCGCCAATGATCAGCAACAACAGGCCACCGAGCAATTCGATCAGGCTGAGCAGTGGTAGGGCGGTAATCAGGGAAATGGTCGGGCTCCGTCTATCAGTCGTCGAGGGCTTGTACGCGTACCCGTGCGGTGCCGCTGCGTAGCATGCCCAGTTGCTCGGCTGCTGCGCGGGATACGTCGATCAGACGGCCTCGAGTATACGGACCGCGGTCGTTGATACGGACCACGACGCTGTCGTTATTTTTCAGATTGGTGATTTTCACCCGTGTGCCAAACGGCAACTGGCGATGGGCGGCGGTCAGGCCGTTCTGGTTGAAACGCTCGCCGCTGGCGGTGCGTTTGCCGTGGTGTTTTGCACCGTAATAGGAGGCGACGCCGGTCTGGTCGTAGCCGTGTGGATCGACCGTCCCGCTCTGGCTGGCACAACCGGCCAACAGGGACAGCAGGGCGCAGGCGCCGAGGAGACGCTTCATGTAGGGTTTTCCAACTACAGATAGGGGAGCTGGCCAGTGGGAGTAAAGCCTGTGGGAGCAAAGCTTGCTCGCGATGAACGATAACGCGGTCCACTGATGGATCGAGGTGTCTTCATCGCGAGCAAGCTTTGCTCCCACGGGCTCGCTCCCGTAAGGGCGAAGGGAGCCAGGCTTGAAATCTGGCTCCATGGCAATCAGCCCTCGAGCTTGCTTTTGAGCAGTTCGTTGACCTGTTGCGGGTTGGCCTTGCCCTTGGAGGCTTTCATGGCCTGGCCGACGAAGAAGCCGAACATCTTGCCGCGCTTGGCTTCGTCTGCCGCACGGTACTGTTCGACCTGCTCGGCGTTGGCCGCGAGCATTTCATCGAGCACGGCGCTGATCGCACCGGTGTCGGTGACTTGCTTCAAGCCGCGCTTCTCGATGATCTCGTCGGCGCTGCCTTCCCCGTTAGCCATGGCTTCGAAAACCATCTTGGCGATCTTGCCGGAAATGGTGTTGTCCTTGATCCGCAGCAGCATGCCGCCCAGTTGCTCGGCCGAGACCGGCGACTCGTCGATCTCCAGGCCCTGCTTGTTCAACAGGCTGCCCAACTCCACCATCACCCAGTTGGCCGCCAGTTTGGCGTCGCCGCCGATGCTCACGACTTTCTCGAAGTAATCGGCTTGCTCGCGGCTGGTGGCCAGGACGTTGGCGTCATAGCTCGACAGCCCGAACTGCGCTTGGAAACGCTCGCGTTTTTGCGGCGGCAGTTCCGGCAGGGTGGCGCGTACGTCGTCGAGGAACGAGTTCTCGATGACCACCGGCAGCAGGTCCGGGTCGGGGAAGTAACGGTAGTCGTTGGCTTCCTCTTTGCTGCGCATCGGACGGGTTTCGTCCTTGTTCGGATCGTACAGGCGAGTCTGCTGGATGACCTTGCCGCCGTCCTCGATCAGTTCGATCTGGCGCTGGATCTCGCTGTTGATCGCCTTCTCGATGAAGCGGAACGAGTTGACGTTTTTGATCTCGCAGCGGGTACCAAATTCAACCTGGCCCTTGGGCCGGATCGATACGTTGCAGTCGCAGCGCAGCGAGCCTTCGGCCATGTTGCCGTCGCAGATGCCCAGGTAACGCACCAGCGCATGGATCGCCTTGACGTAGGCCACGGCTTCCTTGGCACTGCGCATGTCCGGTTCGGAGACGATTTCCAGCAGCGGCGTGCCGGCACGGTTCAGGTCGATGCCGGTGGCACCGTTGAATTCTTCGTGCAGGCTCTTGCCGGCGTCTTCTTCCAAGTGTGCCCGGGTGATGCCGACGCGTTTGACCGTGCCGTCTTCCAGGGCGATGTCCAGGTGGCCCTTGCCGACAATCGGCAATTCCATCTGGCTGATCTGGTAGCCCTTGGGCAGGTCCGGGTAGAAGTAGTTCTTGCGGGCGAACACGTTGTGCTGGCCGATCTCGGCGTCAATCGCCAGGCCGAACATCACCGCCATGCGCACCGCTTCGGCATTGAGCACCGGCAATACGCCAGGCATGCCCAGGTCGACCAGGCTGGCCTGGGTGTTGGGCTCGGAGCCGAACGTGGTGGAGCTACCGGAAAAGATTTTCGACCGGGTGGTGAGCTGGGTATGAATCTCCAGCCCGATCACGACTTCCCATTGCATGTGTTTCTCCTCAGAAGCCGGTTGGGGTGCGGGTGTGCCAGTCAGTGTTCAACTGATACTGGTGGGCCACATTGAGCAGACGACCTTCCTGGAAATACGGTGCGAGCAATTGCACGCCCACCGGCAGGCCATCGACGAAGCCGGCCGGCATGGACAGGCCCGGCAAGCCGGCGAGGTTGGCGGTGATGGTGTAGACGTCTTCCAGGTACTCGGCCACCGGGTCGCTGTTCTTGGCACCGAGTTTCCAGGCCGGGTTCGGCGTGGTCGGGCCGAGGATGATGTCGACCTCGTTGAAGGCGGCCATGAAGTCGTTTTTCACCAGACGGCGGATTTTCTGCGCCTTGAGGTAGTAGGCATCGTAGTAGCCGGCGGACAGCGCGTAGGCACCGACCATGATCCGGCGCTGCACTTCGGCACCGAAGCCTTCGCCACGGGAACGCTTGTACAGGTCGATCAGGTTTTCCGGATTCTCGCAGCGATAACCGAAGCGCACGCCGTCGAAGCGCGACAGGTTCGAGGACGCTTCCGCCGGGGCGATCACGTAGTACGCGGGAATCGCGTGCTGCATGTTCGGCAGGCTGATTTCCTTGATGACCGCGCCGAGCTTCTCCAACTCCTTGACGCTGTTGTGAACCAGCTCGGCGATGCGCGGGTCGAGACCAGCGCTGAAGTACTCCTTCGGCACACCGATGCGCAGGCCTTGCAGCGAACCGCTGAGGCTGGCGCTGTAGTCCGGCACCGGTTCATCGATGCTGGTGGAGTCGTTCGGGTCGAAGCCGGCCATGCCTTGCAGCAGGATCGCGCAGTCTTCGGCAGTACGGGCCAACGGGCCGCCCTGGTCGAGGCTGGAGGCGTAGGCGATCATGCCCCAGCGCGATACACGACCGTAGGTGGGCTTCAGGCCGGTGAGGTTGGTGAACGCCGCCGGCTGGCGAATCGAGCCGCCGGTGTCGGTGGCGGTGGCGGCCGGCAGCAGGCGCGCGGCCACGGCGGCGGCGGAGCCGCCGGACGAACCGCCCGGAACGTGCTCCAGGTTCCACGGGTTCTTCACCGCGCCGTAGTAGCTCGACTCGTTGGCCGAACCCATGGCGAATTCGTCCATGTTGGTCTTGCCCAGGGTCACGGCGCCGGCGGCGGCCAGCTTGGCGACCACGGTGGCGTCGTACGGGGCCTTGAAGTTGTCGAGCATCTTCGAGCCGCAACTGGTGCGGATGCCCTGGGTGCAGAACAGGTCTTTGTGGGCAATCGGCGCACCGAGCAGGGCGCCGCTTTCACCGTTGGCGCGACGGGCATCGGCAGCCTTGGCCTGGCTCAGGGCCAGTTCTTCGGTGACGCTGATGAAGCTGTTGATCTGCGGGTTGAGCTGGGCGATACGCGCCAGCAGAACCTGGGTCAGCTCTTCGGAGGAAAACTTTTTATCGGCGAGTCCGCGGGCGATCTCGGCCAGGGTCATGTGATGCATGAGAGGCTCTTTCCCTTTAGTCGATGACTTTCGGAACCAGGTACAGGCCGTTTTCGACCGCTGGTGCGATGGACTGGTAGGCCTCGCGGTGATTGGACTCGGTCACGACGTCGGCGCGCAGGCGCTGGCTGGCTTCCAGTGGGTGGGCCAGGGGTTCGATGCCGTCGGTATTGACCGCCTGCATCTCGTCGACCAGCCCCAGAATGCTGTTCAGGGCAGAAGTGATATGTGGAAGATCGGCTTCATTGAGGCCCAGACAGGCCAGATGAGCGATTTTTTCCACGTCGGAGCGTTCAAGCGCCATGGGATTCTCCAGTGGAAAACAAAACGGACGCAGTCTGTCCGTGTGTTAGATTGTCGGAACACTACCGCATTTCTACGGCCTTACGGCCGCGATTGTGGGGTTTGGTGCACAGAAAAGCGGCCAATTTAACATATTGGCGCCTTGCCCAAAATCCCTGTCGTTGTTAGAGTTTGCCGCACTTTTTTACCCACGCGTTGCCTAGGGTCCCTTTCCCATGTTCAAGAAACTGCGTGGCATGTTTTCCAGCGATCTCTCCATTGACCTGGGCACTGCCAACACCCTTATTTACGTGCGCGAGCGCGGTATCGTCCTGAATGAACCCTCGGTCGTGGCCATCCGCACCCACGGTAACCAGAAAAGTGTCGTGGCTGTCGGCACCGAAGCCAAGCGCATGCTGGGCCGTACACCGGGCAATATTGCCGCCATTCGTCCGATGAAGGACGGCGTGATCGCCGACTTCAGCGTCTGCGAAAAAATGCTGCAGTACTTCATCAACAAGGTTCACGAAAACAGTTTCCTGCAGCCCAGCCCTCGTGTGCTGATCTGTGTTCCCTGCAAATCCACCCAGGTGGAGCGTCGCGCCATCCGTGAATCGGCCCTCGGTGCCGGTGCCCGTGAAGTGTTCCTGATCGAAGAGCCGATGGCCGCTGCCATCGGTGCCGGCCTGCCGGTCGAAGAGGCGCGCGGCTCGATGGTCGTCGACATCGGTGGCGGTACCACCGAGATCGCCTTGATCTCCCTGAACGGTGTGGTCTACGCCGAATCCGTACGTGTGGGCGGCGACCGTTTCGACGAAGCGATCATCACTTACGTGCGTCGCAACTACGGCAGCCTGATCGGCGAGTCCACCGCCGAGCGCATCAAGCAGGAAATCGGCACGGCCTACCCGGGCGGTGAAGTGCGTGAAGTCGACGTTCGCGGCCGTAACCTGGCCGAAGGCGTTCCACGGGCCTTCACCCTCAACTCCAACGAAGTGCTCGAAGCGCTGCAAGAGTCGCTGGCGACCATCGTCCAGGCGGTCAAGAGCGCCCTGGAGCAGTCGCCGCCGGAACTGGCCTCGGATATCGCCGAGCGCGGCCTGGTGCTGACCGGTGGTGGCGCGCTGTTGCGTGACCTCGACAAACTGCTGGCCCAGGAAACCGGCCTGCCGGTGATCGTGGCTGAAGACCCGCTGACGTGCGTTGCCCGCGGCGGTGGCCGTGCATTGGAAATGATGGACAAGCACACCATGGACCTGCTCTCCAGCGAATAAATGTTGCTGGAGTGGTCTATGTTGTTCGCTCCCGGGCAGCACTTTGCAGTGCTGCCCGTTGGCGTTTATCTTCTGTCATTCGTATCCAGGCCGGTTTGATGCCGTATGAATAAAGAGAACATTTGCCTGGGAGGAGCGGCCTATTAAACCGCTTTTCGCCAAAGGCCCCTCATTGGGTGTGCGCCTGCTGGTGCTGACCGTGCTATCGGTCGCGCTGATGGTGGTCGATGCCCGCTTCACGCTGCTCAAGCCAGTGCGCAGCCAGATGTCGCTGGTGTTGATGGAGTCCTACTGGATCACCGACCTGCCGCAGCGCTTGTGGCAAGGTGTGGCCAGCCAGTTTGGCAGCCGGACCGAACTGGTCGCCGAAAACGAAAAACTCAAGACCGAAAACCTGCTGTTGCAGGGGCGCATGCAGAAGCTCGCGGCCCTCACCGAGCAGAATGTGCGGCTGCGTGAGTTGCTCAATTCTTCGGCGCTGGTCAATGAGAAGGTCGAAGTGGCCGAATTGATCGGCATGGACCCCAACCCCTTTACCCACCGCATCATCATCAACAAGGGTGAGCGCGACGGTGTGGTTCTCGGCCAGCCGGTGCTCGACGCCCGGGGCCTGATGGGCCAGGTGGTGGAGTTGATGCCCTACACCTCCCGGGTGCTGTTGCTGACTGACACTACCCACAGCATTCCCGTGCAGGTCAATCGCAACGGTTTGCGCGCGATTGCCAGCGGCACCGGCAACCCGGAGCGCCTGGAACTGCGGCACGTGGCCGACACCGCGGACATCAAGGAAGGCGACCTGCTGGTCAGCTCCGGCCTCGGTCAGCGGTTCCCGGCCGGTTATCCGGTGGCGACGGTCAAGGAAGTCATCCATGACTCCGGCCAACCGTTCGCCATCGTCCGTGCGGTGCCGACGGCTGCGTTGAATCGCAGCCGTTACCTGCTGCTGGTATTCAGCGACAACCGCACACCCGAGGAGCGCGCCAACGACGCGGCCGTGGCCCAGGAAGCCCAGGACCGCCAGGGCGGCGAGTCGGCCACCCCGGCTACGGCTAGCCCGGCGCCAGTCCCTGCCACCGTGCCCAAACCGCAAGTGCCTGCACCGGGCGCGGCAGCTCCGGCTACGACGCCGGCGGCTGCACCCGCCGCCACGCCTGCTGCGAAACCGACCCGCTCGACCACTCACGCGCCGGCGTCCCAGCCTGCCCGGCCCGCCGCGAACCCACCTGTCGCCACGCCGGCCGCCGCGCCAGCCACCAGGGGAGCACGAGAAGAATGAGCAGTACTCAATCCGGAAACGGCTGGATGGTCTGGCTGACCTTCGCCATCGGCCTGTTGCTCAGCGTTTCGCCGCTGCCGCAGTTCATGGAAATCCTGCGGCCACTGTGGCTGGCCCTGCTGCTGGCCTTCTGGGCGCTGGCACTGCCGCACAAGGTCGGCATGGTCACCGCCTGGTGCCTGGGCCTGGCCGAGGACGTGCTTTATGGCACGTTGCTGGGGCAGAACGCGCTGATCCTGACGCTGATTACGTTCCTGGTGCTGTCGTTGCAACAACGCCTGCGGATGTTCCCCATGTGGCAACAGTGCCTGGTGATCCTGGTGATCTTCGGCCTGGCGCAACTGGTGCAATTGTGGCTCAGCGCGCTGACCGGCAATCGTCAGCCGACCCTGGCCCTGGTGCTGCCAGCGCTGGTCAGCGCCTTGCTCTGGCCTTGGGTCAGCTTCGGTTTGCGTGGCCTGCGCCTGCGTTTCAAAATCAACTGATTCGGTCAGGCATTGGCCTTGATAGGGAGATGTCTTGATGAAACCGCTTTACCTCGCCTCAGGCTCGCCGCGTCGGCGTGAACTGCTCACGCAGATCGGCGTGCCGTTCACCGCCGTCAGCGCGGACATCGACGAAACCCCCTTGGATCACGAAAGCCCTTCGGCCTATGTCGAGCGCCTGGCGCGCGGCAAGGCCGAGGCTGGATGGCGCGCCCTGGAAACCGACGTGGATGGCTGCGTGCTGGGGGCTGACACCGCCGTGGTGTTGGACGGGCAGATTCTCGGCAAGCCACTGGACCAGACCGATTCCATGGCGATGCTCTTGAGCCTGTCCGGTCGCGAGCATGAAGTATTGACCGCCATTGCCCTACTGGATGGGCAGCGTTGCGAATCCCGCGTTGTCCGCAGCCGGGTGCGCTTTCGCCCCATCACTGAACAAGAAGCGGCGGCCTACTGGGCCAGCGGTGAACCCCGGGACAAGGCCGGCGGCTATGGCATCCAGGGCTTGGGCGCGGTGTTTGTCGCCGGGTTGGACGGCAGTTATTCGGCCGTGGTCGGCCTGCCGCTGTGCGAAACCGCAGAACTGCTGGGCCATTTCGGCATACCCTGTTGGCAAACCTTGAGCGCGCGCTGAGCGCCGTCTGACTGATGCGGCCATAATCGTGAATATGCCTGAACGAGACCCTGCCATGAGTGAAGAGATCCTGATCAACATCACGCCGATGGAATCGCGCGTGGCGGTGGTTGAAAACGGTGTGCTGCAAGAGGTCCACGTCGAGCGCACGCAAAAGCGCGGTATCGTCGGCAATATCTACAAAGGCAAGGTGGTGCGGGTGCTGCCGGGCATGCAGGCGGCCTTCGTCGACATCGGCCTGGACCGGGCGGCATTCATTCACGCCTCGGAAATTTCCATGCGCGAAGGGCCAGCGGTGGAGAGCATCAGCGCGCTGGTCCATGAAGGCCAGAGCCTGGTGGTGCAGGTCACCAAGGACCCCATCGGTTCCAAGGGCGCGCGCCTGACCACCCAGCTGTCGATTCCGTCGCGCTACCTGGTGTACATGCCGCGTACCGCCCACGTCGGCATTTCCCTGAAGATCGAAGACGAAGCCGAGCGCGAGCGCCTCAAGCAGGTGGTCAGCGACTGCGTGGAAAAAGAAGGCATCAAGGAAGCCGGTGGTTTCATCCTGCGTACCGCCGCCGAAGGGGCCGGGGCCGATGAAATCCTCATGGACATCCGCTACCTGCGAAGGCTCTGGGACCAGATCGCCGCGCAGATCAAGACCATCGCTACCCCCAGCGTGATCTATGAAGACCTGGGCCTGGCGCTGCGTACGCTACGGGACCTGGTCAGCCCCAAGATCGAAAAGATCCGCATCGACTCCCGGGAAACCTTCCAGAAAACCACCCAGTTTGTCGCCGAGCTGATGCCGGAAATTGCCGATCGCCTTGAGCATTACCCTGGCGAGCGGCCGATTTTCGACCTGTACGGCGTCGAGGATGAAATCCAGAAGGCCCTTGAACGCAAGGTGCCGCTCAAATCTGGCGGTTACCTGGTGGTTGATCCGGCCGAGGCCATGAGCACTATCGACGTCAATACCGGGGCGTTCGTCGGCCATCGCAACCTCGAAGAAACCATCTTCAAGACCAACCTGGAGGCGGCCACCGCCATCGCCCGCCAATTGCGCCTGCGCAACCTGGGCGGGATCATCATCATCGACTTCATCGACATGGAGCATGAAGAGCACCAGCGCCAAGTGTTGCGGACCCTGGAAAAACAACTCGAACGTGACCACGCCAAGACCAACATCATCGGCATCACCGAGCTGGGCCTGGTGCAGATGACCCGCAAGCGCACCCGCGAAAGCCTTGAGCAGGTGCTGTGCGAGCCGTGCAGCAGTTGCCAGGGCCGGGGCAAACTCAAGACCCCGGAAACCGTGTGTTACGAAATCTTCCGGGAAATTCTCCGGGAAGCGCGCGCCTACCAGGCCACCGGCTATAGAGTGTTGGCCAACCAGAAAGTGGTGGATCGCCTGCTCGATGAAGAGTCGGGCAATGTCGCCGAACTGGAAGCTTTTATCGGCCGTACGATTCGTTTTCAGGTGGAAACCATGTATTCCCAGGAACAATACGACGTGGTGTTGCTCTGAAGGGCCTGGGAAGCGGCGGGCCCGCAGATTTGACCGGCTTTGCCAAGGGAGCCCACTGACATGGAGCGTTTGACTCGTATTTTGGCCGCGCTGACCCGCTGGGGGCTGGGCCTGTGTGCGCTCCTTCTGGTGCTGCTGGCCTTATATGTCAGCCTCGGTCGGGAGTTGGTCCCACTGGTGGCCGAATATCGTGCCGAGGTCCAGGCCCGGGCCGGCCAAGCGCTGGGCCTGCCCGTGCACATCGGCAGCGTCGAAGGTAGCTGGAGCGCTTTGGCGCCGATCCTGGCGGCGCGCGACGTGGTGGTCGGCGAGGGCGCCAATGCCTTGCACCTGGATCAGGTGCGGGCCGTGCCGGACTTGTGGGGCAGCCTGCTGGCGCGTCAGGTGCGTATTGCTCACCTGGAGCTCAGCGGCCTGAAGATCAGCCTCAAGGAGGACGTCGACGGCAAGTGGGCCTTGGAAGGCCTGCCGGTGAAGGATGATCAGCCCCTCGATCCGCAGCAACTGCTCGATCGCATGCAGGTGGTTTCCAAGCTGTCGCTGCTCGATAGCCAAGTGACCTTGCAACCCCTTGAACAAGCACCGTTGACCCTGACCTACGTCGGCTTGAGCTTGCGCACCGGCGCCACCCGCCAGCGCCTGGACGCGCGCCTGACCCTGCCCGACGGCCAGCCCGTGGCGATCAACCTGCGCACCCGCATCCGCGCCAGCGATTGGAAGAACGGCCAGGCCGACGCTTACCTGAGCCTGCCGCAAAGCGACTGGTCCAAATGGCTGCCGAAACGCCTGACCCGGCAATGGAATTTTTCCCGGATCAAGGCCGGTGGCGAGTTCTGGCTGAGCTGGGGTGACGGTACGCTGCAAAGCGCGGCCATGCGCTTGGACGCCCCTGACATCCAGGGTGCCTACGCCGAGCGCAAGCCGGTGCAGATCCACAACCTGGCCCTCAATGGCTATTTCCAGCGTGGCAGCCAGGGATTTACCGCAACCTTCGATTCCCTGGCGATGAACCTGGGCGAAACCCGCTGGGAATCACGCCTGCAGCTGCAACAGAGCAGCGCCACTGAAAAGACCGAAGAACTTTGGCACTTGCAAGCCGATCGCCTTGACCTGGCGCCGCTGACCCCATTGCTGCATGCCCTGGCGCCACTGCCTGAAGGCGTCGCGACGACCATCGACCGGCTCAAGGTCACCGGCGGCCTGCGCAACGTACTGGTGGATTACCGACCGCAGAACAGCGGTGATCAAAAAATCAGTTTCGCCACGAATCTGGACACGGTGGGTTTCGACGCCTACCGCGGCGCCCCCGCGGCACGCAATGTATCGGGGAGCCTGAGTGGCGACCTCGGCGGCGGCGAGCTGCGCATGGACAGCAAGGATTTTTCCCTGCACCTGGACCCGATCTTCGCCAAACCCTGGCAATACCTGCAGGCCAATGCCCGGCTGACCTGGAAGCTGGACAAGCAAGGCTTCACCCTGATCGCCCCGTACTTGAAGGTGCTGGGGGAGGAGGGCCGGATTGCCGGCGATTTCCTGATCCGCCTGCATTTCGACCACAGCCAGGAAGACTACATGGACCTGCGGGTCGGCCTGGTGGATGGCGACGGCCGCTACACCGCCAAGTACTTGCCCGCGGTCCTGAGCCCGGCGCTGGATGAGTGGCTGCGCACGGCAATCGTCAAAGGCGCGGTGGATGAGGGTTTTTTCCAGTACCAAGGCTCGCTGAATAAAGGTGCCGAGGACGCGGCTCGCAGTATCAGTCTGTTTTTCAAGGTGCATGACGCCGAACTGGCGTTCCAGCCGGGCTGGCCGTCGGTCAGCAAGGTCAGCGGCGATGTCTTCGTCGAAGACAGCGGCGTGCGCATCTATGCCAGCCAGGGGCAACTGCTGGAGACCCAGGTCAAGGATGTCTCGGTGAATATTCCCCATGTACCCAGTGGGCAGAGTTCCCACCTGCTACTGGACGGCGGGTTCGCCGGAGGATTGGGCGACGGACTGAAGATTCTCCAGACGGCACCGATTGGCACCGCCGAGACGTTCGCCGGCTGGGAGGGCGAGGGCGCGTTGCAAGGCAACGTGAAACTCGATATTCCGCTGGTCAAAGGCGAGCAGCCGAAGATCCTGGTGGACTTTGCCACCGACCAGGCCCGGCTCAAACTCAGTGAGCCGGCGCTGGAACTGACCCAGCTCAAAGGCGACTTCCGTTTCGACAGCAACAAAGGGTTGAGCGGCAAGGGCATCAGCGCCCGGGCCTTCGACCGCCCGGTGACGGCGCAGATTTTCGCCGAGGGCCGCGCCGGTGCGCTCAACACGCGGGTCGCGGCGTCCGGGCAGGTAGAGATCAAAACACTCACCAGTTGGTTGAACGTCACCCAGCCGCTGCCGGTATCCGGGGTGGTGCCGTATCAGTTGCAGGTGATCCTTGACGGCGCCGACAGCCAGTTATCGGTCAAGTCCAGCCTCAAGGGCGTGGCGCTGGACCTGCCAGCGCCCTTCGGCATGACCGCCGATGCCGGGCGTGACACGGTGTTTCGCATGACCTTGCAAGGGCCGGAGCGGCGTTACTGGGTCGATTATGGCGACCTGGCCAGCTTCACCTACGCAGCCCCGAGCGGAAAACTGGCCGACGGTCGCGGCGAGCTGTTGCTGGGGAGCGGCGATGCTGTCCTGCCAGGGACCAAGGGGCTGCGACTGCGCGGGACACTGTCGGAGCTGGACGTCAGCCCGTGGCAGAAGTTGGTGAGCAAGTACGCCGGCCAGGACCCGGGCAGCAGCGCCAAGCAGTTGCTCAGCGGTGCTGATCTGAAGATCGGCAAGCTCACGGCCATGGGCACGACCCTGGACCAGGCTTCGGTTCAGCTTGATCGTAAGCCGGACGCCTGGGGCCTGCGGCTCGACAGCCAGCAGGCCAAGGGTAGCGTCAGCCTGCCAGACGCGAAAGCCGCCCCGATTGGTATCAAGCTTGACTATGTACGCCTGCCGGCCGTGGACCCGACGGTGCAGGCCGACGAAAACGCCCCGGACCCGCTGGCTTCGGTCGACCCCACTGCCATTCCGGCGATGGATGTCGCCATCGACCAGTTGTTCCAGGGCCCGGACCTGATCGGTGCCTGGTCGTTGAAGGTGCGCCCGACCGGCAAAGGCATCGCGCTGAATAATCTGGATATGGGCCTCAAGGGCATGGTGTTGAAGGGCAACGGTGCCTGGGAAGGTGCGCCCGGTGCGACCAGCAGTTGGTACAAGGGCCGCATTGGCGGCAAGAACCTGGCTGATGTGCTCAAGGGCTGGGGCTTTGCACCGAGCGTCACCAGCCAGTCGTTCCACCTGGACGTCGATGGTCGCTGGCCAGGTTCGCCGGCGTGGGTCGCGACCAAGCGTTTTTCCGGCAGTCTCGATGCGTCGCTGAGCAAGGGCCAGTTCGTCGAGGTCGAAGGCAGCGCCCAGGCATTGCGGGTATTCGGCCTGCTGAATTTCAACTCCATCGGCCGGCGCTTGCGCCTGGACTTCTCCGACCTGTTCGGCAAGGGCCTGAGCTACGACCGGGTCAAGGGGCTGCTGGTGGCGAGCGACGGTGTGTACGTGACCCGTGAGCCCATTACCCTGACAGGGCCTTCCAGCAACCTGGAGCTCAACGGAACGCTGGACATGGTGGCCGACCGGGTCGACGCCAAGCTGCTGGTGACGCTCCCGGTGACCAACAACCTGCCGATTGCCGCGCTGATCGTCGGCGCTCCGGCGGTGGGTGGCGCGCTGTTTTTGATCGACAAACTGATCGGCGACCGCGTGGCGCGCTTCGCCAGCGTAAGATACGACGTCAAGGGCCCGTGGAAAGAGCCGAAGATTACCTTCGATAAGCCGTTCTAATGGACGAATGGGTATCCCTTTTGTGGGAGCGGGCTTGCTCGCGAAAGCGTCGGCACTTTCAATATTGATGTGACAGACACACCGCTTTCGCGAGCAAGCCCGCTCCCACAGGGAACTATGCAAAAGTGAGGGAAGCACCATGCCAGTCGCAGTGATTCAAATGGTCAGCCAGAGCGATGTGCTCGCCAACCTGGCCCGTGCCCGGGTGCTGCTGGAGCAGGCTGCCGCTGGTGGTGCACGGCTGGCGGTGCTGCCAGAGAACTTCGCGGCCATGGGACGACGGGACATCGCCGACATTGGTCGTGCCGAAGCCTTTGGTCAGGGACCGATCCTGCCCTGGTTGAAACAGGCCGCTCGCGACCTCAAGTTATGGATTGTGGCTGGTACGTTGCCGTTGCCACCGGTGGACCAGCCCGAGGCCAGGTCCCATGCCTGTTCGTTGCTGGTCGACGATCAGGGCCAGATCGTCGCGCGCTACGACAAGCTGCACCTGTTCGACGTGGACGTGGCGGACAACCGCGGGCGCTATCGTGAGTCTGATGACTATGCTTATGGCGGCAATGTAGTGGTCGCCGATACACCGGTGGGCCGGGTTGGCCTGACGGTTTGCTATGACTTGCGTTTCCCGGAGCTCTATAGCGAGTTGCGGGCTGCCGGGGCCGAGCTGATCACGGCGCCCTCGGCGTTCACCGCGGTGACCGGCGCGGCCCATTGGGAAGTGCTGATCCGCGCCCGGGCCATCGAGACCCAGTGCTATGTGCTGGCGGCCGCCCAGGGTGGCGTGCATCCGGGGCCACGGGAAACTTTTGGCCATGCCGCGATTGTCGACCCATGGGGCCGTGTGCTGGCGCAACAGGATCAAGGCGAGGCCGTGCTGCTGGCCGAACGCGACAGCAGCGAACAGGCGTCCATCAGGGCGCGCATGCCGGTGGCCAGCCATCGGCGCTTTTTCTCGCAGGGCGCTCGACAGCGGCCTGTTCAAGACGACGAATTCAAGGCGTAAAACATATGAGCGGGTTGTTGTCCTCAGTCAGTGAACACCTTTTAGCCCCCGGTGGCGTAACCCTGGATAGCCTGCAAGGCGTGCTGGGCGACCTGGCCGGCCCGGGCATCGATGCCGCCGACCTGTATTTCCAGGGGCAGATCTCCGAGTCCTGGTCGCTGGAAGACGGCATCGTCAAGGAAGGCAGTTTCAACCTTGATCAAGGCGTGGGCGTGCGGGCCCAATCCGGGGAAAAAACCGGCTTCGCCTACAGTAACGCGATTACCCTCGAGGCCCTCGGCGCCGCTGCCCGTGCCGCCCGCTCGATCTCCCGGGCCGGGCAGAACGGCACGGTCCAGGCGTTCAGCAGCCAGGACGTGGCGCAGCTGTATGCGCCGGACAACCCGTTGGAAGTCATGAGCCGCGCCGAAAAAGTCGAGCTGCTCAAGCGCATTGACGTTGCCACCCGCGCTCTGGACCCGCGTATCCAGCAAGTCACGGTGAGCATGGCCGGGGTCTGGGAACGGATCCTGGTGGCCTCCACCGACGGTGGCCTGGCGGCGGACGTGCGGCCATTGGTGCGGTTCAACGTCAGCGTGATCGTCGAGCAGAATGGTCGCCGTGAGCGCGGTGGCCATGGCGGCGGTGGGCGCACCGATTACCGTTATTTCCTCAGCGAAGATCGCGCCATGGGTTACGCCCGCGAAGCGTTGCGCCAGGCGCTGGTCAACCTGGAAGCGATCCCAGCCCCGGCTGGCACGTTGCCAGTGGTGCTCGGTTCCGGCTGGTCCGGCGTGCTGCTGCACGAAGCGGTGGGCCACGGTCTGGAAGGCGATTTCAACCGCAAGGGCAGTTCAGCCTACAGCGGGCGCATGGGCGAAATGGTTGCCTCGAAACTCTGCACCATCGTCGATGATGGCACCCTGGCCGGACGTCGCGGATCCCTGAGCGTCGACGACGAAGGCACGCCGACCGAGTGCACCACGCTGATTGAAAACGGCGTACTCAAGGGCTACATGCAAGACAAACTCAACGCCCGGCTGATGGGTGTGGCCCGCACCGGCAACGGTCGTCGCGAGTCTTATGCGCACCTGCCGATGCCGCGCATGACCAACACCTACATGTTGGGTGGCCAAAGTGATCCGGCGGAAATCATTGCCTCGGTAAAAAAAGGCATCTATTGCGCCAACCTCGGCGGCGGCCAGGTGGACATCACCAGCGGCAAATTCGTCTTCTCCACCAGCGAGGCCTACCTGATCGAAGACGGCAAGATCACCGCACCGGTCAAGGGCGCGACCCTGATCGGCAACGGGCCGGAGGCGATGAGCAAGGTGTCGATGGTCGGTAACGACCTGGCCCTGGACAGTGGCGTGGGGACGTGCGGCAAGGACGGGCAATCGGTGCCAGTGGGCGTGGGCCAACCGACCCTGAAGATCGATGCGATTACCGTGGGCGGCACGGGCGCATGACGGGAGCGTCGGGTGGAGTGCAGGGCCTCCACCCGCGGGCGTTACTCAGCGCAGGCCGCGTTGAGTCTCGTCCAGCTCACGGATGTACTTGAAGATTTTACGGCTCGAGGCCGGTGGCTTGTTTTGCGCCAACTCGTGCTGGGCCTGACGGATCAGGGAGCGCAGTTGCTGGCGATCAGCGTCCGGGTAGTCGATGACGAATTTTTCCAGCACACCGTCATCGCCTGCGATCAAGCGATCGCGCCAGCGCTCCAGGTTATGGAAGCGTTCGTTGTACTGCCGGGTGGAGGCATCGAGTTGATCGAGCAGAGTCAAGATGGCGTCAGTGTCCTGGTCGCGCATCAGTTTGCCGATGAATTGCAGGTGCCGTTTACGCGCGATATTCGCGGTGTGCTTGGGCGCATCGGCCAGGGCCCGGCGCAAGGCGTCGGTCAGGGGCAGTTTGGCCAGCAAGTCAGGCTTGAGTGTTGTCAGGCGCTCGCCGAGGTCAACCAGAGCATGCAGCTCGCGTTTGACCTGGGATTTGCTTTTTTCACCCTCGTAGAGGGAGTCGTCGTAAGAATCAACCATGGTGGCAGTCCGCAAAGAAACGCCGCCATGATAACCAGTCGGGGGCCGCTTGTCCGGCCCGGTCGCTCGAAGGCCATCACCGAAAGCAGAATTTGAGTGGAGAACACCATGAGTGCAGTTCAGAGCGTCGGCCCGCAAGCATTGCCGGCACTGCAGGAACAAGTCGAGCAGATCCTTGCCGAGGCCAAGCGACAGGGGGCCAGCGCCTGTGAGGTGGCGGTGTCGCTGGAGCAGGGCCTGTCGACCTCGGTGCGCCAGCGCGAGGTGGAAACCGTCGAATTCAACCGCGACCAGGGCTTTGGCATCACCTTGTACGTGGGCCAGCGTAAGGGCTCGGCCAGCACTTCGGCCAGTGGCCCGGACGCCATTCGCGAAACCGTCGCCGCCGCACTGGCGATTGCCAAGCACACCTCCGAAGACGAGGCCTCGGGCCTGGCCGATGCTGCGCTGATGTGCAAGGAGTTGCGGGACTTCGACTTGTTCCACGCCTGGGACATCACCCCTGAACAGGCCATCGAGCAGGCACTGCGTTGCGAAGCGGCGGCGTTCGATGCCGACCCGCGGATCAAGAATGCCGACGGCACGACGCTCAATACCCACCAGGGCTGCCGGGTCTACGGTAACAGCCACGGTTTCATCGGCGGTTATGCATCGACCCGTCACAGCCTCAGTTGCGTGATGATCGCCGAAGCCAACGGGCAGATGCAGCGCGATTACTGGTACGACGTGAGCCGCCAGGGCACGCTGTTGGCTGACCCGGTGAGCATCGGCCAGAAAGCTGCGCAACGGGCGGCCAGCCGCTTGGGCGCACGGCCAGTGCCGACTTGTGAAGTGCCGGTGCTGTTTTCTGCCGAGCTGGCCGGTGGTTTGTTTGGCAGCTTCCTGTCGGCGGTGTCCGGCGGCAACCTGTACCGCAAGTCGTCGTTTCTCGAAGGGGCGCTGGGCCAGAAACTGTTCCCGGAATGGATGACCATCGATGAACGTCCGCACCTGATGCAAGCCATGGGCAGTTCGGCGTTCGACGGCGATGGCCTGGCGACCTACGCCAAGCCGTTCGTGGAAAACGGTGAACTGGTGTCCTATATCCTCGGCACCTATTCGGGTCGCAAGCTCGGCATGCCGAGCACCGCCAATGCTGGCGGCGTGCACAATTTGTTCGTCACCCATGGCGAAGAAGACCAGGCCGCCCTGCTGCGACGCATGGGCCGCGGCTTGCTGGTGACCGAACTGATGGGCCATGGCCTGAACATGGTCACCGGGGATTACTCCCGTGGTGCGGCGGGGTTCTGGGTCGAGAACGGCGAGATTCAATTTGCGGTCCAGGAAGTGACCATCGCCGGTAACATGCGCGACATGTTCAAGCAGATCGTGGCCGTGGGTAACGACCTGGAGCTGCGCAGCAACATCCGCACCGGCTCGGTGTTGATCGAGCGGATGACGGTGGCGGGGAGCTAACGCTCATCGCGTAAAAAAGGCGCGTCATTCGTTTGGATGGCGCGCCTTTTTTGTGCCCGCAGAAACCTTGTTGGGAGGGCGCTTGCTCCCTCGCCACGATGAATTTGTGTGGCCTCGCTGTTGTGTTGCTTCTTATTATCATCTAATAATGAATCTCATTTGCCGAATGAGCCCCGGTCATGAGTTCTGCCCTGCACGAGCAACCCTACCTTGAAAGCTGGCGTTGGATGAGCCGCCAGATTCGCTGCGCGATGAGCCCCGACGAGCCGCGGCTGATCGAGCATTACCTGGCCGAGGGCCGCTACCTGGCCTGCTGCACCGCCACTTCGCCGTGGATGATTTGCGAAACGACCTTTCGCTTACTGCTCGACACCGCCTCGGATGTCGCGTTGCCCTGGCACTGGCGCACGCTCTGCCTCGACCAGGCCTGGCGCCCATTGCGCGACCTCGAACGACAAGCACTGTGCCGCTGCCGCCTCAAGCGCTGGCAGAGCCATGCCTGGGCGTTGGCGACCTGCGCCCTGGAGCCGTCGATTCCTCTTATTGAACTGGTGCAAGGAACTCCCGATGAGTAATACCCGTATCGAACGCGACAGCATGGGCGAACTTCAAGTCCCGGTGGACGCCCTTTACGGCGCGCAGACCCAGCGTGCTGTGGATAACTTCCCGGTCAGTGGCCAGCGCATGCCAGCGCAGTTCATTCGCGCGCTGATCCTGGCCAAGGCCGCTGCCGCCCGGGCCAACGTAGAGCTTGGGCAAATCAGCGCGGCCCAGGGCAAGGCCATCGTCGACGCGGCCCAGGGGCTGCTCGAAGGCCAGTTCATGGAGCATTTTCCGGTGGATATCTTCCAGACCGGCTCCGGCACCAGCTCCAACATGAACGCCAATGAAGTGATCGCTACCCTGGCCAGTCGTCTGCTGGGAGAGACGGTCAACCCGAACGATCACGTTAACTGCGGTCAGAGCAGCAACGACATCATTCCCACCAGCATTCATGTCAGCGCTGCACTGGCCTTGCATGAGCAGTTGCTGCCGGCGCTGCTGCACCTGGTGCAGGTGATCGAGCGCAAGGCCGAAGAGGTTCACCCGTTCATCAAGACCGGTCGCACCCATTTGATGGATGCCATGCCGGTGCGCTTGAGCCAGGTGCTCAATGGATGGGCGCAGCAACTCAAAGCCAATATCGGTCACTTGCAGGACTTGCTGCCGAGCCTGCAAGCCCTGGCCCAGGGCGGTACGGCAGTCGGCACAGGGGTCAACGCCCATCCCCGCTTTGCCGAGTTGTTCAGCCAACAACTGACGCAACTGACCCAAGTGCAATTTACCCCGGGCAAGAATCTGTTCGCGCTGATCGGCTCCCAGGACACCGCCGTGGCGGTTTCCGGACAGCTCAAGACCACGGCGGTGTCGCTGATGAAAATCGCCAACGACCTGCGCTGGATGAATTCCGGGCCGCTGGCAGGCCTGGGAGAAATCGAACTCGAAGGCCTGCAGCCGGGTTCCTCGATCATGCCCGGCAAGGTCAACCCGGTCATTCCCGAAGCCACTGCGATGGTGGCGGCCCAGGTGATCGGCAATGACACGGTGATCACCATTGCCGGTCAATCGGGCAACTTCGAATTGAACGTCATGCTGCCGATCATCGCCCAGAATCTGCTGAGCAGTATCGCCTTGATGTCCACCGCCAGCCGCTTGCTGGCCGACAAGGCCATCGCCACGTTCAAGGTCAACGAAGCCAGGCTCAAGGAAGCGCTGTCGCGCAACCCGATCCTGGTCACCGCACTGAACCCGATCATCGGTTACCAGAAGGCCGCTGAAATCGCCAAGAAGGCTTATCAGCAAGGCCGGCCGGTCATTGATGTCGCCTTGGAACACACCGATCTGACGCGCGGCGAACTGGAGATCCTGCTGGACCCGGAAAAGCTCACCGCTGGCGGTGTGTAACCCGACACCTCTGTGGAGGAATCACCATGGAACATTGGAAACGCACGATCGAACGGGCCAATCGCTGCTTCATGCTCGGCGAGCTGGTGGACGCTCGCGAAGGTTATCTGCAAGCGCTGGCCCTGGCCCAAGTGCTATTTGAGCGTTGGCCAGACGCCGATGAGGCGGTGGCCGCCTGCGTCGTTTCTCATCACAACCTGGCGGATCTGCACTTGCGGCTGAACCAGCCGGAGGAGAGCGCCGAGTATCTGTGTGCCATCCATCAGAGGTTGCTGCAGACGATGCAGGACGAGCGCCAGGCGCCGGCGTTGCGTGCGGCGGCGATGCGCCAGAGCCACAAGACCTATGTCGAACTGCTGAGTTTCATCAGCGAGCACGGTGAGTACCCACGCACCCAACGCTTGTTGCACTGCAACGCCGCTTCGCCGCGGCCGAGCAATGCCCCTCTTCATTATGGAGTTCATTGAGAATGGCTTTCACCTTGCCTGCATTGCCCTACGCCTACGACGCCCTGGAGCCGCACATCGATGCGCAAACCATGGAGATCCACTACACCAAGCATCACCAGACTTACATCAACAACCTCAACGCCGCAGTACAAGGCACTGAATACGCCGAATGGCCGGTCGAAAAACTGCTGTCCAGCGTGGAGCAATTGCCGCAAGGCCTGAGGGCCGCCGTCATCAACCAAGGTGGTGGGCATGCCAACCATTCGTTGTTCTGGGAGGTCATGTCACCCCTGGGCGGCGGTCAACCTGATGGTGTCCTGGCGGCGGCGATCGAGGCGCAACTAGGTGGTCTGGAACAGTTCAAGGAAGCCTTCACCAAAGCGGCACTGACCCGTTTCGGCAGTGGCTGGGCCTGGTTGAGCGTGACCGCGCAAAAAACGCTGGTGGTGGAGAGCAGCGGTAATCAGGACAGCCCGTTGATGAACGGCAATACGCCGATTCTTGGCCTCGACGTGTGGGAGCACGCGTATTACCTGCTGTACCAGAACCGTCGGCCCGAATACATCAACGCATTCTATAACGTGATCAACTGGCCTGAAGTCGCGCGCCGCTATCAGGCTGCGCTGGCCTTGAATCCTCTATAAAAACCATCCAAGGCTGACTATGGATACTGAAACACTGGCGATAGGAAGTGGGCGGCTGTTTCGCTATGCCTTGGGATCGCTGTTGCTGTTGGCCGGGATGACATTGTTGGTGGCTCAGGGCCTGGCGTGGCTGGACCTGGAGCCGAAACTGTTGCGTGCGCTGCAGGGCGGGAGCCTTTGCGCCTTGGGTACGGCGTTGGGCGCCGTGCCGGTGTTGGTCATCCGGCGCATGCCCCAGGCCGTGAGCGATTCGCTGCTGGGCTTCGGCGCAGGCGTGATGCTGGCCGCTACGGCATTTTCGCTGATCGTGCCGGGCATTACCGCGGCCGAACAGCTGGGGCTTACACCTTGGGCTGCCAGCGGGCTGATCAGCTTCGGTATCCTGCTGGGGGCATTCGGGCTATATCTGGTGGATCGCAAGGTGTCAGCCAGTCCCGAGCGGCTGGTGGCGGCGCCGGGACGTCCGATCATTGCACCGAGGATCTGGTTGTTTGTGTTTGCCATTGTGGCTCACAACATCCCCGAAGGGATGGCCGTCGGCGTGTCGGCGGGCGGCGGCATGCCCGATGCCGACAGCCTGGCGATGGGCATCGCTTTGCAGGATGTGCCTGAGGGACTGGTGATCGCACTGGTACTGGCCGCAGCGGGGATGTCGCGGATCAAGGCCTTTATGATTGGCGCCGCGTCCGGGTTGGTCGAGCCGCTGTTCGCGCTGTTGTGCGCCTGGCTGGTCAGCCTGGCCGAGATGCTGTTGCCCCTGGGCCTGGCGCTGGCGGCCGGGGCGATGCTGTTGGTGGTGACTCACGAGGTCATTCCCGAATCGCGTCGCAATGGTCATGACAAGCTGGCGAGTTTGGGGTTGCTGGTGGGGTTTTGCTTGATGATGGTGATGGATACGGCGTTGGCGTGACAAATGACGGGGCGCGAACACAGCCGCCTGTGGTGATGTGATTTATCTGTGGAGAGGGGATCTGTGGAAGCAAGGCTTGCCCGCGATGCAGGCGCTGCGATTGTGCAGGTTGGCCGAGTTATCGTTCATCGCGAGCAAGCTTTGCTCCCACAAAAAACCTCGCCACAATGAGTCCGCCTTGAGCCTGGGCCAGTTACTCGCCTTCGTCGAAATAGTTGTTGATCAGCGCCACCAACGCATCCAATGCCTCTTGCGCCTGTTCCCCTTCAGTTTCCAGGTGGATCCTGGTGCCCTTGCCGGCGGCGAGCATCATCATCGCCATGATACTTTTACCGTCGATCGTGGACTCAGGCGTGCGCCCGACCCGGATGGTGGTGTCCTTGAATTGGCCGGCAATCCCAACGAACTTGGCCGACGCGCGGGCATGCAATCCCAGCTTGTTGATGATTTCGATTTCCAGAGCAGGCATCGCGATGTGAATCCTTTAGCTGAGGTCGCGGTGGCGAACCTGGACGTTCTTCAGGGACTGTTGCAGGAGCTGACCCAGGCGTTCGGTCAGGTAGACAGAGCGGTGATGGCCACCGGTGCAGCCGATGGCGATCGTGACGTAGGCACGGTTGCTCGCGGCAAAGCGGGGCAGCCATTTGAGCAGGTAGGTGGAGATATCCTGGAACATTTCCTCGACATCCGGCTGGGCGGCCAGGTAGTCGACCACTGGCTGGTCAAGCCCGGACTGCTCACGCAATTCCGGTTTCCAGTAAGGGTTGGGCAGGCAGCGCACGTCGAACACCAGGTCGGCGTCTACCGGCATGCCACGCTTGAAGCCAAACGACTCCACCAGGAACGCCGTGCCTGGCTCCGGCTGGTTCAGCAGGCGCAACTTGATGGTGTCGCGTAGCTGATACAGGTTCAGGTGCGTGGTGTTGACCTTCAGGTCCGCCAAGTCGGCGATCGGGCTCAGCAGTTGGCTTTCGTCTTGGATGGCTTCGGCCAGGGAACGGCTGGCGTTGCTCAGCGGGTGGCGTCGGCGGGTCTCGGAAAAACGCTTGAGCAACGTCTCTTCATCGGCATCCAGGTACAGCACATCGCACTGGATATGCCGGCTGCGCACTTCCTCGAGCAGTTCAGGAAAGCGCGACAGATGGCTCGGCAGGTTGCGTGCATCAATGGACACCGCCACCAGTGGCTGCGCCAGTTCGGTGTGGATCAATGCACGCTCGGCCAGCTCTGGCAGCAGGCCGGCCGGCAGGTTGTCGATGCAATAGTAGCCGCTGTCCTCAAGGACATTGAGCGCCGTGCTTTTACCGGAGCCGGAGCGGCCACTGACGATGATCATGCGCATGTTTAATGACCGTTCTGCTCGTCCAGGACAACCTGATACAAGGCTTCGTTGCTCGGTGCGCTGCGCAGTTTTTCGCGAACTTCCTTGCGGTCCAGCATGCTGGCGATCTGGCGCAGCAGCTCAAGATGCGCATCGGTCGCCGCTTCCGGGACCAGCAGTACAAACAGCAGGTCGACCGGGGCGCCGTCGATGGCGTCGAAATCTATGGGGGCTTCAAGGTGCAACAGGGCGCTGATGGGCGCACTACAACCCTTGAGGCGGCAGTGGGGAATGGCGATGCCGTTGCCAAAACCGGTAGAACCGAGTTTTTCACGGGCAACCAGGGCCTCGAAGACGTCCTGCATTTCCAGATCCGGCACTTCGCGGTGGATCAGGTTGGCGATTTGTTCGAGGGCTTTCTTTTTACTGCCACCCGGCGCGTTCACCAAGGAACGGCCGGGGGTCAGGATGGATTCTAGTCGGATCATGGATTGGGGGGGTTAACGACCGGTTGCGCCCTGGAGGAGGCTCTGGGTCTTTTCCTTATGCTTTTTAAGTTGGCGATCCAGCTTGTCGGTCAGCAGGTCAATTGCGGCATACATGTCTGAATGCTCCGCGTTGGCAACCACTTCTCCGCCGGGGATATGCAGCGTGGCTTCGATTTTCTGCAGCAGCTTTTCGACGTTCATCGTCACTTGCACGTTGGTGATCTTGTCGAAATGCCTCTCCAATCGTTCGAGTTTTTCGCCGATGTAGGTGCGCAGAGGTTCGGTCACTTCCAGTTGGTGTCCACTGATGTTGACTTGCATACAGCTTCTCCTTCGTTGCCAGTGCATAAAGCGGCAGGCAGAAATGCCTGCCACTGGAACGCTGTGGCGTGGCCCTTTACATCAACCGCTTGCGTTCGCTCGAAGGTGCGATCCCGAGGGATTCGCGGTATTTGGCGACGGTACGGCGGGCCACCTGAATGCCTTGTGCCTCCAGTAAACCAGCGATCTTGCTGTCACTCAACGGCTTTTTCTGATTTTCCGCAGCCACCAGTTTTTTGATGATCGCGCGGATGGCCGTGGATGAGCATTCGCCGCCTTCGGAGGTGCTGACGTGGCTGGAGAAAAAATATTTCAATTCATAGATACCCCGGGGGGTATGCATGAATTTCTGGGTGGTTACCCGGGAAATCGTCGACTCGTGCATGCCTACCGCCTCGGCGATGTCATGCAGGACCAACGGCTTCATCGCTTCGTCGCCGTACTCCAGGAAGCCGCGCTGGTGCTCGACGATCTGGGTGGCGACTTTCATCAGGGTTTCGTTGCGGCTTTGCAGGCTCTTGATGAACCAGCGCGCTTCCTGCAACTGGTTGCGCATGAAGGTGTTGTCGGCGCTGGTGTCGGCGCGCCTGACGAAGCCGGCGTATTGGGCATTGACCCGCAGCTTGGGCACCGATTCCTGGTTGAGCTCCACCAGCCAGCGATCGTTGTGCTTGCGCACGATCACGTCCGGGACTACGTATTCGGGTTCGGTGGACTCAATTTGCGAGCCCGGGCGCGGGTTGAGGCTCTGGACCAGTTCGATGACCTGGCGCAGTTCATCTTCCTTGAGCTTCATGCGGCGCATCAGCTGGCTGTAGTCGCGACCGCCCAACAGGTCGATGTAGTCGGTGACCAGTCGCTTGGCTTCGGTCAGCCAAGGCGTCTTGGCGGGCAGTTGGCGCAGCTGCAGCAGCAGGCATTCACCCAGGTTGCGGGCACCGATACCGGCCGGTTCGAATTGCTGGATGCGGTGCAGGACGGCTTCGATTTCGTCCAGCTCGATATCCAGTTCGGGGTCGAAGGCTTCGAGGATTTCTTCGAGGGTCTCGTCCAGGTAGCCCTGGTTGTTGATGCAGTCGATCAGGGTCACGGCGATCAGGCGATCGGTGTCGGACATCGGCGCAAGGTTCAGCTGCCACAGCAGGTGGCTTTGCAGGCTCTCGCCGGCAGAGGTACGGGTGGTGAAGTCCCACTCGTCGTCGTCACTGCTTGGCAGGTTGCTGGCGCTGGTCTGGTAGACGTCTTCCCAGGCTGTGTCCACGGGCAGGTCGTTGGGGATGCGTTCGTTCCATTCGCCATCCTCGAGGTTATCCACCGTCGGGGCGGCTTCCTGGTAGGACGGTTCCGGGATTTCGGTGTTGGTTTTCTGTTCGGCGTTGTCGGCCAGCGGGTCGGCGTTATCGAAGTCGTCGCCTTCTTCCTGGCGCTCGAGCATCGGATTGGACTCCAAGGCCTCCTGGATTTCCTGTTGCAGGTCCAGGGTCGACAATTGGAGCAGGCGGATGGCCTGTTGCAGCTGCGGTGTCATCGTCAGCTGCTGGCCCATTCTCAAGACTAGCGATGGTTTCATGGCAGGGGCTTAACACCTTATTCGCCGGCGCACATGCGCCATCCACTACAAGGGCGCCGAAGCGCCAAACTTAAGCAAATTATATGCCTGAAACTGGAGTGTTTGCCTAGGGCGTCGCCGTAATAAAATTAAACGACGCCCAGGCGCTTCGCCAGACTCTTTGCTTACAGGCGGAACTCATGGCCCAGATACACTTCCTTGACCAGGTCGTTGGCCAGGATGGCTGCGGAGTCGCCTTCGGCGATCAACTGGCCGTCATTGACGATGTAGGCGGTTTCGCAGATATCCAGCGTTTCACGCACGTTGTGGTCGGTGATCAGCACGCCGATCCCCTTGGCCTTGAGGTGGTGGATGATCTGCTTGATGTCGCCCACCGAAATCGGGTCCACGCCGGCGAACGGTTCGTCGAGCAGGATGAATTTCGGCGAGGTGGCCAGGGCGCGGGCGATTTCCACGCGGCGCCGTTCGCCACCGGACAGGCTCATGCCCAGGTTGTCGCGAATGTGGCTGATGTGGAACTCCTGTAAAAGGCTTTCCAGCTCCTGGCGACGGCCGGCCTTGTCGAGTTCCTTGCGGGTCTCGAGGATGGCCATGATGTTGTCGGCTACCGACAGCTTGCGGAAGATCGATGCTTCCTGTGGCAGATAGCCGATGCCAGCCTTTGCCCGACCGTGCATGGGCTGGTGGCTGACGTCCAGGTCGTCGATCAGCACACGGCCCTGGTCGGCCTGGACCAGGCCGACGATCATGTAGAAGCAGGTGGTCTTGCCCGCGCCGTTAGGGCCGAGCAGGCCGACGATCTGGCCGCTGTCGATGGACAGGCTGACATCACGCACGACTTGGCGGCTCTTGTAGCTCTTGGCCAGGTGCTGAGCTTTCAGAGTTGCCATTACTGGGCCTTCTGCTCGTCGGTTTTCTTTTTCGGCTGGATCACCATGTCGATGCGAGGGCGGGACTCAGTGACTTTACTGCCCGTGGCACGACCGGCGCTGGCCAGCTTTTTGTTGGTGTCGTAGACGATTTTCTCGCCTTGGGTCACGTTGTTGTCCTTGTCGACGACCTTGGCGCGGTCGATCAGCACGACACGGTCCTGGGATGCGTGATACTGGATGGTCACCCCGTAACCTTGCACAGGCTTGGTGTCGCCCGCGGTCTGGAGTTGTTCGAAGTAGGCCAGGTTGCCCACCGAGGTCACCACGTCGATATCGCCGGACGGGGTGCGGGTGATGGTCACGGTGTTGCCAGTGACCTTCATCGAGCCCTGGGTGATGATCACGTCACCCTTATAGGTGGCGACACCATTCTTGTCGTCCAGTTGCGCGTCGTCGGCCTGGATGCGGATAGGTTGATCGCGATCGTTGGGAAGGGCCCAGGCGCTCGCGCTTCCCAGTGCTGCGCCCAGACTGAGCAAAATAGGGAGGGTTTTAGCGAGCTTCATACTGTCCTCTTACGTTCGATAGCAGGTGTATCCTGCTTTCCTTCAAATACGCTTTCATTCCCGTGCCGGTCGATACACCCCCGGCGCCGTCGATTCTAACGGGTTGCTCGGTCTGCGCATATTCTTGCTGTGGGAACACGGTCATACGACTGCTGGTAATGATGGTCGTACGATTTTTTTCATCGGTTCGGGCTACGCGTACCGAGTCGATCAGCTCCACTTCGGTGCCCCCGGAGTTGACTTCGGCGCGCAGGCTCTGCACATGCCACGGAAACTCGGTGCCGCGGAACATGTTCAGGTCCGGTTTGGTCACCAGCGTAATATCGGTGGCCTTTACGTGGTCGACCTTGTCGGACGTCATCTCATACTGCACTTTGCCATCGGGCAGGTATTGCAGGGTATGCGTGTTGGTTGCGTACCAGTCGATATTCTCTTCAACCGTGGCCGCCGGTTGGTCGAGAAAGCGTTCCGGGCTGATGTTCCAGTAACCCACCGCCGCGAAAATCGCCGCGATGCTGGCGAACACCACGATGGTGCGAATCTTTTTGCTCAGCATAAATGGCTCACAGGTACGCGGCGTTGGCCGCTTCAAGGTGGCCCTGGGCGCGCAGGATCAGTTCGCAGAATTCACGGGCCGCGCCTTCGCCGCCGCGTGCCGTGGTAATGCCGTGGGCGTGCTCGCGTACGAAAGCCGCGGCGTTGGCGACCGCCATGCCCAGGCCTACCCGGCGAATCACTGGCAGGTCTGGCAAGTCGTCACCGAGGTAGGCGACCTGTTCATAGCTTAGGTTGAGTTGGCCCAAAAGTTCGTCCAGTACCACCAGTTTGTCTTCGCGACCCTGATAAAGGTGTGGAATACCGAGGTTCTTCGCGCGCCGCTCGACCACCGGGGTCTTGCGGCCGCTGATGATAGCGGTCTGTACGCCGGCGGCCATCAGCATCTTGATGCCCTGGCCGTCGAGGGTATTGAAGGTCTTGAACTCGCTGCCGTCTTCGAGGAAGTACAGGCGACCGTCGGTCAGAACGCCGTCCACATCGAACACCGCCAGCTTGATGGCTTTGCCCCGTTGCAACAGGTCTGTGTTCATTTACATGACTCCCGCACGCAGCAAGTCGTGCATATTCAGGGCGCCCACCGGGCGGTCTTCATCGTCGACCACCACCAGGGCGCTGATCTTGTGGTCTTCCATGATTTTCAAGGCCTCGGCGGCGAGCATCTCGGCACGGGCTGTCTTGCCGTGGGCCGTCATGACTTGCTCGATGGTCGCGCTATGGATGTCGATGGTGCGGTCCAGGGTGCGACGCAGGTCGCCGTCGGTAAAGATCCCGGCAAGCGTGCCGTCGGCTTCGAGTACTACCGTCATGCCCAGTCCCTTGCGGGTCATCTCTAGGAGTGCGTCCTTGAGCAGCGTGCCACGCAGTACCTGCGGCAACTCCTGGCCTGAGTGCATCACGTTTTCGACTTTCAGCAGCAGGCGGCGGCCCAGGGCTCCACCGGGATGGGAGAAGGCAAAGTCCTCAGCGGTGAACCCCCGGGCTTCCAGCAGGGCGACGGCCAGGGCATCGCCCATGACCAGGGCTGCGGTAGTGGAGGAGGTTGGCGCCAGGTTCAACGGGCAGGCTTCGTGCTCGACATGGACGTTGAGGTTTACTTCAGCGGCCTTGGCCAGCGGCGAATCCGGGTTGCCGGTAACACTGATCAACTGGATGCCCAGGCGTTTGATCAGGGGCAACAAGGTGATGATCTCGTTGGTGGAGCCGGAGTTGGACAGGGCCAGGATGACGTCATCCCGGGTGATCATGCCCATGTCGCCGTGGCTGGCTTCGGCCGGATGGACGAAAAATGCCGTGGTGCCGGTGCTGGCCAGGGTGGCGGCGATCTTGTTGCCGATGTGCCCGGACTTGCCCATGCCGACCACGACCACGCGGCCCTTGCTGGCCAGAATCATCTCGCAGGCGCGTACGAAATCAGCGTCAATATGGGGCAGCAAGCCTTGTACGGCTTCGAGCTCGAGGCGGATGGTACGTTGTGCCGATTGAATCAGGTCGCTGGATTGGCTCATGTCAGAAATCGTATAGCCCGATGAAAAGGCGGCGATTATAGCGGTAATGAACAATTCCCTCACGTTAGTTCGTCATGCTTTGTTCGAACGGTGCTCAAGGTTCGACTCAGCATGTGACCTTTTAGCTTAATCCAGGCTTAACGGGCGGGGCTTGGGCCTTGGGCGCTTCGCTGTTGCAGTGATATAGTTCGCCGCCGGTTCGCATGCCCGGCGGTCCCGGCGTTTGTCGGCTGGCCAGGGCATTCGAATGTGAGGCTGCATCGCAAGGAGTTTAGATGAGTGCCGACAACGCCTACGCGGTCGAGCTGAAGGGACTGTCCTTCAAGCGAGGGACGCGCAGCATTTTCAATGACATCGATATTCGCATTCCGCGCGGCAAGGTGACCGGCATCATGGGGCCTTCCGGGTGTGGCAAGACCACGCTGTTGCGTCTGATGGGCGCACAGCTGCGTCCCAGTGCCGGCGAAGTCTGGGTCAATGGCCAGAATCTTCCCGAATTGTCGCGCAGCGACCTGTTCGATGCGCGCAAGCACATGGGTGTGCTGTTCCAGAGCGGCGCGCTGTTTACCGATCTCGACGTGTTCGAGAACGTGGCGTTCCCGCTGCGGGTCCATACCGACCTGCCGCAAGAGATGATCCGCGACATCGTCCTGCTCAAATTGCAGGCGGTCGGGCTGCGTGGCGCCCTCGATTTGATGCCGGACGAGCTGTCCGGCGGCATGAAGCGCCGGGTCGCGCTGGCGCGGGCGATTGCCCTCGATCCGAAAATCCTCATGTACGACGAACCCTTCGTCGGGCAGGACCCGATCGCCATGGGCGTGCTTGTGCGCCTGATCCGCCTGCTCAACGATGCGCTGGGCATCACCAGCATCGTGGTGTCCCACGACCTGGCTGAAACCTCGAGTATCGCGGACTACATCTATGTAGTCGGTGATGGCCAGGTGCTGGGGCAGGGCACGCCCCAGGAGTTGAAGGACTCGGACAACCCGCGCATTCGCCAATTCATGAAAGGTGATCCGGACGGCCCGGTGGCGTTCCATTTTCCGGCCACGGATTACCGTACCGATCTGCTGGGGAAGCGCTGATGCGCAAGAAGTCATTGTTAGAAAGAATTCGCCTGTTCGGCCGTTCCGGCATCGACGTGGTGGCGGTGCTGGGGCGTTCCTCGCTGTTTTTGATGCACGCCTTGCTGGGGCGCAACTCGACGGGTGGCGGTTTCGGCCTGCTGGTCAAGCAGTTGCACTCGGTGGGTGTGATGTCCCTGGTGATCATTGTGGTCTCGGGGATCTTCATCGGCATGGTGCTGGCGCTGCAGGGCTTCAGTATCTTGTCCAGCTACGGTTCGGAGCAGGCGGTCGGGCAGATGGTTGCGCTGACTTTGCTGCGCGAACTCGGGCCCGTGGTAACCGCGCTGCTGTTCGCCGGGCGTGCCGGTTCGGCGCTGACGGCCGAAATCGGTAACATGAAGTCCACCGAGCAGTTGTCCAGCCTGGAAATGATCGGTGTCGACCCACTCAAGTACATCATTGCCCCGCGCCTGTGGGCCGGCTTCATATCCCTGCCGGTGCTGGCGATCATTTTCAGCGTCGTGGGAATCTGGGGTGGCTCATGGGTAGCCGTCGACTGGCTGGGGGTCTATGAAGGTTCCTACTGGTCCAACATGCAGAACAGCGTCGACTTTCTCGACGATGTGCTCAACGGCGTAATCAAAAGTGCCGTATTCGCTTTCGTGGTGACCTGGATCGCCGTGTTTCAAGGCTATGACTGTGAGCCCACGTCAGAGGGGATCAGCCGTGCCACAACCAAGACCGTGGTGTACGCCTCGCTGGCGGTCCTGGGCCTTGACTTTATTCTGACCGCCTTGATGTTTGGAGATTTCTGATGCAAAACCGCACCCTGGAAATCGGTGTCGGCCTTTTCTTGCTGGCTGGCATCCTGGCTTTGCTGCTCCTGGCCCTGCGAGTCAGTGGCCTGGCGCCGACGGCAAGCACCGATACTTATAAACTTTATGCTTATTTTGACAATATCGCCGGTTTGACGGTCAGAGCCAAGGTGACCATGGCCGGTGTAACCATCGGCAAGGTCACGGCAATCGATCTGGATCGTGACAGTTTCACTGGCCGGGTGACGCTGCAGCTGGAAAAGCGCGTGGATAACCTGCCGACTGACTCCACTGCATCTATCCTCACGGCTGGGTTGCTGGGCGAGAAATACATCGGGATCAGCGTGGGCGGGGAAGACAACCTGCTCAAGGATGGCGGGACCATCCACGATACGCAGTCGTCGCTGGTGCTCGAGGACCTGATCGGTAAATTCCTGCTCAATACCGTTAGCAAAGACGCCAAATGAGGAGCTTTTGAATGATCTCTATCTTGCGACGTGGCCTGTTGGTGTTGCTCGCAGCGCTGCCGCTGATGGGTAATGCCATGGCTGCGCCTTCGGCCCACGAAATCATCCAGGACACCACGACCCGGTTGCTGGCCGATCTTGCCGCCAACAAAGAGAAGTACAAGCAGGATCCGAGCGCGTTCTATAACGCGTTGAACGGTATCGTCGGCCCGGTGGTGGACGCCGACGGCATCTCCAAGAGCATCATGACCGTCAAGTACTCGCGCAAGGCGAGCCCTGAGCAGATGACTCGCTTCCAGGAGAACTTCAAGCGCAGCCTTATGCAGTTCTACGGCAACGCCTTGCTCGAATACAACAACCAGGGCATCACCGTTTCGCCGGCCAAGGACGAAAACGGCAACCGTACCAGCGTCGACATGCAGGTCAAGGGCAGCAACGGCGCGGTCTACCCTGTGTCCTACACACTCGAGAAAATCAACGACGAGTGGAAAGTGCGCAACGTGATCATCAATGGCATCAACATCGGCAAGCTGTTCCGCGATCAGTTCGCCGACGCGATGCAGCGCAATGGCAACGACCTGAACAAGACCATCGATGGTTGGGCCGGTGAAGTCGCCAAGGCCAAGGAAGTGACCGAAGAAGCCAAAGAGAAGCAGGAACAATGATCGAGTCGGTGAGTGAGTCGGCCGTTCGTCTGGGTGCTGCCGGCGAGCTGATGCTCAGCGGCGTGCTGGACTACCGCACCGGCCCGGCCTTGCGCAAGCAGGGCCAGGCGCTGATCAAGTCCGCCAAGAACACCGAGCTGGTCATTGATTGCTCAGGCGTCGAGAAGTCCAGCAGTGTCGGCTTGTCGCTGCTGCTGTGCTTCATGCGTGACGCCAAGGCTGCCGGTAAAACGTGGAGCATCCGAGGGATGCCCGAAGACATGCGCGAGATTGCCCAGGTCAGTGAACTGACCGAGCTGCTTGTGCACCCCTGACCCCAACCTGTGAACGCCTGTGGCGAGGGAGCTTACTCCCATTGGGGCGAGTCCCCTCGCCACGAAGATGCGAGCAAGCCCAAGTGGGCAGCGTTACTCGTCAGAGTCCTGCTTCGCGGGGTTCGCAGGTGCGGGGCTTTTTTGTATGATGTGCGACCCGTGCGCACAGGGCGCCGATAGAGGTTGAGCATGCAGGCCGTAGAAGTGAAGAGCTTCCTTGAAGGAAAGCTGCCCGGAACTGTCATTGAAGTTGAGGGCGAAGGCTGCAACTTTCAGCTGAACGTGATTAGCGATGAACTGGCGGCATTAAGCCCAGTCAAGCGTCAGCAGAGCATCTATGCCCATTTGAACCCGTGGATCGCCGATGGCAGCATCCATGCGGTCACTATGAAATTTTTCAGCAGCGCGGCCTGGGCCGAGCGCACCTGAGCCCAAGGGCGTCGAGATTCTTATGGATAAACTGATTATTACCGGCGGCGTTCGTCTTGATGGCGAAATCCGCATCTCCGGGGCAAAGAACTCCGCCCTGCCGATCCTGGCCGCAACCTTGCTGTGCGATGGTCCGGTGACTGTGGCCAACCTGCCGCACCTGCACGACATCACCACGATGATCGAGCTGTTCGGTCGCATGGGTATCGAGCCGGTGATCGACGAGAAGCTCAGCGTCGAGATCGACCCGCGCACCATCAAGACCCTGATCGCCCCGTACGAGCTGGTGAAAACCATGCGTGCGTCGATCCTGGTACTGGGTCCGATGGTCGCTCGCTTCGGTGAGGCTGAAGTTGCACTGCCTGGCGGTTGCGCCATCGGTTCGCGTCCGGTGGACCTGCACATTCGCGGCCTGGAGGCCATGGGTGCGGTAATCGACGTCGAAGGCGGCTACATCAAGGCCAAGGCGCCTGAGGGCGGCTTGCGTGGCGCGAACTTCTTCTTCGATACCGTCAGCGTGACCGGTACCGAGAACATCATGATGGCGGCGGCACTGGCCAAGGGTCGCAGCGTGTTGCAAAACGCCGCGCGCGAGCCTGAAGTGGTCGACCTGGCGAACTTCCTGATCGCCATGGGCGCCAAGATCAGCGGTGCTGGCACCGACACCATCACCATCGACGGCGTCGAGCGTCTGCATTCGGCCACTTACAAAGTGATGCCGGACCGGATTGAAACCGGCACCTACCTGGTGGCTGCTGCCGTCACCGGTGGCCGCGTCAAGGTCAAGGACACCGATCCGACCATCCTCGAAGCCGTCCTGGAAAAACTCAAGGAAGCCGGTGCTGAAGTCACCTGCGGCGAAGACTGGATCGAAGTGAACATGCACGGCAAGCGGCCAAAGGCCGTCAACGTGCGGACCGCTCCGTACCCGGCGTTCCCGACTGACATGCAGGCCCAGTTCATCTCCCTCAACGCCATTGCCGAAGGCACCGGTGCGGTGATCGAGACGATCTTCGAAAACCGCTTCATGCACGTGTACGAACTGCACCGCATGGGCGCCAAGATCCAGGTCGAAGGCAACACGGCCATCGTCACCGGTACCGAGAAGCTCAAGGGCGCGCCAGTGATGGCCACCGACCTGCGGGCTTCGGCCAGCCTGGTGATCTCGGCCCTGGTTGCCGAAGGCGATACCCTCATCGATCGCATCTACCACATTGACCGTGGCTACGAGTGCATCGAAGAGAAACTGCAGATGCTCGGCGCCAAGATCCGTCGCGTACCGGGCTAGTTGTGGTTGCAGGGGCGCAGGGACGCGTCCGTTGATTTCGTTTCAGGTCGGGGGTGTCTACACCCTCGATGTGTGTCCGGCGCCGTTTGCGACCGGGCATGAGTACCTTGATAAGGACTGACGTTTCCCATGTTGACCATCGCACTGTCCAAGGGCCGCATCCTTGACGACACCCTGCCGCTTCTGGCTGAAGCGGGCATCGTGCCGACCGAGAATCCGGACAAGAGCCGCAAGCTGATCATCCCCACGACCCAGGCCGATGTGCGCTTGTTGATCGTGCGTGCCACCGATGTGCCGACTTACGTGGAACATGGCGCCGCCGACCTGGGCGTTGCCGGTAAAGACGTGCTGATGGAATACGGCGGCCAGGGCTTGTACGAGCCCCTGGACCTGCAAATTGCCCGCTGCAAACTGATGACCGCCGGTAAAGTCGGTGCGCCAGAGCCCAAGGGGCGCCTGCGGGTGGCGACCAAATTCGTCAACGTTGCCAAGCGTTACTACGCCGAGCAAGGCCGTCAGGTCGATATCATCAAGTTGTACGGTTCGATGGAGCTGGCGCCGCTGATCGGCCTGGCGGACAAGATCATCGACGTGGTCGACACCGGCAATACCCTGCGGGCCAATGGCTTGGAGCCCCAGGATTTCATCGCTGACATCAGCTCCCGGCTGATCGTCAACAAGGCATCGATGAAAATGCAGCACGCCCGTATCCAGGCTTTGATCGATACCCTGCGCAAGGCAGTGGAATCGCGACACCGCGGCTGATTCACCTGCGCGACCTTGAGTCGCGCCCGTCTATCCGTGTCATAGCCAATTTTCTCAGGTGCCCACGCGAATGGACTGGTAGCTTAGGGCGCCTGAGCATTTGCCATTAATGAGGCCCTCGCTATGACCGCTCCCACTTCGATTCGCCGACTCAACGCTGCCGACCCGGATTTCGCACATCATCTGGATCATCTGCTGAGCTGGGAAAGTGTGTCTGACGACTCGGTCAATCAGCGGGTGCTGGACATCATCAAGGCCGTGCGCGAGCGTGGCGATGCGGCATTGGTGGAATTCACCCAGAAATTCGACGGCCTGCAAGTGGCGTCCATGGCCGACCTGATCCTGCCGCGCGAGCGTCTGGAGCTGGCCCTGACCCGCATCACCGTGCCCCAGCGCGAAGCCCTGGAAAAAGCCGCATCGCGGGTGCGCGACTACCACGAAAGGCAGAAACAGGAGTCCTGGAGCTACACCGAAGCCGACGGCACGGTGCTGGGCCAGAAGGTCACGCCGCTGGACCGCGCCGGCCTGTACGTGCCGGGTGGCAAGGCCTCCTATCCGTCCTCGGTGCTGATGAACGCGATCCCGGCCAAGGTCGCCGGCGTGACCGAGGTGGTCATGGTGGTCCCGACCCCGCGCGGTGAAATCAACGAACTGGTGCTGGCCGCCGCCTGCATCGCTGGCGTGGACCGGGTGTTCACCATCGGCGGCGCCCAGGCCGTTGCCGCGCTGGCCTATGGCACTGAAAGCGTGCCACGGGTCGACAAAGTGGTCGGGCCGGGCAACATCTATGTCGCCACTGCCAAGCGCCACGTGTTCGGCCAGGTCGGCATCGACATGATTGCCGGCCCTTCGGAAATTCTCGTGGTGTGCGACGGCCAGACCGATCCGGACTGGATCGCCATGGACCTGTTTTCCCAGGCCGAGCACGACGAAGACGCCCAGGCGATCCTGGTCAGCCCGGACGCCGAGTTCCTCGACAAGGTGGCCGCCAGCATCGATAAGCTGCTGCCGACCATGGATCGCGCCGAGATCATCAACACCTCGATCAACGGCCGTGGCGCGTTGATCAAGGTCGAGAACATGGAACAGGCGATCGAGGTCGCCAATCGCATCGCGCCGGAACACTTGGAACTGTCGGTCGCCGACCCACAGGCCTGGCTGCCGCAGATCCGCCATGCCGGTGCGATCTTCATGGGCCGCCACACCAGCGAAGCCCTGGGTGACTACTGCGCAGGTCCCAACCACGTGTTGCCGACGTCCGGCACCGCGCGCTTCTCGTCGCCGCTGGGGGTGTATGACTTCCAGAAACGTTCGTCGATCATTTTCTGCTCCGAGCAGGGCGCGTCCGAACTGGGCAAGACCGCTTCGGTGCTGGCCCGTGGCGAATCGCTGAGTGCCCACGCCCGCAGCGCCGAATACCGCATTCTCGATGAACGCTCCATTGAAGAGCAGGGGAAACTGAAATGAGTAAATTCTGGAGCCCGTTCGTCAAGAATCTGGTGCCCTACGTGCCGGGCGAACAGCCGAAGCTGACCCGCCTGGTCAAGCTCAACACCAACGAGAACCCCTACGGGCCATCGCCCAAGGCGCTCGCGGCGATGCAGGCCGAGCTGAACGACAACCTGCGCCTGTACCCGGACCCCAACAGCGATCTGCTGAAAAACGCCGTGGCCCGCTATTACGGCGTGCAGAGCAACCAGGTGTTCCTCGGCAACGGTTCGGATGAAGTATTGGCGCACATTTTTCACGGCCTGTTGCAACACGACCAGCCGTTGCTGTTCCCGGACATCAGCTACAGCTTTTATCCGGTGTACTGCGGGTTGTACGGGATCAAGTTCGATGCGGTACCGCTGGATGCGCAGTTCCAGATCGACCCGGCGGACTACGCCAAGCCGAACGGCGGGATCATCTTCCCCAACCCGAACGCCCCGACCGGCTGTCTGCTGGCGCTGGAGGCGGTCGAGCAGATCCTCAAGGCCAGTCCGAACTCGGTGGTGGTGGTCGATGAAGCCTATATCGACTTCGGCGGCGAGACGGCCATCAGCCTGGTGGACCGTTACCCGAACCTGCTGGTGACCCAGACGTTGTCCAAGTCCCGCTCATTGGCGGGGCTGCGGGTGGGCCTGGCGGTGGGGCATCCGGACCTGATCGAAGCGCTGGAGCGGATCAAGAACAGCTTCAACTCCTACCCGCTGGATCGCCTGGCGAATGTCGGCGGTGCCGCCGCGTTCGACGACCGCGAGCACTTCGACCAGACCTGCCGGTTGGTCATCGAGCACCGGGAATGGGTCGTGGCGCAATTGCAGGCCAAGGGCTTTGAAGTGCTGCCCTCGGCCGCCAACTTCATCTTCGCCCGTCACCCCCGCCACGATGCGGCAGGATTGGCGGCGAAAGTGCGCGAGCAAGGGGTGATCGTGCGGCACTTCAAACAGGAGCGGATCGCCCAGTTCCTGCGAATCAGCATTGGCACGCCGGAGCAGAACCAGGCGCTGATCGAAGCCCTGGGTGAACTCTAAAAGCCCTGTGAAAATCCCTGTGGGAGTAAGGCTTGTCGGCGATGGTGGTGGTTCAGTCAGCATTTAAGTTGACTGACACTGCGCTATCGCGGGCAAGCCTTGCTCCCACAGGTCAATCTTTCCCACTGATTAATGTGCCTATCAGTGTGGGTTACTCGTGATGCTCTTCACCGAGGAATGTCAGCGAAGTAAACACCCCCCGCGTCGCCACGTCCTTGTTGTCCTTGAGCGCCATTTCCATCTGCGCGGCAATCACATTCAACCCTTCATTGCGCACCAGCACCTTGGCCCGTCCTTCGGCATCGGTTTCAGTCGACACGGTGTTCGGCGCGCTGCGGTAATCGCCCACCAACTTCACCCCAGCCGCCGGTTTACCGTCGAGCAGTACCCGGACGGGCAATGACTGGCCCGGGCCTACGGTCAGTGGGTCGACTTCCGGCAGGATCAGAAACTTGACCTGATCGAGCTTGGGCAGCTTCGCCCCAGGCTCGTAGATCGCCAGGCTGTACTTGAAGGTGTGGGTTGATTCAATCGCGCCGGGTACCTTGCTGCGACCTTCGTTGATCCACTTCTTGTCGGCGGTCTGCGACCACATGCCGTTGTCCAGCGCTACCGCCATGACAGCCGGCGGCTTGAGGGGTTGCAGGCGAGCGTGGTCTGGCAGGCGCTCCACGGTCACCGGGATCATGTTGCCGCCCAGGTCATAGGCCCAGGCCCCGCTGATTTTCTGTGCCTTGAACGCGTTGTCTTCGGCGCCGTGGCCGTAGATCACTTCGATATTCCCGCGCCGTTGTTCGGTCCACAGGCCGTGGGCCGATACGTGTGTGGCCAGGAGCAGGCCGAGCAGGGCGAAGGTCTTGGGGTATTTCATGCTGACTTCCTTTACAGATCGAGGGTGAGGCTGACGGTAAAGTTGCGCGGCTCGCCGGGGGTGACCCAGTAGTTGCTGTAGGAGCGCTCGTAGTATTTTTCGTCGAAGACGTTGTTCAGGTTCAGGCCGACGGTGACGTCGTCGCTGGCCTTGTAATGGGCCAGTAGATCCACGGTGTGGTAGGCCGGCAGTTCGAAATCCTTGCCGGCTTCGCCCGAGCGATCCCCGACATAAGTGAACGCCGCGCCGACATCCGAGCCACGCAGATGTCCGTCCTGGAATTCGTAGACGCCGAGCAGGCTGCCACTGCGCTTGGCGACACCGAGGATCCGGCTGCCGGTGGGAATGGTTTCGTCACCCTCGGTCACTTCTGCGTCGATGTAGGCGAAGGCACCGATCACCCGAATGGCGTCGGTCAGTTGCCCGGTCACTTGCAAATCGAAACCCTGGCTGCGGGCCTTGCCCATGGCGCGGTTGGTATTGGTGGCCGGGTCCAGCGCCAGGACGTTTTCCTTCTCGATATGAAACGCTGCCAGGGTGGTACTCAAGCGATCGTCGAGCAGTTCGCTCTTGATCCCCACTTCATAGCCGACACCTTCCTCCGGATCGAAGGTGGCGCCGCCGGCAGCCAAACCGTTGTTGGGCTTGAACGAGGTGGAGGCGTTGGCGAACAGTCCGACCTCGGGTGTCAGTTGGTACAGCAGGCCGGCCCGTTGGGTGAAGGCGTCATGACGTTGGCGGCTGGTGAGCTGTGTGGTGTGATCGTCGATGCTCTGCTCGAAATGCTCATAACGCACGCCGATCATCCCCCGCAGTTTTTCGGTGAAGACGATCTGGTCCTGGAGGTTCAGGGCCCGGCTTTGCACACGCTCGAAGAAGTCTGTGCCGGAAGGCGTGCCGGTGGGTTTTGGCTGGCCGTAGACCGGCTGATAGATATCGATGGGATAAGCGCCGGCGATGTTGGTCACGCGCTCGTTCTTGCGGTAATCCTCGTATTCAGTGCCGATCAACAATTCATGCTGCCAGGGGCCGAGGTCGAACAGCCCACGCAATTCCAGTTGGGTGATGCTGTCGTGCCAATTGTTGTCGCGCTCGCGGTAGCGGCGGTTCACCGTACGGCCGTCGGCGTTCAATGGCCGAGCTTCGGAAGCGAAGCCCCAGAGTTCGCCCTGCTTGTAATGGCTGGCCAGGCGCAGTTGCCAGGCGTCGTTGAGTTGATGTTCGAGGGCCGCCTGGAGCATGTTGTTGTGGTTGTCGATGTCGCCGTCGTTGGGTTCGCCCAAAAAGGTCGAGCGGGAAACGCCGCTCCAGCGGTTGTTCGGTGCGACGATGCCGCGGTCGAAGGTCGAGCTGTGGCGCACGATTTCGCTTTCCACCAGCAGGCGCGTGTCGGGGCTCAGTTGCCAACTGATGGACGGCGCGACGAAGACGCGCTTGCTTTCGACGTGATCGCGAAAGCTGTGATTGTCCTCGACCGCCAGATTGACCCGCGACAGCAGATTGCCTTCGGCGTCCAGCGGTGTGTTGACGTCCAGCGCGGTGCGGTAGCGATCCCAACTGCCGGCGCTGGTTTGCAAGGTGGTGAAGGCTTCGGGTTGGGGTTTCTTGGTGACGATGTTCACCGTGCCGCCCGGATCGCCGCGTCCATACAGGCTGGCGGCCGGGCCCTTCAACACTTCAATGCGTTCGATGTTGGCCGCGTCCGGCGTGCTCGGATAGCCCCGGTTGGCACTGAAACCGTCCTTGTAGAACTCCGAAGTCGTGAAGCCGCGCACGCTGTATTCATAGAGTGTCAGGCCGCCGAAGTTGTTTTGTTTCGATACCCCACCGGCGTATTCCAGCGCCCGTTCGACGTTGGTGCTGCCCAGGTCCTTGAGGACGCTGGCGGGAATCACGCTGATCGATTGCGGGATGTCGCGCAGGGCCGTGTCGGTTTTGGTGGCGCTGGCAGAGCGGGTGGCGCGATAGCCCGTCACGGGGCCGGTGGGTGATTCGTACTCGGAGGTGACGCTGATGGCATCCAGTTCCAGTGGTTGGATTTCTTCGGCGTAGGCGGGATCAGCCAGCAGGCCGAGGGCCAGACTGGCGAAGGAAATCCGTTTCAGAGGCGGCATGTTATGTTGTTCCAATTCTTAGAATAGAAACAATATAACACTACTAATGAGAATTTATGCTATCTATAATTTCAGGATAAGTAGAGCCGGACGCTGTTTCTGTGGCAAGGGAGCAAGCTCCCTCGCCACAGGGGATTTTGGAAGGCTGTTATGACCGGCCTACTGTTCTTCCTTCACCGCCACCGGTGCCGGCGGTGGGCGCAGGCCTATTTCCGCGGTGAGCTTGAGCTCCTTGCCATTGCGCATCACCTGGATGGTGACTTTGTCGGTGGGCTTGATCCGCGCCACCTGGTTCATCGAGCGGCGACCATCGCCGGCCGGTTCGCCGTCGATGCTCAGGATCACGTCGCCCAGTTGCAGGCCGGCTTTTTGCGCCGGGCCGTCGCGGAAAATCCCCGCCACCACGATCCCGGGACGACCGGAGAGACCGAAGGATTCCGCCAGTTCCTGGGTCAGCGGCTGCACTTCAATGCCCAACCAGCCACGAATCACTTGGCCGTGTTCAATGATGGACTTCATCACTTCCATGGCCAGTTTCACCGGAATGGCGAAACCGATGCCCTGGCTGCCGCCGGACTTGGAGAAGATCGCCGTGTTGATCCCGGTGAGGTTGCCGTTGGCATCCACCAGCGCACCGCCGGAGTTGCCGGGGTTGATCGCGGCATCGGTCTGGATGAAGTCTTCGTAGTTGTTCAGGCCCAACTGGTTGCGCCCGGTGGCGCTGATGATACCCATGGTCACGGTCTGGCCGACGCCGAACGGGTTGCCGATGGCCAGGGTCACGTCGCCGATGCGGATGCTGTCGGAGCGGCCGATGGTAATGGCCGGCAGGTTCTTGAGGTCGATCTTCAGCACCGCGAGATCGGTTTCCGGGTCGCTGCCGATCACCCGGGCCAGGGTTTCACGACCGTCCTTGAGGGCTACCACGATCTGATCGGCACCGCTGGTGACGTGGTTGTTGGTCAGGATATAACCTTCCGGGCTCATGATCACGCCCGACCCCAGGCTCGACTCCATGCGCTTCTGCTTGGGCGAGTTGTCGCCGAAGAAACGCCGGAATTGCGGGTCTTCGAACAGCGGATGGCTGGGTTTGTTGATGACCTTGGTGGTGTACAGGTTCACCACGGCCGGCGCGGCGGTGGTTACGGCATCGGCGTAGGACACCGGCCCCTGTTGCACCGCCTTGGTTTGCGGCGCCTGCTGCAAGTTGACGTCGAGGCTCGGCAGCCCGACCCATTCCGGGTAACGCTGGATAATCAGTAGAGCGACAAGCACGCCGGCCAACAGCGGCCAGCCGGAAAAACGCAGCGCCTTGAGCATTAAGCACGTCCTACAAAGGTTGCAGGCGGGATGAGACCGCCCATAATGACGCGCATTATACGAGGCCGCGCGCGCCTCTGAACGGGATATTTAGGAGTCTTTTCATGGCCGTAGCCCTGAGCACCCTGGTCGAAGAAGCGGACCGTTACCTGGCAAGCAGCCGGATTGCCGATTATTGCCCCAATGGCCTGCAGGTCGAAGGCGCGCCCCAGGTGACGCGCATCGTCAGTGGCGTCACCGCCAGCCAGGCGCTGCTCGATGCCGCCGTAGAGGCCGACGCCGACCTGATACTGGTGCATCACGGCTACTTCTGGAAGGGCGAGAACCCCTGTGTCACTGGCATGAAGCAGCGTCGCCTGAAAACGTTGCTCAAGCATGACATCAGCCTGCTGGCCTATCACTTGCCGCTGGATCTGCATGCTGAGGTGGGCAACAACGTGCAACTGGCCCGCCAGTTGGACATCACCGTCGAGGGGCCGCTGGATCCGGAGAATCCCAAGATTGTCGGCCTGGTCGGTTCCCTGTCCGAACCGATGACGCCCCGGGATTTCGCCCGCAAGGTCCAGGAAGTCATGGGCCGCGAGCCGTTGTTGATCGAAGGCGAGCAGATGATCCGCCGGGTCGGCTGGTGCACTGGCGGCGGCCAGGGCTATATCGATCAGGCGGTGCTGGCCGGGGTGGACCTGTACCTCAGCGGCGAGGCATCGGAGCAGACCTTCCACAGCGCCCGGGAAAACGGCATCAGCTTCATCGCCGCCGGGCACCACGCGACTGAGCGCTACGGTGTGCAGGCATTGGGTGATTACCTGGCGCGACGCTTTGCCCTGGAACACATCTTTATTGATTGCCCGAATCCAATCTGACTAACGCTGAACTGAATGTGGGACCGGGCCTGTGGGAGCAACGCTTGCTCGCGATGACGTCGGCACATGCAACACTGCTATCGCGAGCAAGCTTTGCTCCCACAGAGTCTACGCGCAACGCCCGAACCACCAGGCATATCCATATGCTGTTTCGATCTAGTTGGCGCCCTGATTAGAAGAGGTCGCTGTGCTAGGATTCCCCGCTCGAACACGGCCCGCTGGCCGTTCATAAGAAAGTTTTCGTGAGTAGCCATGGTCGACAAACTGACGCATCTGAAACAGCTGGAGGCGGAAAGCATCCACATCATCCGCGAGGTGGCCGCCGAGTTCGATAACCCGGTGATGCTGTACTCCATCGGTAAAGACTCCGCCGTGATGCTGCACCTGGCACGCAAGGCGTTCTTCCCCGGCAAGCTGCCGTTTCCGGTGATGCACGTCGACACCCGCTGGAAATTCCAGGAAATGTACAAGTTCCGCGATCGCATGGTCGAAGAGCTGGGCCTGGACCTGATCACCCATGTGAACCCGGACGGCGTGGCGCAGGGCATCAACCCGTTTACCCACGGCAGTGCCAAGCACACCGACATCATGAAGACCGAAGGCCTCAAACAGGCTTTGGACAAATATGGTTTCGACGCAGCGTTCGGCGGTGCCCGTCGCGATGAAGAGAAATCCCGCGCCAAGGAGCGTGTGTATTCGTTCCGCGACAGCAAGCACCGCTGGGACCCGAAGAACCAGCGCCCGGAGCTGTGGAACGTCTACAACGGCAAGGTCAACAAGGGCGAGTCGATCCGCGTATTCCCGCTGTCGAACTGGACCGAGCTGGACATCTGGCAGTACATCTACCTCGAAGGCATCCCGATCGTGCCGCTGTACTTCGCCGCCGAGCGTGAAGTGATCGAGAAGAACGGCACGCTGATCATGATCGACGACGAGCGCATCCTCGAGCACCTGTCCGACGAAGACAAAGCCCGCATCGTCAAAAAGAAAGTGCGTTTCCGTACCCTTGGCTGCTACCCGTTGACGGGCGCGGTGGAGTCCGAGGCTGAAAGCCTGACGGACATCATCCAGGAAATGCTCCTGACGCGAACTTCCGAGCGCCAGGGCCGGGTCATCGACCACGATGGCGCAGGCTCGATGGAAGATAAAAAACGTCAAGGTTATTTCTAAGGGGTTGTCATGTCGCATCAATCTGATTTGATCAGCGAGGACATCCTCGCCTACCTGGGCCAGCACGAGCGCAAAGAGCTGCTGCGTTTCCTGACCTGCGGTAACGTCGACGACGGCAAGAGCACCCTGATCGGGCGCCTGCTGCACGACTCCAAGATGATCTACGAAGATCACCTGGAAGCGATCACCCGCGATTCGAAAAAAGTTGGCACCACCGGTGATGACATCGACCTGGCGTTGCTGGTCGACGGCCTGCAGGCCGAGCGCGAGCAAGGCATCACCATCGATGTCGCGTACCGCTATTTTTCTACCGCCAAGCGCAAATTCATCATCGCCGATACCCCGGGCCATGAGCAGTACACCCGCAACATGGCCACCGGTGCGTCCACCTGTGACCTGGCGATCATCCTGGTAGACGCCCGCTACGGCGTGCAGACCCAGACCCGTCGCCACAGCTTCATCGCCTCGTTGCTGGGCATCAAGCACATCGTCGTGGCCATCAACAAGATGGACCTCAAGGACTTCGACCAGGGCGTGTTCGAGTCGATCAAGGCCGACTACCTGAAGTTCGCCGAAGGCTTGAAGATGAAGCCTACCAGCATGCACTTCGTGCCGATGTCTGCCCTCAAGGGCGACAACGTGGTGAACAAGTCCGAGCGCTCGCCGTGGTACACCGGTCAGTCGCTGATGGAAATCCTCGAGACCGTGGAAGTGGCGGGCGACCGCAACTTCACCGACCTGCGTTTCCCGGTGCAGTACGTCAACCGTCCGAACCTGAACTTCCGCGGTTTCGCCGGCACCCTCGCCAGCGGCATCGTGCACAAGGGCGACGAAGTGGTGGTACTGCCGTCGGGCAAGAGCAGCCGGGTGAAATCCATCGTCACCTTCGAAGGCGAGCTGGAGCATGCCGGTCCTGGTCAAGCGGTGACGCTGACCATGGAAGATGAGATCGACATCTCCCGTGGCGACCTGCTGGTGCATGCCGACAATGTGCCGCCGGTGACCGACAGCTTCGAAGCGATGCTGGTATGGATGGCTGAAGAGCCGATGCTGCCGGGCAAGAAATACGACATCAAGCGCGCCACCAGCTATGTGCCGGGCTCGATTGCCAGCATCGTCAACAAAGTCGATGTGAACACCCTGGAAGAAGGTCCTGCCAGCGCGTTGCAGCTCAACGAAATCGGCAAGGTGAAGATCGCCCTGGATGCGCCGATCGCCCTGGACGGTTACGAGAGCAATCGCACCACTGGCGCGTTCATCATCATCGATCGCCTGACCAATGGCACGGTCGGTGCCGGCATGATCGTCGCCCAGCCGCTGGCTCACGGCAGCAGCACGCACCACGGCAAACTGGCCCATGTGTCGGTGGAAGAGCGCGCCCAGCGCTTCGGCCAGCAACCGGCCACGGTGCTGTTCAGTGGCCTGTCGGGCGCTGGCAAAAGCACGCTGGCTTATGCGGTGGAACGCAAGTTGTTCGACATGGGCCGTGCGGTCTTCGTCCTCGATGGCCAGAACCTGCGCCATGACTTGAACAAGGGCCTGCCACAGGACCGTGCCGGGCGTACCGAGAATTGGCGTCGGGCGGCCCACGTCGCGCGTCAGTTCAACGAAGCCGGCCTGCTGACCCTCGCCGCGTTCGTTGCGCCGAATGCCGAAGGGCGTGAACAGGCCAAAGACCTGATCGGCCGGGAGCGTCTGCTGACGGTCTACGTCCAGGCCTCGCCAACGGTCTGCGCCCAGCGTGATCCGCAAGGGCTGTACGCCGCTGCTGGCGACAACATCCCGGGCGAATCCTTCCCGTACGACGTGCCGTTGGATGCCGATCTGGTGATCGACACCCAGTCGCTGACGCTGGAAGAAAGCGTCAAGCAGGTACTGGATCTGCTGCGCAAGCGCGGGGCGATCTAACCAACGCTGCTGTCAGTAAAAAGCCCGCAGGTGAGCAATCATCTGCGGGCTGTTTCATTTATCTGGACTTCAACGCGGTCAACTGTGGGAGCGAGCAAGCCCGCTCCCACAGGGGAAGTTAGTGGCGGTCTGGATACTCGCGATGCATCTGCGCAAGCAACGCATCCTTGTCCTGCCACAACTGGTTGATCCAGCCCTGGAACTCCAGGCGATACGCCCCGTCCTGGTCGTAGTTTTTCCCGATGAACTGCGGCGGGATCGGCAGTTCCTGGAAATGCACCACCACCTCATCCACGTTGCCGCAGAGCAAATCCCAATACCCCGGACGACCGCCCGGATAATGAATCGTCACGTTGATGATCGACTCCAACTGCTCACCCATGGCGTCGAGCACAAACGCGATGCCCCCGGCCTTGGGCTTGAGCAGGTAGCGAAACGGTGACTGCTGCTGGGCATGCTTGCCCTCGGTAAAGCGTGTGCCTTCGACGAAGTTGAAGATGCCCACCGGGTTGTTGCGAAACTTCGCGCAGGTCTTGCGGGTGGTTTCCAGGTCTTTGCCTTTCTTTTCCGGATGCTTCTCCAGGTAAGCCTTGGAGTAACGCTTCATGAACGGGAAGCCCAGTGCCCACCAGGCCAGGCCGATCACGGGCACCCAGATCAGTTCCTGCTTGAGGAAGAACTTCAACGGGCGGATGCGCCGGTTCAGCACGTACTGCAACACCATGATGTCGACCCAGCTCTGGTGATTGCTGGTGATCAGGTACGAGTGCTGGTAGTCCAGGCCTTCCAGGCCGCTGAGGTGCCAGCGGGTGCGGCGCAGCAGGTTCATCCAGGCCTTGTTGTTGCTGATCCAGGCTTCGTGGATGTGGCCCATCAGCCAGTCGGTGCAGCGCTGGGCGGCGGGGAAGGGCAGTAGCAGTTTGAAAATCGCCACGATGAACAACGGCGTGCAGCAGGCGATGGTGTTGAGCGCCAACAGCAGCGAGGCAATCACGCCGCGCAGTGGGGCAGGCAGGAAGTCCAGCATTTAAGTATCCATGGGTCGGTTGGCGGCTTGGATCGCGGTCAGGGCGATGGTGTACACGATGTCGTCGACCTGGGCGCCGCGCGGCAAGTCGTTCACCGGTTTGCGCAGGCCTTGCAGCATCGGCCCGAGGCTGACGCAATCGGCGCTGCGTTGCACGGCCTTGTGGGTGGTGTTGCCGGTGTTCAGGTCCGGGAAGATGAAGACCGTCGCGCGGCCGGCCACCTGACTGTTGGGTGCCAGTTGCCGCGCCACGGTTTCGTTGGCGGCGGCGTCGTATTGCAGTGGGCCGTCGATCAGCAAGCCGTGTTGCGCTTCATGGGCCAGCAGGGTGGCTTCGCGGACTTTCTCCACTTCCTCGCCACTGGCCGACTCGCCGCTGGAATAGCTGAGCATCGCCACCCGTGGCGTGATGCCGAACGCGGCGGCCGAGTCAGCGCTTTGCAGGGCGATTTCCGCCAGTTCCGCCGCGCTGGGGTGCGGGTTCATCACGCAGTCGCCGTAGACCAGTACTTCCTCAGGGAACAGCATGAAAAACACCGAGGACACCAGGGAGCAACCCGGTGCGGTCTTGATCAGTTGCAGGGCCGGGCGGATGGTGTTGGCGGTGGAGTGAATGACGCCGGACACCAGTCCGTCCACCTCATCGAGCGCCAGCATCATGGTGCCGATCACCACGGTGTCTTCCAGTTGCTGCTCGGCCATTGGCGCGTTCAGGCTCTTGCTCTTGCGCAGGCGTACCATGGGTTCGACGTAACGCTCGCGAATCGAATCCGGGTCGAGAATCTCCAGCCCTGGCGGTAATTCGATGCCTTGGGCGCGGGCTACGGCCTCGACGTCGGCCGGTTTGGCCAGCAGCACGCAACGGGCGATGCCCCGGGCCTGGCAAATGGCGGCAGCTTGTACGGTCAGCGGTTCGCTGCCTTCAGGCAGCACGATGCGTTTGTTGGCGGCCTGGGCGCGCTGGATCAGTTGATAACGGAATACCGCGGGCGACAGGCGCATTTCCCGTGGTGTGCCGCAGCGCTGATGCAGCCACTTGGCGTCCAGGTGGCTGGCGACAAAATCGGTGATGATCTCGGCGCGTTCGCGGTCGTCGATCGGGATTTCCTTGTTCAGGCCGTTGAGCAGGTTGGCGGTGTCATAGGAGCCGGTGCTCACCGACAGTACAGGCAACCCGGCCTGCAACGCGCCGCGACACAGGTCCATGATGCGCGGGTCGGGCAGCGTGTCGCTGGTCAGCAGCAGGCCGGCCAGCGGCACGCCGTTGATCGCAGCCAGGCTCACCGCCAGGATGATGTCGTCGCGATCGCCGGGGGTCACCACCAGCACGCCGGGCTTGAGCAGTTCCACGGTGTTGCGCATGGTGCGGGCGCAAATGATGATGTTGCTCATGCGCCGGGTCTCGTAGTCGCCGGCATTGAGCACTTGCGCGCCCATCAGGTCGGCTACGTCGCGGGTGCGCGGGGCGTTGAGTTCGGGGCGGAACGGGATGCAGCCCAACAGGCGGAAATCGCCGCTGCGCAGCAGGGGCGAGTGTTCCTTGAGGCGTGCGGAAAACGCCTCCATGCTTTCGTCGGTGCGGACCTTGTTCAGGATTACCCCGAGGACTTTCGGATCTTTCGGCCCGCCGAACAACTGCGCCTGCAATTCCACCCGACCGGACAGCTCGGTCAGCACTTCGTTTTCCGGGGCCGACACCAGGATGACCTCGGCGTCCAGGCTCTTGGCCAGGTGCAGGTTGACCCGGGCGGCGTAACTGGCATTGCGGGTCGGGACCATGCCCTCGACGACCAGCACGTCCTTGCCGATGGCGGCCTGTTGGTAAAGGGTGATGATTTCTTCCAGCAGTTCATCGAGCTGGCCGTCGCCAAGCATGCGCTCGACGTGAGCCAGGCCCAGGGGTTGCGGCGGCTTGAGGCCGTGGGTACGGGCCACCAGTTCAGTGGAGCGTTCCGGCCCGGTATCGCCGGGATGGGGCTGGGCGATGGGTTTGAAAAAGCCGACTTTGAGCCCGGCCCGTTCGAGGGTACGCACCAGCCCGAGGCTGATGGAGGTCAGACCCACACCAAAATCGGTGGGCGCGATAAAAAAAGTTTGCATGCGGATTCTCTAAAGGTGCATGGCAAGGGCGAGGCTATAACTGCCGTCTACCGTCAATTCAGTCGCCAAGGTTATCGCTAACCGGGGCCTGTGCGCACCAGCCGCAGTCAAAGGACTGGCCTATTTTTTCAAGACGTTGCGCCGGGTCCAGCACCCAGGCCCGGGATTGCCACGGTGGCTGGTGGCGCAGGTGCTGGGTGTGGCCGCAGGACAGCTCGGCTACCCAATGCCCATCCTCGTCCTGGTGGAAACCGGTGACCGTCGGTCTGTTCGAGCAAGCCCGTTTGTCCGGGTTCCGTTCGCTTTCGGGCAAATCCTTGTTTAGACTTGTCCGTTCTTCATTCTTATGCAAAAGGTCTCGCCCCATGCTGATCGCCGCCAATAAGGCTGTCTCCATCGACTATACCCTGACCAACGACGCTGGTGAGGTCATCGACAGCTCTGCCGGCGGCGCTCCGCTGGTCTACCTGCATGGCGCAGGCAACATCATCCAGGGTTTGGAAAAAGCCCTGGAAGGCAAAACTGTCGGTGACGACCTCGACGTTACCGTTGAACCGGAAGACGCTTACGGCGAGTACTCCGCCGAACTGGTCAGCACCCTGAGCCGCAGCATGTTCGAAGGCGTGGATGAGCTGGAAGTAGGCATGCAGTTCCACGCATCGGCGCCCGATGGCCAGATGCAAATCGTCACCATCCGCGACCTGGAAGGCGACGATGTCACGGTTGACGGCAACCACCCGTTGGCCGGCCAGCGCTTGAACTTCAAAGTCAAGATCGTCGACATTCGTGACGCCAGCCAGGAAGAAATCGCCCATGGTCACGTCCATGGCGAAGGTGGCCATCACCACTGATTTGTGCGCTACGCTCAAGTGAACTGGAAAGGCGCCATGCGGCGCCTTTTTAGTCGGTTGCTGTTAGCATCATCCGTGGCTGTTTCGAAAAGATCGCAAATCTGGAGTTCGTCATGAGTGCTTTTCACGACCTTAAACTCAAAGCCCTGGATGGTCAGGAGCTTGCTCTGGCGCCTTTCAAGGGGCAAGTCGTGCTGGTGGTCAACGTCGCCTCCAAATGTGGCCTGACGCCGCAGTACGCTGCGCTGGAAAATCTCTATCAGCAATACAAGGCCAAAGGCTTTACCGTCCTGGGCTTGCCCTGCAATCAGTTCGCCGGGCAGGAACCTGGGACCGAGCAGGAAATCCAGGAGTTCTGCAGCCTCAACTATGGCGTGACGTTCCCGTTGTCCAGCAAACTGGACGTCAATGGTCATGATCGTCATCAGTTGTACCGCCTGCTGGCGGGCGAGGGCGCGGAGTTTCCCGGGGACATTACCTGGAACTTCGAAAAATTCCTGCTCGGCAAGGACGGTCGGGTGCTGGCGCGTTTTTCGCCGCGCATGGCGCCGGATGATCCTGTCGTGATCCAGGCGATCGAAAAAGCGTTGGCCTGAAAGCTAGCCAGCAACCCTGTGGCGAGGGGATTTATCCCCGCTGTGGGAGCAAGCTCCCTCGCCACAGATGTTGCGTTTGGGCCATCGCCTCTCCGCTTTCTTCTGATCCTTAATCACCCAAATCAATAGTGCTACCCAGCACTCGGCACTCCCAATATTATCCTCGTCATATCGACCTGCGACTTTGTCCCGTGGAGTGCCTCATGCCTGTAAAAGCCCTGTTCAAACCCTTCCACCTCGGTGCGTTCGAGCTGCCGACCCGGGTAGTGATGGCACCGATGACCCGTTCTTTTTCGCCGGGCGGCGTGCCAAATGCCAAGGTGGTCGAGTACTACCGTCGCCGCGCGGCGGCCGGGGTCGGCCTGATCATCACCGAGGGCACCACCGTCGGGCACAAGGCCTCCAATGGTTATCCGAACGTGCCGCATTTCTATGGCGAAGCGGCGCTGGCCGGTTGGAAAAAAGTGGTTGATGCCGTGCACGCCGAAGGCGGCAAGATCGTTCCGCAGTTGTGGCATGTGGGCAGTGTGCGTCGCACCGGGACCGAACCCGATGCCAGCGTGCCGGGTTATGGCCCGACCGAGAAGCTCAAGGACGGCCAGGTCGTGGTTCACGGCATGACCCAGGCCGATATCGATGAAGTCATCGCCGCATTCGCCCAGGCAGCGAAAGACGCCCAGAGCGTCGGCATGGACGGCGTGGAGATCCACGGCGCCCACGGCTATCTGGTCGACCAGTTTTTCTGGGCGGGCAGCAACCAGCGCACCGACGGTTACGGCGGCAGCCTGGCCAATCGTTCGCGCTTCGCGATCGAATTGATCCGTGCCGTGCGTGCAGCGGTGGGCGAAGGCTTCCCGATCATTTTCCGTTTCTCTCAATGGAAACAGCAGGATTACACCGCGCGCCTGGTGCAAACCCCGGAAGCCTTGGGCGAGTTTCTCAAGCCGTTGTCCGACGCCGGTGTGGATATTTTCCACTGTTCGACACGGCGCTTCTGGGAGCCGGAATTCGAAGGCTCCGAGTTGAACCTGGCCGGCTGGACCCGCAAGCTCACTGGCAAGCCCACCATCACCGTCGGCAGTGTCGGTCTGGATGGCGAGTTCCTGCAGTTCATGGTCAACACCGACAAAGTCGCACAACCGGCCAGCCTGGAGAAACTGCTGGAGCGCTTGAACAACGATGAGTTCGACCTGGTGGCAGTGGGGCGTGCGCTGCTGGTGGACCCGGACTGGGCGCAGAAAGTGCGTGAAGGGCGTGAGCAGGAGATTCTGCCGTTCAGTCGTGAGGCGTTGATGACGTTGGTTTAAGCGGCGCCTTCCAGGGCCTCATCGCGGGCAAGCCTTGCTCCCACAGGATTATCAGTTGTTCACAAGTAATGTGTTCACTGAAGATCCATGTGGGAGCAAGGCTTGCCCGCGATGCTTTTCAGCGTGGCGACACTGCTTGCGGCAATGGTAATTCGCTCTGACAAACCCCGCGCAACTGCGCCTCGAACTGCTCGATCACCGACGCCCAACCCTGGCGACTGGCATGCTGGCGCGCATTGAGCCGCACGCAGCGCAGCGCCTCGCGCCCCTCCAGCAGCCAACGGGCTGCGTCGCAGAAGGCTTCTTCATCCCCTGGCATCGCCAGCACACCGTTGTAGCCATGGCGGATATGCTGCGCCGCCGCGGCCTGATCGTAGGCCACCACGGCCAGTCCGGACGCCAGCGCTTCCAATACGACATTGCCGAAGGTTTCGGTCAGGCTCGGAAAGACAAACACATCCCCGGACGCATAATGGCTGGCCAACGCCTCGCCACGCTGGGAGCCACAAAAGATCGCGTCGGGCAGTGCGTGTTCCAGCGCGGAGCGCAACGGGCCGTCACCGACCACGACCAGTTTCAGCCGCCGCTGTGGGAAAGCGCCGCACAGCGTGTCGAAACTGCGCTTGAGCAGCCCGAGGTTTTTTTCCTGGGCCAGACGCCCGACATGGATCACCGCGATGTCGTCATCGCCCAGGCCCCAGGCTTCACGCAGGCTTGCCGAGCGTTTGACCGGATGAAACAGCTGACTGTCCACACCGCGGGACAACAGCGCTACGCGTTCGAAATGGCGCCGCTCCAGTTCCAGGCGCTGGCTGAGGCTGGGTACCAGGGTCAGGCTGGAGCGGTTGTGGAACCAGCGCAGGTAATGGGTGAGCACGCGACTCAACAACCCGAAGCCGTACTGCTGGGTGTATTGCTGGAAATTGGTGTGGAAACCGCTGACCACCGAGATGCCCAGGCGCCGCGCCGCGCGCAACGCCGACAAACCCAGCGGGCCTTCCGTGGCGATGTACAGCACGTCCGGGCGATGACGTTTCCAGCGCCGCAACAGTTTGTGCACCGAAGCCTGGCCCCACTGCAAACCCGGATACCCCGGCAGCGGCCAGCCCCGGCACAACAACTGATCGTCACTGGCCTGGCGTGGGTCGCCGGCCTGGCGCGGTCGTATCAGTTCCACCTGGTGGCCGCAGGCGCGCAGGCCGTCGTACAGGCGGCCAAGAGTATTGGCCACACCGTTGATTTCCGGCGGGAAGGTTTCAGTGACGAGGGTGATGTGCAGGTGTGTGGTCATGACCCCAGTGTCGACCGGGGCCATTTCGTCATTGTGACGCCAGGATGATGGATTTGTGACCGATTCAGCCCTGGCGGGCCAACGCGGTCTCGGCGCCTTGCTCGCGCACCCAGAACAACGTCGCCCCGGCCACCGCCGCCGGCATCATCAGGATGTTGACCACCGGGATCAGCAGTACCAGGTAAACGCTGCCGCCAAAGCCCAGGCTCTGCCAGCGTTTTTCCCGCAGCCAGGCGAGCATTTCGTTCCAGCCCAGCTTGTGGTTGTCCGCCGGGTAGTCGATGTACTGGATCGCCATCATCCATACACCGAACAGCAGCCACAGCGGTGCGGCGACGAGATTGACCACCGGGATGAACGACAGCACGAACAACCCGAGGGCGCGGGGCAGGAAATAGCCGAGTTTGCGTGCCTCACGGGACAACGTACGGGGAATCATGGCGACCAACTCGCCCCAACTGAAGGCCGGGAAGTCGTCGGTGCCACGGATGACCACTTCGACTTTCTCGGCGAGAAAACCGTTGAATGGCGCGGCGATGATGTTGGCGAGCATGGTGAAGGTGAAAAACACCATCAGCACCACCAGTACCACGAACAGCGGCCAGAGGACGTAGCTGAGGAAGCTCAGCCAGTCCGGCAGCGATGGCATCAGCGTATCGACCCATAGGCTGAACTGATGGCCGGCCAGGTAAATCAATCCGACGAACAGCACCAGGTTGATTACCAGCGGCAGGAGTACAAACAAACGCAGGCCCGGGCTGAGGACCAACTTGAGACCCTCGCGCAAATATTGCGGGCCGGACAGGACGGGGGCGGGCATGACAAGCTCCAAGCGAAGGTGAACGCGCCGACCTTACCGACTTTGCCCGGCGCGGGAAAGCGGCGACACGGCGTGTAACAAAGGTTTATGGGAAGGGACGTCCCTATTAAAAGGCCCGCTGCGGATAGAGCTCACCTATGAGCTGGATTGTTAATCCGTATTTCCTTAATCTTCGCTCCCTCGATACGCTGCACCCAATCTTTTTCAGGACTGTGGAACCCAAGCCTTCCCCAAGTGCATCAACGGTCCTTTTTTATTCGCGCCGCTCACCCGGCGTTCCGGCCCGCAAGGTCCGGTCAACAGGAGCAGGTCATGTCTGAAGTCCGTCATTCGCGAGTGATTATTCTCGGTTCCGGCCCTGCCGGTTACAGCGCTGCGGTTTATGCGGCCCGTGCCAACCTCAAGCCACTGCTGATCACCGGCATGCAGGCCGGCGGTCAATTGACCACCACCACCGAAGTCGACAACTGGCCGGGCGACGTCCATGGCCTGACTGGCCCGGCGTTGATGGAGCGGATGAAGGAACACGCCGAGCGCTTCGAAACCGAGATCGTTTTCGACCATATCAATGCCGTGGATTTTGCCGCCAAGCCGTACACCCTGACCGGCGACAGCGCGACCTACACTTGCGATGCCCTGATCATCGCCACCGGTGCCAGCGCTCGTTACCTGGGCCTGCCGTCGGAAGAAGCTTTCATGGGCAAAGGGGTTTCCGCCTGCGCCACCTGCGACGGTTTCTTCTACCGCAACAAGCCGGTGGCCGTGGTCGGTGGCGGCAACACCGCCGTCGAGGAAGCCCTGTACCTGGCCAACATCGCCAGCACGGTCACCCTGATCCACCGTCGTGAAACCTTCCGCGCCGAGAAGATCCTGATCGACAAGCTCCATGCCCGTGTGGCCGAAGGCAAGATCATCCTCAAGCTCAACGCGACCCTGGACGAAGTGCTGGGTGACAACATGGGCGTGACCGGTGCCCGCCTGAAGAACAACGACGGCAGCTTTGATGAAATCAAAGTCGACGGCGTCTTCATCGCCATCGGCCATACGCCGAACACCTCGTTGTTCGAAGGCCAGCTGGAACTCAAGGACGGCTACCTGGTGGTCAAGGGCGGCCGCGACGGTAACGCTACCGCCACCAGCGTTGAAGGCGTCTTCGCCGCTGGCGACGTGGCTGACCACGTCTACCGCCAGGCTATCACCTCGGCCGGCGCTGGTTGCATGGCGGCCCTGGACACCGAGCGTTACCTGGACGGCCTGCAGAACGCTTCGTTCTGATCCGTCAGGCTTGAAAAAACCGGCTTCGGCCGGTTTTTTTGTGCCTGGAAATCTGCCGGCGAACCCCTGTGGTCAGAAACACCGTATTTCAGGCCAGCTTCGCCAGGCACGCCTCGAGAATATCCAAGCCCTCTTCCAACACCGGCGCCTCGGTGGTCAACGGTGCCAGCAGCCGAATGATGTGCCGTGATTTACCGCTGGGCATCAGCAGCAAACCGGACTCCCGGGCCAGGGCCAGCAGTTGGGTCAATTGCGCCGCAGCGGGGGTGCCGTCGGCGTGGGCCAGTTCGATGCCGCGCATGGCGCCGACGCCGGTCAGGCGGCCCAGGTAAGGTGTCAGCCCACGGCTGCGCCAGGATGCGTAGCGACTGACGATCGCTTCTTCCTGTTGCGTGCCCCACGCTTGCAGGTTCGCGTCGCTCATCTCGTCCAGGGTCGCCAGTGCGGCGGCGCAGGCGATGGGGTTGCCGGAATAGGTGCCGCCGAGTCCGCCCTTGGGCAGGTTGTCCAGCAACGCCTTGCGCCCGACCACCGCGCCGAGGGGCACGCCGCCGGCGATGCTTTTGCCCAGCAGGATCAGGTCGGGCTCGATGCCCAGTCGCGAGAACGCAAAACGCTTGCCGGTGCGGCCGAAGCCGGACTGGATTTCATCGATGATCAGCACGATGCCTTTGTCGTCGCAAAACTGCCGCAGGGCTTGGGCGAAAGACACGTCCATCGCCAGGAAACCGGCTTCGCCCTGCACCGGCTCGACGATGAAACAGGCGACGTCGTTCACGTCGATCTCGACGCTGAACAGCCGCTCCATGGCCTTCAAGGCCTCCGCGCAGGTGACGCCGTTGTCCTGGCTGGGGTAGGGCAGGTGATACACCGGTCCGGGCAATACGCCGACTTTCTGTTTGTAGGGGGCGACCTTGCCGTTGAGGTTGAGGGTGGCCAGGGTGCGACCGTGAAAGGCGCCATCAAACGCAATGACGGCGGTGCGGCCGGTGGCGCCGCGTACGATTTTCAAGGCGTTTTCCGCCGCCTCGGCGCCGCTGTTGGTGAGCATGCCGCTGACCGGGTAATCCACCGGGACAAATGCCGCCAGGCGCTCCATCAACTCAATGTAGGGCGCATGGGGCGCGGCGTTGAACGCGTAGTGGGTCAGCCGGGTGGCTTGTTCACGGATGGCGTCGACGATGCGCGGATGGCAATGGCCGAGGTTCAACACGCCGATTCCGCCGACGAAATCGATGTAGCGCTTGCCATCGGTGTCCCAGACCTCGGCGTTTTTGCCGTGGCTGAGGCTGACGGGGTGCACGATGGAAATCGACTGGCTGATGGTTTCGCTGCTCATGGATAACGGCTCGGACGAAGGAAAGATTTCCTTTATCTAAGCCGCGAGCAGAGGGGCCCGGCAAACGAAATAAAGTTGCCGGGTCAATCTTAAAAGTCGGGATGTGGGCAGGTGTCGCTTACCTGGGAGGCAGCCCGTGGTGAGGGAGCTTGCTCCCGCTGGGGCGCGAAGCGGCCCCGAAGCCTGCAACCCGGTGCGTCAGGCAAATTGAGTTTGGCTGCTTGGGTCTGCTGCGCAGCCCAGCGGGAGCAAGCTCCCTCGCCACAAAAGCGGGCCTCGCACAGAGCGGGGGCTCAGATCAGCGCCGTTGCAGCGGCTGTGCCTCAAACTTCACACCCGCCAACCCGTGGACCATCAACGCGCGGATATTGCCGTGATCGCTGTCTTGCGGCGTAGCCAGCACTGAGCGGTAATGTTCGCCAAACGCCAGCAACGCTTCTTCATCGCTCAGCCCTTCGAGCAGTGCCAGACCCAGGGTCTTGCAGGAGCCTTCGTTCTGTCCGGCGGCATTTTCCACGCCGCCATTGTTGAAGGCCTGGGGCTGGTAGTCGTAGCCGGCGGCGATAAAGGCCAGGGTGTCGGCAAAGGCGTGTTCGCCACTCTTGAGGCTGGCGCGCAGGGTGTTCAGGTCAAGCATCGGGTTTTCCTTTGGCGAATGCCGCTTGCTGTTCGGCGCTGGCTTCTTGCTGGTATTGGGCTTTCCACTCGGCGTACGGCATGCCGTAAACCACTTCGCGGGCGTCATCGAGGCTGACCTCGATCTGGCGTTCATCGGCGGCGGCCTTGTACCACTTGGACAGGCAGTTGCGGCAGAACCCGGCGAGGTTCATCAGGTCGATGTTCTGCACATCCTTGCGGCTGTCCAGGTGGGCAACCAGCCGGCGGAAAGCGGCGGCTTCAAGTTCGAGGCGTTGTTGATCGTTCATGGTGTTCTCTGACGGACAGCTTCAAGCGGTGCGCTTCAAGCGACGGGATGGATTGCAGTGGTGACAAGTTTACCGCTTGAGGCCTGGGGCTGAAAACGTACAGCTCAGCGACTCGCCGCAAGCGTAATCGACACCGACTCGGCAAATCGCAAGGCGTGGGGCTTGTCGACTTCGACTTCGGCATACAGCACCGACGCATTGGCCATGACCAGATCGAGCAATTCCTGGGTCAGGCGTTCGAGCAGGGCGAAACGGTTACCTTCCACGTGGGCGATGATCGCCTTGGTGATGGTGCGGTAGTTCAGCGCGTGGTCGATGTCGTTGTCGCGCACTGCCTCCTGGGCGGCATAGAGAATGGTCAGGTTGATCAACACATCCTGCTTGTTGAGGATCTCGTCCTCGTTGATGCCGATGAAGGTGCGCAAGCGCAGGTCCTTGACCTTGATGCGTGCCATCGCTGGCTGAAGTTGTGGCATTTACTTGCTCCGTCGAATCAATTGCAGGAACTCCTGGCGGGTGGTGCTGGAATCGCGAAAGGCGCCGAGCATCACCGAGGTGTTCATGGTCGAGTTCTGTTTTTCGACACCGCGCATCATCATGCACATGTGCTGGGCTTCGATCACCACCGCGACGCCAGCGGCTTGGGTGACCTGTTGCACCGCGTCGGCGATTTGCCGGGTGAGGTTTTCCTGGATTTGCAGGCGGCGGGCGAACATGTCCACCAGCCGGGCAATTTTCGACAGCCCCAGGACCTTTCCCGTAGGAATATAAGCCACATGGGCCTTGCCGATGAAGGGCAACAGGTGATGTTCGCACAGGGAATAGAGTTCGATGTCGGCGACGATCACCATTTCATCGCTGTCGGAGGCGAACAGGGCGCCGTTGACGATCTGCTCGACGCTTTGCTCATAGCCGTGGCAAAGGTACTGCATGGCCTTGGCCGCGCGCATCGGGGTGTCCAGCAAGCCTTCGCGCTCCGGGTTTTCGCCCAGGCCGATGAGGATCTCGCGATAGTTCTGGGGCAGGGATAACGCCATGGGGCATCCTCGAAGCAAGGCTATTTGACGTGCCGCCCGCCGTTGACGGTCAGGGTCGTGCCGGTGACATAGGGGTTGTCCAGCAGATAACGCAGGCTCTGGTAGATCACTTCGCTGCCGGGTTCGATACCCAGCGCCGACTTGGCCAGGGCCTTGGCGCGGTAAGCGGCATCGTCTTCGGGATTGAACAGTAGCAGGGCTGGGGCAATACCGTTGACCTTGATGCCCGGCGCGTACTTGGCCGCAAACGACAGGGTCAGGCTTTCGAGACCGGCCTTGGTGGCGCAATAGGCGATGTGCTTGCTACTGCCCTTGCGCGTGACATCATCGCTGATGTGCACGATATCCGCTGGAGTCGAGCGTTGCAGCAGTTCGGCACAATGCAGGTTGATCAGGTAAGGCGCGAGCATGTGCACGCCAAACATGGCGTTGAACGCGTTCGCTTCGTCGCCCGGGGCCTCGGCCAGCCACGCCGAGGCGTTGTGCACGATGGCCCGCAACCGGTCGGTGTGCTGTTTGAGCTGTTCGATAAATCCCAGGATCCCGGCTTCGCTGGCCAAGTCGGCGAACAGCATCGTCGCCCCCAGGTCACGCAGCATCTGCACGCCCGGGCGTTCGGTACGATAGGTGGCGATCACCGGTTGCCCGTCTTCAAGCAGGCGTCGGGCGCAATGCAGGCCGACGCGCTGGGCTGCGCCGGTGATCAGGATCGGTGCGGTGGCGCTGGACATAGGGTGGCTCGGTTCACGGCAAGAGCAAAACTATAACAGCGACGCAAGCCCGCTCCCACAGAGGATCATCGGCGCAGCTTAATGATTCTGCGTGGACGGCTTGACCGGCAACGCCTGTTGCGGCGCACCGTTTAGCCAATTCGCCAGCAGATGAGTCGACATCGGGATAAACAGATAGACCATCAGCGGCGTCAAAATGAGTGTGCTGATGAGCACGCGACTCAACAGGCCCAGCTCGCTCAGCAGGGGGCCCAACAGGAAGTTGAACAACAGCGACACGGGAAAGAACGCGAGCCAGATGGCCACGGCCTGCTTCCAGCGCGGCGGACGCTGGCCAATCGTGCCGAACCAGCCATCGATACCGCGTACCCGGTGTTCGGAAGGATCGGCAAACAGCTCGCTGCCCCGTCCCAGCCAAGCCGTGCGCGAGGCGGAGTGTTCCCAGGCATGCAGGGTCTGCTCGTCGACAAAGCGGAAAATGATCTGGAACTCGTCATCCTCGGGCGGTGGGGCGAGTACGCCCGAACCCAGGTAGCCGGGAAAGTCGGTCGCCAGTTGTTCGCCCTCGCGCAGCCAGGCGATCAGGTCCTGGTAGCGTCCGTTGGCGACGCGGCGGGCAACCATCAGGGTGACGGGTGAGGTAGACATTATGTATCTCCGTAAGACAAGGCGCGGCACTCCGGGTAGGACGTTCGCGGGAGACGCTCCCGGGGTGGTGGGTAACGTCTGGTCGCCAAAAAGCACGCAAGGATTATTCCTGATCGAACGAAATACAACAAAACCGCATATCGGTAATGTTTCTTGTTGTCATCATATGACTGGGAGGGAGTAAACTAGGATCCAATTTGCCAGCCGGACTTGTCTGCCAAAATGAGCGTGATCACAGAAGATAACTTCGTTTTCCAGGCGTCGGGTGCCTTCAAGCGGGAAGACTTGTTCCCCATCCGCGAAGTGGCACGCTTGACCGGTGTGAACCCTGTAACCCTGCGCGCATGGGAGCGTCGCTACGGTCTGATCCAGCCCACTCGCACCGAAAGCGGGCATCGCCTGTATTCCTTGGGCGATATCGAAAAGGTGCGCAGCATCCTGGCCTGGATCGAGCGTGGCGTGGCGGTCAGTAAAGTGGGCAAGATCCTGGCGAAGACCGAGTCGGTGCAACCGGTCTCCGCACTGATCTCATCTGATCTGGTAAGCGCCGATTACGCCCAGTGGCAGCAACAGGTGGCGGATGCGGTTGGCAACTTTGACGATATAGAGCTGGATCGCATCTACGGGCAGATTTTCTCCACCTACACAGTACCGGTCATTTTTCAGGACATCCTGATGCCGCTTTGGCGACAACTGCTGCAACGCCAGCAGACGTTCGGGCAAGCCAGCGAATGGGTGTTTTTCGATGGTTTCCTGCGTTCGCGCATCATCCAGCGACTCTTGTTAAAGCGCGAAGGCACATCGCGGCGGGTCCTGGTCAGCGCCATTGCCGGGCAGTGCCGCGAGCTGGAGCTGCTGGTCACGGCGCTGTATCTGTCCAAGGCGGAAGTAGGCGTCAGGGTGCTGACGGTCGGCCTGCCATTCAACGAACTGCCCCTGGTGTGCCAGAAGGTCCAGCCTTTGGCGCTGGTCCTGGTGTCCAATCATGCGCCGGTCCCCGAGTTACCCAAACGCTTGGGTAAATTGGCGATGAGCCTGGATTGTCCGTTGATGTTGGCCGGCGATGCGTCCGATCTGGCTGAAGACTGCCTGGCAGGTTCGTCGATCGGTTGCCTGGGCAATGAAGGGACGTTGATGCGCCAGCGCTTGCGGCAATTATTGACGGGTACTCTGGATACGTAATACCCGGTTTGTGCAGCAGGGGACTAGATATGCATGGCCGGATGGGTCAGGCGGTGCTGCTGAAGGATGTACTGACGCAGGCGCTCGGTCTCATCCTCGTCATTCTGGCTCAGATGGTAGGCAAACAAACCTTGAGCAGTTTCCCGTTCGAAGGTGCCCCGCAACGAAATTCTCTCGTAGCCTGACGGGCTGAACCACAAAGCGAATTGCTTGGGTGGCTTGGTCCGGCTGCGGCTTTCCAGCAAGACGCCTTTACAGGACACCTCGTGTACCCAGAGAGGTCCTGGCCGGCTCCGGGCATCTTCCAGAGCCACTGGCTCCTCGAGGGCCAGGCGCCATGGGCGTACCTTCGGTCCGTCTTCGTAGATACTCGGCACACCCAACCGCAGGTGCATCGCATGGAATTCATCTTCCACCAGATGCAACGGGAAGGTCATTTGCTGGTTTTCAAAATTGGCTTGCAGCGTAACCTGCTCATTGGCCGCCAGGCGCGTCAGCAGGTCACGGATTTGCGATCCACCGTTTACCAGCAAGCTCGACGTGACATCCCGCTCGTTCAACTGCGGGTTGTGCTGCATGGTCCGGATGAAATCCAGTTCATCCTGAGTCAGGAGGGCATCGCGCTGCATGGTCTACTCGAAATGATGATTTACATATTCACTGGTGATTGTAGTGACTGACCGTTAATTCGCGGCTTTGTTTGTACCGTTCGTCGCCTCGAGCCGAGTAATTGTTTCCCGGGCTTCGGTCAGTTGCTGTTCCAACTGGGCGATACGCTGCTGGGCCTTGACCTGGGCCGTGACGTCTTTCTGGACGCCGACGAAATAGGTATGGCCGTCGGCCTCGCTTCTAACCGTTGATAACGACAGTTCATTCCAGAATGGCGTGCCATCCTTGCGGTAGTTGCGCAGCACCTCTCGGCACGCACCACCTTTCTTCAAGGTATCGCGAATCAGTTCGAGGGAGGGCTGGTCGCGATCGCCCGATTGCAGGAATCGGCAATCCTGATAGAGGATTTCGTCGCGGTTATAACCAGTCAATCGTTCGAAGGCTGGGTTCACGTAGATCAGGATATTGTCTTCGTCGCCTTCTTTTTCGGCGATGACAATACCGTCGTTCGAAGCATTGATGACCAGTTGCATCAGATGAGCGTTGATCATGGCGGGCCCCTTTAAACATCCTTGTTAAAGCACATTCTAGAAGAAATCGACAGGCTGTCTACTGGCCATTATTGGCTTGTTGAGAGCTATTCGCAGCCCGGCGAGTGCTGCTGTTACTATCGCGGTTCTCTTATTTTGGTTCAGGATCAGATTGATGAAAGTCGCCATCCTTTCCGGCTCGGTATATGGCACCGCCGAAGAAGTCGCCCGACACGCTGCCAAACTGTTTCGCGACGCGGGTTTTGAAGCCTGGCACGACCCTCGCGCCACCCTGGCGCAGATTCAGGCATTTGCTCCAGAGGCCTTGCTGGCGGTGACCTCTACGACGGGCATGGGTGAGTTGCCGGACAACGTGATGCCATTGTATTCGACGCTGCGCGACCAATTGCCTGGGTTCCTCCGCGGCTTGCCTGGCGCTGTGATCGGCCTGGGCGATGCCAGCTATGGCGATACGTTCTGCGCCGGGGGCGAGCAGATGCGCGAGCTGTTCGGTGAGTTGGGCGTGGGTGAGGTGCTGCCGATGCTGCGTCTGGACGCCAGCGAAAGCGTCACCCCGGAAACCGATGCCGAGCCATGGCTCGCTGAATTGATCGACGCCTTGCGCCGTTGACGGACGGGCGGTGACTCGTTCGGCCAGTAAGCTGGCTGCCAATGCAACTACCGCCTGCGCAAGAGCTGACTAGACTGGACTTCTTGGGCATCAAGTTTCTTGATCAGATTCACATAATAAGAAACTCACATAATAAGAAACCAAGGGGATCCGAGCCGTGAGCGTAGCGCCCGTCCAATCAACACTCAGCATCAAAGATCAGGTCAGTGCGGCCGAATGGCAAACCCGGGTAGATCTTGCCGCCTGCTATCGGCTTGTCGCCCTGCATGGCTGGGATGACCTGATCTTCACCCATATCTCTGCCAAAGTCCCCGGCACTGAAGATTTCCTGATCAACCCGTTCGGGTTGATGTTTCATGAAGTCACCGCGTCAAGCCTGGTCAAGGTTGATCAGGCCGGCAACAAACTGATGGACAGCCCTTACGAGATCAACCCGGCCGGCTACACCATCCACAGTGCGGTGCACGAGGTGCGTCATGATGTGGTCTGTGTGTTGCACACCCACACTGCTGCCGGTGTCGCGGTGTCGGCACAGAAGCAGGGTGTGCTGCCGATCAGTCAGCAATCGCTGTTCGTGCTGTCGAGCCTGGCCTATCACGCGTACGAAGGGGTGGCCTTGAATCATGAAGAAAAAGCACGTTTGCAGGCAGACCTGGGCGACAGTAATTTCCTGATGCTGCACAACCATGGCCTGCTGACATGCGGCGGCACCATCGCCGATACCTTCCTGATGATGTTCACCTTCCAGCGAGCCTGTGACATCCAGGTCCTGGCCCAGAACGGTGGTGCCGAACTGATCGCCATCGAACCGCAGATCCTGGCCGGCGCCCGGGCAATGATCGCCGGGGTGACCAGAAGTGCCCAAGGCATGGGCGGTGCACTGGCCTGGCCGGCGCTGCTGCGTAAACTTGACCAGCAAGATTCGGGTTATAGAAGCTGATGCCTCTGGCCCAGATTCCCCTGCGCATCTGGCGCCAGCGCGGCCAGACCTTCATGTTCCGTGGTCATGCCATTCGTTACTGGGTGGCGGGGCAGGGCGAGCCACTGCTGCTGATCCACGGTTTCCCCACCGCCAGTTGGGATTGGCATTACCTGTGGCAGCCATTGGCGCAACGCTACCGGGTGATTGCGTGTGACATGCTCGGTTTCGGCGACTCCGCCAAGCCGATGGATCATGCCTACAGCCTGCTGGAGCAGGCGGATCTGCAACAGGCGCTGCTGGCGCATTTGAATGTGAAGCAAGCGGTGCATGTGCTGGCCCACGATTACGGTGACAGCGTGGCCCAGGAGCTGATTGCCCGGCATGGCGAGGCGCGCATCCAGATCGCCAGTTGTGTATTTCTCAATGGCGGCCTGTTCCCCGAAACCCATCGTCCGGTACTGGCGCAAAAACTGTTGCTCAGCCCCCTTGGCTGGCTGCTGGGGCGGGCGTTCTCCCGACACAGCCTGGTTAAAAGCTTTCACCAGATTTTCGGCCCCAGGACCGGCCCAACAGAAAGTGAGCTGGATGACTTCTGGAGCCTGGTGCAAACCCATCGAGGTCCGCGGATCATGCACAAACTCATCGCCTATATTCCCGAGCGGCGTGTGCAGCGAGATCGCTGGGTACAAGCGATGCAGCGCGGCGAGGTACCGTTGCGGGTGATCGACGGCGCGGTCGACCCGATTTCCGGTGAGCACATGGTGGCGCGCTATGAGGCCCTGATCCCTAACCCGGACACGGTGCTGTTGCCCGACATCGGTCACTACCCGCACACCGAGGCACCGGCGCTGGTGCTTGAGCACTATCTGGCATTTCGCGAAGCTATCGCGGCGCCGCGCAGACAAATGGCTTGTTCATGATGATTTAGCACGGCAGGAGCAGACCTGTGGGAGCGGGCTTGCTCGCGAAGGCATCGGCACATCCATCACATGTGCCTCTGCCAGCAGGGAAATCGAATATGCCGCTGTGGTGTGGGCCTGCATCATCCCCCCACCTTATCGGCCACCATTCACTTCCAACCGTGTTGATTGTGACCGGCCGACTTGTGCCGGACACTCGTGCTCATTGTCCTGTCGGCCTACTGGAGTTCTGCCATGAATGAATCTGTGCGCTTCGAAGATAAAGTCGTGATCGTCACAGGAGCCGGTGGTGGCCTGGGGCGCGCCCATGCGCTGTTGTTCGCCAGGCAAGGCGCGAAAGTATTGGTCAACGACCTTGGCGGCTCGGCGCAAGGGGAAGGGGCCAATGCCTCGGCTGCGGACCGGGTGGTCGCCGAAATTCGCGAAGCCGGCGGCATTGCCGAGGCCAACCACGACTCAGTCACCGATGGCGACAAACTCGTTCAAAATGCCCTCGACGTGTTTGGTCGGGTCGATGTGGTGGTCAACAACGCCGGTATCCTGCGGGACAAGACCTTTCACAAAATGGACGACGCCGACTGGGACCTGGTCTACCGCGTTCATGTCGAAGGCGCCTACAAAGTCACCCGCGCCGCCTGGCCGCACCTGCGTGAGCAGAATTATGGGCGGGTGATCTTCACGGCCTCCACGTCTGGTATCTACGGCAACTTCGGCCAATCCAACTACGGCATGGCCAAGCTCGGTCTGTATGGCCTGACCCGCACCCTGGCCATCGAAGGCCGCAAGAACAATATCCTGGTCAATGCCATCGCCCCTACCGGCGGTACTCGCATGACCGAGGGCCTGATCCCGCCGCAGGTGTTCGAACAGCTCAAGCCAGAACTCGTCAGCCCGCTGGTGGTGTACCTGGCCAGTGAAACCTGCCAGGAAACCTCCGGTTTGTTCGAAGTAGGCGGCGGTTGGATGGGCAAGGTGCGCTGGGAGCGCAGCCTGGGTGCCGGCTTCGACCCGCGCAAAGGTTTCTCGCCTGAAGACGTCGCCGCCCATTGGCAGCAGATCTGTGATTTCGAAGATGCGGTACACCCCAATGACAACCTGGAAGCGTTGAAGGAGATGATGGCGAATCTGCAACGTCACGCCGTTTAATCCGCCGCCTCGACCGGTTGCCGTCAGCGACGGCAACTTCGGTCAGGGGAAGTATTTCTTCACCAGCGCCGCCAGGTTTGCGGCGGTCTCGATATCCATCACACCGTCATATTTCGCCTGCCGAAAGTGCAGCTGGAAGGCCCGCACCAGACGCTGGAAACCCGCAGCCGTGGTGGCTGCCGACGTGTCATAGCCATATTTCTTGAACAGCCCGAGCAATTGTTCGCGGGTGGGCAAGCCGTTGCATTGGTAGGCCTGCGTGTAGGCCTTTTGCGTGGGCTCATCGAACCACGCGCCAATGCCCTTGGTGTACAACGCCTGCCAGGGAAACATCGGGCCGGGGTCGCTTTTCCTACCGGCAGCAATATCCGAATGCCCCACCACATTGACCGGGCTGATGTCGGGATAACGCTTGAGAATGTTCAACGCCAGGTGTTCGATCGCCTCGATTTGCTCGGGCTGATAGGATGGAAAGGTGAATTGCCCTTGGTTATCGGTGGCAAGGTTGACGATTTCTACGCCAATCGAGGTGTCATTCAAGTTATTGCGACCGCCCCAACTGCTCACCCCCGCGTGCCAGGCACGTTGGTTCTCGTCCACCAGGTTGAAGATCTGCGGCTGGTTGAAACCTGCTTTCAAATAACTTAGGTCGGTGAAGTCCGGGACCAGGTAATGGGCGCTGACCGAGGCGCCGGTCAGTGCGTTGACGGAAGAGGAGAAGTTCGCGGCGGTGTAATGGAAAACCAGGAAACGAATTCGGCTGTTGTAGCCTTGTTTTGATCGATAGCTGTTGTAGTTGATGGGGGTCATAAAGAACTCACTGAAATTTAAAATCGAAGCAGAATGCTGCGACTAACTTTCAGCCTATCAGTGGATTTATTATGAGCTTGTAGTGGAGTTCTTACATTGTTGTAGGAACAGGCGTTTGGGTGTTTGGGAATTGACGGTCGTGGATGTAATGGAGTGATAAGCCAAAGACGCCCCTGAATCCTTAATGCTTACGCGGATGAAATGATTCCTCGCCACGATGATTCAAGCAAACCTCAAGTGAACGACATTACCCATAAGGCGGGTTCCATCGGGTACATACCTATCCTGCGCGGCTCAACATCCAGGCAAAGCGCTCGGCGGGCCATTCCTTGCGGTCTGACACCTGGCCGTCGCCCAGCTCGATCACCCGCAGTACACCGTCCGACCTGAGCACTATGTCGATCGAGAAAAAGGGACTGTCGATCAGCGGTGCGCATTCGATCACCAACTCAGGCACCTCGTCGGTGACACCATAGGCCTGCCCGTGGAGCACAAAGTAACGACGTTCGGTTTCTTCGAGGTATTCCTCTCGTCGCCTGACGCATATACCGCCTTCAATCTGGCCACGATATTGGCGCATCTTTTCAACAAGCGGCGCTATACCTTCGGGAGTGTTCACCAGGCTGCCACCACCGGTGTTAAGTGACTTTACGTAGTCCTTGATGAAGTAGCCTGGCCATTGCAGGCCTTCGAGTGCCTGATTGAAGTTTGCATCGCTATCCAGCACCACCGTTTCACTTGTGTGAGCGACCAACAGCGGATACCACTGCGGCAAGTGATGACAGTGTCGATATTGCGTGGCGTCGGTCACTCCAATGACGCCCTTTTCGCGCAGGTGGTTAACCAAAGCGGCATACGCTTCGGGTGTCAGCATCCACCCACGATATAAAACCGAGTCTCCGGGCGTGAGGGGCGCAGAAGTCTTGAAAAGGCCTGCTTCGAAATCTTCAAAAGAGAACAGCACAGTCCTCAGTCCTGCGATCATTACCGCTTCGTACTCTTCAGCGTACTGCTCATCGGGACGTTTTTTATCAAATGGGTCGCTAGGATAGAGGAGGTGCATAATGCTTTTTACCGATGAGAAGTGGAGGGTCAAATGCTGCTGGACTCGGCACATCACGACGCGGAGTCGAGAGAGCCTGCTGCCGATTATTCAGCAGCAGGGTCGTTTAAGTATTTGGAAGGTCAGGGTTGCTTGAATCCCGGTTTTCCGTTGGCGGTGCGCCAGTTCTTTATCTCATCTACTATTGCTTCTGAGCTTTCCTTGCCAGGCTCTGGATAGAATAGTAAATCTGACCCGGCGGGATGCTCTGAGACTCTCTCGAATTCTAGTACCGCGTCGATATCCGCTTCTTCTGAAGGATAATTCCCCTCGGAAATTTCTATTACAAAGGCGAGAAATTCTTTCTCGGTTAGATCTGTTATTGATTTTTTCATTGCTTGCGTTCTCTATGAATTTCAATGTGTCTTTTAGGGGGGGTGAGAGTGATGTTGTCGATGTCGTAAACTTGACCATTTAAAGAGATGAAATGTTTGTGATGAAGTTCATATTTTGTTCGGCCGCCAATTTTTTCAGCTTTCCTGACGTAGGCAGAGCGTCCTTTCTTCATACGAACCCGATTGCGTAAATTAAACTGTTGAGAAAGTATAGGATCGTCAGCGACGGCTTTCCAAAGAGCCTCCCGAAACTCCTTGAAATTCCCAAACTCTTTCCCCCTCAACTGATCCGCAATCTGGGACGGAATGGGTGCCCCTTTACCTTTTGATGCAGCGTCCGTCCACACGCCTAAAACCGGGGCGCCTGTTCCCGCTGCAATCCCAGGGTCTTCCCGTCGATTCCTGAACATGACGTACAGGGGCGGCAGGCCTGAGTCGATTGGGAAAACGAAAACATAATCATTGAAACTGTTTTGGGTTATCTCAGGGAATGGATCGATTCGCCCCACCACGGGCGTTACCGATGCGCCTGTGTAAGCAGGCGGGGCGGGTGGCTCGGCTGGAAGTGCAGTGAAACTGTTTCCGGGTTGAACGACCGGTGTCCAGGTCAAGGTTCTGGGTGGGGTTTCTTCAGTTGTAGCGGTGTAGAGGTTCTGTTGTGCGTTGTAGGTAACCGGTAGCACTCGGACTTTCGACGGGTGGGTTACACCGTCAGTGTTGATCACGAGGATTTCTGACTGGCCATCCGCTGCCGCTTGGGACGTGAGGCGTACAGGTAAGTCAACGGTCCCGCCGGCCGCCGCGATAGCGTGCAAATCGTGGTGTTGTGTCGGTGCGAGCTCTGAGAGTGGCGTGCTGAACGTATATCGCTCGGGTAATTCACCGTTCGCCAGCTTGGGTGAATAGAGCAGCGCCGCAAAACCCGCCAAGGTCGGTGCAGCCACTGCGGTGAGCGATTCGACAGCCATGGTGACTGCGGTTCGTAGCGCAGCCTGGATGGCTAGGGTCGTTGCCGGGCTTGTGGCTAAGGTGCTGTCAGCGGTGGCGAATACCGGACCGGCGCCGGCTGCCGCGCCCAGCATGGGGAATGTGCGACCAGACAGGGCTTGGCGCAGTGCTTGTACCTCGGCCGTGCGTCGGATTTCGGCTTCGGTTGCCTTGCGTGCCTCCTCTGCGGCCAGGCGTTTGGCTTCGGCTTGAGCTGCGGCTTTTGCAGCCGCTGCCAGGCGCTGTGCCTCTGCTGCCAGCCGTGCTTGTTCTTCGGCCAGGCGTTTAGCCTCTGCCGCCAGCCGTGCTCGTTCTTCAGCCGCACGTTTAGCTTCGGCTTGGGCCTTTGCCTGAGCCGCTGCCGCCGATTTTGCCTTGGCCTCGGCAATGGTTTTGTTTTGTATGGCTAAGCGGGTCTCCAACAGTTTTATCTGTTCGGCCAGGAACTTCGCCTGGTAAGCTGCGGCGTAAGAAATATTCCATTTGGCTATTGCGTTGTAATAACCTCTTTGCCCTCCGCGACGACCAACGAGCTCGAAACCTTTATGGGCAGGATCTCTGGCCTTGTGGGTCAGTGGGTCGTGACCATAATAAAGGTTGGCGGTTTTTATTTGTTGTTGGTGATCTGCCCTGGCTTTGGAAAGTTGTAGATTAAGTGTCCGTAACTCGATGTCGAAATCAGAGGCCGTTGTCGGGATCGCAGCCCGAACAGTTGCTCTTGTTTTCACGAGTTCGGCATCGGTTATGTAGGTAATGTTTTTGATGTTTTCTTTGAAGCATTCTTCGACAGATTCATTGCTTTCATCCAGCCAATCAAAGGCATAGTCAACTGCGTCGTATGCGCGATCGGCGTGGTCGGGACCTGACACTCCCCTGGCGCTAAATCCGAATCCAGAAGACGACGAAGGTGTACGGGGTATGCCTCTATTTACGAGAATATTTTTCTCTTGCTGCATATCGAATCCCTTTCGATTAGCGTGTTGATATAGCCATGTGTTCAGTATTTGCCATCATTCATGGCTATTGATGTCGTCTCCATCCAAGGCGACGAAGAAGACTATAAGTTCGATCACATAAGCCGGGCAGGTGAGCTTTTCCGGCGGTGTTGTAGGAAACAAGAAGTTTTATCTGGGAAATAACCGCACATAAAAAAGGCCGCTGCAAAAAGCAGCGGCCTAAACATGACGTTGCAAAGGAGCTACAAATCAACGTCGGTGAACACGGGATGATGGATCGATACGCCAATCCATCCGAAGGACGGTGCGTCAGGTACGAGGGGACCATGACGACTTGTGCTTGCAGGCCCGTTGCTCTGCAAGCCCGGCCAGCATAGGCATCGTGTGCGTTCGGAAACAGCCCGGAACCGGACATGCACTGTTGCAGGGCGCGCAACAGTCAAAAGGCCGGGATGAATATGCGCGGCGCTGATGGTCCATCATCCAGTCTGTCCATGCTCGGCGCAAAGACCCGCCCCATAGGGGGTGTCATCCTTTCGGGGTACAGCGCGAATACCTCCTTGGTGCGCTTATCGCCCATGGCGGGCGGCAGTAGGGTGAAGCCTCTGTCACTCACCGGGGAAGACGCATGACAACAATAACAATGCGCGCCATCTTCAAGCCGCAGGCGCTGGCCGTCGCGGTGGCCTTGGGTTGCTGTGCCCAGGCGCAGGCCGTTTCATTCAACATTGGCGAGATCGAGGGGCAGTTCGACTCCTCGCTGTCCGTGGGCGCGAGCTGGGGTATGCGCGACGCGGACAAGGACCTGATCGGCACGGTCAACGGCGGTACGGGCCAGTCCTCCACCGGTGACGATGGGCGGCAGAACTTCAAGAAAGGCGAGACCTTTTCCAAAATCTTCAAAGGCCTGCACGACCTCGAACTCAAGTACGGCGACACGGGTGTGTTCGTGCGCGGCAAGTACTGGTACGACTTCGAACTCAAGGACGAAAGCCGTCCGTTCAAGGACATCAGCGACAGTAATCGCAAGGAAGGCGCCAAGTCGTCAGGGGCGCAGATCCTCGATGCCTTCGTCTACCACAACTATTCCATCGCCGATTTGCCGGGCACGGTGCGCGCCGGCAAGCAGGTGGTCAGTTGGGGTGAGAGTACCTTCATCGGCAACTCCATCAACAGCATCAACCCGGTGGACGTGTCTGCGTTCCGTCGTCCGGGTGCAGAGATCAAGGAAGGCCTGATCCCGGTGAACATGCTGTTCGCCTCCCAGGGTTTGACCGACAAGCTGACCATCGAAGGGTTCTACCAACTGGAGTGGGACCAGACGGTTGTGGACAACTGCGGTACGTTCTTCGGCAATGACGTGGTGGCCGATGGTTGCACCAGTGGCTACACCGTGGGCAGCCCGGCGATCGCGCCATTCGTGCCATTGACTCAAGCCTTTGGCCAAGGCATCGAGGTGAATGACGAAGGCGTTGTCATTGCTCGCAGCGGCGACCGTGACGCCCGTGATTCCGGGCAGTGGGGCACCGCGTTGCGTTGGCTCGGCGATGATACCGAGTACGGTTTGTACTTCATGAATTACCACAGTCGCACGCCGACTGTTGGCACCACCACGGCGGGCGCCTCGACGTTGGCGGCCCTGCCTGGAATGATCGCGATCGCCAACGGTATTTCTCCCGGCAGTGGTGCCGGCCTGGCGCAAAGCGTGATGCTGGGACGTGGTCAGTATTACCTCGAATACCCCGAGGACATTCGTCTGTACGGCGCCAGCTTCTCCACCACGCTGCCTACCGGCACCGCGTGGACCGGCGAAATCAGCTATCGCCCCAACGCACCGGTGCAGATCAATACCAACGACCTGACCCTGGCCTTGCTCAACCCGATTGCCGGTGGCGCGGCATCACCTATTGCCACCTCGGCAGGCGCCGACAACACCGGCTACCGCCGCAAGGAAATCACCCAGGTCCAGAGCACCCTGACGCACTTCTTCGACCAGGTACTGGGCGCCGATCGCCTGACCCTGGTGGGCGAGGCGGCGGTGGTACACGTCGGCGGTTTGGAGTCCAAGGACAAACTGCGTTACGGCCGCGATTCGGTCTACGGCCAGTACGGCTTCAACGGCGACACCGACGGTTTTGTCACTTCGACCTCCTGGGGCTATCGCGCCCGGGCGATTCTCGACTACTCCAACGTGATCGGTGGCGTGAACTTCAAGCCCAACGTGTCCTGGTCCCATGACGTGGCCGGCTACGGTCCCAATGGCTTGTTCAACGAAGGCGCCAAGGCCGTCAGCCTTGGTGTCGATGCCGATTACCGCAATACCTACACCGCCAGCCTCAGCTACACCGACTTTTTTGGCGGCGATTACAACGTTCTCGAAGACCGCGATTTCCTCGCGTTGAGCTTCGGCGTGAACTTCTGATCTGGCTGACAAGGAAAACCCAATGCGCAAGATGATCCTGCAATGCGGTGCCCTGGCCTTGAGCCTGCTGGCCGCGAACGTAATGGCGGCAGTCTCGCCGGACGAAGCGAATAAGCTGGGCACCAGTCTCACGCCACTGGGCGCGGAAAAGGCCGGCAACGCCGATGGTTCGATCCCGGCCTGGACCGGTGGCATTCCAAAAAACGCCGGTGCGGTGGACAGTAAAGGCTTCCTCGCGGATCCGTTCGCCAATGAAAAACCGCTGTTCACCATCACTGCCGCCACCGTGGACAAGTACAAGGACAAGCTGTCCGAAGGGCAGGTCGCGATGTTCAAGCGCTACCCGGAAACCTACAAGATCCCGGTCTATCCGACCCACCGCAGCGTGGGCCTGCCGCCGGAAATCTACGAAGCGGCCAAGCGCAGTGCGCTCAATGTGAACGCCATCAACGACGGTAACGGCCTGGCCAATTTCACCGGCAACCGCTACTACGCGTTCCCGATTCCCAAGAACGGCGTGGAAGTACTGTGGAACCACGTCACCCGTTATCACGGTGGCAACCTGCGGCGGGTCATCACCCAGGCCACCCCACAAACCAATGGCAGCTTCACGCCGATCCGCTTTGAAGAAGAAATCGCCGTGCCGTTTCTGATCAAGGACGCCGACCCGGAAAAGGCCAGCAACGTGCTGACCTATTTCAAGCAGTCGGTCACCGCCCCGGCGCGCCTGGCCGGTAATGTGTTGCTGGTGCATGAGACCCTCGACCAGGTGAAAGAACCGCGCCTGGCCTGGATCTACAACGCCGGCCAGCGCCGCGTGCGTCGCGCCCCGCAAGTGGCCTACGACGGCCCGGGCACCGCCGCCGACGGCTTGCGCACCTCGGACAACTTCGACCTGTTTTCCGGTGCGCCGGACCGCTACGACTGGAAGCTGATCGGCAAAAAGGAAATGTACATCCCGTACAACAGCTACAAGCTCGATTCGCCGAGCCTCAAGTACGACGATGTGATCAAGGCCGGCCACATCAACCAGGACCTGGCTCGCTATGAATTGCACCGGGTCTGGGAAGTGGTCGGCACGGTCAAGCCCAGCGAACGGCACATCTACGCCAAACGCCATATGTACTTCGACGAAGACAGCTGGCAGGCGGCGCTGGTGGATCACTACGACGGTCGCGGTCAACTGTGGCGGGTGGCCGAGGGGCATGCGCAGTTCTACTACGACCACCAGAACCCGGGCTACACCCTTGAGGCGCTCTACGACATCATCGCCGGTCGCTACATCGCGCTGGGGATGAAGAACGAGGAGAAGCACAGTTACGAATATGGTTTCGAAGCCAGGGCAGCCGACTACACGCCAGCGGCGTTGCGTTCTGAGGGGGTTCGTTAAGGACTGGCATTTAACTGTGGCGAGGGGATTGATCTGTGGGAGCAAGGCTTGCCCGCGATGAACGATAACGCGGTTGAGCTTTTAGACTGCGGCGTGTCCATCGCGGGCAAGCCTTGCTCCCACAGTAAATCCTCTCCTCACAAAGTGTGCCTGACTTGATAATCATGATCGACCGGCAGCGAATCTGCCGGTCATTTTTTTATGGGCGCCAATCAGCGCGCTGAATACTTCTCCAAAGGTGAGCGGCACAGGGCTAGGGTGATGGAACAATAATAAACAGGACTCTCGCACATGACCGCCATGACTCCGTGCCCGGATCGTCCTGGATTGCTGCCTCGCCTGTCCTCGACGCATGTGCCACGGCGGTCCTTGAGCGAGCCCTTGCTGACCTCCGAGGCGCGGGTGAAGCTGCTTTGCGCCCCGCCGGGCAGTGGCAAGAGTGCGTTGTTCGCCGAATGTTTCCTGCAGGCCCCCGCCGAGTGTCGGCTGCACTGGCTGCCCCTGGCCGGCGCGGTGCTGGACACGCAGCAGATGTGCGAGTGCCTGGCGCAAACCCTCGGCTTGCCCACGCAGGATGAAGCAGCGCTGTTGGCGCACCTGGCGCGTTTGCAAACGCCGACCTGGCTGTTCCTGGATGATTATTGCCGGGTACCGAATCCCGAGCTGGACCAATTCCTCGACCGTCTGTTGAACGTCAGCAGTCCGGCGTTGCACCTGTGGATCAATAGCCGCCGCCGTCCACATTGCAATTGGCCGCGGCTGTTGCTCGATGACGAGTTGCACGAATTCGACACCCAGGCCCTGGTCTTCACCCATGATGATGTCCAGCAACTGCTCAGTCATCTGCCCGCCCCCCAGGCAGCCCGTACGGCCCGCGAGGTGATTCAACGCAGCGGTGGCTGGTGCGCCGGGGTGCGCATCGCCCTGCTTGAGCGTTGTGAATGGGCGCGCCGTCATGCATCACCGGGGCGGCCAGGGACCTTGCATGATTACCTCGAGTACGAGCTGTTCAGCACGCTGGCCCCGGACCTGGCGCAAGCCTGGCGCGTGTTGGCCCATTTACCGCGCTTCAATGCCCGACTTTGCGAGCACCTGTTTGGCGATACGGTGGGCGCCGAATGCCTGCCTTTGTTGCTGGACCTGGGGTGTTTTATCGAACCGTGGGAGCAGACTTCGGACTGGCTGCACATTTTTCCACCCCTGGCCCGCCTGGTACGTGACGAGCCCTGGTCGCAGGGACGGTCCTGGCATCGACGGGCCTGCCAGTGGTTCGCGGCCGAGCAGGACTGGCAAATGGCATTCGAACAAGCCATGCACGCCGGGGAGTTCGAGTCCGCCGTCAGCTTTTTGCAGCACCTGAGCTTCGAGCACGTCTTGCAGCGCAACAACGTGGCGCTGTTGCTGAACCTGCATGATCAACAAGGTGAGGCGTTGACGCTCGGTACGCCACAATCGGTTGGGTTGGTGACCGCTGCCCTGCTGTTCGCCGGACGCTTCGAACAAGCGTCGGCGTGCATCGAACAACTGGCCAGATTTGTGCCACAGCCCCAGGCCTGTCAGCAGCGAAAACTAGTGGCGCGGTGGCAGGTCCTGCGGGGGTGGCTGCTGCACCTCTCTGGCGATGGCGAACAGGCGCACGAGCATTTCCTCCAGGCCCAGGCCGGCCTCGATCCAGATGCCTGGGCGCTGCGGCTGCTGTGCCTGTTAGGACTGACGCAACAGGCGTTGCTCAAAGGCGAACTGGCTGCGGCCCATCGGATCAACCGCGAGGCGTTATGCCTGGCACGCGCCCAAGGCTCGCTGGTATTTGAAGGGCTGCTGGAACTGGATCACGCCCAAGTGCTGGAACAGCGCGGTGCCCCTCATCGGGCCGACCACCTACTGAGTGCAGTCCAGGCCCTGCTGGATAAACCTGGCCAGGATTTTTCAGCCTTGTCAGGGCGTATTGCCCTGCGACGTGGGCGCCTGGCATTGCGCATGGGGTTTGACGAGTTGGCCGCCGAACAGTTTCAAACCGGCCTGGAAACCGGCCTGCGCAGCCAGGACAAACAAGTGCTCTATGGTTTTCTCGGCAAAGCGAACCTGGCGGCCAACCAAGGCGACTACGGCGAAGCGTTCATGCAGCTGCGCGATGCCGAGCGGATCATGCAGCAACGGCACATCCCTGACACGGTGTACCGCGGCGTGTTGCTGCAAACCAGTTGCCAGTTCTGGTTGCAACAAGGGCGCCCGGAGCTGGCCCATGAAGCCTTGACCCGCGTGTTGCGGCATTTTCGCGGGCCCCAGGCCAAGCATGCGCCTCCCGCGACCCTGGAGCTGATACCGCGACTTGAATATCTGCTGGTACTGGCCGAGGTCTACCTGCATCGAGCCCACGATCCGCACACCCAGCTGGGAGCAATGATCGCCCAGGCGCAGCGCGGTGAAATGCACAGCCTGGAAACCGAGTTGCATCTGGCGTTGGCTGAAGTGGTCTGGTTGTCCGGCGACCGTTCCCTGGCTCGGACGATGGTGCGCGAGGGGCTTGAGCGAGTCGCCAACTGGCGGGCCCAGCAAGCTCTGTGTGAGCTGCGCTTGCGCCAGCCCGAGCTGGTGCGTTGGGCACAAACGGCGGAGCAGATCGAGCCGCCCGCCGTGCTGGCGGTCGAGGAAACGTTACTCAGCCATCGTGAGCTGGAAGTGCTCGAGCTGATTGCGCAAGGCTATTCCAATCTACAAATTGCCGAGCGGTTATTCATATCGTTGCATACCGTAAAAACCCATTCGCGGCGAATACATAGCAAGTTGGGGGTGCAACGGCGTACTCAAGCGGTAGCGAAGGCTAAAGTTATGGGGGTAATGGCTTAGATTGAAAACAATAAGTGGAAGTCTTTACGCACTCTTACATTTGTCTTTTTACAGTAAGGGGTTGGGCTGATGTATAACTGAGCCGACGGATCGAACAGGACGTTCGACCATGACATGACAAGGACGTATATGAACACTCAGTTATTTTCTTCTTACTCCGAAAAACTGCGGGCACTGAAGAACACTCGCGTGGATTTTGCAGTGCAGGTGTTGTTGGGACGTTATCTGGAAGCACTGGGCGTCAACCCGCTGCACACTTATCTGAATACATTGGCGGATTTTCCGAAGCCCGAAGTTGGAACTTCCGAAACCCTGTTCGATGAAACGCTGGCCTGGGTTGAAAAACAGCGGGCGCCCCACTACACGCAAGGCATCAGTAACGTTTTCAGCAAGCGTTATTCCTTTGCCGCTGAAGATCGTGTCAAGGCGCTGGATTTAATAGCGTTTGAAAAAGTTGTCGCGGAGATCGTCACCAGCCTGACTGAAAAACCTTCAATGGATTTATCCCGGCGTTCCCTCAAGCCTTTATCCGTTGAAGATCTTCATGGCGCACTGAAAGTGCACTTGCCCGGCGTCGATCTGGATAAAGTCTACGTCACCGGTTTTGTGACCCATGACTCGGGTGAGCGGGTGGTGTCTTCTTCTCAAGCGCTGGTCGACTATCTACTGGACCATTTCAGCAATAATGATATTCCCTATCACTGCACAGGTGATCACCAGGCTATTTATATGGTCGCCTTCAGCGACGAAGAACGTTATCTCCACCCGCGGCTGGCCCCCGCTCACCTCAACGATCTACTGATCAGGATTGTTCCGGATTTGCTCGTCTGATCCTGGACCTGCTTCATACCCCATCCGCCAACTCACGGCGCGGGTCGCCGTCAGCAGTCGTTGCGCCGCCGGGCCGTGCTCGTCGGCGTGGAACAGCGAGGTCGGGCCGACGATGGTCATGACGGCCGTCACCTGACCGACGGCGTTGAATACCGGGGCGGACAAAGCGTCCACCCCGGGCATCAGCAAACCGTGCACATGATGCAGGCCACGACTGCGGATCTGCTCGCACAGGGCGGCATAAACCTTATCGTCGGCCAGGGCATGGCGGCTGGTGCTGTTCACTTCCTGCTCACGCAACCCGATGGTCTCGCGCTCCGGCAAATAGGCACTGAAGACCAACCCTGTGGACGAGCTGAGCAGCGGCAATACCGAACCCAGTTGCGTCACCACGGTCACCGCCCGCACGGCAGGCTCGATGCGCACCACGGTCGCGCCATGATTGCCCCACACCGCCAAAAAACAGGTTTCGTTCAAGTCATCGCGCAACTCGGCCAGGGGCAGGGCGGCCACTTGCAGCACGTCCATGCCGTTCAATGCGGCCAGGCCCACGCGCAAGGCCTCGCGACCCAGGCCGTAGTGGTTGGTGGCGCTGTTCTGCTCGGCAAACCCGCTGGCGATCAAGGCCTGCAGGTACCGGTGAACCTTGCTCGCCGGCATTTGCACGTGTTCGGCCAGGCGCGACAGTGACGTGGAGGGGGAGAGTTCGGCCAGGGCCTTGAGAATGTCGGTGCCGACTTCGGCCGAGCGAACTTTCTGTTTACCGTTGTTGGGCGGGGTTTCCATGGAGGCGCTGGGTCCAGAGGCGAATGGGCGTCTTTATAGCTTGACGGTCGCTGTCGAGCAAATTACGTTATGCGTAATTGGATTACGATAAAAATAACCCGGTGCGCCTCAAACTTTCCGTTGAGTGACGGGCCGCATCTCAGGAGGCTCCATGAACCTCGATTCCACAGCGTCGGAGCTGGTTTACCAGTCCGGCTTGGGCAATGAGTTCGCCAGCGAAGCGCTGCCCGGCGCACTGCCCGTCGGCCAGAACTCCCCGCAAAAAGCCCCGTACGGTCTCTACGCCGAATTGTTCTCCGGCACCGCATTCACCATGACGCGCAGTGAAGCGCGGCGTACCTGGATGTATCGCATCCGGCCGTCGGCCAATCACCCGGCTTTTGTCAAGCTGGAACGGCAACTGGCCGGTGGCCCGCTGGGTGAGGTCACGCCCAATCGCCTGCGCTGGAACCCGCTGGAGATTCCCGCCGAACCCACCGATTTCATCGACGGGCTGGTGCGCATGGCGGCCAATGCTGGCGCGGACAAACCGGCCGGCATCAGCATTTTTCACTACCGGGCCAACCGCTCCATGGAGCGGGTGTTCTTCAATGCCGACGGTGAGTGGCTGATCGTGCCGCAGCTGGGACGGCTGCGGATTGCCACCGAGTTGGGTGTGCTGGAACTGGCACCGCTGGAAATTGCCGTGTTGCCCCGGGGCCTGAAGTTTCGTGTCGAGCTGCTCGATCCACAGGCCCGCGGTTACCTCGCCGAGAACCATGGCGCGCCGCTGCGCCTGCCGGACCTCGGGCCTATCGGCAGCAATGGCCTGGCCAATCCGCGGGACTTTCTGACCCCGGTCGCTCATTACGAGAACCTCGCCCAGCCGACCACGCTGGTGCAGAAATTCCTCGGTGAGTTATGGGCCTGTGAACTGGATCATTCGCCCCTCGACGTGGTGGCCTGGCACGGTACCAACGTGCCGTACAAATACGACCTGCGCCGCTTCAACACCATTGGCACGGTCAGCTTCGACCACCCGGACCCGTCGATTTTCACCGTGTTGACCTCGCCCACCAGCGTCCCCGGCCTGGCCAACCTCGATTTCGTGATCTTCCCGCCACGCTGGATGGTGGCGGAAAACACCTTTCGTCCGCCGTGGTTCCATCGCAACCTGATGAATGAATTCATGGGCCTGATCCAGGGCGCCTACGACGCCAAGGCCGAAGGTTTCCTGCCGGGCGGGGCTTCCTTGCACAGCTGCATGAGCGCCCATGGCCCGGACGGTGAGACCTGCACCAAGGCGATCAATGCCGAATTGGCACCTGCGAAAATCGACAACACCATGGCCTTCATGTTCGAAACCAGCCAAGTCCTGCGCCCGAGCCGTTTCGCCCTGGACTGCCCGCAACTGCAAACCGACTACGATGCTTGTTGGGCCTCGCTGCCTGTCACGTTCGACCCGACCCGGAGATGACCCATGACTCAACTTTCCCCTGCCCGTAGCTGGGTCGCCTCCGCCAACGGCCATGCCGACTTCCCCCTGCAAAACCTGCCGCTGGGCATCTTCAGCACCGACGGCGGTGCGCCCCGTAGCGGCGTGGCGATTGGCGAGCAGATTTTCGATTTACAGGCCGGGTTGCAGGCGGGCCTGTTTGACGGCGCGGCGGGCGAAGCCGTCGAGGCGATGAAGGACGGCCAGTTGAATGCATTCTTCGACCTGGGCCGCAGCGCCCGGGTGGCCTTGCGTGAACGCTTGCTGGAACTGCTGCGCGAAGACAGCTCGCTGCGGGGCAAGATCGAAGCCCAGGGGGCGAAACTGCTGGTCCGCGCAGCCGACTGCCAGATGCACTTGCCGGCCAAGATCAATGACTACACCGATTTCTACGTCGGTATCGAGCACGCGCAAAACGTCGGCAAGCTGTTCCGTCCCGACAATCCGCTGTTGCCCAACTACAAATACGTCCCCATCGGTTATCACGGCCGCGCCTCGACCATTCGCCCGTCCGGCACCGATGTGCGCCGTCCCAAGGGCCAGACCCTGCCGGCCGGCCAGACCGAGCCGACTTTCGGCCCGTGTGCGCGGCTGGATTATGAGCTGGAACTGGGCATCTGGATCGGCAAGGGCAATGCCTTGGGCGAACCCATCGCCATCGGCGATGCCGCCGAGCACATTGGTGGTTTCTGCCTGCTCAACGACTGGTCGGCCCGGGACATCCAGGCCTGGGAGTACCAGCCGTTGGGGCCGTTCCTGTCGAAGAGTTTCCTGACCAGTATTTCGCCATGGGTCGTGACGGCCGAAGCCCTTGAGCCGTTCCGTCGCCCGCAACCGGCGCGCCCGCAAGGCGATCCGCAGCCACTGCCGTATTTGCTGGACAAGCGTGACCAGGCCGCAGGGGCATTCGATATCGAGTTGGAAGTCCTGTTGCTGACCGAAACCATGCGCGAGCAGAACCTGCCGGCCCATCGCCTGACCCTGAGCAACACCCAGTACATGTATTGGACCGTGGCTCAGATGGTCGCCCACCACAGCGTCAACGGCTGCCAGTTGCAGGCCGGTGATCTGTTTGGTTCGGGCACCTTGTCGGGGCCTGAAAACGGTCAGTTCGGCAGCCTGCTGGAAATCACCGAGGGCGGTAAAAAGCCGATCGAGCTGGCTTCTGGCGAAGTGCGTAAATTCCTCGAGGACGGCGACGAAATCATCCTGCGGGCCCGCTGCCGGGGTGAGGGCGTGACCTCCATCGGCTTCGGCGAATGCCGCGGCAAGATCTTGCCGGCGCGTTGAGGGGCAGGGCATGGAACTCTATACCTACTATCGTTCCACCTCGTCCTATCGGGTGCGCATCGCCCTGGCGCTCAAGGGCCTGGATTACCAGGCCCTGCCGGTCAACCTGATCGCTGTGCCTGGGGGCGAGCATCGCCAGCCGGCCTACCTGGCGATCAATCCCCAGGGACGGGTACCGGCGCTGCGTACTGACGAAGGCGCGTTGCTGGTGCAGTCGCCCGCCATCATCGAATACCTGGAGGAACGTTATCCACAGGTGCCGCTGCTCAACGCAGACCTGGTGGTGCGGGCCCATGAGCGCGGCGTCGCGGCGTTGATCGGTTGCGACATTCATCCGCTGCACAACGTCAGCGTGCTCAACAAGCTGCGGCAGTGGGGCCACGATGAAGCCCAGGTGACGGAGTGGATCGGGCAGTGGATCAGCCAGGGGTTGGCGGCGGTCGAGCAGTTGATTGGCGACCAAGGTTACTGCTTCGGTGCCGCGCCAGGAGTGGCGGATGTTTACCTGATCCCACAGTTGTATGCGGCCGAGCGGTTCAATGTGTCTTTGCAGGCGTGCCCGCGGATCCGTCGCGTTGCGGCGTTGGCGGCTGCGCATCCAGCGTTCCAACAGGCGCATCCGGCGAATCAGCCCGATACACCTTGATCGCCCATCAGTTATTCCTGTGGGGTTCCGGGGTGTGCGCGAATCCTGCAATCACCATAAACCCCTGTGGGAGCTGAGCTTGCTCGCGATAGCGGTGTATCAGCTTGCATCAATGTTGACGGAGTCACCGTCATCGCGAGCAAGCTCGGCTCCCACAGGTGTGATGAACAGGCAATCTCCACCCCACCGGTTCAATGCACAACCGAATTCGGTGGCAGATGCCCCAGCCGCTCCGTCAATCGTATCCGCTGGATCGGGTCTTCGCTGAGCATCAGCGCGTGCTCCAAGTCGAATCGTTCGGCGTTGGGGCAATCGAGGCGCTGGTACAGGCTGGCGCGGGCCAGGTAGTCGGCGGCGCTGGCGTTGCCCAGTTCCAGCACCCGTTCGGCGTCGATCAGCGCCGCGATGTAATCGTCGTTCGCCAGATGCAACTGGCGCAGATTACGCGACAGGCGTTGGAGCATCTGCATCGGCTCGGCGTTGACCAGATGTTCAGCTTTGAGCGGCATGTTCGCGCCGTATTGGCGTTGCAGCAATTCCCGGCAGTCATTGGGGTACAGCCGACGCCCGCCACATGGATCGAGCAGATGGTCGGCCCCGGGTACTTTCAGCAGGAAATGGCCGGGGAAATTGACACCGACCATCGGAATTTCCAGGCCTCGGGCCAACTCCAGGGCAATCAGGCCCAGCGCCAGGGGTTGCCCACGTTTGCGGGTGAGCACTTGGTTCAGCAACGCCGCACGGGGGCGCAGGGGGGTGAAATCGTCCTGGGCGAACCCCAGGTCATTGAGGCGTCGCAACAAGGGCTGGCCCAATTCACTGACAGGCAGCAACGGCAAGCCATGGCTGACCCGCTGTTGCAGCTCCTTGAAATCCTTCAGCAAGGCCGGTACGTCCACGTCGCGATCGTGTTCGGCAGCGATCCATAACGCCGCTTCGAACAGCGCCGGTGGCGAGCGGTGCAGGCAATCAAAAAAGGCTTGGCGCGGTTTCATCAAACTCTCCGGGCTATGTCCCGTTTTAGCTCTGTCACGGATTTTCGTCCAGTCTCGCAAAGATGCGGTGACAGGTTATGTCCAAAAAGACTGACGACCCTGGCGACTTATTCCGGCTCGCTCCAGCAATTTTCAACTGCACGCCTATACTGGCGAAACAAACAAAAGTGATTCGGGAGCCTTTCGATGTTCGCTCTCATGCAAAGCTCCCGCCTTGAATCGCTGCACTTAAGCGTAGACCCGATGACCGGGTTGAAGGCGGTGATTGCCATTCATTGCAGCCGTCCCGGGCCCGCCCTGGGGGGGTGTCGTTATCTTGCCTACCCCGACGACGAAAGTGCCGTGGTCGACGCCGTGCGCCTGGCCCAGGGCATGAGCTACAAGGCCGCCCTGGCCGGTCTACCCGTGGGTGGCGGAGTGGCGGTGATCATGCGCCCGGCCCATGTCGAAAGCCGGGCGGCGTTGTTCGAAGCCTTTGGTCGCTGCATTGAGCAACTGGACGGGCGCTACATCACCGCCATCGACAGCGGCACCTCGGTGGCCGACATGGATTGCATTGCCCAGCAGACCCGCCATGTCACCAGCACCACGGCCTCGGGCGACCCCGCGCCCCACGCGGCGATGGGTGTATTTGCCGGCATCCGTGCCACGGCCATGGCCCGCTTGGGCAGCGATAACCTGGAAAGCCTGCGGGTGGCAATACAGGGGCTGGGCAATGTCGGCTATGCCCTGGCCGAACAGTTGCACGCGGCGGGCGCCGAACTACTGGTCAGCGACATCGACCCAGGCAAGGTGCAATTGGCGATGGAGCAACTGGGCGCCCATCCGATCGCCAACGATGCGTTGCTCAGCACGCCATGCGACATCCTCGCCCCCTGCGGCCTGGGCGGTGTGCTCAACAGCCAAAGCGTGGCGCAACTGCGCTGCTCGGCCGTCGCCGGCTCGGCCCATAACCAGTTGAGCAACCTGCAGGTGGCGGATCAACTGGAACGGCGCGGGATACTGTATGCACCGGACTATGTGATCAACTCTGGCGGCCTGATCTACGTCGCCCTCAAGCATCGCGGCGAAGAGCTGCCGACTATCACCGCGCACTTGTCGAAAATCGGTGCGCGACTCACGGAAGTCTTCGCCCACGCCCAGGCAGAAAAACGCTCACCAGCCCGGGTGGCCGATGAGCTGGCGGAGCGTTTGTTGTACCGATAAAAACCGGTCAGGGTCGGCTGCCCTCAGCGATGGCGGCTGTTTGGCTTTGGCGGGTCCAGGTCAGCACGAAATGCGCCACGAGGCCGAAGATCAAGCCCCAGAACGCGGCGGCCAAGCCGAGAAAACTCATGCCCGAGGCCGTCACCAGGAAGGTGATCAGCGCCGCTTCCCGTTGTTTTTCGTCGGCCATTGCCCCCGTCAGGCCGGCACTGATCGCGCCGAACAAAGCCAGGCCGGCGAGGGACGCGATCAGTTCTTTGGGGAGCGCGGAAAACACCGAGGCCAGGGTCGCGCCGAAGATGCCCATCAGAATGTAGAACACCCCGCAGGCAATCCCGGCGATGTAGCGTTTGTCGCGGTCTTCGTGGGCTTCGCGACCGGTGCAGATCGCTGCGGTAATGGCAGCCAGGTTCAAGCCGTGGGAGCCGAAGGGTGCCATCAGGACCGAACCAATCGCGGTGACCGAAATGATCGAGCGCGCCGGCGTGCTGTAGCCCGCGGTGCGCAACACCGCCATGCCCGGCACGTACTGGCCGGTCAGGGTCACCAGTGCCAGTGGCAGGCCAATGTTGATGATCGCGTGCCAGCTCCATTCAGGGCCGATGAAAACCGGCTGGGCCACGGCGATGGTGATCGAGCTGCTGTTGAGTTCACCAAAGAAGGCGGACACCGCGCAGCCGACAATCAGTACCGACAGAATCGCGTAGCGTGGCGAAAAGCGTTTGAAGATCAGGTAAGACGCAATCATCGCCAATACCAGCGCCGGTTGCAGCTGGATCGATGTGAACAGTTCGGCGCCAAAGCGAAACAGAATGCCCGCGAGCATGGCGGCGGCGATGGCTTTGGGCAGGCGACTCATCAGCTTGTCGAACGCTCCGGACAAACCGACCACGGCAATGATCACCGACGCCACTACGTAGGCGCCGATGGCCTGGGGCAGGGTGACGCCGGGCAGCATCGACACCAGCAACGCCGCGCCCGGTGTCGACCATGCCGTAATCACCGGAACCCGCAGGCGCCAGCTCAAGAACAAGCCAGTGATCCCGCTGCCGATGGAGATGGCCCAGATCCACGAGGACACCACGTCGTTGGGCAGGTGCGCTTGCTTGGCTGCCTGAAACACGATGATCAGCGGGCCGGCATAAGAAATGATCACGGCGATAAAGCCCGCAATCACGGCTGACAGGGATAGATCCTTTCTGAGTGTGTCCATGATGTCTCGACTTGGCGCGGCAGGTCGCGCGGTGATCAGGGAGGGATTGAGTCGATTGATTCGATTCATTATCAGTGTATTTGAAAGGATTGGGTTGATTCAATTGAGGAAATGAACGTTTTACTTGTTCTCTCGGTTATTTGATATTAGTCAATTGATTTATAAGGATATTATTTTTATCGGATCTTTTGTCATGCCTGGGGTCGAATTGATGAATCGAATCAATCGACTCAATTTTTTGGTCTGATCGATTTATTAGGCGTTTTACCACCCTGTGATATCCTCGGATGTTCATCATTTCTACGATGGCAGCGATCATCCATGTGGGTTCCCCAGCTAAGCGAGTTCAACCAGCCGGTGTATTTATCGATTGCCGATGCGTTGGCGCGCGATATCAGCAACGGTGTGTTGAACGAAGGTGATCGACTGCCGACGTTGCGGGAGCTGGCCACTGCCCTGAGTGTCACGCCGGGCACCATCAGCCGGGCTTACAGCGAAGCTCATCGGCGCAGGCTGGTGCAGGGGGAAGTGGGACGTGGCACTTACGTGCTCGGCCAGAAGCCTTTGGAGCCGCTGGCGAGCAACAGCGCCGCGCCGCTGAATCTGGGACACGCCGAATTACTCGACCTTTCAATCATCAAGCCGTCCAGCGAAACCCTGGAATACTGGTTGCGCGATGCGCTGGTGGGCATGGCCAAGAGCACCGATTTCGCCCGCGCCCTGGATTACGCGCCGGACGGTGGCCATCCCGCGCATCGCGAAGCGGGCGCGCAGTGGTTGCGTCATGCGTTGCCTGACGCGCAAGGGCAGCAAGTGGTAATCACCGCCGGGGCCCAGCATGGCTTGATGGTTGCGATGAGCGCCCTGACCAGCGCCGGTGACCTGGTGCTTTGCGAGGCGCTTTGCTACCCCGGCATCATTTCCCTGGCCCATGGCCTTGAGCGCCGCCTGCGTGGCGTGCCAATGGACGACGAAGGCATCATCCCCGACGCGTTGCGCGAACTGTGCCTGCGGGAGAAACCGGCGATGCTGGTCTGCGTGGCGACCTGCCAGAACCCGACGACGGCGATCATGTCACCAAAGCGCCGGGCCCAGATCGCGGCGCTGGCCGAGGAGTTCGACTTCATCATCCTGGACGATGACATTTACGGCTTCCTTGCCACCGACCCGTCGATCAAGCCGCTGTCGGCGTTTGCCCCGGATCGTTCGGTGTACCTGACCAGTCTGTCGAAGGCGGTCATGCCGGCGCTTCGCATCGGCTATCTCTATAGCCCGCCGAAACTGTTGTCCCGCCTGAGCTCGATGGTGCGCAGCAGCGTCTGGATGCCGTCACCGTTGACCGCGCAACTGGCCAGCAATGTGATTGGCGAAGGCCTGGACAAAAAACTGATCCGTATCCAGCGCAACGAAGCCGCCGGACGGCAAGCGATTGCCCGGGAAATCTTTGCCAATTTCGAACTCAAGGCCCAGCCATATTCGTATCACGTCTGGTTGACGCTGCCCGAGCCTTGGACCAGCGACGAGTTCACCATGCTCGCCCGGGCCAACGGTGTATTGGTGCTCAGTGGTACCCAGTTTCAGGCTGAGCGGTCCGGGAGCACCCGTTGTGTGCGACTGGTATTGATGTCGCCCACCAGCCAGGACGAGCTGCGTTTTGCCCTGACTAAGCTGGCCAGCCTGATCGATTCCGATCCGCGCCGTTATTACTAAAAAAAATCGCAGCCTTCTACAGCTCCTACCTGGAATACACCGTGTAGGAGCTGCCGAAGGCTGCGATCTTTTTTAAAGGTTATTCAGCCGGAGCATTGAGCAATTCGGACAAGGCGTCCGGCTGGCTCTTGAACGCCTTGGCGAACACATCGCGATTCTTCGCCATGTAGATCCCGGCTTCTTCCACCTGTTGCTCACTCAGCGATGGAACGGCTTTTTGCAACACTTCGGCCAGCAATTCGGCGAGTTCCAGCATTTTGTCATGACGGTCAGCTTCGGCTTTATCCATGAACAAGCGCTCCAGATCTCGGCTGCTGCGGTATACCACTTCGACGGCCATTCACCACCTCACATGCCTTCACATTGGTTGTCTGTGTGACTACTGTATTTATATACAGGCAAAAGAATAAGCGAATCCTCTGCCTTTGGATAGTGGCTTTTTAATGTAGACCGATTTCGGCATGTGAGGGCAAAGCTTGCGTGGGAGCAAAGCTTGCTCACGATAAGCCCCATGACGCTCACAAAAGTGTCGAATGCTATCCCATCGCCATCTCACCCCAGCCGCTGGCCTTTTTTCTGCATGCAGAACAACCGTCACGTCCAACCCGCATCATCCGGTCGAGTCGACCTAAGGAAACTACATCGTGAAAATAAACTGGGCCGAGAACCTGCGCCAGAATGTGCATCAACTGGCGGAGTCCCTGGGAAACCTGTTCGTCGAGACCTTCCACTACCTGGCGTTGTTCGCCATTGGTGCGGTGACCGCCTGGGCGGCGGTGATGGAATTCCTGCAGATGATCGAAGCGGGGCACATCAAGATCGATGACATTCTCTTGCTGTTCATCTATCTGGAATTGGGCGCGATGGTCGGGATCTACTTCAAGACCAACCACATGCCGGTGCGGTTTCTGATCTATGTGGCGATTACCGCGCTGACTCGCCTGCTGATTTCCAACGTCTCCCACCACAGCCCGCCGGACCTGGGAATCATCTACCTGTGCGGTGGCATCCTGCTGCTGGCGTTTGCGATTCTGGTGGTGCGCTACGCCTCGTCGCAATTCCCTTCGGTCAAGATCGAGCACCCGCACCGTAAGGTTGGCGCGGGTTCCAGTGAGCATGCCGAAGTAGAGAAGGGCGAAATCTAGAGGGTGACGGCGGAAGACGCCGGGCCCTGCGTGCGCGGTGGTGGCAGCTTGATGTTGTCACCGCCGGTCATGGCTTCGAGGATCGCCACGGCGCTGTGGCCCTGTTCGATGGCGATGCCGAACTGAATGCTTTGCACCAGGCGCTTGAGCCGTTCCGGATCGTTGCGCTGCTGGGCGCTGATCATGCGTTTGGCGACAATGCGCCCACTCTTGGACAGGGTCAGCATGATGCTGCCGTCCAGGCCCTGGATGCTCAGGTTGATTTGATACTGCGGCGCAAAAGCGTCGGTAATAATCTGAAAAGGGTTGTCCATGATGCGTCACCGCCTGATTGAACGTGCAGTTGTTGACCGGCCGCGATCGGGATTAGTTCGCAACATCGGACCATCGGCCATTCCATGATCGTGTTCATCCAAGCCTGGCAGGCGACGGATCAAAGGATCGCAACCTGCGGCAGCTTCCTAGGGGAGTTAGCAAGGGGCATGCCGGAAAAACTGTCGGACAATGATCGCGGTACTTAAGCGCCGAACGCTCTGGAATGCGGCTGGTGTGGCTGCCCGTTTCGGGGCAATAACGAACGGATGTTCGTTGACGGTGCAGGGCGGGAAGGGGATTTGCGAGGGATAAGCAAGGCGAGGCAACTCCCGACATTAACAGCGCTTTTGCTCGTTGTCCGGCTTTATTTGCAAATCAATATTTATCTTTTTTCAGGGGTTGAATTGTTCTTCTGTCAGCCCGACTCTGTATTCAAGGGGCCGTTGCATCAACGTCGACGGCCCCCGGCGAGCTAGCTGAAATAAGGGATGAACTATGCAAATCCAAGTCAACAGCGATAACCATATTCAAAGCAGCATCCGACTGGAGGAGTGGGTACGTACTACCATCGAAAGCACGCTCGAACGTTATGAAGAGGACCTGACACGGGTCGAGGTTCATTTGCGTGATGAGAACGGCGACAAGCCCGGTCCCCACGACCTGCGTTGCCAGCTTGAAGCGCGGCCAAAGGGCCACCAGCCGATTTCCGTGACGCACAAGGCCGATACGCTGGAATTGGCGATCGAAGGGGCGGCCACCAAACTGGAAAACGCCCTGGAGCACTTGTTCGGCAAACTGCGTGGCAAACGCGCTGTCATTGCTGCACCGAGCGATTCTGTAGCCTTGGCCGATGCGATGCTGGAAGAAGAATTCCTGGAGAACGAACGGGCTGCGCTTCACGGCTGAAACCTCGTTCCTTTTTAAATTCCTGACTGAAAACGGGCCTGCATTTGCAGGCCCGTTTTGTTTTTATCGATCCGGTGTGGTGAGCAAGTGAGCGGTGCCTGGAAGCATGCGATCAATGTGGGAGCGAGCTTGCTCGCGATGGCGATCGCCGGGGCAGTACCGTCCTAGCGCAAAAACGCCTGCCGATACTCCCCGGGCGTTGCCCCCAAGGCCTGGCGGAAGCGATTGGTGAAATGGCTGGCGCTGGCAAATCCACAGGCCAGCGCCACATCGCCCAGCGGTTGTGCAGTGCTGCGCAGCAAGTGCCGCGCGCAGGCCAAGCGTCTTGCCAGCACATATTGATGGGGCGGCAGCCCGAAGCTCTCGCGGAACATCCGCGCAAAGTGATACTCGGACAACGTGCACAGCGCCGCCAATTGCCCGAGGCTGATGGCGTCGGCCAGATGGCTGTCGATGTAGTCCACCAGCAACCGCCGCTGGTGAGCGGCCAGTCCACCTTTGAGGCGCAGCCCCTGGCGCAGGCCAACCTGGCTGAGCAGCAGATGGTTGAGCAGGTCGTGGGCCAGGCTGGTGGTCAGCAGGCGTTCGCCGGGTTCGTCCCAGTTCAACGCAATCAACTGGCGAAAGCGCTGTGCCTGTTGCGGATCGTCGAGGAAAGTCGCCTCGCACAACTGCACTTGCCGGGGTTCGCGGTCCAGCAGCGTGACGCAGCCGAGGGCGAATTGTTCGGGGCTGAAGTACAGGTGGGCGAGGCGAATGTCGCCGTTGATGACCCAGGCCGACTCATGCCCGGCCGGCAGGACGCAGAGTTTGTCCGGTGCGCCGGTGGTGTCGGGCCTTTCGCGGCGAAACGTGCCGGTGCCGCCGGCGATGTAACACGACAGCGTATGGTGGGTCGGCGCCTCATAGTCCTGGGCGTCGTGATGATTGCTCCACAAAGCGGCCGCCATGCCGTCCCCGAGCTCGGCGCTGTGCTCCAGACGAGCATTGGGCGAACTGTTGAGGGCCTGGAAGACTTGCAGGGTTTGCAGTGTGGGCATGATCGGTTCTCTCTAACGCCTTGCATCCTACTCCGTCGCTGTGCTCGTGCCAGCCTGCAAGTCGACAAAACCGCAAGTTTACGCAAGCGCCCGGTGAGGCGGCGGCGTGACACTGGACGCCATTGTCAGGAGTCATCGCCATGAACCTCTCGTTGTACCTGCTTACCGTGCTCATCTGGGGCACTACCTGGATCGCGCTGAAACTGCAGTTGGGCGTCGTTGCCATCCCCGTGTCGATTGTCTATCGCTTCGGCCTCGCGGCGCTGATTCTGTTTGCAATGCTGTTGCTCAGCCGGCGCCTGCAGGTGATGAACCGGCGCGGCCATTTGATCTGTGTAGCCCAGGGCCTGTGCCTGTTCTGCATCAACTTCATGTGTTTCCTCACCGCCAGCCAGTGGATTCCCAGCGGATTGGTCGCCGTGGTGTTTTCCACCGCCACGCTTTGGAACGCTTTCAATGCCCGAGTGTTCTTCGGCCAGCGGATCGCACGCAACGTGCTCTTGGGCGGCGCCTTGGGGTTGCTCGGGCTGGGGCTGTTGTTCTGGCCAGAGGTGGCCGGCCACAGCGCGAGCCCGCAGACGCTGCTCGGGTTGGCGTTGGCGTTGCTGGGGACGTTGTGTTTCTCGGCGGGCAACATGCTCTCGAGCCTGCAACAAAAGGCTGGCCTCAAGCCGTTGACCACCAATGCCTGGGGCATGGCCTACGGTGCGACGATGTTGGCGGTGTGGTGTGCGTTTAAAGGCATCCCGTTCGACATGGAATGGAATGCTCGTTACGTCGGCTCGTTGTTGTATCTGGTGATCCCGGGTTCGGTGATCGGCTTTACCGCTTACCTGACGCTGGTGGGGCGCATGGGCCCGGAGCGGGCGGCGTATTGCACGGTGCTGTTTCCGGTGGTGGCGTTGAACGTCTCGGCGTTTGCCGAGGGCTATCAATGGACCGCACCGGCGCTGGCCGGGCTGGTCCTGGTGATGTTGGGGAACGTGCTGGTGTTTCGCAAGCCGCGACCAGTGGCAGCGAATGTCGTGCTGGGTGCGCGTTGAGACTTGGCGTCTAGCGGTAATCCCGTGGTATCCGCGTAAGAGGGGTTACTTCCAGACCTGCGGGTTGACCAGGTTCTGCGGTCGCTCGCCCATCAATGCACTGCGCAAGTTAGCCATAGCAAGATTGGCCATGGCTTCGCGGGTTTCGTGGGTCGCCGAGCCGATGTGGGGCAGGGTCACGGCGTTCTTCAGTTGGAACAGCGGCGATTCGGCCAATGGTTCTTTCTCGTAGACATCCAGCCCGGCACCGCGGATACGGTTGTTCTGCAAGGCTTCGATCAACGCCGGTTCATCCACCACCGGACCACGGGAAATATTGACCAGGATAGCGCTGGGTTTCATCAGGGCCAGTTCACGCTGGCTGATCAGATGACGGGTCTTCTCACTCAGGGGGACCACGAGGCAGACAAAGTCCGCTTCGGCCAGTAACTGATCCAGCTCGCGAAATTGGGCGCCCAACTGGTTTTCCAGTTCGGTCTTGCGGCTGTTGCCGCTGTAGATAATCGGCATGTTGAACCCTAGCCGGCCACGCCGGGCAATGGCCGCACCGATGTTACCCATGCCGACGATACCCAGGGTCTTGCCGTGTACATCGCTGCCGAACAGCTGTGGGCCGACCGTCGCCTGCCATTGTCCGGCCTTGGTCCAGGCGTCCAGTTCAGCGACGCGCCGGGCGCTGCTCATCAGCAAGGCGAACGCCAGGTCGGCGGTGCTTTCGGTGAGCACGTCGGGGGTGTTGGTGAGCATGATCCCGCGTTCATTGAAGTAGGCCAGGTCGTAGTTGTCGTAGCCCACCGACACGCTGGACACCACTTGCAGGTTCGCGGCGCCTTGCAGTTGCTCGCGGCCAAGCTTGCGACCGACCCCGATCAGCCCGTGGACGTGGGGCAAGGCTTCGTTGAATTGCGCGTTGATGTCGCCGTTCGACGGGTTTGGCACGATCACGTCGAAATCCTGCTGCAGGCGCTCGACCATCTTGGGTGTGATACGGCTAAAGGCAAGTACGGTTTTTTTCATCGCGGAAGGCTCATCGGGCAAGGAATACCAAGCACGCTAACATTCCTGGTGAGGATTAGGCGAGAGGGGGGGCGACTGGATAGCGCAAATTCCACCTGTGGGAGCGGGCTTGCTCGCGAAAGCGGTCTGGCATTCAACATCAATGCAAGCTGCCCCGACGCCTTCGCGAGCAAGCCCGCTCCCACATTTGCTCTGTGGTGGGCTTTGATTGTGTGAGTGCTGCAATTCCCACAGGGGGGCTACTTCATCCTTTGGTTATCTACGCCGCCCGCAGCGAAATAAACGCGTAGTTGACCGGTACTTCAGTGACCACGCGCGCGCCGCTGGCCAAGACCTGGCTGGCGATGTCGTCACCGGACAAGTGGAACTGCCATTCACTGGCTTGTTGCGCCAGCGGTTGCGAGCGGAGCTGATCGAGGGTCGCGGCGAAGGCGGTCATGTCCGGCAGATACGCGGTAAACCCGTCGCCCTTCAGCGCGGTGGTGTGAATGCCCAGCGAAGCGCAGATGCGCTCCTTGACCTGGATGTCTTCACGATCGGCCTGGCGTGAGCGTTCGATCAGCTGTGCCAGTTCCCGATCGACCAGTTCACCGCCGAGGATCAATTGCGGCCCGGTCTCCCAGGATTCCGGCGGGCATTCTTTCGCGGCGATATTAAGAGGGATGTGCGGGTTGATTTCCATTGGATAGATGCGGCACACCAACGGCCGGCGTTCGTAGATGCGGCAGAGGTTTTCATCGTCAAGATTTCGGCAGCGGCCGGTGTTATAGGCGGCGAAAGTGATCGCCACGCGGGCTTCGGTAGTGCCGCTGCGGACCACCGCTGAACGGCGCTCGGCGTGTTCGCGTTGTGCCGCCGGCAGGCCGAGGCCATTGGGCAGGAACGCCTCCACCAGGACAATCACCTGGCCGCCGTCGTCCGCCCACATGCGGGCCTCATCGAGGGTCAGGGGGACGTGGTGATCGGTGCAGCACTTGCCACACCCTACGCAGGAAAACGTTGTGTTCATTGAGCGACCGGTCGCAGAAGGCTGGAAAACGGCGACAGAAAAACGCCGTGATCAACCTGCGAAGCAAGTTATGCGCCACTCATTGGGCGTCATTGGCCGGGCGGATCGAGTCCCACTCGGTCACGTAGGCGGTTTTGGTTTTTTTGCGGTAGAGGCACAACTCGGTACCGGTCGCGCCTTTCATGTGTTTTTGCGGGTATTGGCCCTGCAGCAACAGCGCGGTGTAGCCCACCCGGTCATCGAATTGCGCAGCGGTGCCCACCGGTTCGGCGCTTTTCAAACCGCTGGCCTTGAGGCAACTGGCGAGCGCGGCTTTGTCATGGGCGGCCCAGGCGTCGGGGCTGGAGGCATGGGCTTGGAAGGCCAGGGCGGTGAGGCCAAGGAGGATCAGCGCGTGGGGTTTCATCAGGAGTGTCCTTGTTCTGGGAAGCCAGGACAGGAGTATGCCTGAGGTTTGCCGGGTGACGATCAACCCCATGCTGGCGCGTGGGATCGATCGTCAGGCACGGATCAGTGACCCTGCTCGGCGACGGCCTTGGCGGCCGTGATCAGGCACTTGGTCAGTTCCGGCGAGGAGAACTTGGTCAGTACACCGTTGGCACCGGCCAGCCGGGCTTTTTCGCTGTTCATGGCGCTGTCCAGGGAGGTGTGCAGCAGCACGTAGAGGTGGGCGAAGTCCGGGGTCTCGCGCAGGGTTCGGGTGAGGGCGTAGCCGTCCATTTCCGACATTTCGATGTCGGAGACGATCAGGTTGATCTGCTGTTCGGTGCCCTGCAGGTCCAGCAGGCACTCGATGGCTTCCTTGGCGCTACGGGCGGTGTGGCATTGCAGGCCCAGGTTGCGCAGGGTGTAGACCGATTGTTGCAGTGCCACCTGGCTGTCGTCGACCACCAGGATCCGTGCATTGCCCAGTACCTCGGCGTCTTCCATGCTCAGTTCGGTCGGCGCGGTTTCGATCTGTGCCGGGGCGATGCCATGGATGACCTTTTCGATGTCCAGCACCTGCACCAGCGTGCCATCCACCGAGGTCACGCCCGTGATGAACGCACGCACACCGCCGGAACCGTAGGGCGGTGGTTTGATGTCGGTGGTCAGGCAATGCACGATCTTGCTCACGGCCTGTACATGCAGGCCCTGCTTGGACCGGCTGACGTCGGTGACGATCAGGCAGCCGCCGTCCGGATCTTCCAGTGGCCGCTCGCCAATGGCGCGGCTCAGGTCAATCACTGACAGCGAAGTCCCGCGCAGGGTGGCAATGCCTTTGACGTGCGGGTGCGACTCCGGCAGCTTGGTCAGGGGCGGGCAGGGAATGATTTCACTGACCTTGAGCAGGTTGATTGCCATCAGCTTGCCGCTGCGCAAGGTAAACAGCAGAAGCGAAAGTGAATCTGCGCGGGCTTTGTTGGAAGACATAAAAACCTTCTGTGGAAAAAGGTGGGGCGAGCGCTGGGATCGCCAAAACAGCTTGTGATATTGGGTTATCGACTTGTCGGGGGCAGGCTTTAGGACGAAAGCTGTCGATGGCCGGGATCGTTGTAACAAGGTCCTTATGAAGAGGTGGCTTTTGTGGCGAGGGCTTTGCTGTTACTTGAGCCCCAGCCGCCTGGCCATCCGCCCCAGATTCGCCCGATCCAGCCCCAATTCCCGGGCGGCGCTGGCCCAGTTGTGCTGGTGGCGTTCCAGGCTGGCGCCGATCAGCCTGCGCTGGAAGTCGTCCATCGCGTCGCGCAAGTCTCCCGTGACCCCGTCCAAGGTCGGCACAGGGCTCGCAGATGAAGGCGCTGGAGTGTCCTCGGCGGCCTGGGGCAAATCCAGATCCTGGGCGCTGAGGCTGAGGATTTTCGGGCGCACGGCGCAGTTGCCCAAGGCTTTCAAGGCGCTGCGGCCGATCAGGTGCTCCAGTTCACGGACGTTGCCCGGCCAGTCATAGGCCAGCAGCGCGGCCTGGGCGTCGCTGCTCAGGCGCAGGCTGTTAAGGCCCATGCGCGAACGGTTCTGTTCCAGGAAGAAGCCGCTGAGCAGCAGCACATCGCGCCCGCGATCGCGCAACGCTGGTACCTGCAACGGATACACACTGAGACGATGGTAGAAATCGGCCCGATAACGTCCGTTGCGCACTTCCTCGGCGAGGTCGCGGTTGGTGGCCGCGATCAGTCGCACATCGACGCGATGTTCCCTGTCCGAGCCCAGACGTTGCAACTGGCCGCTCTGCAACACGCGCAGCAACTTGGCCTGGACGGTCAGGGACAGCTCGCCCACTTCATCGAGGAACAGCGTGCCGCCGTCGGCCAGTTCAAACTTGCCGCGACGGTCGCTCGTGGCCCCGGTGAATGCGCCGCGGACATGACCGAAGAGTTCGCTTTCCACCAGGGTGTCCGGCAGCGCGGCGCAGTTGAGGCTGATGAGGGGCTGTTCGGCGCGCTTGGAGGCGGCGTGGATGGCTTGGGCGACCAGTTCCTTGCCAACCCCGGTTTCACCCGTGATCAGCACTGTCAGGTCGCTGCCGCCCACAAGCTTGATCTCTTCCACCAAGCGTTTATGGGGCTTGCTCTGGCCAATCATGTCGCGCTGTTGCTGGCCGCTGGCCTGGCGATAGACCTCGGCACGGCGGTGTTCGTCCTCGGCCTTCAAGGCCAGGCGCTCGATGCGTGCGGCGGCGCTGACCGTGGCGGCGGCGAGGCTGGCGAAAGCTTGCAGGGCGCTCAGGTCGATGGGTTCGAAGCTTCCCGGGTCCAGCGAGTCAAGCGTCAGCAGGCCCCAGGGGCGCTCGTCGACGAACAATGGGCAGCCCATGCAATCGTGGACTTCCAGATGCTCAGCGAGGCCTTCAACCAAGCCGTCGTAGGGATCAGGCAAGTTGCTGTCGGCGGCGAAACGGGTGGGCAGCGGGTTGGCCAGCAAAGCCGCGAAGCGCGGGTGTTCGCTGACGCGGAATCGGCGACCCAGGGTATCGGTGCTCAAGCCGTCCACTGCCAGCGGCACCAGGCAATCGCCATCCAGGCGCAACAACGCCGCGGCATCACAGGGCAGCAGGGCGCGCAAGGCGCCGAGCAGGCGACGATAACGCTCGCCTTCGGGCAGTTCTCGGGAGAGGTCGGCCACCAGGGGCAGCAAGGCCGTCAGCAGGGAGGTTGCGGTCATAATGACTCCATGTAGTCGTAATGACTATAAGTTGCGTCGTGTCGATATGACTACACATTATTTAAGTAATTGATAATAAACATAAAAATTTATGGCATGGAATCTGATACAGCCTGTGGACTGTTATCTGTAACACGCCAGGAGTCACTCTATGCTCAGTCGAGAAGAACGCGCCATTATTCGCTCCACGGTTCCATTGCTGGAAAGCGGCGGGGAAGCGCTGATTACTCACTTCTATCGCATGATGCTGTCCGAATACCCGCAGGTGCGCCCGCTGTTCAACCAGGCTCACCAGGCCAGTGGCGATCAGCCGCGTGCGTTGGCCAACGGTGTGCTGATGTATGCGCGGCACATCGATCAGCTTGATCAACTGGGTGACCTGGTGGCGAAAATCGTCAATAAGCACGTTGCCTTGCAGATCCTGCCGGAGCATTACCCGATTGTCGGTTCGTGCCTGCTGCGGGCGATTGCCGAGGTGCTGGGCGAAGAGATCGCCACGCCTGAAGTGATTGCCGCTTGGGCCGCTGCCTATAATCAGTTGGCCGATATCCTGATTGGCGCCGAAACTGGCATGTATGAACAGAAAGCCGCAGCGCCGGGCGGTTGGCGGGGCGAGCGCGAGTTCATCCTGGTGGCCAAGGAACAGGAAAGCTCGGAGATCACCTCGTTCTATTTCGAACCTGCGGACAAAGGTCCGATTCTGGTGGCCGAGCCGGGCCAGTACATCGGCATGAAGTTGCTGCTCGATGGCGAGGAAGTGCGCCGCAACTATTCGCTGTCGGCCCTGGCGGATAACGGTCAATACCGCATCAGCGTCAAGCGCGAGGCCGGTGGGCGGGTGTCCAACTACCTGCATCATCATTTCCAGATCGGCAGTAGCATCCAGTTGTTCCCGCCGAGCGGGGATTTCTACCTGACGGCCAGCGACAAGCCGTTGGTGTTGATCAGTGGCGGTGTCGGCATCACCCCGACCCTGGCGATGTTGCAGGCGGCGCTGCAAACCGAGCGGCCGGTGCATTTCATCCACTGCGCGCGCAACGGCCGCGCCCATGCCTTCCGTGGCTGGATCGACGAGTTGGCCGAGCGGCATCCACAGCTCAAGCGTTTCTACTGCTACGACGAAGACGACGGCCTGAGCCCGGCGGCTGACAAGGTGGGGTTGTTGAGCCAAGAGCAACTGGCGCAATGGCTGCCGGAACAGCGCGACCTGGACGCCTATTTCCTCGGGCCGAAAGGCTTCATGGGGGCCGTCAAGCGTCACCTCAAGGCCCTGGGCGTACCGGACCAGCAGAGTCGTTACGAGTTCTTCGGGCCAGCGGCGGCGCTGGAATAAAAGCAGCGGTGAGCCTGGGAAACCGGGTCGCCTTCATCGCGAGCAAGCTCGCTCCCACAAGGGATTTGTGCGGGACGCCAATCTTCCAAGCGCCCCGGGACGAATGTGGGCGCGAGCTGCAGGCTCGATACCCCTCCAACTGCCTCCTCCCCTTGCGCGCAAAATTAATCCGCACTTAACCCTCCTGCGGTTTATTTCCAGCCAATGTTGCCGACCTCCGCTCGTTCACTGTCATGGTCAGCGTGTAGACTTCGGCTATCCGATAGCGCGCCGGGTGTCGCCAGGCTGCGCGTCAATCCATGCCTACAAAGGGAAACGCAATGAGTGAGGAAATGCTGCGCTTGGGCCGTGAGCGGCGCTATCTGGTGCTGCTGGGGCTGATCTGCCTGGCGCTGATCGGCGGCGCGCTGTACATGCAGGTGGTCCTCGGTGAGGCGCCGTGCCCGCTGTGCATCCTGCAGCGCTATGCGCTGTTGCTGATCGCGATTTTTGCCTTCATCGGCGCGGCCATGCGCACCCGCACCAGTCTGACGATTTTCGAGGGCCTTGTGGTGCTTTGCGCCCTGGCCGGCGCCGCCGTGGCGGGGCATCACGTGTACACCCAGTTCGTCCCGGCGGTCAGCTGCGGTGTCGACGTGTTGCAACCGATTGTCGACGGTCTGCCGCTGGCGAAGATCTTCCCGCTGGGTTTCCAGGTCGATGGCTTCTGCTCCACGCCGTATCCGCCGATCCTCGGTCTGTCCCTGGCGCAATGGGCACTGGTGGCTTTCGTACTGACCGTGGTGCTGGTGCCGTTGCTGGTGTCCCGTAACCGCAAACACCTTCGCTGAAACACCACAGGCAAGCGCCCCGGTTCTCTTCTGGAGAGCCGGGGCGTTTTGCGTTCAGTCCCGGGATCGATCGGCCTTGATCCGGAGCAAGAATGGCCTGCGACAATGTGCGACATGTTGTCACATATCTTGCGCCCCACGCCCATCCCAAGTGCGGATAAACGCCTCATCCTGTAACAAAAAAACAGCCGGGATCGTCCCGATTATCGAAAGCCGCTCCTCGTGGAACAGGCATTTTTAACAGCGAAGCGCCAGACGGCTCAGCCCCCGAAAAATGGGCCTTTGGCGGGAAAAAAAACCTCATCCTAATCCCCTCGGGCTGTCTAAAACGGGCGTAGTAGGCTTATATTTTTTGGGGTTCTTGTTGAGAATGAATTTCGATAAGATGCCGTCCGGTTGCACTAACGGCCAGGGATTGTTGCCGGATCGGATAAAAATTATTTCGGGATGAGTCATGGTCTACAGCGCCTCAGCTCACTACAATCGCCCGCACCGAATTTCCGACCCGGCTCAGGCTTGAGCACGAGGTGGTCGAAGGGCGCCAGCGCCCCATGCGACCCCAGGTGTCGGTGCCTCCAACTACCCGCACCAAATGGAATTGGGCTTGAACTAGGCCTTTGACCAACGAATAAGAACTCACTGCTGGCCCAGGATGTGTCGAGCGGCGTCTGACTGACGTTCGATGGGCAGCCCTTATTCAATCCAAGAAAATGCCAACCCTTGGCAGGGTGAAGTGTTGGCGATCAAAACCCAACTGCATTGCGCAAGCTGCTTTAGAGGTCGTGAGATGAGTAAAAACAGGTACCCCCGATTACTAGGCTTGTTGCCGCTGCTCGGCACGTTGCTGCTGGGAGGCTGCAACATGACCCTGCTCGATCCCAAGGGCCAGGTCGGCCTGGATGAACGAAACCTGATCATCACCGCCACGCTGCTGATGTTGCTGGTCGTTGTGCCGGTTATCGTCATGACCTTCCTGTTCGCCTGGAAGTACCGCGCGACCAACACCAATGCCCCGTACACGCCGAAGTGGTCGCACTCGACCAAGATCGAAGTCGCGGTGTGGACGATTCCGGTGCTGATCATCATTGCCCTGGGTTACATCACCTACAAGTCGACCCACGCCCTGGACCCGTATCGTCCGCTGGATTCCGACGTCAAGCCGATCACCATTGAAGTGGTTTCGATGGACTGGAAGTGGCTGTTCATCTATCCGGAACAAGGCATCGCCACCGTCAACAAGATCGTGTTCCCGGCCCACACGCCGATCAACTTCAAGGTCACCTCCGACACCGTGATGAACTCGTTCTTCATCCCGGGCCTGGGCGGCCAGATCTACGCGATGGCGGGCATGCAGACCAAGCTGCACCTGATCGCCAACCAGAACGCCGAACTCGACGGTATCTCCGCCAACTACAGTGGCGCGGGCTTTACCGGCATGAAGTTCAAAGCAATCGCCACGACCCAGGAAGATTTCGACGCCTGGGTCAACGATGTCAAGAAGGCACCTAAACAGCTTGAAAAAGCTGAATACGAAGCCCTTTCCAAACCGAGCCAGAACAACCCAGTCGAACTCTACTCGTCGGTCACGCCGAACCTGTTCCAGACCATCATCGACAAATATGAAGGGATGAATCCGGGCAAGCCGATGCACCACGAGGAGAAAGAGAAGGAAGTGGCCCACAACATGGAAGGGATGGACATGAGTTCGCATTCAGCTGCCGGGGCAGAGGAGTAAACGATGTTTGGTAAATTAAGTTGGGAAGCGATCCCGTTCCACGAGCCGATTGTCATGGTGACCCTCGCCATCATCGCGCTCGGTGGTCTGGCGTTGTTCGCGGGGATTACCTACTTCAAGAAGTGGACCTACCTGTGGACCGAGTGGCTGACTTCGGTCGACCACAAGAAGATTGGCGTGATGTACATCATCGTCGCCATGGTCATGCTGCTGCGTGGTTTTGCCGACGCCATCATGATGCGCACCCAGTTGGCCATGGCCACCGAGGGTTCGCCGGGCTACCTGCCGCCTGAACACTATGACCAGATCTTCACCGCCCACGGTGTGATCATGATCATCTTCATGGCGATGCCATTCTTCACCGGCCTGATGAACCTTGCAGTGCCGCTGCAGATCGGCGCGCGTGACGTTGCCTATCCGTTCCTGAACTCCCTGAGCTTCTGGCTGCTGGTTTCCGGCGTCGTGCTGATCAACCTGTCCCTGGGCGTTGGCGAATTCGCCAAGACCGGTTGGGTTGCCTATCCGCCGCTGTCGGGCCTGCAATACAGTCCGGGCGTGGGGATGGATTACTACATATGGGCGCTACAGCTCTCCGGGTTGGGTACGACGCTGACGGGGGTCAACTTCCTGGCCACCGTGCTGAAAATGCGTACCCCGGGCATGAAGCTGATGGACATGCCGATCTTCACCTGGACCTGCACCTGGGCCAACGTACTGATCGTCGCTTCCTTCCCGATCCTGACCGCTACCCTGGCGCTGCTGACGCTTGACCGTTACATGGATTTCCACATTTTCACCAATGAACTGGGTGGAAATCCGATGATGTACGTCAACCTGTTCTGGGCCTGGGGTCACCCCGAGGTGTACATCCTGATTCTGCCGGCGTTCGGGATTTTCTCCGAAGTCATCTCGACCTTCTCCGGCAAGAAACTGTTTGGCCACCACTCGATGATCTACGCTTCGGGCGCGATCTCGGTACTGGGCTTCATGGTCTGGCTGCACCACTTCTTCACCATGGGTTCGGGGGCCAGCGTCAACGCCTTCTTCGGCCTGGCGACAATGCTGATTTCGATCCCGACGGGGGTGAAGCTGTTCAACTGGCTGTTCACCATCTACCAGGGCCGTCTGCGTTTCACCAGCCATGTGCTGTGGACCCTGGGCTTCATGGTGACCTTCGCCATCGGCGGCATGACCGGCGTACTGCTGGCCATTCCGGGTGCTGACTTCGTGCTGCACAACAGCCTGTTCGTGATCGCGCACTTCCATAACGTGATCATCGGCGGCGCGGTGTTTGGCTACATCGCCGGTTTCGCCTTCTACTTCCCGAAAGCGTTCGGCTTCAAGCTGCACGAAGGTTGGGGCAAGGCAGCGTTCTGGTTCTGGATCTCGGGCTTCTTCGTCGCGTTCATGCCGCTCTATGCGCTGGGCTTCATGGGCATGACCCGTCGTCTGAACGCCACCACCAACCCTGAGTGGGTGCCGTACCTGTACGTCGCCATGTTCGGTGCGGTGATGATCGCCGTCGGTATCGCCTGCCAGTTGATCCAGCTGTACGTCAGCGTGCGTGACCGCAAGAAGCCAGAGAACATGTGCGAACACGGCGACCCGTGGAATGCCCATACCCTGGAATGGTCGACCTCGTCGCCTCCACCGTTCTACAACTTTGCCGTGCTGCCAAAAGCCGACGTCATCGACCCGTTCACCGAAGCCAAGGAAAACGGTACCGCGTACCAGGCTCCGGCCAAGTACGCGCCGATCCACATGCCCAACAACACCGCCACCGGTGTGGTCATGGGCGCTCTGCTGACTGTGTTCGGTTTCGCGATGATCTGGCACATCTGGTGGCTGGCCATCGCCAGCCTCGTCGGCACCGTGGTGTATTTCACCATCCATGCCGCCCGTGACGATCAGGGCTACATGGTGCCGGTGGATGTCATCGAGCGCATCGAAGCCGAGCAGCACAAACGTCTGGTCGCGGCCGGGAAAGTCCCCGCCAACGCCACCCGTGTTGAAACCTCGTTGGAACAGGCTTAAACCATGTCGAACTTAGTGACCACTGTTGGACACGCCCATGGTCATGACCATGGGCACGATGACCATCACCACGACTCGGGCGAGATGACCGTATTCGGTTTCTGGCTCTACCTGATGACCGACTGCATTCTGTTTGCGTCGATCTTCGCGGTGTACGCGGTGCTGGTAAACAACGTCGCCGGTGGCCCGTCGGGCCACGACATCTTCGAGCTGCCGTACGTGCTGGGCGAAACCGCCCTGCTGCTGTTCAGCTCGATCACCTACGGCTTCGCCATGCTGGCGTTGTTCAAAGGCAAGAAGAGCCAGGTGCTGGGCTGGTTGGGCATGACCTTCCTGCTGGGTGCCGGCTTTATCGGCATGGAGATCAACGAGTTCCACATCCTGATCGCCGAAGGCTACGGCCCTAGCCGCAGCGGCTTCCTGTCCGGGTTCTTCACCCTGGTCGGCACCCACGGTCTGCACGTGACCAGCGGTCTGATCTGGATGGCGATCATGATGTACCAGGTCCACAAAAACGGCCTGACCGCTACCAACAAGACGCGCCTGAGCTGCCTGAGCCTGTTCTGGCACTTCCTGGACGTGGTGTGGATCTGCGTATTCACCGTTGTTTATCTGATGGGGACCCTGTAAATGGCTAACGCTCATTCCCATGATGGTCACGACGCCGGCCACGGCAGCGTCAAGTCCTACGCCATCGGTTTCATCCTGTCGGTGATCCTGACCGTCATTCCGTTCGGCCTGGTGATGTACCCGACGCTGCCCAAAAGCCTGACCCTGTGGATCATCCTGATCTTCGCCGTGGTCCAGGTTCTGGTGCATCTGGTGTACTTCCTGCACCTGGACCGCTCCGCCGCCCAGCGTAACAACGTGGTCGCGTTTGTCTTTGCCGCGATCGTGATTGTCCTGCTGGTTGGCCTGTCGTTGTGGATCATGTTCAGCATCCACACCAACATGATGGCGCACTGAGGAAAGTCCGGATGTCCTTAAAGCACTTTATCCAAATCACCAAGCCGGGGATCATTTTCGGTAACGTGCTTTCTGTGGCGGGCGGATTTTTCCTGGCCTCGAAAGGGCATGTCGATCTGGCCATCTTCCTGGCGGCGATGATCGGCACTTCCCTGGTGGTAGCGTCCGGTTGCGTGTTCAACAACTGCATCGACCGCGACATTGACATCAAGATGGAGCGCACCAAGAACCGCGCGCTGGTCCAGGGCCTGATCCCGGTGCAACTGGCCCTGGCGTTCGCCACGGTGCTGGGCGTGGCCGGCGTGGCGCTGTTGTACCTGGTGGCCAACCCGTTGGCGGCGCTGTTCGCGGTGATTGGCTTTGTGATCTATGTCGGTCTCTACAGCCTGTACCTCAAGCGCAAGTCGGTTCACGGCACGCTGGTGGGCAGCTTGTCGGGGGCGATGCCGCCGGTGATCGGTTATGTCGCGGTGAGCAACAGTTTCGACATGGCTGCGCTGACGCTGCTGGTGATGTTCAGCCTGTGGCAGATGCCGCATTCCTATGCCATCGCGATCTTCCGCTTCAACGACTACCTGGCGGCCTCGATTCCGGTGCTGCCGGTCAAGCGTGGCATCCAGGTAGCCAAGAAGCACATCCTGCTCTACATCCTGGCCTTCCTGGTGGCGACCTTGATGCTGACCTTCAGCGGCTACGCCGGGATGAGCTACCTCGCCGTCGCCGCCGCCATGGGCATGTACTGGCTGTACATGGCCTGGACCGGCTACAAGGCGGTGGATGACACGGTCTGGGCGCGCAAGCTGTTCGTGTTCTCGATCTTCACCATCACCGCTCTTAGCGTCATGATGTCCCTGGACTTCAAAGTGCCGGGTGAGCTGCTGCTGACCTACGCACCTTAAGCTTCAGACGCTGCACAAAAAGCCCCGCCTTCGTGAGAAGAGCGGGGCTTTTTTTCTAGATGGGCATGGATGGACGGTCATTCGTCGCAATAGATTATGGTTTGTTGAACTATGCGCAATTTGCCTATAGTTTCTGCCATGCGTACCCTGTTTTTTGAAACGACTACGTTCACCGCCACGGTTGGCCATTACCTGACTGACGATGAATATCGCCTGCTTCAGTCCTATATGCTGCAGCATCCAGAGGTCGGTGACGTCATGCCACGTACTGGCGGCTTTCGTAAGCTGCGCTGGTTCGATGAACGTCGTGGTAAAGGGAAGCGCGGTGGGTTGCGAGTCATTTACTATTGGCTCATGAACGATCGTCAGTTTTGGATGTTCGCGATTTATGACAAGGACGAGTTGGAAAACCTGACCTCCGAGCAAGAGAAGACGCTCAAGCGCGCCATAGAAGCTGAGTTGAAAGTACGAGGTACCTTATGAAAAAGCGCGATCTGTTTGCCGAGATGATGCAAGGCGTCGAGGAGATGGCCGCTCACCGCGAGGGCAAGATTACCCTTCGCCAGACATCGATCGAAGACAAACCGGCTCCCGAGGTATCGGCCCAGGAAATCGTGGCTTTGCGCGACAAGCTCCACATGTCTCAAGCCGTTTTCGCCAAGAGCATCAGGACCAGTCCAGGTACCCTGAGAAATTGGGAACAGGAAAAATCCAAGCCTAACGCCCAGGCGGCTTTGTTGATCAAACTGGTCGAGAAGTTTCCAGACATGGTTGAACGGCTTGGTGCTGTTTGAACAGCTGACACCCATGAAAAAGCCCCGCCTTCGAGAGAAGCGCGGGGCTTTTTCATGGGCATCCGAAGATGTTGGATTTCTGTGGGCTCAACCTCCTGAAAAGAAGGCTTATTGCTGGGCGATGCTGTAGCCGTCGAAAGCTTTTTGCTGTTGCAGGGCGGTGACGATGCTTTTGCGGGTGACCTGTTGTTCGGTGCCGTCGTTGTCCAGGAAGGTTTCGTTTTCCAGCTCGGCCTCTTCGCCTTCGCCGACAAAATTGAAACCGAGGAACTCGAAGGCCTCGCGGTCGACGTTCGGCTTGGAGCGTGGCGTGCGCAATGGCAGCGTGACGCTGATGCCGTCCTTGCTGATGACAAACACTTCGGCTTCCTTCTTGGCCCGCGACGCCTTGCCCTTGCTGCCGCTTGGGTTGCTGATGGCCTGGTGGGTCTGGTTCAGCACTTTCAGGGCCAGGCCATACACCAGCTCCTGGAAGGCCGGGTCGTCCTTATAGCTGGAGAGGATGCGGTTGATGGAGAAGCGGCTGCTCAGGTCTTCCAGCGCGGCGAAATCGGCGGCTTCGGCGTCCTTGAGCTGCTTGAGCTGGCCCATCAGTTCGTAGGCCTTGTCATCGTCGAAGGCATCGTGAGCCTGGCGGATGGCGTTGCGCAGTTCGCGGATCTGGTCGCTTTCGCGGTTCGACTGGAACGCATCAAGAACCATCTCGCTGATGGTTTTGGCCTGGGGCAGATGCTGTGAAAGATTGATGGAGTTTTCGTATTCCGCTTTGGACGACAGGGTGACTACGGATTCAGCGGTGTTGGAATCGGACATTGAAATTTCACTACTTCTGTTAGCGGGATGAGGCGAGAAAGGCATTGAGCTTTTTTCCGGTCGCCTAATCTATTGGACGCGGGCGGTGTTGTCACGGTCGGACTCAAGCCAGGCGTCTTCGCAGGGGCAATAGTCGATCTGCGGTGAGCCGCGTCGGGCTCATTGGCAGATCACATTCTTGCCTGCTGTCTTGGAGCGATACAGCGCCTGGTCGGCACGGTCCAACAGCGCCGCCTGCTGTTCATCGTCGAAGCGTTGCACCACGCCAAAACTCATGGTGATCTGAAAGTCGCCCACCGGCAGCAAGTCAGACAATCCACGGCGAATGGTTTCGGCCATCAGGCAGGCGTCGGCCAGGTCGGTGTTGGGCAAGACCATGATGAATTCATCGCCGCCCCAGCGCACCAGTAAATCGCCGTCGCGTTCACAGCATTTGACCGACTGCACCACTTGCACCAGCGCCGCGTCGCCGAAAGCATGGCCGTAACGATCGTTGATGTCCTTGAAGTCGTCGACGTCCATGGCGATCAACGACAACGGCTCGCGAAAGCGCTGGGAGCGTTCGCAGGCCAGTGGCAGGGCCTGTTCCAGTCGATAGCGATTGGCGACCAGCGTCAGCGCATCGGTTTCGGCGAGCCGACGGTTTTCGTCAAGCTGGATCTGGAGTTGTCGGTTGACCCGGGACAGTTCACGGGTGCGTTCTTCGATGATGGCTTCCAGGGACTTGTTGCGCTGTTCCAGTTGTTCGAACAGGCGCTTCTTGTCATCAATGCTGCGATGGGCCCCGATCATGCGGGCCACCGTGCCGTCAGGATTGCGGGCGATCACGTAACCGCGATCTTCGATCCAGACATAGGAACCGTCGCGCGTGCGGCAGCGGTATTCGGCCTGGTAGGCGGGGGATCGGTGTTCCAGGTAGTCATCGAACAAGGCCATGACCCGTGGGTAATCATCGGGGTGGATCACGCTTTCCCAAGTCAGCACGGTGTTGCTCAATGAATGGGGCAAGTAGCCAAGCATCGTGTACCAGCCGGGGTTGCGGTAGACGAACCCGGTGTTGGCATTCCAGTCCCAGATGCCGTCGCTGACCAGTTCCAGAATGGTGTGTAGTACGTCTTCGTCCAGATCGGACAGGTCGAACCGCAGCATATCGATGTTTGAGGCGTCGCCCATCTTCGTTTCCCCAATCAACCTTGATATCAAAATGCTCGTCCAAGGCTCAAGAGTAGCCGATGGCGCGCGGGGTCACTAGCGGGCGGGCGTCCTACATCATCATTGGGCTTGGGTTTGGGGTTTGCCCCATCTCTGCAGTGCAAACTCGACGAAACTGCGCAACTTCGGCAAACGGTAGCGATCCTGGGCGTACATCAGGCTCATCGGACGATGAGGCAATTGATAGTCCTGCAGCAGTGCTACCAGTTGGCCGTCCTTTAGGTCCTGTTCCACCAGTGCATCGGGCAGCATCACCACGCCCATGCCGGCCAGGGCGGCGCGGTGCAGGCCCGAGGAACTGTTGATCAACATCGGTCCGTTCACCGGGATCTTGATTTCGCCGTCCGGGCCATTGATCGGCCAATGGTCCTGGGCGAAGCGCCACTCGTCGCCTGCGGAATAGGCGAACGACAGGCAATCATGTTGCTGCAGGTCGGCGGGTTTTTCCGGTGCGCCGCGCCGGGCCAGGTAAGCGGGGGAGGCGCAAATGGTCAGGGTGTAGTCCATCAACGGACGGGCGATCATTTTCGGGTCGGGATGACCGAGACGGATGGCGACATCGAAGCCGTGGTCGAGCAGGTCCAGGCGTTGGTTGGTCAGCACCACGTCGAGCTTGACCTGAGGGTGGCGCTGGCTGAACTCGGCCAGGGCCGGCGCCAGGCGTTCGGTGCCGAAGGTCAGCGGTGCGGTGATGCGCAAGGTGCCGGTGGGCTCGCCCTGGGTCTGTTCGGCCAGGCGTTCGGAGTCGGCCACCAACCCCAGGACTTCCAGGCAGCGCTGGTAGTAGGCCGAGCCGAACTCCGTCAGGCGCTGGCGCCGGGTCGTACGGTTGATCAGGCGCACGCCGAGGCGTTGCTCCAGGGCGCGAAGATGATTGCCCACCATGGTCGTGGACATTTCGCACGCCTGGGCGGCCGCCGTCAGGCTGCCGGTTTCCACCACCTTCACGTAAACGGTCATTGCCTGGAACAGGTCCATTATCAAGCTCAGCTTTTAAATGATTGAAGTAAAGCGGCGTTTATCCAGCAAGGGTGGCTAACCATACTGGAAAAAACCACCCGATGGAGCTTGATGCCATGACTGCTGCCTGCCTGATGTCCACTTACCAACCCCTGGCGCTGAATTTCACCCATGGCTTGGGGACGCGCCTGTGGGACCAGGACGGCCGCGAATACCTCGATGCGGTGGCGGGCGTGGCGGTGACCAATGTCGGCCACTCCCACCCCAAGCTGGTGGCAGCGATCAGTGAACAGGCTGGCTTGTTGCTGCACACCTCCAACCTGTACAGCATCGACTGGCAGCAACGGCTGGCGCAGAAACTCACACAGCTCTCAGGACTGGAGCGAGTGTTTTTCAACAACTCTGGTGCCGAAGCCAACGAAACCGCGCTGAAACTGGCGCGTCTTTATGGCTGGCACAAGGGTATCGAACAGCCTTTGGTGGTGGTCATGGAGAATGCGTTTCATGGGCGCACCTTGGGCACGTTGTCTGCCAGTGACGGTCCGGCGGTACGCTTGGGTTTCAATCGGTTGCCGGGGGATTTCATCAAGGTGCCGTTCGGTAATCTCGCGGCATTGGAAGATATCCAGCAGGCCCATGGTGAACGCATCGTCGCAGTGCTGGTGGAACCGATCCAGGGCGAAAGCGGTGTGCAACTCGCACCACCGGGCTATCTCAAGGCCTTGCGTGAACTGTGCAGCCGGCGCGCCTGGCTGCTGATGCTCGACGAGATCCAGACCGGTATCGGCCGCACCGGCCAATGGTTTGCGTTCCAGCACGAAGGCATCGTGCCGGACGTCATGACCCTCGCCAAAGGCCTGGGCAACGGTGTGCCCATCGGTGCCTGCCTGGCCCGGGGCAAGGCCGCCGAGCTGTTTACGCCCGGCAGTCATGGCAGCACCTTCGGCGGTAATCCGCTGGCCTGTCGCGTCGGTTGCACGGTGCTGGAGATCATCCAGGAGCAAGGCCTGGTGGACAACGCCAGGCAGCAGGGCGAACAGTTGCTCAGGCGGTTGCGGGCCGAACTGGCGGACAACCCGAACGTGCTGGCGATTCGCGGCCAGGGGTTGATGATCGGCATCGAGCTCAAACAACCGGTCCGCGACCTGACCCTTTGCGCCGCCCGGGACCACGCCTTGCTGATCAACGTCACCCGGGGCAATACCATCCGCCTGCTGCCGCCACTGACGATTGATGGGCGGGAAGTGGAGATGATCGTCAGGGGCGTGAGCCGGAGTCTGGCGCAGGGATGAAATCGGTCCAGGCCCAATACGCCAAGGCGCTCGCACTGATCAACGCACCCAGCAGGCACACCGCGCCCCAACCCCACTGTGCATAAACCTGGGTCGCGGCGGCGGCTCCCAAGGCGCTGCCGATGGAATAAAAGCACATATAGGCGCCCACTAGACGGCTTTGGGCATCGGGGCGAGCGGCGAAAATCAGGCTCTGGCTGGTGACATGGATGGCCTGTACCGCGAAATCCAGGACAATGACGCCGACCACCAGCGCCACTAACGAGGTTTGGGTGAACGCCGTGGGCAGCCATGACAGTGTCAACAACGTCAGGGCCACGCCCGTGGTGCGTCGGCCCAGGCCTCGGTCGGCCCAGCGCCCAGCCTTCGAGGCGGCCAGGGCGCCGGCTAGGCCCGCCAGGCCAAACAGGCCGATCTGGGTATGGGACAGCGAGAGGGGCGGTGCGCTCAGAGGCAGCACCATGGCGGTCCATAACACGCTAAACGCGGCGAAGATCAGCAAGGCCAGGACACCCCTGATCCTCAAGGTACGCTCCGTGGCGAACAATGTGAGCATGGACCATAGCAGCGCAGGGTATGAATGGTTGAACCGGGGTTGACGGGTCGAAGGGACTGTCCGGGCCAGCACCATAGCCAACGCCAGCATCAGCCCCGCTGATACAAAGTACACCGCCCTCCACCCGGCCAGATCTGCAATGAGCCCCGATGTGAACCGGGCCAGCAGGATGCCCAGCACCACGCCGCTGGTCACCGTGCCGACCGCTTGCCCGCGCTGCTGCGGCGAGGCAAGGGCGGCGGCGTAGGCCACAATGACCTGGACCAGCACGGCCATCAAACCCACCATGACCATTGCTCCCAGCAACATCGACCAGTGTGTGGCAAACCCCACGGCGGTGAGCGCCAGGGCCGACAGTAGCGTCTGGGTGATCATCAGGCCCTTGCGATTGATCAAGTCCCCCAGGGGAACGATGAACACCAGGCCCAGGGCATAACCGATCTGGGTCGCCGTCACTGCGATGCCGATGAGCCGCGGCGCAACGTGCAGGCTGTGGGCAATCGAATCGAGCAGTGGCTGGACGAAGTAGACATTCGCCACCGCCAATGCGCAGGTCAGGGAGAACAACAACGTCAGCGGCCGAGACAGCCTGGGTGGGTGGGCGGCTGACGCTTGCCGGACAGCTTTGTCGGATGGCGTCGCAATCGCTTGCGCTTCGCAGGTCATAGGGTATTTCCCTTGTTAAATCAGGTTTTGATTTGAAACCAGTAAATTGTTTTTTAGCCACTCTGGTTTTAATATGCAACCTGTTTTTCATCGCAAAGAGGGTGACACATGACTGAAAAAGCATCCCCGGTCAGTCACGAGTGCCCCGTGGCCCGGGCCGTTGAGGTGATCGGCGATCGCTGGTCGCTGTTGATCATTCGAGACGCGTTCGACGATGTGCGGCGGTTCAGCGAATTCCAGAAGAACCTCGGGTTGGCGAAGAACATCCTGGCTTCGCGCCTCAAGGCCCTGGTGGAGGTCGGTGTGCTTGAGACAAGACCTGCCTCCGATGGCAGCGCCTACAAGGAATACGCCTTGACGCAGAAGGGGCGCGAGGTATTCCCGATCGTGGTTTCCCTGCGTCAGTGGGGCGAGCGACACCTGTTCAGCGCGGGCGAAGCTCACTCGGTACTGCTGGACAATGAGCGTGATGAGCCGGTGGCGATGCTTGAGGTTCGTTCGGTAACGGGGAAAAAACTGGAGCCGGGGGACTGCCATCGTCGTACAGTGTTCAAACCCTGAACGCTGCGGGTTTTTGCTTTGTAAAGGTTGGGTAAACGCAGCGCAGCGGTACGGAATTTTTGCCCCTGGCCGCGTTCCAACGCCTGCCAGGGTCCATTGTCAGAAGGCCTTGCACCCAGAATTGAAAAACCAGGAGCATTCCATGTTCACCTCGCGTCGCTTGATCGTTGTTGCTACTGCAGTAGCCCTGTTGTCCGGCTGTGCGTCGCCTAACCCTTATGACAACCAGGGCCAGGCTTCCACGGAGTCTTCAGGCATGAGCAAGACCGCCAAGTACGGCGGCCTCGGTGCCCTGGCTGGTGCATTGGCCGGTGCGGCCATCGGTCATGATAATCGCGGCAAAGGCGCGTTGATCGGCGCCGCCGTAGTGGGGGCTTCCGCAGCCGGTTATGGCTATTACGCTGACCAACAGGAAAAGAAACTGCGGGCGAGCATGGCCAATACCGGCGTTGAAGTGCAGCGCCAGGGCGACCAGATCAAGCTGATCATGCCGGGCAACATCACCTTTGCCACCGATTCGGCGAACATCGCGTCCAGCTTCTACCAGCCGCTGAATAACCTGGCCAACTCCCTCAAGGAGTTCAACCAGAACCAGATCGAAATCGTCGGCTACACCGACAGCACCGGCAGCCGCCAGCACAACATGGACCTGTCCCAGCGTCGTGCCCAGAGCGTGGCGACCTACCTGACATCCCAAGGCGTGAGCGGCGCGAACCTGTCGGCCCGCGGCGCCGGCCCGGACAATCCGGTGGCCAGCAACGCCGACGTCAATGGCCGTGCGCAAAACCGTCGCGTCGAGGTCAACCTCAAGGCCATCCCCGGCCAGCAATACCAGGCCCCACAGCAGCAGGGCCAGACTTACCAGCAATACCCATAACGGCTGGGCGGCAAATGAAACGGGGGTCCTGGAAACAGGGCCCCCGTTTTTTTGTGGCTGCCAGTTCCAGTCACAACCAACAGTGTGGGAGCGGGCTTGCTCGCGATAGCGGTCTCAGGCCGGGGGCGATTTCGGTGGCAGCATGCGGGTCGGTGGTTTGCCGTCGGCGTTGTGCTGGTAGATCTTCGCGGGCTGCCCCTGCTCATTGAAGAACACTTGGCCAATCCCTGCTGAGTTCCACAGGCGCTCCCCGGCCTCGGCGTGTTCCGGGGTGTGGGGGACGATGCGCATGCTCCGGCGCTTGGTGAACCAGTTCAGGGGCGAGCGCGGCGAGTAGAGCCAGCGGTTCAGGCGGTCGAACCATTCCAGCAGCGCCGGTGGGAATTCATTCTTGATGCCACTGCTGGTGATCTGCCAGATGCGCGGACCGCCCTTGCGGTGTGGGATCAATACCTCGTAGACGAAGGAATAATGCACATCGCCTGACAGCACCACGTAATTACCCGGTGTACGCGAGTGTCGGAAAATGTTCAGGATCACCTGGGCCGAGCCGCGATGGGCCATCCAGTTTTCCGCGTCCACCAGCAGCGGATAACCGCACCAACTGAACACCCGCTGCACCGTCTCGATCAGCTTCACGCCGAAGATCGGCGCCGGCGAGACGATGATGGCCGAAGGATGATCCAGCAGTTCCTGTTGCAGTTCGCTCAAGGCTTCCCAATCCAGCAGGCCGGAAGGTTGCTTGAGGTTGTTTTCGCCGCGCCAACGGCGGGTACGTGTATCGAGCACCACCAGGGCTGGAGAGCTGGGCAGCACGTAATGCCATTGCTGGAAGCTCAACAGCGTGTCGATCAACTTGTCCTGGGGAGCGCTGTCGAGGTAGCGGTTCCGGGCGGTGTCGCTCAGGGCCACGGTTTGCCGGAGCACGTCATCGAACGCGTCCGGGTTGTTACCCCAGCCCTGGCAGAGCATGTAGGCGATCAACGCGTTGCCGATGATGCGTTTGGAAAACGGATGGCTGTAGGCCGTTTCCTCCCACTGCGCGGATAAATTCCAGTCATCGGTAATATCGTGATCGTCGAAAATCATCAGGCACGACAAGTGCGCAAACACCCGCGCCACACCGCCAAGCCCTGCCTTGAAAGCCTCGATACGTTGCAGTTCCAGGTCATAACGTTGACGTCGCTCGGCGGTCAGCTCGGGTGGTTGCGGGGCGATCAGCGTCCACGGGACCGGCGACCATACCAGCAGGTACATCGCCATGACCTCGGCGAACGTCACCAGGTGATTGTCAGCGCTGCTGCTGGTGAAAATCGGCTTACGCGCCCCGCCGAAAAATCGCTCGCGCAGGGTTTCGTTGCTCTCAAGCGCTGGTAACAAATCGGCGCGATGGTAATAGCTGGCCGGATGCTGATAGAGCTTGGCGCTGTCCTCCACTACGGCGCCGTCCAGGCATTCCTCGTACAACCCCAGGCGCTCGATCAACCCGTGAATCGCCCGCAACATCGGCCCGGCGACGTCATCGGCGTAGACCTGATCGCCGCTCATCATCAAGAGCGCGGGTCGTTGTTCCGGGTTTCCTGCCAGCAGCCGGTCGACGCAGAGTAGGCCGTCGTTGGCCGGGTAATGGGGTTTGCGGCAGGAGCCGTGGACCAACTGCTCGATGCGCGAGTGCAGCACGAAGTTCGGACACCGCGCTTGGCCGTACAACAGATGCGGCGCCCATTCAGCGATCGGGACGCCGTCCACCAGCAGGTCGTAGTCAATCACAACGTCCTGGGGCAGGGGAGTGTCCAGCTTTACATCGATCAGGTGTACGAAAGCCTGCTGCCCCACCGGCACCACGGTGCATTGCGTGGCATCCAGCGTCAGATCGCCCATGCCGTCCACCCGCAGCGTCAATCCCAACGGTCGCGTGCCCACCAGCCACATCACCAACCGCGTGGGCTCCAGCCGCCGCAACAGCGGACCGACCAGGACAGGGGGCAGGGTATGGGTGATGTCAGGGGTGGACGACAGCATCAGCGGATAAAGCTCTGTTCAGGGAGAGGCGGGGATCATAGCGCAATGTGCTTTGCAACTGGGCTTGGGAAGGCGCCGCGGCGAACTCGTTTTTATGGCGAGGGAGCAAGCCCCCTCTCCACTGGGTATTCCCTCACTGGACCTGGTTGGCCGCCTGCGCCGCCTGGATCAAATCCGGCCCAATCTCCTTTTCAAACTTCGCCCACACCGGCTTCATCTTGTCTCGCCATGCGCTGCGTTCCTCGGGTGTGAGGGCAATGATTTCGGTGGTCTTGGCATCGAGCACATGTTGCTTGTCCTGCTGGTTAAACCGCTCCGCTTCTTTGTTGGCATGGGCCGTGGACTCGACCACGATCTTGTCCAGTTCAGTGCGGATATCCGGCGGCAGGCCGTTCCAGAAGTCCGAGGTGGTGATCAGCATGTAGTCGAGGATGCCGTGGTTGGTCTCGGTGACGTACTTCTGCACTTCATGCAGTTTCTGGTTGTAGAAGTTGGAGTAGGTGTTTTCTGTGCCATTGACCAAACCGGTGCGTAAACCTTGGTACACCACCGAGAAAATCATCGGTTTCGGCTTGGCGCCCACCGCCTTGAACTGTTCTTCCAGCACCGTGGAGGTCTGTATCCGGAACGCCAGGTCGAGGGCATCTTCAGGCTTGCGCAGTGGCTTGTCGGCCGACAACTGCTTCATGCCGTTGTGCCAATAGGCCAAACCTGTAACGTTCTTGCTCTCCATGGACTTGAGCAGTTTCTGGCCGGCGGGGCTCTGCTGGAAGCGATCCACGGCGGCGATGTCGTCAAACAAAAACGGCAAGTCGAATAGCTGCACCGACTTGGTGTACTGGTCGAACTTGGCCAGCGACCGCGCAATGATTTGCACGTCCCCCAGCAGCAGCGCCTCCATCTCCTTGTCATCGCCATACAGTGTGGAGTTGGGATACACCTCGACCTTCACCTTGCCCGGCAGTCGTTCCTCTGCCAGTTGCTTGAACATCAATGCGCCCTGGCCCTTGGGCGTTTGCTCGCCTACCACGTGGGAGAACTTGATCACGATCGGTTCGGCCGCCATGGCCGTGCCCAACGCACCGAAAACCAGGGTGCAGGCGAGCGCTTTCCATATAGGTTTGAGCATTGCGAGTTTCCCTTTATTTGTCTTTATCCTGCGACCTCATTCAAAACCCGGCGCACAGCGGGCAACTGCTACTCCAGAAGACACCGCTGTGGCCACGGTACTCAACTCATTCCCAGCCAATTCGGTAGCGCCAGTGAAATCCACGGTACATAGGTAATCAGCACCAGGAACGCCAGCAAAATCATCAACCACGGCATGGCCGCGCGGATGGTGGCGGGCAGGGACATGCCGGTCACCGCCGAGGTGACGAACAGGTTCAGGCCCACCGGTGGCGTAATCAAACCGATCTCCAGGTTCACCACCATGATGATGCCCAGGTGGATTGGGTCGATGCCCAGTTTCATGGCGATAGGGAACAGGATCGGCGCCAGGATCAGGATGATCGCCGAGGGTTCCATGAACGCGCCGGCAATCAGCAGCACGATGTTCACCACCAGCAGGAACGTCACTGGCGTCAGTCCGGCATCGATCACCCATGCGGTGATTTGCTGCGGCAGTTGCTCGGTGGTCAGCACGTGAGCGAAAAGCATGGCGTTGGCGATGATGAACATCAGCATGATGCTCAGCTTCGCCGACTCCAGCAGCACCTTCGGCGTCTCGCGAAACGTGAGGTCCTTGTAGACGAACAGCGCGATGAAAGCCGAATACACAGCGGCCACCGCTGCGGCTTCGGTCGGGGTAAACATCCCGGAGTAAATCCCGCCGAGGATGATGACCATCAGCAGCAGACCCCAGAGGGCCTGGCGCGCCGTGGACAGCCATTCGCGGAACGTCGCCCGGGGCAGGGCTGGCAGGTTCTTCTTCACGGCTACGATGTAGATCGCCACCATCAAGGCAAACCCCAGCAGCAGGCCCGGGATAACCCCGGCCATGAATAACTTGCCCACCGACGTTTCTGTCGCCGCGGCGTACACCACCATTACGATCGAGGGCGGAATCAGGATCCCCAAGGTGCCGGCATTGCACACGATGCCCGCGCCAAACGCCTGTGGATAACCCGAGCGCACCATCCCGGCAATGGCAATGGAACCCACTGCCGCCACGGTCGCCGGGCTGGAGCCGGACAGCGCCGCAAACAACATGCAGGCCAGCACCGCCGCAATCGCCAGGCCGCCACGGATATGCCCGACACAGGCGTTGGCAAAGTCGATCAGCCGTCGTGCCACGCCGCCGGTGGTCATGAACGCACCGGCCAGCAGGAAGAACGGAATCGCCAGTAACGTGTAGTGCTCGGAAGTTTCGAACAGCTTGATCGCCAGCGAACGCACCGAGTCCGGGCTGAAGAAAATAATGGTCAGCGAACCGGCCAGCCCCAACGAAATAGCAATGGGCACGCCGATAAACATCAGCGCGAACAGCGCCACGAACAGGAAGGCAATGGTCATGGCTTGTCTTCCTCATGTTCGGTCAGCTTGATGGCTTCCGCCGCTTCATCAGCCAGGCCCAGGCCGGTCTGACGATTCATCAGGATGCGTACGAGAATTTCCGCGAAGCGGATAAACACCAAGGTAAAACCCACCGGCACGATCAACCCGATGTGCCATTGCATGATGCCGAAATGGCCAAGGTCTTCGGCGCCGATCTCGGCGATCATCAAGGTATTGATCCACTCGAAACTCGCCACCGCCAGCAGCCCGGCGTACGCCAGGCAACACAGGCAGGCGATCACGCCGATGAAGCGTTGCACCGGTTTGCTTGCCAGTTTCACCAGCGCATCGACACCGATATGCCCGGCCGTGCGCACGCCATACGCCAGTCCGAAAAAGATCAACCAGCCAAACAAGGCTTTGGTCAGTGACGTGCTCCAGGTCATGGCCTGGGCCATGCCCATGACGCTGTCGCCAATGGCAAACATTGGCTCGCTGGCGGCCGGCCAGCTGTCACCGAGGCTGTAGAAAACGGTATAGAGGTTGTTGAGCACGACATAGACGAATGTAACCAGCGTCATGGCGGCCAGGAGAAAGGCAATGAAACCTTCCTCGAAGTGTTCCCAAATGCGCCGAAGGGCGTTCATGGATGACATCTCCTGCTGGAGGGACGACAGGCCGGCGCCGTCATGGCGGCACCGGCCAACCCATTACTGAGCCTTGTTGGAGGCTTCGGCGGCTTTGATCAGGTCGGCGCCGATGTCACCTTCGAACTTCTTCCACACCGGTTTCATCTTGTCGCGCCATTCACTGCGTTCTTCAGGCGTGAGGGTAATGATTTCGGTGGTCTTGGCATCGAGGATGCGTTGCTTGTCGTGCTGGTTCAGCTGCGCCGCTTCCTTGTTCACATGCGCGGTCACTTCAACCAGGATCTTGTCCAGCTCGGTGCGGATGTCTGGAGACAGACCATTCCAGAACTTGGTATTGGTGATCAGCATGTAGTCGAGCACACCGTGATTGGATTCGGTGATGTACTTCTGCACTTCATGCATTTTCTGGCTGTAGATGTTCGAGTACGGGTTTTCCGCACCGTTGACCACGCCAGTCTGCAAGCCTTGATACACCTCGGCGAAACTCATCTTGCGTGGGTTGGCGTTCACCGCTTTGAATTGTTCTTCCAACACTGCCGATGCCTGCACCCGGAACTTCAAGCCACGGGCGTCCTTGGGTTCACGCAGTGGTTTGTTGGCTGACAACTGCTTCATGCCGTTGTGCCAATAAGCCAGGCCGGTGATGTTCTTGCTTTCCATGGACTTGAGCAGTTTCTGGCCTTCAGGGCTCAACTGGAAACGGTCCACCGCGGAAATGTCATCGAACAAAAACGGCAGGTCGAACAACTGCACGGTCTTGGTGTACTGCTCGAACTTGGCCAGCGACGGCGCAATCATCTGCACGTCACCCAACAGCAGGGCTTCCATCTCCTTGCCATCGCCGAACAGCGAGGAGTTAGGGTAGACCTCGACTCTCACCTTGCCTGGCAGCCGTTCTTCCACCAGTTTCTTGAACAGCAGTGCGCCTTGGCCTTTGGGCGTTTGTTCGGCGACCACATGGGAGAACTTGATGACCACCGGGTCCGCAGCCATGGCCGTACCCAATGCACTGAGGGCCAGGGTACAGGCGAGCGCTTTCAAAATAGGTTTGAACATTGCGGGGATTCCTCTTGTTTTTGTATTTATCGTGCGGGCTCATTCAAAACCCGGTGTACAGCGGACAACTGCAAGTCTAGGAGAAAAATTGATGGCTGCATGCTGGCGAAGTCAAACAGTGGCGTCGGTAGCCGGTGTTGTCTGGAACTGGCGACCCGCGCCACCGTGCGTGGTGGCTGTTTGTTATTTGCGCTTCCAGCACTCCGCAAACCGCGCGCACACCCCATAACGCTCATCCATCTGCGCCATCCGCTCCAGGTGATGATCCACGGCTTCGAGCGTAACGCCGTTCCCGATCCGGAAGTACTCCACCATCATCGCCACGTTCAGATCGGTTTCAGCCTTCTCCGGCTTGGCATTGGCCGCTTTTGGCAACGCCCACTGTTCCAGCTGCTCGTCCTTCAACTGCCGCAGGCGCGTCTGGTATTGCTCCTTGAAACGTTCCATTGAGCGCGCTTTGCTCTGCGCCATGTCATCGCCAAAGGTCTTCAGGTTTGCCCGGTACAGCGTCCAGTAGTCAGCCGGCAGCTCGAAGCCGAGCTTGGCCTTGCGTTCGCTGATCAAAGTGTCGAGTTTCTCTGGCGAATAACTCTCGATTTTTTCCTTGGCAGGATCAGTCTTTACGGTGACGACCAGGCTTTTATCGATAACCCGGTTCATCAGCTCCAGGCGATGTGGGGTATCTGCGTAGATCTTGGGAAACAGCGGACTGCGACCAGCGCAGGCGGGGAAGTCGTTTTTCAAGACTGGAATCGGTGTGCGCACATCCTTGCCGTCGACCCGTTGCAGGCGCTGCAACTGCGTCTGGCAAAAATTTCTCTCGGATTTGAACGTCACTTCATATTCGGTATTGGCCTCGGGCGTAAAGTTGAAGCCCTTGCCGCACACGGCATAACCGGTGTTCATGTTGGTGCGCAGGTAAATCTGCTCGCCGGGCTTGAGCTTGACCTCCAGGTAGCCCTTGGCGTCCTTGGGCGCGGGAACGCTCATTCCCACCCGCCGCGCGGTATCGCTCAACAGCAGGTTGTTGAGAATACCCGTGGTCTGCCCGTCGCAATGGGCTGCATCGAAATAATCCAGCGTGGCGTTGCTGGTATTGGCGACGAACCGCAACTTGGCGGCATCCGGTTCGGTGGCGTCGGGGTAACTGCCGTTGACGCTGCATCCGCCGAGCAATACAAACAACGCGGACAGTGCCAACAACGGGGAAGGGCGGCGGGGCAGGGTGAGCATGGGTCATCCTTGAGGGATAGAAAGTGGATGAATGCTACTGAAGTGCCACTACTGCGTCCATCATGTCCCGCTGAGCCGTAAGCAAACCCATCAGTTTTTTAACAAGGACTTACCGATGATCGATTTCAACAACAAAGGCTTCTTCAAACTCAAGCAAAACGACGAATACGCCGAACGCGTCACGGCCCTCCTGCTGGAGGGCGAACAGGTCATCGACGCCTATAAATCCATGCGCGACGGCGTGGTCTTCACCAACAAACGCATTATCGCGGTGAACGTGCAAGGCATCACCGGCAGCAAAAAAGACTTCACCTCCCTGCCGTACAAAAACATCGTCGCCTACTCGGTTGAAACCTCTGGCACCTTCGACCTGGACTCAGAGCTGGAGATCTACTTCTCATCCCTGGGCAAAGTGAAATTCGAATTCACCGGCAAGACAGGCATTGTTGAAATCTCCAAGCTGATCTCCAGACATCTTCTGGCCTGACCCGCTCCCTGGCGGGGCATCCACAAACTCCAAGTCCATCGCCAATCCCCTGTGGGAGCGGGCTTGCTCGCGAAGGCGGTGGCCCATCCCACATCACCGGCCCAGACCCACCGCTATCGCGAGCAAGCTCGCTCCCACAGTTCCTGCATTCAATGACTGCTCCCGTCCGGGGTAAGTGGTATCGCTTTTATGTCGCGTGGTATGACGACATTGTTGGTTGTCCTTCGAGAAAATAATAGCCTTTCCTCAGATGCACCCAAGATTACGCAAGTTTTATTGCGTATCCGGGGTTGACAGCTCGCCGCAAACGTCAGAATAATCCGGCACGTTGTATGACGACATACAAATTAATAACAAGATATGGTGCTCCTTCCTATGAGAATCACAGGCGTTCACGTCGAAGTTTTTGCCACCCCTTCGCGCCGTGCCCAGGACAGCGCCGGCCATGCTCATCCAGGCGATGAGGTCATGATCAAGATGGCTTTGCTGCGAATCGGTTGCGACGATGGCTCCGAGGGTTATGCCTTTGGCCCGCCTGAGTTGATTCGTCCGCACATCATTGAATCGTTCGTGCGCAAAGTGCTGATCGGTCGCGATCCGATGGACCGCGAAAGCATCTGGCAAGACCTGGCGCACTGGCAGCGCGGCAGTGCCGGGCAGTTCACCGACCGGGCGCTGGCGCTGGTGGAGCAGGCGTTGTGGGACTTGGCCGGACGCACGCTAAAATTGCCGGTGCACAAGTTGATTGGCGGTTATCGCGACAAGGTTCCGGCGTACGGCTCGACGATGTGCGGCGATGACCTGCCAGGCGGCTTGTCCACGCCGGACGAGTACGCTCAGTTCGCCGAGAAGCTGGTCCAGCGCGGTTACAAGGCCATCAAGCTGCACACCTGGATGCCGCCGATTTCCTTCGCGCCGAATCCGCAAATGGACATCCAGGCCTGCGCCGCCGTACGTGAGGCGGTCGGTCCCAACATCGCGTTGATGCTCGACGGCTACCACTGGTACAGCCGCATGGACGCGCTGACCATCGGCAAGGCCCTGGAGAAGCTGGATTTTGCTTGGTTCGAAGAGCCGATGATGGAAGACTCCGCAGAGTCCTATGCCTGGCTCGCGGCCAACCTGGACATCCCGGTGCTGGGCCCGGAAAGCATCGCCGGCAAGTTTCACAGCCGCGCCAGTTGGGTGACACAAAAATCCTGTGACATCCTGCGCGCGGGCGTGGCCGGGGTCGGCGGTATCGGGCCGTGCCTGAAGGTGGCGCACCTGGCCGAGTCGTTCGGCATGGATTGCGAAGTCCACGGTAATGGCGCGGCGAACCTGGCGGTGGTCGGGGCGATCAGCAACTGCCGCTGGTACGAGCGAGGCCTGCTGCACCCGTTCCTTGACTACGAAGAAGTCCCGGCGCACCTCAATAGCATCGTCGACCCGATGGACGCCGACGGTTTTGTGCACCTCTCGGATCGGCCAGGGTTGGGCGAGGACATCAACTTCGCGTATATCGAGGCCAATACCTTGTCTCGACATTGATCGCGCATCACGTCCGAGGCGGATAACTGCCCGGACGACCAAGTCTTTATAAATATAAGAAAGGACTGAACCATGAAACTCTGGCCCAAGCGCCTGACCAGGCTGCTGTGTGTCGCCGTGGCCCTGTGCACAGTGCAAGTGCCCATCAGCCTGGCTCGAGGCGAAACGCCCGCCGACCAATTGGTGGTGGGCATGAGCATGATCAACCTGCTGTCCCTGGACCCCGCTGCGGCGACGGGTCTGGAGGTCGCCGAAGTCAACGCCAACGTCTATGACATGCTCCTGGAGCAGGACGCGGCGCAGCCGGACAGGCTGATCCCCGCCCTGGCGAAAACCTGGGAAATCAGCCCCGACCGCATGCGCCTGACCTTCCAGTTGCGCGACGACGTGCGTTTTCACTCCGGCGCAGCGCTCACCGCCCAAGACGTCGCCTGGTCGCTGCAGCGGGTGGTCACCCTCAACCGCGCCCTGGCTTCGACCTGGAAAGCCTACGGTTTCACCGCCGACAACGTCGTCCAGCTGATGCGCGCCGAAGGGCCGCACACCTTTGTCATGGAGCTGCCGCGCAGCACCGATCCGATGCTGGTGCTCAACACCCTGGCGACCTCTCCCAGTGCCTTCATCATTGATCGCAGCGTCGCCTTGCAACATCAGGTCGGCGACGATCAGGGCGCGGCGTGGCTGGCGACCCACACGGCGGGCTCCGGCGCCTTCAAGCTCGACATCTGGCGGGCCAACGACGTGATTCTGATGAGTCGTCATGACGACTATTGGCGCGGTCCTGCGAAGTTGCGCCGGGTGATCATGCGCAACATGACCGAGTCCCAGGCGCTGCGTCTGATGGTCGAGCGCGGTGACCTGGACGTCGCCCGGGGCATGGCCGCCACCGACATCAAGGCTCTGGGCAAGGTCGATGAGGTGCGCATCCAGAGCATCGCCCGCGGCACGCTGTACTACGTGGCGATGAGCATGCAGCAACCGTTGTTCCAGGACATCCGCGTACGCCAGGCCATCCGCCTGCTGATCGACTACCAGGGCATCAATGATGTGGTGATGCCGCACTACGGCGTGATCAATCAGCGGCCCTTGCAACTGGGGCTGCCGGCGCGCCTGGACGATCCGGGTTATCGCCTGGACGTGGCCGAGGCCAAACGGCTGCTGGCAGCGGCGGGGCACGCCGAGGGCTTCAAGGTGAGCATCCGTTCGCTGACCGATCCGCCGTTCATCAACATCGCCACCAGCCTGCAAGCGACACTGGCCCAGGCGGGTATCGAGGCGACGATCATCACCGGCACCGGCAACCAGATCTACGGGGCGATGCGCGACCGCCAGTTCGACATCCTCGTCGGTCGTGGCGGTGGCGGGGCGGAGCGTCATCCGCATTCGAGCCTGCGGGCCCTGGTCTACAACCCGGACAACCGCACCGAAGCCAAGCTGAGCAACTTCCAGGGCTGGCGCACCTCGTTCTTCAACCCGCAGCTCAATCAACTGATCGAGCAGGCCGAGCGCGAGCGTGACCCTGAGCGCCAGCGCGAAATCTACGCGCAGATCCAGACCCTCTACGACCAACAGGCCGGGGCGATCATGCCGGTCTCACAGATGGTCGACGAAGTGGTGATCCATGCGGATGTGCGCAACTACATCGGCCACACCGCCGCCACCACGCGTCTTCGGGACGTCTATAAGCAGCGCTGAAATCGACGGCCCCAGGGCCAAGGCAGGAAAGAACATGTCGACTGCATCCTTTTCAATCTGGACCACCCGGGCCGCTTCGGCGACCCGGCGCGGCGGCTCGGTGGCGGTGACGCTGCTGGGGTTGCTGCTGCTGACCTTTTTCATCGGTCGCGTCATGCCCCTGGACCCGGTGCTGGCCATCGTCGGCCCGGACGCCGACGCCTCGGCCTATGCCCAGGTGTACAAAGAACTGGGCCTGGATAAACCGTTGTGGACCCAGTTCGCGATCTACTTAGGCGACCTGCTGCACGGTGACTTCGGCATGGCCCTGCTGACCGGCAACCCGGTCATCACCGACATCGCCCGGGTTTTCCCGGCCACTTTGGAACTGGCCACCCTGGCCATTCTGTTCGGTGTGCTGGCGGGCCTGCCGCTGGGTGTCTACGCCGCGACCCACCAAGGCCGCGCCGGGGACCATATCGCCCGACTGATCACCCTGTTCGGTTATTCCACGCCGATTTTCTGGATCGGCATGATGGCTTTCCTGGTGTTCTACGCCTGGCTGGGTTGGGCCGGTGGCGTCGGGCGCATCGGCCTGGCCTATGACGGGCTGATCCCGAAACACACCGGGCTGTTGTTGATCGACACCGCCTGGTCCGGCGACTGGGAGGCCTTTCGCAGTGCGTTGCGCCACATCCTGCTGCCGGCGGTGATCCTCAGTTTCAATTCGGTGGCCTACATCAGCCGCATGACCCGCAGCTTCATGCTCGAGCAACTGTCCCAGGAATACATCATCACCGCCCGGGTCAAGGGTTTGTCCCAGCGGCGCATTGTCTGGGGCCACGCCTTCGGCAACATCCGCGTGCAGCTGTTGACCATCGTCGCGCTGGCTTACGGCGGCCTGCTGGAGGGCGCGGTGTTGATCGAAACCGTGTTTGCCTGGCCGGGCTTCGGCCAATACCTGACCAGCAGTTTGCTGCTCGGTGACATGAACGCGGTGATGGCTTGCGTGCTGTTGATCGGCCTCATCTTCGTGACGCTGAACCTGATCAGCGACGCGCTGTACAAGATCTTCGACCCGAGGACTCGCTAATGAACCTGCCCCTGGCTTCCAGCGCATCCGGCGCCACCGCGCTGCCCGCTTCCAGTACCGCAGCGATGGCCGCCAGCGCTTTGCGCCTGCTGCGTTTTTTACTGCGTAACCCGATGACCTTCGCCGGCCTGGTCGTCGTCTCGACCCTGATGCTGGTGGCGGCTTTCGCGCCTTGGATCGCTGGTCACGATCCGCTGTTGCAGAACCTCGCCGGCGCGTTGCAGGCGCCGAGCAGCGCGCACTGGTTCGGCACTGACGAATACGGTCGCGATGTCTTCGCCCGGCTGGTGTATGGCTCGCGCATCACGCTGTACATCGTCTTGCTGGTGACGGTGATTGTCGGGCCTATCGGCCTGTTGGTCGGCACGGTGTCCGGCTACTTCGGCGGTTGGGTCGACAGCCTGTTCATGCGCATCACCGACATCTTCATCTCGTTCCCCAGCCTGGTCCTGGCATTGGCGTTCATCGCCGCCCTCGGCCCGGGACTGGAGCACGCGGTGATCGCCATCGCACTCACCGCATGGCCGCCGATTGCCCGGCTCGCCCGCGCCGAAACCCTGCCGTTGCGCAACGCTGACTTCGTCGTCGCGGTGCAGCTTCAGGGCGCGTCGAGTACCCGGGTCATCCTGCGGCACATCATTCCGATGTGCCTGTCGTCGGTGATTATCCGCCTGACCATGAACATGGCGAGCATCATCCTCACCGCCGCGGCCCTGGGTTTTCTCGGCCTCGGCGCCCAGGCACCGTTGCCGGAGTGGGGTGCGATGATCTCCACCGGGCGGCGCTACATGCTCGAAAGCTGGTGGCTGGTGGCGGCGCCCGGTGCGGCGATCATGCTGGTCAGCCTGGCCTTCAACCTGTTGGGCGACGGCTTGCGCGACGTCCTTGACCCGCGCAGCCAATCCTGAGGAGCAGCCCCATGACTGAGATAAAACTTGCCGTGCAGGACCTGTGTGTGGAGTTCCGCAACGCCGGCAAAACTTCCCTGGCCGTGCGTGACGTGTCGTTCACCCTGGGTCGGGAAAAACTCGCCATTGTCGGTGAATCCGGCTCGGGCAAATCCACCGTTGGCCGCAGCCTTTTGCGTCTGCATCCACCGACGACGCGGGTCACCGCCAAGACGTTGCGCTTCGCCGATATCGACCTGTTGGCCGCTAGCGAAAAGCAGATCCAGGCGATTCGCGGTGCGCGCATGTCGATGATCATGCAAGACCCCAAGTATTCGCTGAACCCGGTGGTGCGGGTCGGTGAACAAATCGCCGAGGCCTATCTGGCCCATCACAGAGTGCCCCATCGCGAAGCCCGCGAGCGCGCCCTGGACATGCTCGCCAAGGTGCACATTCGTGACCCCCGGCGGGTCTACGACCTGTACCCCCATGAAGTTTCGGGCGGCATGGGCCAGCGGATCATGATCGCCATGATGGTCATCACCGACCCCCAGGTGATCATCGCTGACGAACCGACCTCGGCCCTCGATGTTTCGGTGCGCCGCCAGGTGCTCAACGTGTTGGAGGAGTTGGTCAGCGAGCGCGACCTGGGGCTGATTTTCATCAGCCACGATTTGAACCTGGTGCGACATTTCTGTGACCGCGTGCTGGTGATGTACGCCGGCCGCGTGGTCGAGTCGATTGCCGCCGCCGACCTGGACCAAGCCAGTCATCCCTACACTCGTGGCCTGTTGGCCGCACTGCCCAGCCTGGATCATCGGCGCGCCACCTTGCCGGTGTTGCAGCGTGACCCACAGTGGTTGAATGCTTGAGGAGCCTGTCATGAGCATGATCGAAATCGCCGGCCTGAACCTCTGTTTTGGCACCGGCGCGGCACTGAACGCGGTACTGCACGACGTCGATTTGAGCGTTGCCGAAGGCCAGGCATTCGGCCTGGTGGGGGAGTCCGGTTCGGGCAAGACCACCGTCCTGCGCTGCCTGGCCGGGCAGTACCAGCATTGGACCGGGCAACTGCGGGTCGCCGGCCAAGCCGTGACCCGCAACTTGCCGCTGAACCACTACCGCACCGTGCAGATGGTGTTCCAGGACCCGTATGCCTCGTTGCATCCGCGCTACACCGTCGATGCCGCGTTGCAGGAGCCGCTGCGCATCCACGGCATCGAGGGGCGTGCGCAGAAGGTCAGCGAGATCCTGCGCAAGGTCGGCCTGAATGACAGCTTCCGCTTCCGATACCCGCACCAGTTATCCGGTGGCCAGCGCCAGCGTGTGGCGATCGCCCGTGCGCTGATCCTGCGTCCCCGGGTGCTGTTGCTGGACGAGCCGACCTCGGCGCTGGATGTCTCGGTGCAGGCGGAAATCCTCAACCTGCTGGCCGACTTGCGCCGCCAGGAAGGGCTGACCTACCTGATGGTGACCCACGATCTGGCGGTGGTGGCGCACTTGTGCGATCGGGTCGCGGTGATGCAGCAGGGCAGGGTGGTGGAGACGCTCGACAGTCAACTTCTGGCGAGCGACGGCGCCACGCACGCGTATACCCGTTTGCTGGTGCAGGCCAGCCGCGACATACAGCGAATACCTATTGCTGTCTGAAGTGATGAGTTTGTTGCACTTGTTTTAACCCGAAACAGACGTTGAACCGCAGGTTTCAATGCCGCGCACGCGCTCGCCTGTGATTTGGCGTTTAACCCAACTTACTATTCAACCAACAAGAATAAAAAACATGAAAAAGACACTCGTAGTAGTTTCTGTCGCTTCGTTGTTCACATCGGTTGTTGCCCAGGCCGATACCGGCTATATCAACGTTCGCCATCAATATGCGGAAAAAACCCGCATGCACGCCGACCGTGCCAAGTTTGGTATTCGGCTGGACAATGGCGTGGGCCTGGAAGGTGAACTCAAATACAAGACCGCCGGTGACCGGCAAGACGTCGCCTTCGACAATACCGTCGGCAGCGGCCATGAATTCACTGTCAACTACCAGCACAAGATCAATGACCGCTGGACGCTGACGCCTTCGCTGGCCCTGGACAGCGATGAGGAATCCACCACCTACAAACTGGGCCTGCGCCTGGGTTACCGCGTGACCAAAGAGCTGAGCATCGCCGGGCGCTACCGTTTTGATTCAGCCAAGCTTGACCGCGACCAGATCGACCGTGACGTGCCGCATAATGGGCAGGACGATCAGAAGGTCAACCGTTACGATGTTTATATCAACTATGGTCCTCAAGGACCGTGGGCCTATGAATATCAATTGACTTACTTCGATGCCGACTACATTCGCTATAACGGCGGTACCGACGACTATGAACAGAATGCCGTGGTCAAATACCAGTGGGACAAACGCTGGGCGCCGTTCTTTGAAGTGGGTGATATTAAAGTCAACTCGGTCGACAGTGATCGCCAGTTGCGGTTGCGTGTCGGTGTTAAGTACAGCTTCTTCTAAGTTGTGGGCATTTATTCGTTGTAAAAAGCCTGGCGTTGTTGGGTTTCACACAGGCGCATGCGGCTATTACTCAAATGCAAGTACATGGCCGCCCGCGCTGCATCGACATGACCACTGGCGATGGCGTCGAAGATCTGCTGATGTTCGGCGTTGATCCCTTGCAAGTAAGCGCTGCGATCACTTTGCCCGGAGTAGGCGGAGTTCATGCGCGTACGCGGGATCAGCTTCGTACCCAGGTGCTTCATGATGTCGATCAGGTAGTAATTGCCGGCCGCCTTGGCGATTTTCAGATGGAACTGGAAATCGGCATTGATGGTGGTACCGGACTTTTCCGGACCTTGCAGCAACGCCTCCAGCGCCTGGGCCAGTTCGGCCAGGGCTTCAGGCGTTGCGCGCTCGGCGGCCATGCCAGCGGCCTGGACTTCCAGGCTCAGGCGAAACTCCAGCAGGTTGAGTACATCCGACAAGGTGGCAATCGTCGCCGGCCCCAGGGTGAAACCCTCCGGTGCCGGCATGTCCAGGACAAAGGTGCCGACGCCATGCCGCGTCTCCACCAGCCCCGCCGCCTGCAAGCGCGACAGCGCCTCACGCACCACCGAACGACTGACGCCTTCGGCTTCCATGATGTGCACTTCGGTGGGGAGCTTTTCGCCGCGCTTGAGAACGCCTTCACGCATGCGCTGGGCAAAGCGGTCGACCAGTGTTTCGGCGAGGCGGCGCGGCTTGTTCAGTGGAGATAACGCTTGATCCGTCATCGGCTTGCTCTTGGGTGATCAGCGGGCATTATAGTGCGTTTCGGCGCAAGGTCGCGGCTATAATGCCGCGATCGTCTGGCTTTAATGGATAGGTGCAATGGACCGTGTCACAACCGATCGACGCCTGAGCATGACCCAGCAACTGGTGGTCGACCTGACGCAGCAGATACTGGCCGGCGAACTGCCCGCAGGCAGCAAACTGCCTACCGAACAGGTGATCATCAAGGAACGCGGCGTCAGTCGGACGGTGGTTCGCGAAGCCATGTCGCGGCTCCAGGCCGAAGGCTTGGTCGAAACCCGCCACGGCATCGGCACCTTCGTGGTCGACACCGCCCGCCCGGGGGATTTCCAGGGCAGCAAGCACGTTAAGGGCGGCGCGTACGATGCTCTAGCGGTGATCGAACTGCGCCTGAGCCTGGAAGTGGAAGCCGCCGGCATTGCTGCACAACGGTCCACGCCGGAACAGTTGCAGGCGATGCGTGAGGCGCTGGATGCGGCGAACGCTTTCGAGGCAACGGATGACGAAAGCGCCCGGGTGGATTTCGAATTTCATCTGCAGATTGCCCAGTGCACCGGCAACAGCTTCTTTATCGATGCCATGGCTCATGTGGGGAGTGCGTTGATCGCGGTTATCCAACAGGCCGGACCTGCTGTCACGGTTGAAAATCGGGCGTTGGTGATTCGCGAGCGCGAGCAGATCTATGCAGCGCTGGCGCGGCGTGATGCGGAAGCTGCACGGGCGTCGATGCGGTTGCACTTGATCAACATGCTACAGCGGATTCGGGGTGTGGTTGAGTTGACGGCGCAGTAACCTCCCACGGATCTTCCGCCTACCCCAGTCCCGGTGGGAGCGAGCTTGCTCGCGATGACACCGACACATCCAACCTCACCGGCACAGACAAACCGCTTTCGCGAGCAAGCCCGCTCCCACAGGGGCTCCAACTGCCGTGCCCGCCAGGTTAAAGCTCAGGGCTCCAGCGCCGGCCCCTTCAGCTCGATCTGATTACCATCCGGATCGAAGCAGTAGATCGACCAACCTTTACCCTCCGCGCCATACCGCATCTGCGCTTTCTCAACACTCAGGCCGGCGGAGGCCAAATGAGCGAGGAGGGCTTGTTCATCAAACGGCTCGATACGCAGGCAGAGGTGGTCGACGTTGTGCCCTTGCTTGCCAGCCGCCGGCCCACCCTGGCGACCAAGCGGCCCGTCGACAGCCACCAGATCGATCATCGAAACACCGGTGCTGAGGTGGATCATGCCCAGATCGTCCCGGCGCTTCTTGAGCTCGCAACCGAGCACGGACGTATAGAAAGCGAGACTGCGCTCGATGTCTTTTACGCGCAGGACGATGTGGTCGATGCGTTGGATCGTGAAGTTCTGCATGCAGGCCTCCTGTGTTCACTAGTGGCAGGGCCAAGGGGGTACTTCACCATAGTGGACAACGCTGATTGACGGTGGGTCCGGACGGCTGCGCTACATTTCTAGGCTAAAGGCGCGACAGTCACGTCCGCCTGGCCGCTGTCGATCAAAGCCGCACGCACGAAACCCTCCGCTTTCTTTCGCTCAATGAAATCCCTGACGTAGGCCGCGCCGGCTTCATGGGCCCTTGGAACCGCCATGGCTTGCCTGATGGAAGTGAAAGCGTCGGCGAGCACGCGGTATGCCGGGTTGTTGGCCGCCACTTTCTCCAGCGGCTGCCTCACACCGGCTGCCGCATCCAGGGATTTTTCGATGTACAGGTCTACCGCAGCTGCAGAGGTCGCAGCGCGTTCGAGTTGTGCATGTTCCAACGTGCGAGAAAGAAAAAGGTCGTACGCAGCGCCTTGGCCAACGGCGAGTTTTAGTCCTGGCTGGTCGAGATCCTGGACGTGCTGATAGCCCGAATCAGCTGCCACCAAATAAGTCCCTTCGATAATGACGTAAGGTTCGCTGAACGCAATCTGCTCTTCGCGCACAGGCTCAATGGCCAGGAACGCGACGTCCCACACATCCTGATCCAGCGCTGCAAACACTTTGCCGGCGGCATCGAAAGTAACCATCTCCAACTGGGCACCCAGCTCCTGGGCCAGTGCCTTGGCCAACGCTACCGACACCCCTTGGGGGGAGCCGTCCGGACCCTGTTGAGCCAACACGGGGTTACCGAAATTGATCGCGGCACGCAGCACTCCTTTTGGGGCCAGATCTTCAAGCACTGCACGGTCGAGAGACGTCATCCTTTTTGCTCCGGGTAGGGGGTTATTGGTTTTTATCAACTGGGCAAGGTGTGGAAACGACCAAGCTGTTACCGTCAATAATCAGGAATTTCACACGCTATCAACCTAACTGATAGCGTGCATAAAACCTGATTCAAGCCAGGCCAAAAGCCTCTTGAATGGTCTTGATCAAACGCTCGGCATCGACCTTTTTGTAAACACTTGGGTTAGTGGCCAGCTCAGCCGGCACCTGGCTGAGAAATGACCTCAAATCGTCAGCCATTCGATCAGGAAGCTGGGCCATTCCCTCAGTGAGACCGACCGCTAGAAAGATCACATCCCTGAAGTGTTTGTTGATGTCCCGACGATCCACGTGCACGCCGCTCTCCAGCAACGCCTTCTTGTTAAGCCAGGCATGGGCTTTGAGGGGAACGAGCCGATCAGCACCGATGTGGCTGATCTCCTGAGTATGATCGACGCCTTCCAAGAGAAAGGCGTAGTACTCATCATCAAGAATGATCGCAGACAGGCTGGCGGCTTGCTCCTCCACGGGGACCTTGGTCATTCTGGCCGCTTCTTCGTGCTCCAGGCCATCCGGGACACGGGAAAACAGCTCGACCTGAACGGGAAAGGATTTGTCCTCCGGATTCTGGAAGCGATAAAAAACCGGGGAGTCCCCATCGCTGTCACCATTCTGGCGAATGGCATAGCCACCGTCCTTGATGAACTTCCAGAACTGCCCGACGAACGCACGATCAAGCGCCTCGACGACCAGGACGATATCCAGATCCTTGGTCAGTCGAAATTCCTCACCCAGTTCCTCCATGGCAATCGAAGCAGCCACCCCGCCAATCAGAACGTAGCTGCCCTGGAAATCCCTGAAATACTCTCGAAACCGGTCGACACCCACTACCATTTCACGTTCTCCATCATTTCATCCATACACATTTGCACGCGTTCATCATGGTCATCCTTGAGGCTCAGATAGAGAGAAAAGGGGTCCACCGTTCCAGTGGCGATGTTGCTGCGCGGCGGCTCATAACTCCAAAACTGAATGCAACACGCGGCATGGTTTTGCGGCACTTCAAGGTAGGGCGCCGTGGTCTCGAGTTTCGACTTGGCCGTTTTCGAAGTTGAGCCCCAAGCGCCGAATTCCTCCCCGTAGGCCGCATTCTTTTCAGTTTGAGCATGCTCCCGAATATGCTCGAACTGCGCTGCCGTCATCGCATAGCAAGGGACTTTTGGGCCGGCGAGAAGACTCATTTCAGCCAGGGCCGTTTCTCCGGCCAGCAACATTGGGGTGTCGTCAAAAACCTGGGGAATTGCATTGAGCCAAAGTGCTTTTTTGACCGGCGTACGCATGGACTCCTTGGCCATCTCCCAAGTCTCCCTGGGGGACAAGTGAAACAGGATCGCGGCCTCACCCATTTCCTTTCCAGGCTTAACAATGTCCAAGTCGGTCAGTTCCTTGATCGCTCTGCTGACGGTCATTTTCGCGTAGGTAAAGGACTTCTCGAAGGTAGCGCGAGTGGTCAGGAGCTGGTGGTGCCATCCCTTGATCAGAAATTGAATCAGCATGGCTTGGGTGGCGGGGCTCAGGACCTGAGGTTTTTCCAGGCGCTGGCGGTAATACTCACGCAAGTCCATGCCAAAGGCCGGAAGGAAAAGCTGATTGCCCGGCACGATGAACTGGACGCCTTTCTCCACCAGCCGCTTGCGGTCATAACTCGGCAGCGTGTCGGTGACGAAAATCATCAGGTCACCGGTCTCGGGCAACTTGTTGTAGGCCTGAAAGTTGTGGATGGCTTGGATGTGTTTCGCGACATCCGCAACGCTGGCTTCACGCTGTGGACGCTCCTTGAGAATGAGGCAGCCGGCCCCGAATATCTCTGTGACAAAAAATTCGTAGCGGTCACGCAATGCATACGGAAGGATCTTGACGTGCTCCCACGGTTTCAAGCGCAGCTTCAGGCCTAGCACGTTCTCTACGTAGACTTTGAGCTCGATCAGATCACGCCTTTCGGAGAGCTCATGGTCTTGGCGGATAGCAGTCATGGTCATTCTTCCGTATCACGATTCCAGCACGGTATCAGAGGTTGTGATAGCGTGCAAAATTCTTGATATTTTATGGTGGATATTGACGCGTAGGGTGATGGAGAGGACGTTCCAATCCATTCTGCCGAACCCCAACCTTGTGGCGAGGGAGTTGCTCTCACCAGGCGGCAATGGCCTTTTCCATCAACCGCAAACGCAGCTCCGGCTTGTCTTGCCTGGCCCCGATATCAATCCAACCATGGTGCCTGTAAAACCGTGCCGCCCTGTGGTTCGTGTCGCTCACAGACAATCTCATCCGCTCGCACCCCAACCCTGCAAGAAAGTCGGTCGCGTAGGCCAGCAGCAACTTCCCTGCACCACGTGATCGCCACTCAGGGGTTAGGTAGAAAAAATGGATGTAGCCCACTGCGGGCTCAGCCTTCAGCAGCGACATTTCTATCTGGCCCACGATCTGTGTTTCATCCCAGGCATGGACAATGCTGCCGGGAATCTCGGTCGCTTTTTCTTGGAGAGATTGAAGGTAACGCTGCATGCCATCAGGGGCGTTAAGCTGTTGTGCGGAACCAAACGCGCAGAGCAGCATGTCCTCAAAGAAATGTACGCAAACGTCGCTGTCCCGGTCGAGGTTAATCGGACGAAAACTCAGCGGAGTGTCTAACGCATTTTCTATAACCATTTGGGCATGACTCTGCGTTTCTATTTGAGCGGGAGTATGTGCCGCTCGAATCTCAATGGGAGATTCCTTCTGTTCCCAATTCGATGGGATATAGTCCCGTCGGCCCGAGAGCCTCCCTTGCTCGAGCGGAAAAATCTTCGTAGCTTCGCGTAAAAAAGTGCCATTCGCGCTGGTGTTCATACGTGGTGGTGCATATCCACCTCGCCAACCCTTTGTCTTGCACGGCGGGCAGTAATAGTTTCTCCATTTCCTTCATACGAGCAGCGTCTGCAGGCGTCGGCATGACGGTCTTGGGGGAAAATTTCCAGTTGATTACAACCACGATGGGGAGGGCCTGCTCTTCGGCCCGCGATAAATGGGTACAAATCTGCTCGTCAATTTTGATATTTACGAGGTTTTTTTCGTGGGTGGGGCTATCGTCGAGAAGTGCTCGGAGCGCCTCTTGTTTGCGAGCTTCTCGCTTAGCCACGCAACTATCGAATGCCACACTGTTGACCGGTCCCGCATCCAGACATCGGTCCCGCTCGACCGGTTTGGGCAAGTCCGGTTTGGGACTGGCGCAGCCAACAATAAGTAGGCTCGCCAGCGCCAATAACCGGAGCCGGCTTTGCGCGCCCATCTGGCTGGGCACCAAGGGATGCTTGGGTTTTTCTATGACCATCGGTGTTATTCCTTCAACTAGCGACCTCGTCCTGAAGACCGGTCTTGCTCATATTCGCGGAGGCGATTCTGTCAGAGGACTTCAAGGACGGCGATAGAGGGAGCGGCCGTTTGGTGTTTCAACGCTCAGTGTCGAAGTAACTATCATTGAGCAACCGACCACCAGCGGACGTCAGAATCATGAAAAAACAAGAACAGGACACTCTTGTCCAAACCCTGAAAACCCGCTTCGACCAAAACCCCCAGCGCCACCCAGGCATCCCCTGGCCCAACGTCCAGGCCAAACTGGAAAGCAACCCTAACGCCCTGAAGTCGCTCCAGGCAATGGAAACCACCGGAGGCGAACCCGACGTGATCGGCTACGACCAGCAAACCGGCCTTATCAGCTTCTGCGATTGCGCCAAAGAAAGCCCAACCGGTCGCCGAAGCCTCTGCTACGACCGCGCCCCCCTGGATGCACGCAAGGAGAACAAACCCAAAGGCAGTGCAGTTGAAATGGCCGAAGAGATGGGCATCGCCCTGCTGACGGAAGACCAGTACCGAGCCTTGCAGCAGCTTGGTGAGTTTGATGCGAAGACCTCCAGTTGGCTGGCCACACCTGCTGATCTTCGCGCTCTGGGCGGTGCGCTGTTCGGTGACTACCGTTATGAGCGGGTGTTCGTTTACCACAATGGTGTGCAGTCGTATTACGCGGCGCGAGGGTTTCGCGGGTTGCTGTGTGTTTGAGCAGTAGCAATCCCTGTTGCTTGCCGAGCAATGCTTACCTGTTCATCACCCTCATACCAATCGCATGAGAGTGCTGATGCCTCATGGAGATGAGTTTAGGCTCGTAGTGCCGCATTCGTAGCAAAGCGCTTTTCTAGCTTGGCAGCTAGGAAGCTGATCATCGCCTACGCCGCACTGAGCGCGCCGATGCCGCAAGCCCATGATGCTGAACTTGCATGAGTGAAGAATCTAGCCATACTTGCCACTGTATTGCTATCACGGCATGCCTCAGCGGAATGATTACGACCTTGCCACTCCAAGGATGAAACCATGAATTCCCTCTCTTTTGCACTGCTCTCTTCCTGCATCCTGCTTTCTGGCTGCAACCAGTTCACCTACTACAAGGAGCTTGAGGCAGACAAACGCCTGGCAATAGTCACAGAGAAACCAGAGTTTGTAGGAGGCAAGGAACTCACGCGAAGAATTACTTGCTCTGAACCTAGCCCCGATGCTTTGACCGCTTTAGCAGCTAGTTTGAGCGGTGAGACTAAAGCAGGAGTCAACGTGGCCGGTGCCTATTCAGAGAGTGCGGCAAGCATCGGTTTGAGAACCCAATCGATACAACTTTTACGGGATCAGCTTTTCAGTATTTGCCAAGCATATGCAAATCAAGGTCTTTCCTCCTATACCTATCAAACTCTCCTGGCAAAGAATCAGCAAAATACGATTGCCTTGATGGCAATAGAACAGCTAACAGGAGTATTGAAGGCACCCAACGTTAAACTAACGACGACTGCTGAATCATATTCATCAAGCTTGGTAAAAAAACAGCAGCAGATAACGGAGGTGGAAGCGGATATTCTGGCCATAGAGGACAAAAACTCAGATAAGGCAAAAGAGCTGAAGGCGACTGTAGATGCTCTAAAGAAAGACTTGAAGGAGTCTCAGCGAGCAGGCGCGAAAGCTGCAGGTGATGTAGTGGTTGAGGAAGATCAGTCTTCGGATTCGTCGGGACTTACAGAAAAGAATGTTGAAACAATAACCGAGGCGATTCTCGAGCTTGTGCAGCTAACTACTGTCAATACCGAAAGTGTAAATACAATGTTCGTCTGCACCGATATTCTCCAAACATCGTCTTTTAGGGGTAAAGCCGAAGTTGTTGCCAGTGGGGCTTCAGCTCAGCAGACTTATACTCTGTTAGAGAAAGCATGCGAAAACTACGTTAGCCAGCGGCTAAAAACTGAGATATCAAAACTTGCGCTTGAGACCAAGGTTTTTTCAAGTACAAGTCCTGAACGTCTTTTAACTAGTCCGGGCGGCCGAGAGGATCTGTCAAAGGCTATCGAAGCGATCAACTTAGCTCCGCAGTAAGCTTATTTTCCAAGAGGTAGCGGGGGAAGGGCGGCGTGAGCATAGAGCGACGTTTAGGCGGTAACTAGAGGCGGTTTTCTGAGTGCAGAAACCGCCTCACTCAAAAACCAAAACCTCACACCCCTTAGCCTCAACCATCTGCGCAAACCCCGGCAACCGCGCCACAAACTCCGCCTCAAACGCCAGATACCGATCCTGCCCCGCCAGATACCGAATCTCCGGCTTGACCCGCGCAATATCCTTGGAAGACAGCTTCACCACCTCATTGCTGCGCTGATTCCAAAACCAGGCCAAGGTCTGCGTGCCGAACGTATTCGTCCGGTAATTCCACACCCACCAGTCCCCATGTCCCCGGGCAACATGCAACTGTCCATGAAATGTGCGCAACGTGATGACCTGCTTGGGCTGCGTAACCAGCAGGCGCGTGTCCTGGCGCAGCTCACTGCCAAAGCCGTCCAACAGCGCCTTCGTCGTAGCGCCAGTCACGAAGTTGAAGCGCCACGCCAGCAGCACCGTCTCCTGATAACCTGAGTGCTCAAGGTTCTGCCGCTCGCCTTCGCTGAACAGCAGGACCTCGTCACCCCCCAGGTACGCGGTCGCCGCCCGCAGTTTATAGGCGTCAGCTGGCATCGGCTTGGCGGCAGTGGCCGGGTGCGGAAGGTCTTGATTCCAGACCCAGCAGCGCGGGCCGTTGTGCTGCATGAACAGCAAACGGTGCGGGCCGATGGGCAGGATTGTCAGTTCATCCGAGTATTCGAAAATGACCTCGCTGGAGTCTGCCGTGATCCGCCAGATCCGGGTCAAATGCTCGGGTTCGTAAATACGCTGACGTTCGAATATCTCTGAATCGACCACCACGCAGGGATCTTCAAACTCCGACCACTCCATCCCGGCGGGTCCGAAACGTTGGATGTCATTGCCTTGGCGAATCTCGTATTGGTAGCGGTCATCCGAGCTGTAAGCGCCGCTTTTTACCCGACGCTTCCACAGGCTGCGCTGGACATTGGCATCGATGAGCTGCAGGTCTGCGCCGTCCACAGCATCGGTGCGGTGCTCGAGCATGTCCTGCTCAGCGGGCGGCCATGGGTTGTAATCGATCAGAAAGCACAGCCACCGGTCTTCGTCCTGCTCGGTGATGGCAGCCCAACCGTTGCGGTAGTTGTATTCATGCACATAAGTGGGCCCGGGATAGTCGTGGACTTCCTGCAACCAGTTCAACTTGCTGCGTTTGGCTTTGGTTTTTTTGCGCTCGACGGCGACAGGCTTCGGCGGCTCGATCAACGTCGGCGTGTAGCCTGGCTCTGGGTTCTGTACCCGCCAGTGTTGTGCAAACGCCTCGCGCTGATCGGCCGGGAAAATCACCGGCCGGTAATCATCGCCACCAGCGTCCAGGTTCCACAGGTCGAAGCCGTGACGCGCCAACACAGTCGCCAACGCCTCGAAACAGACCTCGGGCATTTCGTTGGAAAGCTCATCCAACAACGCCTCGAATTCCGGCCCGGAAAACACACCGGTATTGGGATAGTAATGCTGCAGCAGCCCAAGCAACTCGCCGCCGGGTGTTTTCCAATCGATATGAACCAACGGATCAAAACGGGATTGCATCACGCCAGCCTTCCTTGTGATTTCGCCTCTGCGCCATCTTAGCCGCACCCCACAAAAAAATACGCCACCCACGTTACAAGCCACCCACTTACCTCCGGCAACCCCAACCTGTTTGGACAGAGGACATGGTCGACCCTGTGGCGAGGGAGCTTGCTCCCGCTGGGCTGCGCAGCAGCCCCAAAACCATCCACCCAAATGTCCCAGGAAAATGGCGCCCAGCTTACCCCTCGTCTACCGTTGACAAGAACCATCACCCCCCAAAGGAGAAAGCCCCCATGTTCACCTTCCCCCGAGCACACCAGAACAGAAGATGGGAAGGACAAGGCACTCTATTCGGCGGCGGGATTCCCTGGTTTGGCGGGGATGGCCTGGGCGTATGCTTCGGCTTCAGCACACTCTGGGTCGAGATCGGTGCGCCCTATGACTGTTTCGCCGCGTTGCAGGCCAGAAAGGAGGAGATCGCCGACGCTCAGCAGGGGCTGACTGCCAATATGATTCTCGGCGTGCGCATGGCACTGGAGGACACTGCCGAGTCGATCATCCGGCGCGCTCCCACCAGAGTAATGAGCTATACCGACGGCGTCGCCAGCCACATCATCCTCGACATTCTCCAGCAGCCCGGGGCCCATCACTTCATTATTTCCTTCTACTACGTCGATGGTCCGCAGGGCGGTGGTGGCCATGCCATCGCCGCGTCCTTTGACGAGGGTCAGACGGGGAGACTCTTCGATCCCAACTACGGTGTCGGCGCCTATCAATCGCGGACCGACCTATGCAACGACCTGCACGCGCTGCTGGCGAGCTACGTCGCTCCCGGCGGACATGTAACCGAGAGCTATCTGTTGGAGTTTGATCACGAGGATGAATTCGGTGAGTTCCAAGGAGCAGCAGCCCACTGACCGGCATCGAATTCAGCCCACTTCAGTGGCCGGGGAATTCAGATCGATAGCAAACCGGCGAACTCCCCTCTGCGCGCTTTTCCACCTCGACCCATGATCAGCAAAGCCAGAATCAACCGTCTCAAGCCTGTCAACAAGCTCTCGCTGACGACTGCCGTGCAGGAACTGGGCTTTACCCGTTGCCAGAAAACCGCGGCAAACCATTTCCCCACAAGGCTCGATTCGGCTATCGAAGTCGGAGTGTCTTCACCACCGCCTCTCCTTGCGTGCCACCAGGCCAGCACAGGTCCACAGAGGCTGAAGCGCCACCCTTTACATGAAAAATCGCGAAATTCTTATCTTCCGAATGACTAAACAGATGTTCAAAATAAATAGAGTCGTGGCCGCTAATCTTTCCAGAGTTTGCAATACCGCCGCCTGCAAATTGGCCGGCTGGCATGCGAGAAATAGCGCTTGAGGTGATTTGATAAATACTGGTTTTACGATATTTGTTATGACTTAGCCGAAAGGCGGCGGCACAGTGGACATCGCCACTAATGAATACGAGCGTCTTACCGCTTTTGTCCAGCGCCTGGAAGATATAGTCAAGCAGACGATTTCGCTCTGTATGATTGCTGCTATGGTCCCATTCATCCATACAGTCATCTTTCGCTGAATCCATCCAAGAGCCTACGGTCAGTACGACGGATTTCCAGTGCACAAAGGGCACAGGGCTGACCACAAATAAGATAGGCGAGGAGGCGCGCTCGCTTTTTTTCAACCACGCTTCGAATCTTTCGACTTGTTTCGTGCCTAGGAGAAAATTTTTCTTTTCGGGGCTCTCAACGTCGTGATGCCCGCGCAGGTCAAGCATGTAGAAGGGAACGCCGCCCTTGTCAAAGCTGTAATCCCAAATGCATGAGTCAGGGGTCTTCAATGAGTTCTTAGAGGTGCCGGTTTTGGGGTTGTGACTGTGGGCGTATTCAAAGTAGGCCGTGCGTGCAGCTGTCCACATCGAATTGACTAGCTTTCTGTCCGTAGCTTTGTCATCACGTTTGAAATACCTGGAGATTATGGCCAGCCTCTCTGCGTCAGTACGAGACCCCCAGCCATCCATGATTTCATGGTCGTCCCAAATCATGTATTGCGGGAATTTCGAAAACGCTTCCTGCATGTGTGGAAACTTCCAGTACACCCGATAGTACCAGCGATATAAATCTAGTAAGTAGGCGTCCAGTTTTTTTGTGTCGAGCTTTCCATTGGTGGAACTCTCGGCTATCAGGTCGTCCTTGTTATCTTTTAACCACTCCCAGATGTCTGGGAAGTATTTACTCTTTTGGCAGTCCACATACACCTGATCACCGCCGCCTATAGAAAACCTGGCGGTTGCAGTGTTCATTCTTTCGAGAAAGAGAGGCCATGCACCATAGCTGCCATTTGCGTTGAATGGGTCATGGCAGCTGTAGAATCCAAAACTGAAATCAGGCATTGCGTCGGCCATGGTTTTGAAGCTAAGGGACTTGTGGCAGCCGATTTCGGTTCTACGAAAGTTATCCGAACCATCCGTCTCGTCGGTCATTAGATAATAGTAGTAGGCGGTATCTTGATCCAAACCTTCAAGATCAAATGTATGGGTCAGGTCGTCATCCCGGCTGAACAGGTGCGACTCATAAGCGCAGTCGAAAGCTTTTAGAAAGTCTACCAGGGGTTTTCCATCGAGCTTTACCAGATCCCCCTCGATAGTTTTTTTCGACCAGACCAGGTTCCATACCCCTGACTTATAGACACGAATCCAAATGCGCGCAGTGTTTGGCGTCACATGGCCAATAATGCTCGCGCTTTGAAGTTTGTTCACGTCGTAATCATTATTTCTAGGGTCGACCAGGGCCATGGGGAGTCCTTTGCCCGAGCTCATTTCTCTCAGACATGAGATGAACTGTTTGTAGGTTTATTCCCTCCAGCAGGATCCACAGCGTGGAAAATCGGATCCATTCAGAGCGATGGCACCCTGACTATAGCCGTGCCGCTTCGCTTGTCTAATCGGCTTTCGTAACGTTTGGCTATAAGCGGAGGCGCTGGGTGAAGCAGGTTGTGCAAGGCGTCATCCAGCAGGACTTCCATTCTGCATTCGATGATGGCTGTGCGCAGGGTGTCCTCGGACGTACCGGATGCTAGAAATTGATCAGGTGAGATAGGGCAGCAAGTTTTTTCGGCCTGAGGGAGACTCGTGGCTCCATTTAATTCGTGCCTTATAGCGGAATCATATAGTGGGGATACAGCACACGACGGGCGCTGACTACGACAACGGCAGACATGTCATGGGCAAAGCCAATCCCGGCATCCTATTTGACGGTAACAGCAGGGATCTCTTCAACTTTCCGAATCTGTACGGCTATAGGTTTATAAATTTTTATGTGCCAGCTCAAAAAACTTTGGCTCAGGGGGTTGGACAGAGTGCCGTCCATTATCTATTGTCGTTATGTCGCACCAGCATCATTCGATTTGCAAATGAATGGCGCAAAAATAGTTGATGTTTTCCGCTGTTTTTTCAGCCTCGTCAAAGTTTTCCTTAGCAGGAGGGTCGTATGAACCCAATTGTGCTTGACGTAATAAAAGTTGGATTTCACGGGGCGGCCATAGCCATGGCCTACTTGACGTATAGACTTATTCATAAAGCCTTGGATGCCAATGCGGTACCTGGTGTCAATTTGGGCGGAATTATGGGGTCCGTGAAATTGTTCATGTGTCTTTGCGTCGTCTTGTTCGCAATAGGCGTCGGTGCGCAGATCTTTACGTCCGCGCCGCACCAAACCGTGGCCAAGGTTATGGTGACACCTTCACCTTGGCCCGAACAGCTTAAGAACTATGAGAGTCTTGTACTTATCAGTCATGGAAAAAAGAAGGTGGATGTTGTCGAGGGTTTTGCTGAAATTGAAGGTTACGACAAGGACAACATCAGGGTTGGTATTGAGCGGCTTGTGAACGTATTGGCAGACTTGAGTGAAAAAAATAAGGCTCTTTTACAGCGCGTGTCCCCGGTTGGAGGGTTTGGTCAATGAGAGCTCTAGTCGCCGTGATAGGCGTTGTTTTTATCCCCATTCTTCATGCGGCTGATGCAGTGTCGGAACTGCCTGTTGAGATTAAAGCAACTATTTCTGAGAAGGGCTATTCCTCTGCAAAAGGAGAGCTAGAGGCGTATGTCAAATCAAACCCGGAAAGCTACTCTGGTTACTCTGCCCTGGGGAAGGCAACGGCTTTCGACGGGGATTATAAGCAATCAATAGACTATTTTGAGCAGGCCAAAGAAATCAAGGAGCATAGGAATATTCCAGATGCGTCAATTTATAATTCGATAGGCTGGGTGAAATTTTTAAATGGCGACACTCAAGGCGCTATTGTTGATATTGAGACCGCTATCAAGAAGAAGGATGAACTAGACCCCAAAGTAGCGGAGGCGGCGCTTAATAACTTAGGGTTGATTTATATGTATAGCAATCAGGGTGATAAGGCAAAAGAAAATTTTGATAAGGCAGTTTCAGATTATGGTAGTGAGTATGCCCGGGATAATCTAGTGCTGATGAATAATCTGGAAAAGAACCGTGAGTGGCAGGCCAACGATACTGGAGTGGATGATCCCAAATAGGTGGGTGATAAAGACTGGCGCAGAAATTTATAACATGCGACTTGTTCGGCGCTGCGGGGCTGAAAGGGGCGGACTTTTTTGTCCGAAAATAAACCTGTCCCTTTTCCCCATATGGCAATCCAGCCCGGGGCCCCGGCGCTTACGGTCAATTCACTTTGTGCAATCGTGCTTAAACAACACGTGCAACGTTGTTGCTATCGATAAGGCTGCGGGCGGCCAACGCTCGGAGTCGCTCCGCAAGTTCGGCTCGCTCGGCCTTGGGCGTGACGGGATCGACCATCAGATATTGACGTTCGCACCACGTGTTCAATCGACGAAGCCAAAATGCTTGCGCAGCAGGCTCTGCGTCCAGCCGAGCGAGCAGGTACGCAACCTGCTGCCATAGCGGCTGCAGCTTGAGTATCGAGCTTCGGCGCATTTCCGAAAGCTCATGCCAATCCCGATCTAGTTTGGCGTCTAACCCAGCTTTCACCAACGCCCACGGTTGCTTGTTCAGGCGAGCGATTGCTGCAGTAAAAACTTTGTCTGATGAATCATCAAGCGCTCCTAGCAGCTCTGACAGTTGGCTATCGGACACCACGCTAATAGCAGCATGCCTCACAGTTGAAAAAGGAGAAGACAGCGCTTCTTTTTGCCACTGCGGTTCCAGCTCGATGTCGAGATCCGCTGCAAGGCCAAGCACACCTAGCCAATCCCGCTTTCTGGTAGGCAAATCCTGCTTCAATCGGTCAGCTAGGACCGTAGGTGCATCGACGTTGCTGCTTGGCGCAGCCCAACGCGCCAGGTTACGGATTGAGGGCGATGCATCAAGCAATGCCTCACATAAAACAGACCGCTGATCGTCAATCAAAGGGAGCAACGCACGTAGCACGCAAACGCGGAACTTGGCGCTGGGTTGCGACAGGGCTTCGAGCAGCAACAGCCGAGCTTGGGCGACCGGCAACGCCTGACACGCAGGCACGGCTATCAACCGTACCGTCACTTCACGATGGGCAAGGGCGCTGCGTAGAAGCGCCTCTGGGGCGGGATCACTCTCAAGCAAAAGCTCGAACAAATAGCGGGCAGCCTTACCTTTTCGCGTCAGGAAGTTCGCGTGGACCGTTTCTCGGATAACGGACGATTGCAAAACAGCACGAGCAGCTTGCAGAGTCTTGCCATGGTCGGCTCGTCGACGCGCAGCCAAAGCGATGAGGGGCTCAACCGCGAACAGCAATGCTTCGACGTGGGAGGGGGACAGGTAATGCTCCAGGCCTGCCGTGGCTAAATCACGGATTTGCGGGACCCAATCATTCAACCGGTCCATCAAAGCGACTAACGCTTCAGGAGAGGGATGGCTGCATAGTTCTCTGACAGCGACTTCCCGAACGAAACCGTTGTAGTGGTTACTGAGTTCTATCCAAGTCGCGTCAGTCCCCGCGTGCGCGAGCAGTTCCAGCGCCTCGTTGCGCCGATGCTCGGCCCAGGAGGACTGGGGTATCTGCTTGTTCTTCAGCCTATCCAACCATGATTGAATTGCGCTCACATTTCAGTCCTTTGTACGCGTTCATGCGGGCTCTTCTTATACCTTATCCACGAGTTGAGATACGTATCGACTTAGGCCGAATTCGGCGCAAGACGTGAGGGCAGACACTCCGGGGCTTATATCACTCGTTTGGAAAATCAGCTAAATAGCACGCAGGCGAACTCCCTTCCGCGCGCTTCTCCACCTCATCCTCCAACCATTCAGCCAACACCACGGCATTGTTCTCGACTGTGGATTTGGCGGCGTACACCAAGGTGAGGTTGCCGCCCTGGGCAACATCCACCAGCTTCCACCAATACTGCGGTTGCGCAGCCAACTCCTTGCGATAGGCCACTTTGAACTGCTCGAACGAAACCGCCCCGGCCTTGAACGCCTTGCGCAACTCATGGGACGGCGCAACCTCCGGCAGCCACTGCGCGATGGGGAGTTTGTCCTTGCGACAGTTGCGCGGCCATAGACGGTCCACCAAAACCCGCACGCCATCCTCAGCGCTCGCTGCTTCATAGGCTCGTTTGCATTGGATCATGGGGGCATGCCTGCGGAAGAGGGGGCAGCGTCAGAATAGGCCGACGTCCACGGCGCGGCCAGGTCCCACATGGCAATTGCGACCGAACAGGTTGAGGTCCAGGTCCGGTCGCAAGGGGCGCCGTGGGCGGATCAGCGCAGTTGCTTCAACATCGTCTGCAGTTGGCTATTGCGCGCCTCGTCGAGTGGGAAGATCGGTAGGCGCGGGTCGCCGACCTCCAGGCCGAGGGTGCGCAAACCGGCCTTGATGGTGGCGGGCAAGCCTCCCTTGAGGATGAAATCCAGCAGTGGCAATTGACGATAGAACAACGCCCGGGCCTGGTTCAGGTCGTTGGCCAACACGGCTGCGTACAGGTCGAGGTTGAGCTGCGGGATGAGGTTCGGCGCGGCGGTGCACCAGCCCTTGGCCCCAGCCGCGAAAGCTTCCAGCGCCAGTGGGTTGCAGCCGTTGTAGAACGGCACCTGACCTTCGCCGAGCAGTTGCAGCTTGTGCATGCGCTGAATGTCGCCGGTGCTTTCCTTGACCATGGTGACGTTCTCCACGGCGTTGAAAATCCGCAGGATCAGCTCCACCGACATGTCGATGCCGCTGGTGGCGGGGTTGTTGTAAAGCATGATGGGCAGGTCGATGCTGGCGCCGATGGCCTGGTAGTGCGCAAGGATTTCCGCCTCGCTCAGCTTCCAGTAAGAGGCCGGCAACACCATCACCGCATCGGCGCCCTGGGCCTGGGCGAAACGCGCGCGGCGTACCGCCTTGGCGGTGGTCAGGTCAGACACGCTGACCACCGTCGGCACGCGGCCGGCGACGCGGGCAATGCTGAACGCGCTGACCTGGTCCCACTCCGCATCGCTCAGGTAGGCGCCTTCGCCGGTGCTGCCCAAGGGCGCGATGGCGTGGACGCCGCTGTCGATCAAGCGGTCGATGGACTGGCCCAGTGCATCCAGGTCCAAGCTTTGGCCGTCGGCGGAAAAGGGCGTGATGGTGTAACCGATGATGCCGTGGATGTTGGGGGTAGACATGGCTTCGCTCCTAATGGGTTCAGTTCAGGCAATCGGCGTGTTGGCGCAGGTTCTGCCGGGCGTAGTAGTTGAAGGCGGCGGCGTGACGCTTGGGGCGGGCGATCCAGTCGTGGGCTTCGCGGCCCAGGTGCGGCAGGATCGGTTTCACCTCGCCGGCGGCCATCGCCAGCAATTGCAGCTTGGCGGCGCGTTCGATCAGTTGGGCGATGTTGCAGGCTTCTTCCACGGTGGCGCCGGTGGACAACTGGCCGTGGTGGGAAAGCAGGATGGCGCGCTTGTCACCCAGGGCGCCGGCGATCAATTCGCCTTCCTCGTTGCCCACCGGCACGCCCGGCCAGCCCTCCAGGAACGCGCAGTCCTCGTAGAGCGGGCAGAGGTCCATGTGGGAAATCTGCAACGGCACTTCCAGCATCGACAGCGCGGCGATGTGGGTAGGGTGGGTGTGGATGATGCAATTCACATCCGGCCGGGCGCGGTAGACCCAGGTGTGAAAGCGGTTGGCCGGGTTGGGGATGCCGTGGCCCTCCAGCACCTCCAGGTCCTCGTTGATCAACAACAGATTGCCGGCGGTGATCTCGTCGAAACCCAGACCCAGTTGCTGGGTGTAGTAAGTGCCGGGCTGCGGCCCGCGCGCGGTAATCTGCCCGGCCAGGCCGGAGTCGTGGCCGTTTTCGAACAGGATGCGGCAGGTCAGGGCCAGCTTTTGTCGTACAGTCCACGTATTATCCGGCAGGGTCTTCTGCATCTGGTTAACGGCATGCTGGACCAGCTGGTCCTTGGGTGTCGTCAGGGTCTTGCTCATATCAGCTCTCCCGATTCGTTCTTTGGTTGATCTTGATCCGCGTCATGGAAGCCCGAGAAAAGGTGTGCTCGTGACACAAAAAATACTATATGACACAAAGTGTCATTTGCAATCGAAGATTGTCCGTTTCTTTGGAAATGATGGTTCCCTATGTCCATTCGTTTGAAATTGCTCAGGAAAAAACTCGGGGTGACACTGGATGTCTTGGCCGAGAAAACCGGGATGACCAAGAGCTACCTGTCCAAGGTGGAGCGGGGCTTGAGCACGCCCTCCATTGCCACGGCGCTCAAGCTCGCCAAGGCGTTGCACGTGAAAGTCGAGGAATTGTTTTCCGAAGAAAACGTCGCCCTCGACAGCTACAGCCTGGTGCGCAGCGAAGACCGTCAATCGCTGGCGGCGAGCAGCGGCAGCTCCGAATACGCGGTCCTGGCCCACCAGGTGTCCGAGCGCAGCCTGCTGCCCTTCATCCTCTATCCGGCGAGCGAATTCACCGCCCACCACGCATTCAAGGAACACACCGGGGAGGAATTCCTGTTCGTGCACGAGGGCCAGGTGGAAGTGGACTTCATGAACGAGCGGGTGCTGCTGAACCGTGGCGACGCCTTGCACTTCAATGCGCAGAAGCCCCATCGCCTGCGGTCGGTGGGCGAGGTTCAGGCGCAGTTGTTGGTGGTGGTGCACAGTGATGACGCGGCGGAGAAGGGCGAGGGGGCTTAGCGGCATCTGAGCACGATGCATTCGCGTAAAAACGACGAACCCGTGGCGAGGGAGCTTGCTCCCGCTGGGCTGTGCAGCAGCCCTTTTCTGTGGGCACCTCGCACTGGAGCGTCAGCCCGGTCAGCGGGATGCCTTCTCCATGAACCTTCCGGTGGCTTCAAGTGAACACCATTGAGCATCTGCTTGGGCCAGTCGAATTGGCGTCCCGTCAGTAACGACTGACAGACGCTGGCAACGAAGGCTCGCCCGCCCACAGCGCCTTGCGCCGTTGCCTACAACTACGCCAGAATCCGCCGGCTTGTTCGCCTTGGGTTGCGTCGGTAGTTTGGGGCCTATCACTGCTCATCAGTGATCGGGTTTAGCAGCTCGCGGTGAAACAGGTTGTGCAAGGCGTCATCCAGTCGGGATTCCCATCCTGCACTTGATGGTGGCTGTGCGCAGGGCGTCCTCGGACGCGCCGGTTTCTTGTTTCCCCGGTCTGCTAACCTGCGTACAGCTGCCTCCCATCGTTTAGCAGCGAGCGGGTGATGGCTCCAACTACAGGAAGCAAGACGATGGCAAAAGATAGTCCGAATCCCCCTGATACGAATGAACACGTCTCCCGTGCTCAGTCTGCCCGCAACAAGAAAATCGATGACGCTGCTACGCGAGCGTTGGATTACTACCTGAAGCCTAAGAGCGAAACGTCTGACAAGTCGGACTCCATTCTTCGGATTGATCCAGGGGTTGATTCTGAGTGTTTGCTTGCGAACCTCAGTGAGAATCTGGCTTCGGCGAATGCCATGATCAGTGATTTGGCGTTTGATCTGGAAGGCTCGCGACGGCATGTGGCGTTGGGGATTTTGCAGGTGATTGAGGTGAGTGAGTTATTGGCGAATCGGGCTTTGGATATTGTTGAGGTGAGGTAGCGAATCAGCTACAGCGGTATAAGAAAAAGATCTTGTCTAACAAGGCCTTTTTCAAAAATGCCCGCGTTCGTCATTCGAGGCAGACGATTTGAATGATGCGGTTATCACCATGAATGGTTGTGTGAGTCCACTCTTCTATGGTTTTTATCTGCTGTGGTGACAGGTCGTAGACAAAGCAAAAATCTTCAGGCTTTGTCCAACCCATAAGTGCGGCCAATGGGTCCATGTATACGCTTGGGACTTCCACGGTCTGTATTAGCTCTTCGGTAGTCTGGTCAAAAATTTCAACGATGGGCTTCATTCTCTACTTTTTTGTCATCACGGATGTGTTTTCATTAGGCGCCAGATACAAAAAGTTCAAATGATCTCAATGGAAATTGCATATGGACTGCCTTTGGCGATGCATGCAAATCAGTTAGTGTCTTGTTTGTAATTAGTTACTGCTTGTTAAAAAGAGCAACAGGTTCCGGGGTAGTTCTATTGAGCACGCGTCTTCCAATTCTGTAATTTGAGAAATGTTCAGTTCGTAATCGTAAAAGTAGTTTTCTTCTTCGGTCCAATTCATTATTTTTGCCAGGGCCTGAGTATCAATACAGAGCGTTTTCTCGTACGAGGCGACATCGTCTCCGTCAACCACGCCCATTATTTTGTGTTTCATGGTTCTATCCACCTCGCTGGATTGGCTGGTTTGGTCTGGGCCCCCGTAATATGGTCGAATTCGCCCAAGTGCTTTCCCCGCTTGTTATATTTTTCTACTGCACCATGCTGAAAATCCCATTCATATATTATTTTCTCATTATCCTTCCAGCGAGGACGCAACCCTCCACCTTTCACACGGGTTTTGGGTGGAGCCCATTTCGCGCCTGGAAAAGCAGGTAAAAAATCGGGTTTCGGGTGGTAGTCATGATGAGCCGTACTCAACACAACATAAACCGGCCGAACCCCCGATTCCGCCGGAAACACCAGAATGAAATCCCTGTACTCCGGCGGATAGATCGGATCGACGATAATGCTGTCGACCATCGGCGTAGGCGGATAGATCCAGATAGGAGGTGCCTGGGGCGCCGCTTCCAGGACAGGAATGCCGAGGGTGTCGGCTGGATTGGTTGCCGGCGTCCAGATCAGTTCGATGCCATCCCCCAAGTCGGCGATGAACTGGTCGGCTCGTGGGGTGAACTGGACAACGTCGACCATTTCCCAATCACGATTCTGGCCGGTGTAAAAGCCGTAGCCCTTGAGGCTGCCGTCGGCCTGTTGCTCGATGCTCAGGCGCATGCGGCTGCGGGCCTGTTTTAGGTTGCGTAACTGGTCTTCGCTATAGAGCGCGCTGTCACCCAGGCTGCTGGGCCAGAGCAAGGCGACGACGCCTGTCAGCAGGGCTGCGCCGATGGTGCCGCCGGCAGCTGCAGCCGTGGAAGTTGCCGAACCGCCCAGCGCGAGCCTGCCCAAGGTAGCGGGAACCGTACCAGCGCCGATCCGCTTGAGGGGGATGGTGCCGGATGAGTCGACGCTCCTGCCGCCGAGCCACATGAGATCGCCGTACTGCTTGACCAGATCTGCCGGGACGTAGCCGTTGGGGTTGCTGTAATTGATGAGGCCGTTGGGCAGCTTGCAGCTTTTGGCAAACACGCTTCCGGTCACGATGGGCAAAGGCTTCTTATCCACCGTGGCCCAGCGTTCTTGCTCATAGGTCGCCTGCCGGGCAAGCATGGCTTGATACGCCTGCTGTCGGGCTTCGTGCTCGGCCAGTTCGGTGGCCGTCATGTCCCGATAGGTGACGTAATGCCCGTCGCCGCCGGGCGGGTTTCGAACCTGGGGGATGTCCTTTTTGCGTGTCGCCACGTAGTGAGTCTCGTCCGGTAAAGGCAGGACAGACGCTAACGCGGGAAGAGAGGGGCGCGATGTAGGAGGTTTCTTGAAGTGGTTGTTCTGGTTTCCTCAAAACAGGTAAGGCTGGCTATTGAGGGGCGGAACAATCTGAAGCGTCAGCCGGGGCTGTCAGTCGTTGGGCAACCGCAACTCGCCAGCCGACGTCGCCTTGCGCCTTTGCCTACAACTACGCCAGAATCCGCCGGCTTGTTCGCCTTGGGTTGCGTCGGTAGTTTGGGACCTGTCACTGCTCATCAGTGATCGGGTTTAGTCGCCCAGGGTGAAACAGGTTGTGCAAGGCGTCATCCAGTCAGGATTCCCATCCTGCACTTGATGGTGGCTGTGCGCAGGGCGTCCTCGGACGCGCCGGTTTCTTGTTTCCCCGGTCGACTAACCTGCGTACAGCTGCCTCCCATCGTTTAGTCGCGAGCGGGTGATGGCTCCAACTACAGGAAACAAGGTAATGGCAAAAGTTACTCCAAATCCTCCTCCGGCAGACGAACCCGTATCCCGCGCCCAATCCGCCCGCAACAAGAAAATCGACGACGCTGCCACGCGAGCGTTGGATTTTTATCTGAAGCCCAAGCCTAAGGGCGAAAAGTCTGAGAAGTCCGACTCCATTTTACGGATTGATCCGGGGGTTGATTCTGAATGTTTGCTTGCGAACCTGAGTGAGAATCTGGCTTCAGCGAACGCGATGATCAGTGATTTGGCGTTTGATCTGGATGGATCGCGAAGGCGTGTTGCGATGGGGATTTTGCAGGTGATTGAGGTGAGTGAGTTGTTGGCGAATCGGGCGTTGGATATTGTTGAGGTGAGGTAGGGCGGCAGTGCTACTTGTCGCCTGTATTGAAAAAAGGTCTTGCCTAGCAAGGCCTTTTTTGCGCCCGAGGGAGACTGTAGGGTTCCATATAATTCAAGGCTTGCAGCAAGATTGTGGTGCTAGGGATACACGTAGGGATACACGCTGATCACTGCTAACGCCTACGGCGATACATTGCTGGCTAGAGGTTACCGCACTATCTTCGTTCGAGTACCTAAAATTTGGGGTGGGGGCGGAAGGATGAAGTGGGGAAATTCAAAGAGGGATCACGATCTTATTTTGGCTGTATGGCCACGCTTCGAGCCAAATTACGATTATTGGCAGATGCACGAGCTTGCCTACCGAGAAGGAGACGCACCTACCTGGAGGGCGAGGCGTGTTCCCACCGAGCAGGGGCACGTTCGGGGTGACGTATACCGTGATGAAGGTACCGCGAAGAGCACCGCGGAAAGCGTTAACATCGAACTACTGAGTCAAATTGAAATGGTTGCCGATCCGGAGATGCGGCAGTCGTTAAGACTCAGAGCGGTAAAGTCAATCCAAGCTAAGCAGCGCTTGGCCAACGAAGAGAAGCTCATGTTGGCGGAAGCAAAGCAGCGATCCTCCAGACATCCTCGGGTGTCGAAGAGTGAATTAGTCTTGCATCCGAGTGCTGAGATATTCCGCGAGTCACTATTTCAGAAGTTGCAAGAAATGCCTTATCTGAGCCTCTGCCAAGTCGCGCCGCGAGTCCATATGGAACACTTGGGGGATAACAGATGGACGGTAGCTTTTAATGGATCAACGAAGGGCGCTGAGTTCGCCCTGCGTGCTCAGATTGCTAACGGCTTCGGCCTCAGTTACAGGGACCATTGGGGAAAGGTAAAAGGACAAATAAGAAAGATTCTTCTACCGAGAGCTAACCAGTTACTTCAACTGGCGAGCGTAAAGCGTTTGTTGGACGACGCACTCCGGGCCGGAGACAGGATGCTTGTTTGTAATGGTGTGGTCTTTTGGTATGAACCCGACGGGGACGTAGGCTGGCAGGTGAAGCAGACCTCCCAAGTCGAGAGCGCGGATGGTGAAGCAATATGGCGTGAAGGCACCATTCTCTCGACCAATCACGGGCGACTTGTAGTTTTGCCTTATATCAAAGAGAGCGGGGAACACGTTAAGGGTCATACCAAAAATGGTCCAGGGGATGGGCCAGCAAAACCTAGGCATGCGAAAGACTATGTAGAGATTCCCTTCAAGAGTTTGAAGGACGATTTGATGATTGGTTTATTTGGCGAGCTTCCTTACGAGTAGCTGGGGACCCTGACGCTTTCTCGTAAGCACGGGGTCGGAAACCCGCGAGATCTTGGTAGCGACAGTTCTCCCAGCTTACTGAAATTTCAACGTTGAAATTGAAGGAATATTGAAGAGAAAAGAGCATCGTTACCGCGATGGTAAACGAGAAAAGGGGACGGATTTATTTACTTTGGCCTTGGCCGGCAATAATCCGTCCCTCTTTTACGCTTGCATCCCGAATCGATAGCCGTAGCTATCCAGCACCGCCCACACTAGCCACAACCCCAATTCACGCTTACCATCTCTCTAACTCGTATTACCGCGGCTGCTGAACCCGGTACTCACGAGGAAGTGACCATGGAAAGAACCCGTAGCTGGAGACGTGCGCAGTCCCGCAAGCACAAAGGGCATGACGCGATTGGCCCACAGGACTTCAAACCAGAAAAGAACTGGAAGCTGATGTACACCCGTGCCGACAAGCTGCACCGGGCGAGTCAGCTCGGTATGAGTTATCCCATCCGCACCACCCGTCAACTGTTGGATCAAGAGTGACCAATCTCCTGTTCGTTTGCAGTCGTAACCAATGGCGTAGTCCAACCGGAGAGGCGATCTGGCGTCGGCGTCCCGGTTTCGACGCTCGTTCAGCGGGTACCAGCCCCAATGCACGCAAGACTATCGGCCCGGCAGATATCCGTTGGGCCGATGTCATTTTTGTAATGGAGCACAAGCACGAGCATCGGCTACGGGCAGAGTACGCTCGGCTGCTTGAGCACAAGCGGCTGCATGTTCTGGATATTCCCGATGACTATCGCTTCATGGATCCCGAGCTAGTGGACATGCTTGAGCTGGCGGTGACGCCGTACCTGTGTATTTGAGCATTTAGGGCAATCTTCACGAGCCGCCCTTTCCTCAATGGCTAGGCGAAACGATCAGGCTCACAGGGAGCTCACCCGCAATCTCCGATAATTCCGTTCGCAATGCCATGGTGTTCTTAACAAGGCCGCGAGGGTCGTAAACGAAGAAAATGATTGCATGGCATTCGGGATGGGCACGATAGCGTGCGATATCCAGGATCAGCTCGTCGGCTAGCGATCTTGCGGTCATACCGTCGCGCGTCATCTTGAGTTCAATAAAGAGCCCATGTTCAGGCAGGAGGAAGTCTGCGCGGGTGCCGCCTGCTGCCATGCTCGGGGACGGCTCTTCAGGCTTTACGTTATCGAACTGCAATCTTAGCAACGCGTTGACCAGAAACTGGACGTCGTATTCATCGTCGAGCTGAACTCCCTTTCGGCCGCGCGGGCGGTGTTCCAGGTCTTTCGCAAAACGGTGAAAACGCTGCAGCATGCGCTCGATGATCTGGTCGGCTCGCTCTTGGGGGGCGGGGAGCACGGGCATATCAAAGGAGAAATGCTCTTGTAGTATCTGTTCCTCAAACCTGCGCTGCGCTTTTGGTGGTCTTTGGAAAATGACGCAGGTTGCTATCCCAACCAGAAACAATTCGATGGTCAGAAACATAACCAGATAGCCTATGACGACTGTCACTTTGTACTGGCCATCAAGCTTGTATTTGTTGCCTCCTCCTTGCCTGGGCTCGTCTCGTGGAACCAGTTGCAGGTTGAAAGTGACCGTCACCCCGCCAATTCGGTGAACCCCCTGTATACCATGCAGCGAATCCAGGCCAATCTCCCCTCGGTTATAGAGGTCGAGCAGAGCAACGGCCTCCCGGGTTGCCTGTCGATACTCTTCGCTATTGATCACCTCAAGCACTGCGGGATTGGTAAGTCCCGCGTCCTCAAACCTCGGGGCTATCCATGAGCAGTAGGTGAGGATGGGCATGAAGATCAGTACCGTGAAGCCGACCTTGGCGAACATGCGCAAGCGCCGGTTCTCCATCACTAACTCGCCCAGCGTGTCGTTTTCGCGACTTCTAAGAAAAAATGCAGAGATCCATTTCAGCAAAACGTATTTCTCCAAGATGTTCGGTTGCGCCAGGTCCCGCAGGTTTACTGGATATCTTTCAGATAGTCCCTAAGAATTAGAAGCGGATCCTGAAGCTCCTCTACCGTTCGGGAAGCGCCGAAGTCAGTCGCTAACCGTCCGAGTTCCCGCCCCAAAGCTGTGTTACTTCCCCCAATTGCCTCCAGTGCCAAGTCCAGGCAGTGCTGTACTTTCGCCTGGATAGCTTGGATGTCTTCTCTGCGCACCAACAACCCAAAAACCTCCCGATCACACCCGCCCATCAACGGATCATCCCGCAGAATCGGGCTGTGGCCTTCTGTCTCATAAGCCAGCTTGAGGGAGTAGAGAGCGACCGTTTCCAGCAGCAATTCCATGGGGTGAAATCCTTTGTCAGCGGGTGAGGAGGGGCGGTGAATCAACAGGGCGTCGCAAGGCGGAGCATCGGTGGGGGCTGTGACATTTTTGTGAGCGCTTTGCGCTCAAGCGGGAGCAAGCTCCCTCGCCACGGGTTCTTACTGGCCACAGATTCTTCCTTGCCACAGGTTTGGTATTTGGGGCCGCTTCGCGGCCCCGCGGGGATAACTCCCCTCGCCACAAAGGAGTGATTAGCCATGACCAATCACTTTCCTACAGACGAAAAAAAAGACCTTGAATTTCAAGGTCTTTTTTTAAGATGGTGCCCCGAGGGAGACTCGAACTCCCACTCCTTTCGAAAACGGATTTTGAATCCGCCGCGTCTACCAATTCCGCCATCAGGGCTCAATGGCGGCGAAGTATAGAGAGGTGACTACCGTTGGTCAATCACGTTTCATGGTGAATTTTTGATATTTCCGCTAGACTTTCCGGCCCTGCTAGACGAACCCCATCATGCGTGTTGCTGACTTTACCTTCGAACTCCCTGATTCGCTGATCGCTCGCCACCCTCTGGCCGAGCGTCGCGCCAGTCGACTGTTGACCCTGGATGGGGTCAGCGGTGCCATGGCTCACCGTCAATTCACTGATTTGCTTGAGCATTTGCGCCCGGGCGATTTGATGGTGTTCAACAATACCCGGGTGATTCCGGCGCGGTTGTTTGGCCAGAAAGCCTCCGGCGGCAAGCTGGAGATTCTGGTGGAGCGGGTGCTGGACAGTCATCGCGTGCTGGCCCATGTGCGGTCGAGCAAGTCGCCCAAGCCCGGTTCGTCGATTTTGATCGACGGCGGTGGCGAGGCGGTGATGGTGGCGCGGCATGACGCGTTGTTCGAGCTGGCATTTGCCGAAGAGGTGTTGCCGCTGCTCGACCGTGTCGGGCACATGCCGTTGCCTCCTTATATAGACCGCCCGGACGAAGGTTCGGACCGCGAGCGTTATCAGACCGTGTACGCCGAGCGCTTGGGGGCGGTGGCGGCGCCGACGGCGGGGCTGCATTTTGATCAGCCGTTGCTGGAGGCGATTGCCGCCAAGGGCGTGGAGACCGCATTCGTGACGTTGCACGTCGGCGCCGGTACGTTCCAGCCGGTGCGTGTGGAGCGTATCGAAGACCATCACATGCACAACGAATGGCTGGAAGTGAGCCAGGACGTGGTCGATGCCGTGGCGGCCTGTCGTGCTCGCGGTGGGCGGGTGGTGGCGGTGGGGACCACCAGCGTGCGGTCCCTGGAAAGCGCTGCCCGCGATGGCGTGCTCAAGCCGTTCAGTGGCGACACCGACATCTTTATCTACCCGGGTCGGCCGTTTCATGTGGTCGATGCCCTGGTCACCAACTTTCATTTGCCTGAATCCACGCTGTTGATGCTGGTTTCGGCGTTCGCCGGTTATCCCGAAGCCATGGCCGCCTACAAGGCCGCCGTCGAGCATGGATACCGCTTTTTCAGCTACGGTGATGCGATGTTCATCACCCGTAACCCCGCGCCACGCGGACCCGAGGAAACAGTATGAGTCGCACCTGTCGCATGTCCTTCGAGTTGCTCGCCACCGATGGCAAGGCTCGTCGCGGTCGTCTGATCTTCCCCCGCGGTACCGTGGAAACCCCCGCGTTCATGCCGGTGGGCACCTACGGCACGGTCAAGGGCATGCTGCCACGGGACATCGTCGCCACGGGCGCGGAGATCATCCTCGGCAACACGTTCCACCTGTGGCTGCGCCCGGGCATGGAAGTGATCAAGGCCCACGGTGACTTGCACGATTTCATGCAGTGGAAAGGGCCGATTCTGACCGACTCCGGTGGTTTCCAGGTGTTCAGCCTCGGCGCCATGCGCAAGATCAAGGAGGAGGGCGTGACCTTCGCCTCGCCGGTGGACGGTTCCAAGGTGTTCATGGGGCCGGAAGAGTCGATGCAGGTCCAACGCGACCTGGGCTCGGACATCGTGATGATCTTCGACGAATGCACGCCGTACCCGGCCGATGAAGATGTGGCGCGGGTGTCCATGGAGCTGTCGTTGCGCTGGGCCCAGCGCTCGAAGAATGCCCATGCCGATAACACGGCGGCACTGTTCGGCATCGTGCAGGGCGGCATGCACCAGGATTTGCGCATGCGCTCCCTCGAAGGCCTCGACAAGATCGGCTTCGACGGCCTGGCCATTGGCGGTCTGTCGGTGGGCGAGCCCAAGCACGAAATGATCAAGGTGCTCGATTACCTGCCGGGCCAGATGCCTGCTGACAAACCTCGTTACCTTATGGGCGTTGGCAAACCGGAAGATCTGGTTGAGGGTGTGCGCCGCGGGGTGGACATGTTCGATTGCGTGATGCCAACCCGTAATGCCCGCAATGGGCATCTGTTCATCGACACGGGCGTGCTGAAGATCCGTAACGCGTTCCATCGCCATGATGATTCGCCGCTGGATCCGACCTGCGACTGCTACACGTGCCAGAACTTCTCCCGCGCTTATCTGCATCATTTGGACAAGTGCGGCGAAATGCTGGGTAGCATGTTGAATACCATCCACAATTTGCGCCATTACCAGGTGCTTATGGCTGGTTTGCGCGAGGCTATTCAACAAGGTACATTGGCCGCCTTCGTCGAGGCCTTCTATGCCAAGCGCGGGTTGCCTGTACCGCCCTTGGACTGAGTTTTCCGATCCTAAGATTCAATACTTGCAACTGGAGTGCTAAATGAGCTTTTTTATCTCTAATGCCATGGCTGACGCGGCTGCACCTGCTGCTGCCGGCCCTATGGGTGGCGGTTTCGAGTGGATTTTCCTGGTCGGCTTCCTGGTGATTTTCTACCTGATGATCTGGCGTCCACAGGCCAAGCGCGCCAAAGAGCAGAAAAACCTGCTCAGCAGCCTGCAAAAGGGCGATGAAGTGGTCACCACCGGCGGCATCGCTGGCAAGATCACCAAAGTGGCTGATGACTTCGTGGTACTGGAAGTGTCCGACACTGTTGAAATGAAGTTCCAGAAGGGCGCAATCGCGGCCACGCTGCCAAAAGGCACGCTGAAAGCGATCTAAGTAACAACTTCTATTCAATCGACGGGGCGCGCAAGGCGCCCCGCGTCATAAGCGGGCGGCGTGATGCTGAACAAATACCCTCTGTGGAAATATGTACTGATCCTGGCGGTGCTGGTGGTCGGTGTGATTTATTCCGCTCCCAATCTCTACCCGGATGACCCGGCCATTCAGGTCAGTGGCGCAAGCACTGCCTTGCAGGTCACTCAGGCCGATCTGGACCGTGCGAGCGCAGCGCTCAAGGCTTCCGGTATCGACGTCAAGGCTGCGACCGTTGCCGAAGGTGGCAAGGGCGGTCTGTTGCGTCTGACCAAGGCTGAAGACCAGCTGCCGGCCAAGGACGTGGTACGCAAGGCGATGGGCGATGATTACGTCGTGGCCCTGAACTTGGCCCAGACTACCCCGCAATGGCTGCGCAACCTCGGCGCGCATCCGATGAAGCTGGGTCTGGACTTGTCCGGTGGTGTGCACTTCCTGCTGGAAGTGGACATGGAAAAAGCCCTCGACGCACGCCTGAAAGTCTACGAAGGCGACGTCAAGAGCTTGCTGCGCAAAGAGCGTCTGCGCTATCGCAGCCTGCCGCAGCTCGACGGTGCCATTCAGCTGGGCTTCAGCGATGAAGATACCCGCGAGCAGGCCCGTGCGCTGATCCGCAAGAACTTCAACGATTTCGACATTGTGCCGGCCGACCTCAATGGTCAGGCGGTGCTGCGTCTGGCGATGACCCCGGCCAAGCTGGCGGAAATCCGCGAATACTCCATCAAGCAGAACTTGACCACGGTGCGTAACCGCGTCAACGAGCTGGGTGTGGCCGAGCCGATCGTGCAGCGCCAGGGCGCCAACCGCATCGTGGTTGAGCTGCCGGGCGTGCAGGACACCGCTGAAGCCAAGCGTATCCTCGGCAAGACCGCCAACCTGGAATTCCGCCTCGCGGCTGAGCCGGGTGCTTCCAAGGCCACTTCCGAGAGCTTCGAGTTCCGTGAAGGCGGTCGTCCGGCGGCGCAGATCGAGCGTGGCCTGATCATCACTGGTGACCAGGTGACCGATGCCCAGGCGGGCTTCGATGAGCAGGGTCGTCCGCAGGTGAACATTCGCCTCGACGGCCACGGCGGCGAACTGATGAGCCGCGCCACGCGCAGCAACGTCGGTCGCAGCATGGCGGTGATCTTCATCGAGCAGAAGCCGACCACCACTTACACCAAGCAAGTGGTCAACGGCGTCGAGAAAGACGTCGCGGTGCAGACCTTCAAGGAAGAGAAAAAGATCATCAGCCTGGCGACCATTCAGTCGCCACTGGGCAGCCAGTTCCGCATCACCGGCCTGAACGGCCAGGGTGAATCTTCGGAACTGGCCCTGTTGCTGCGTGCCGGTGGTCTGGCCGCGCCGATGTACTTCGCCGAAGAGCGCACCATTGGCCCGAGCCTGGGTGCCGACAACATCACCAAGGGTATCGATGCATCGCTGTGGGGCATGTTGTTTGTCTCGCTGTTCATCATCGCCATCTACCGCTTCTTCGGCATCATCGCCACCGTCGCGCTGGCGGTGAACATGGTGATGCTGCTGGCCCTGATGTCGCTGCTGGGTGCCACGCTGACCCTGCCGGGTATCGCCGGTATCGTGTTGACCATGGGTATGGCGGTGGACGCCAACGTGCTGATCTTCTCGCGGATACGTGAAGAGATCGCCGCGGGCATGTCGATTCAACGGGCAATCAACGAAGGCTTCGGCCGGGCATTCACCGCGATTCTCGACGCCAACCTGACCACGTTGCTGGTGGGCGGGATTCTCTTCGCCATGGGCACCGGCCCGGTCAAGGGCTTCGCAGTGACCATGTCCCTCGGGATCTTTACCTCGATGTTCACAGCCATCATGGTGACCCGCGCAATGGTCAACCTGATCTTTGGTGGTCGTGACTTCAAGAAGTTGTGGATTTAAGGGGCTGCCATGTTACGTACTATCAACTTCATGGGCGTTCGCAACGTTGCGTTCGGCGTCACATTGTTCCTTACCCTTCTGGCGTTGTTCAGCTGGGGCACCAAGGGCCTGAACTACGGCCTGGACTTCACCGGCGGTACGCTCATCGAGCTGACCTACGAGCGTCCGGCCGACGTTACCAAGGTGCGCGAGCAACTGGCGAGTGCGGGCTACAGCGATGCCATTGTGCAGAGCTTTGGCGCGACCACCGACCTGCTGGTGCGCATGCCGGGTGAAGACCCGCAGCTGGGCCATCAGGTGGCCGAAGCCTTGCAGAAGGCTGGCGGCGACAACCCGGCCCAGGTCAAGCGCGTCGAGTTCGTCGGCCCGCAAGTGGGTGAAGAGCTGCGCGACCAGGGCGGCCTCGGCATGTTGATGGCGCTGGGCGGGATCCTGATCTACCTGGCCTTCCGCTTTCAGTGGAAGTTCGCGGTGGGCGCGATTGTCTCGCTGATCCACGACGTGATCGTGACCGTGGGCATCCTGTCGTTCTTCCAGATCACCTTCGACTTGACGGTGCTGGCGGCGGTGTTGGCGATCATCGGTTACTCGCTCAACGACACCATCGTGGTGTTCGACCGGGTGCGTGAGAACTTCCGTGTGCTGCGCAAGGCGTCCTTGATCGAGAACATCAACATCTCGACCACCCAGACGCTGCTGCGGACCATGGCGACGTCGATCTCCACCTTGCTGGCGATTGCCGCGCTGCTGATCTTTGGTGGCGACAACCTGTTCGGTTTCTCCATCGCGCTGTTCATTGGTGTGTTGGCGGGTACTTACTCGTCGATCTACATCGCCAACGTGGTGCTGATCTGGCTGAACCTGAGCACCGAGGATCTGATTCCTCCGGCGGCCACTGAGACGGAAGTCGACGACCGCCCGTAAGGCTCGTTGCTCCATCCGTCACGGCTGAAAAGGCGCGAGTTGAACTCGCGCCTTTTTTTATGCTCCAAGGCTGGGAGAAGCGCGGATTAATCCGCTTGTGATGGTCAGGAGGTTCAAGTGAACAAATCGATGCTGGTTGGTGCGGTGTTGGGTGCTGTCGGTGTAACTGCCGGTGGTGCGGTAGCCACCTACAGCTTGGTAAAAAGTGGCCCTGAGTATGCGCAAGTGTTGGCCGTGGATCCGGTCAAGACACAGATCAAGACCCCGCGTGAAGTGTGCAAGGACGTCACCGTGACCCGGCAGAAGCCGGTCCAGGATCAACACCAGATCGCTGGTACCGTGCTCGGCGCCGTAGCCGGTGGCCTGTTGGGCAACCAGATCGGCGGCGGCACCGGCAAGAAAATCGCCACCGTGGCAGGTGCGGCCGGCGGCGGTTATGCCGGTAACAAGATTCAGGAAGGCATGCAGGAACGCGACACCTACACCACCACCCAAACTCGCTGCAACACGGTCAATGACATCAGCGACAAGGTGGTAGGCTACGACGTTCGCTACATGCTCGACGGCAAAGAAGGCAAAGTCCGCATGGACCGCGACCCGGGCAACCAGATCCCGGTGAACAAGGAAGGCCAACTGATCCTGGGGCAGAACGAACCGGCTCAGTGATCCAACCGCTATAAAAAAAGCACCCTTCGGGGTGCTTTTTTTATGCCCGCATTTCATGGCCCGCTACCAATCCCCTGTGGGAGCGAGCTTGCTCGCGATAGCGGTGGGTCAGCTTCCATCAATGTTCAGGGTGTCATCCATTGTGGCGAGGGAGCTGAGTGGTGTGGGGCAGGCATAAAAAAAGCACCCCGAAGGGTGCTTTTTCTGTAGCCGAGCTGCTTAACGCTTCAGCGAAGCCGGCAAATGCGGCTGGATGGCGGTGAGCACAGCCTTGAAGCATTTGGTGTTGCCGGCAACGATATGGCCTTTTTCAAGGAAATCATGGCCGCCGGTGAAGTCGCTCACCAAACCGCCGGCTTCCTGGATCAACAGGGCGCCTGCAGCCATGTCCCATTCGGACAGGCCCGACTCCCAGAACGCATCGAAACGGCCAGCAGCCACATAGGCCAGGTCCAGGCTCGCGGCACCGGCGCGGCGGATGCCGGCGGTCTGGCCAACCAGCGCGCGGAACATGCCCAGGTAGTTGTCCAGGTTGTCCATCTGGTCGTCACGGAACGGGAAGCCGGTACCCAGCAGGGCGCCGTCCAGGCTGGTGCGGCCGCTGACGCGCAGGCGGCGACCGTTCAGTTGGGCGCCACGGCCGCGGCTGGCGGTGAATTCTTCCTGGCGAACCGGGTCCAGCACAACGGCGTGTTCCAGGCGGCCACGGTATTTGCAAGCGATGCTGACAGCGAAATGAGGAATGCCGCGCAGGAAGTTGGTGGTGCCGTCCAGCGGATCGATGATCCACAGGTACTCTTCACCTTCGATGCCGGTGCCGGCGTGCATGCCGGTCTCTTCACCCAGGATCGAGTGGTTCGGGTAAGCCTTGCGCAGGGCGTCGACGATTTTTTGCTCGGCGGCGCGATCAACCTCGGACACGTAGTCCTTGGCGTCTTTTTCATCGACCTTGATGGTATCCAGGCGCTCGATGGAGCGGAAGATCAGTTCACTGGCGCTGCGGGCGGCGCGCAGCGCGATATTCAGCATGGGCTGCATGGAGGTGTCACCTAAGGTTGTTAAAGAAAGCCGCGCATTCTATCAGAAAGTTTTCTCAGGAGAAGGTTGGTGTTCGCTTTCATAGCTTAACGGTAGGTGCTTATGTAAGATTTGCTCCCTTTATCGTGTTCGAGAGCGCCTCCCTTGTTGCAGAACATTCGTGTCGTCCTGGTCAATACCAGCCATCCGGGTAACATCGGCGGAGCTGCGCGGGCCATGAAGAACATGGGCCTGTCGCGGCTGGTGCTGGTCGAGCCGCGCCTGTTTCCCCATCACGAAGCCGATGCCCGGGCCTCCGGTGCCGGTGACATCCTTGCCAATGCTCAGGTGGTCGCCACCCTCGAAGATGCCCTGGTGGGTTGCAACCTGGTGCTCGGCACCAGCGCCCGCGACCGTCGCATCCCCTGGCCGTTGCTCGACCCCCGCGAATGCGGCACCAAAGTGGTCGAGGAGGCCGCGCAAGGCTTTGAAATCGCCCTGGTGTTCGGCCGTGAAGACTCCGGCCTGACCAACGACGAGCTGCAGCGATGTCACTTTCACGTGCATATCCCTTCCGACCCCGAGTTCAGTTCCTTGAACCTGGGGGCGGCGGTGCAGGTGTTGAGTTATGAAGTGCGCATGGCCTGGCTCGCCGCTGAAGGCAAGCCAAGCAAGGTCGAAAAAACCGAGGTGACGTCGCCACGCAGTGAGACACTGGCGACCATGGACGAGCTGGAGCGATTCTATGAGCACCTGGAGCAATCCTTGGTGGACATCGAGTTCCTCGACCCGGAGAAGCCGCGGCACTTGATGGCGCGCCTGCGTCGGTTGTACGGACGAAGCTCGGTTAGCCGGGCGGAGATGAATATATTGCGCGGCATCCTCACGGAAACCCAGAAAGCGGCCCGTGGCGAGCTGATTAAGCGGAAGAAATAAAATGTTCGAACGTTTGCGTGAAGATATCCAAAGTGTTTTCCATCGTGACCCGGCGGCGCGCAATGCCTTTGAAGTGCTGACCTGCTACCCGGGGATGCACGCGATCTGGATCCACCGCCTGTCCGGCGCCTTGTGGAACATGGGCTGGAAATGGCTGGCGCGGCTGGTCTCGAACTTCGGCCGATGGCTGACCGGGATCGAGATCCATCCGGGGGCCAAGGTCGGTCGCCGGTTCTTCATTGACCACGGTATGGGCATCGTCATCGGCGAAACCGCCGAGATCGGTGACGACGTGACGCTGTACCAGGGCGTGACCCTCGGCGGCACCAGCTGGAACAAGGGCAAGCGCCACCCGACCCTGGAAGACGGTGTGGTGGTGGGTGCGGGCGCCAAGGTGCTCGGGCCGTTCACGGTAGGGGCGGGGGCGAAAGTCGGCTCCAACGCCGTGGTCACCAAGGCCGTGCCGCCCGGCGCGACCGTGGTGGGTATTCCTGGGCGGATCATCGTCAAGTCCGACGACGAACAGGATGCCCGGCGCAAAGCCATGGCCGAGAAGATCGGCTTCGACGCTTACGGTGTCGGTGAAGACATGCCCGACCCGGTCGCCCGTGCGATCAACCAGTTGCTCGATCACCTGCAGGCCGTCGATGGGCGCCTGGAGGGGATGTGCGGGGCTCTGAAGGAACTGGGCAGTAATTACTGCGCCAAGGACCTGCCTGAACTGCGCGAGGAAGATTTTGCGTGTGTGAAGGATAAGGATGAGACCCGGGCCAGTTGAACCGAGGCGCCTGCATCGCGGGCAAGTCTTGCTCCCACAAAAACCTTTCCCCACAGGAGTCCTGTTTCGCAGGCTTCCTGTGGGAGCAAAGCTTGCTCGCGATGAACGATAACGCGGTATAGCTGGTCGCCACTGGCCAGCCTTTGCTATCATGCGCGCGCTCTTTCGCGGGTAAACCTGAGTAAAGCACTAGGTCTTATACTTGACTTAAATACTCGGGAATTGCATACTCGCCCCCATTCCGAACTCCGTGGTAATTGTCCATGCGACTGACTACAAAAGGCCGATACGCCGTGACCGCGATGCTGGATCTGGCATTGCACGCGCAGCACGGGCCGGTGTCCCTGGCCGATATCTCCGAGCGCCAGGGCATTTCTCTGTCTTACCTTGAGCAGCTGTTCGCCAAGCTGCGCCGCAGCAACCTGGTCTCCAGTGTTCGCGGCCCGGGCGGCGGCTACCAGCTGTCGCGCGACATGCAAGGCATCCAGGTCGCCCAGGTGATCGATGCAGTGAACGAATCGGTCGATGCGACCAAATGCCAGGGCCTTGGCGACTGCCATGGCGGCGATACTTGCCTGACCCACCACTTGTGGTGTGACCTCAGCCTGCAGATCCACGAATTTCTGAGCGGTATCAGCTTGGCTGACCTTGTAACTCGCCGTGAGGTGCAAGAAGTAGCCCAGCGTCAGGACCAGCGCCGTTGCAACAGCAAGGCGCCGCACCTGGACAAGATTGAAGCGTCCGCCGTCGAATGACTGCCGCAGAGCACGCGGAACGCCAGCCAGCCTGATTTAGGAGAAAGTCCATGAAATTGCCGATTTACCTTGATTACTCTGCGACCACCCCGGTTGATCCGCGTGTCGCACAAAAAATGAGTGAATGCCTGCTGGTCGACGGAAACTTCGGTAACCCGGCGTCCCGCTCCCACGTGTTTGGCTGGAAAGCCGAAGAGTCGGTCGAAAACGCCCGCCGCCAGGTCGCTGACCTGGTCAACGCCGACCCGCGTGAAATCGTCTGGACCTCCGGTGCCACCGAGTCCGACAACCTGGCAATCAAGGGTGTCGCGCACTTCTATCACACCAAGGGCAAGCACCTGATCACCTCCAAGATCGAGCACAAGGCTGTCCTGGACACCATGCGCCAACTGGAGCGTGAAGGTTTCGAGGTCACCTACATCGAACCGGGTGAAGACGGCATCATCACCCCAGCCATGGTGGAAGCCGCACTGCGCGACGACACCATCCTGGTTTCGATCATGCATGTGAACAACGAAATCGGCACCGTCAACGACATCGCGGCCATCGGCGAACTGACCCGCTCCAAGGGCATCCTGTTCCACGTCGACGCGGCCCAGTCCACCGGCAAGGTCGACATCGACCTGTCGAAGCTGAAAGTCGACCTGATGTCGTTCTCCGCCCACAAGACCTACGGCCCTAAAGGCATCGGCGCGCTGTACGTGAGCCGCAAGCCGCGTGTTCGCCTCGAAGCGACCATGCACGGCGGCGGTCACGAGCGCGGCATGCGTTCCGGCACCCTGGCGACCCACCAGATCGTCGGCATGGGTGAAGCCTTCCGCGTGGCCAAGGAAGACATGGCTGCCGAGAACGTGCGCATCAAGGCCCTGAGCGACCGCTTCTTCAAGCAGGTCGAGCACCTGGAAGAGCTTTACGTCAACGGCAGCATGATCGCCCGCGTACCGCACAACCTGAACCTGAGCTTCAACTATGTTGAAGGTGAGTCGCTGATCATGGCGCTCAAGGATCTGGCCGTGTCGTCCGGTTCGGCGTGCACCTCGGCATCGCTTGAGCCTTCGTACGTCCTGCGCGCCCTGGGCCGCAACGACGAACTGGCCCACAGCTCGATCCGCTTCACCTTCGGCCGCTTCACCACCGAAGAAGAAATCGATTACGCCGCGCAGAAAGTCTGCGAGGCCGTTACCAAGCTGCGCGCTCTTTCGCCGCTGTGGGACATGTACAAAGACGGTGTCGACATCTCGAAAATCGAGTGGGCGGCGCACTGAAGAAGTCGCCACCAGAGCGGCTCACTGATGAGGATTGAAGCAAATGGCATATAGCGAAAAGGTCATCGACCACTACGAGAACCCGCGCAACGTCGGCAAGATGGACGCGCAGGATCCTGATGTCGGCACCGGCATGGTCGGCGCCCCGGCGTGCGGCGACGTGATGCGCCTGCAGATCAAGGTCAACGAGCAAGGCATCATCGAAGATGCCAAGTTCAAGACCTATGGCTGCGGTTCCGCCATCGCGTCCAGCTCCCTGGCGACCGAGTGGATGAAGGGCAAGACCCTTGATGAAGCCGAAACCATCAAGAACACCCAGCTGGCTGAAGAGCTGGCCCTGCCGCCGGTGAAGATCCACTGCTCGGTACTCGCCGAAGACGCCATCAAGGCCGCCGTTCGCGATTACAAGCAGAAGAAAGGCTTGATCTGATCTGTGCACAGGTAAGGAGTTTTCATGGCTATCCAGATGACAGAAGCGGCAGCTAAGCATATCCAGCGCTCCCTCGCGGGGCGCGGCAAGGGCGAGGGTATCCGCCTGGGTGTTCGCACCACGGGCTGTTCTGGTCTTGCCTATGTGCTGGAATTCGTCGACGAAGTGGGCGAAGAGGATCAGGTGTTCGAGAGTCATGGTCAGAAAGTGATCATCGACCCGAAGAGCCTGACTTACCTGGACGGCACTGAACTGGATTTCGTCAAGGAAGGGTTGAACGAAGGCTTCAAGTTCAACAACCCCAACGTGCGCGGTGAATGTGGCTGCGGCGAAAGCTTCAACATCTGAGGCGGCTTGTGGGAACTCCTTGTCATTTTGCTTTGTTCCAGATGCAGCCGGCGTTCCAGCTGGATCTCGACCAGTTGTCCGCGCGTTATCTGGAATTGGCCCGTGGTGTCCATCCGGACCGCTTTGCCGATGCCTCGGAAACCGAGCAGCGGCGGGCGCTGGAGCAGTCCGCGAACCTCAACGAGGCCTACCAGACGCTCAAGAGTCCTGCCAAGCGCGCGCGTTACCTGCTCGCTATCAGCGGTCATGAGCTGCCCCTGGAAGTCACGGTCCACGATCCCGAGTTTCTTTTGCAGCAGATGCAATGGCGCGAAGAGCTCGAAGACCTGCAGGACAGCGCCGACCTGGCCGGTGTCGCGGTATTCAAGCGCCGCTTGAAAGACGCCCAGCACACCTTGAACGAAAGCTTCGCAGCCTGCTGGAACGATGCCGCGCAACGCGAACAGGCCGAACGCCTGATGCGGCGCATGCAGTTCCTCGACAAGCTCACCTACGAAGTGCGCCAGCTCGAAGAGCGCCTCGACGATTAACCCAGTGCCGCTCCGGTCGCACGCCTGATTACAGATAAGTCCTGATTACGATGGCCCTACTGCAGATCGCCGAACCCGGCCAAAGTCCACAACCGCACCAGCGTCGCCTGGCTGTGGGAATCGACTTGGGTACTACCAACTCCTTGGTCGCTGCCTTGCGCAGCGGTCTTTCCGAACCGCTGGCCGACGAGCAAGGGCAGGTGATCTTGCCATCCGCCGTGCGCTATCACGCCGATCGCGTCGAAGTCGGCGAGTCGGCCAAGCTGGCCGCCGCCACCGATCCGCTGAACACCATTGTCTCGGTCAAGCGCTTGATGGGTCGTGGTCTGTCCGACGTCAAGCAACTGGGCGACCAACTGCCGTACCGCTTCGTTGGCGGCGAATCCCACATGCCGTTCATCGAAACCGTGCAGGGCCCGAAAAGCCCGGTGGAAGTCTCGGCCGACATCCTCAAGGTGCTGCGCCAGCGTGCAGAAGCGGCATTGGGTGGTGAATTGGTCGGTGCGGTCATCACCGTCCCGGCCTATTTCGACGACGCTCAGCGCCAAGCTACCAAGGATGCGGCCAAGCTGGCCGGCCTGAACGTGCTGCGCCTGCTCAACGAACCGACCGCCGCTGCCGTGGCGTATGGCCTGGACCAGCACGCCGAAGGCCTCGTCGCTATCTACGATCTGGGCGGCGGTACCTTCGATATCTCTATTCTGCGCCTGACCGGCGGCGTCTTCGAAGTCCTGGCCACCGGCGGCGACAGCGCCCTGGGCGGCGATGACTTCGACCACGCCATTGCCGGCTGGATCATCGAGCAAGCGGGCCTGTCCGCCGACCTCGATCCGGGGGCGCAGCGCCATCTGCTGCAAACCGCCTGCGCCGCCAAAGAAGCCTTGACCGACGCTGCCACCGTTGAAGTCGCTTATGGCGACTGGAAAGCCGCCCTGAGCCGCGAAGCCTTCGATGCGCTGATCGAGCCCATGGTTGCCCGCAGCCTCAAGGCCTGTCGCCGTGCCGTGCGTGATTCGGGCATCGAGTTCGAAGACGTCAAGGCCGTGGTCATGGTCGGCGGTTCGACCCGCGTGCCTCGGGTCCGCGAAGCCGTTGCCGAGGCCTTTGGCCGCCAGCCGCTGACCGAAATCGACCCGGACCAGGTGGTCGCCATTGGCGCCGCGATCCAGGCCGATACCCTGGCCGGCAACAAGCGCGACGGTGGCGAGCTGCTGTTGCTCGACGTGATTCCGTTGTCCCTGGGCCTGGAAACCATGGGCGGCCTGATGGAGAAGGTGATTCCGCGCAACACCACCATCCCCGTCGCCCGCGCCCAGGATTTCACCACTTATAAAGACGGCCAGTCGGCGATGATGGTCCACGTGCTGCAAGGCGAGCGTGAACTGATCAGCGACTGCCGTTCCCTGGCCCGCTTCGAATTGCGCGGCATCCCGCCGATGGTGGCCGGTGCGGCGAAGATTCGCGTGACCTTCCAGGTCGATGCCGACGGCTTGCTCAATGTCTCCGCTCGCGAGCTGGGTTCGGGCGTCGAGGCGAGCATCCAGGTCAAGCCGTCCTACGGCCTGACCGACGGCGAAATCGCCAAGATGCTCAAGGATTCGTTCCAGCACGCCAGCGACGACAAGGTGGCCCGCGTATTGCGCGAGCAACAGGTCGACGCCCAGCGCCTGATCGAAGCTGTGCAAGGTGCCCTTGAAGCCGACGGCGAGCGCTTGCTCGACGCTGAAGAGCGCATGGTCATCGAGTTGCAAATGCAGGAACTGTCCGAATTGATCAAAGGCACCGATGGTTATGCCATCGAGTTGCAGACCAAGCGTCTGTCGCAAGTCACCGATACCTTTGCTGCCCGCCGCCTGGACTCGACGGTCAAAGCCGCCCTGGCGGGGCGCAACCTGAATGAAATCGAGGAATAACTGATGCCGCAGATCATTTTTCTGCCACACGCCGAGCATTGCCCGGACGGTATGGTGGTAGAGGCCGAAACCGGCAAATCCATTCTTGAAGTGGCCCATGACAACCACATCGAGATCGAGAGCGCCTGCGGCGGCGTTTGTGCCTGCACCACGTGCCATTGCATCATTCGCGAAGGTTTCGACTCGCTGAATGAGGCCGATGAGCTGGAAGAGGACTATCTTGATCGGGCCTGGGGCCTGGAACCGACGTCGCGGTTGACGTGCCAGGCCAAGGTCGGGACAGAAGACCTGGTGGTGGAAATACCGAAATACTCGCTCAACCACGCCGCCGAAGCGCCGCACTGATTCAGGGAGTTACAATGAGTCTGAAATGGGTTGATGTACTGGAAATCGCAATCCAGTTGGCTGAGTCCAAGCCAGATGTAGATCCCCGTTACGTGAACTTCGTCGATCTGCACAAATGGGTGCTGGCATTGCCGGAGTTCAGCGATGATCCGACCCGTGGTGGTGAGAAGGTGCTTGAAGCGATTCAAGCGGCCTGGATCGAAGAGGCAGACTGAGTCTGCACTGTACGCAGTTAGGCAATACCCAAGAACCCGCGTATAATTCGCGGGTTTAATTTTTCGCAAATTACCGTTTCTGGAGTTACACCATGGCTGTTCAACGTACTTTCTCCATCATCAAGCCTGACGCCGTTGCTAAAAACGTGATCGGCAAGATCGTTACCCGTTTCGAAGACGCTGGCCTGCGCGTTGTAGCTTCGAAAATGAAGCAACTGTCCAAAGCCGAAGCCGAAGGCTTCTACGCTGAGCACAGCGAGCGCGGTTTCTTCGGTGAACTGGTTGCCTTCATGACTTCCGGTCCGGTTGTCGTTCAGGTGCTGGAAGGCGAAAACGCTATCGCTCGCAACCGTGAGCTGATGGGCGCTACCAACCCTAAAGAAGCCGCTGCCGGTACCATCCGCGCTGACTTCGCCGAGTCGATCGACGCCAACGCCGTTCACGGTTCGGACTCCGAAGCCGCTGCCGCTCGCGAAATCGCTTACTTTTTCTCCGCTACTGAAGTAACCACTCGCTAAGCCCAGGCTTTTGAGTGAAGGTGAATCCATGACTACATCGAACGGCAAAACCAACCTGTTGGGCCTGACCCAGCCGGAAATGGAGAAATTCTTCGACTCGATCGGGGAGAAGCGTTTCCGTGCCGGCCAAGTGATGAAGTGGATTCACCACTTTGGCGTCGACGATTTCGACGCCATGACGAATGTCAGCAAGGCCTTGCGCGAAAAGCTCAAGGCAGTTGCTGAGATTCGCGGTCCGGAAGTGGTCAGCGAGGACATCTCCAGCGACGGCACCCGTAAGTGGGTGGTGCGCGTGGCGTCCGGCAGCTGCGTCGAGACCGTCTACATTCCCCAGGGCAAACGCGGCACCTTGTGCGTTTCGTCCCAGGCAGGCTGTGCCCTGGATTGCAGTTTCTGCTCCACCGGCAAGCAAGGCTTCAATAGCAACCTCACCGCCGCCGAAGTGATCGGCCAGGTGTGGATTGCCAACAAATCCTTTGGCAGCGTCCCGGCGACCGTCGACCGTGCCATCACCAACGTGGTGATGATGGGCATGGGTGAGCCGCTGCTGAACTTCGACAACGTCATCGCCGCCATGCATCTGATGATGGATGACCTGGGCTACGGCATCTCCAAGCGCCGGGTGACCTTGTCCACCTCGGGCGTGGTGCCGATGATCGATGAGCTGGCCAAGCACATCGACGTCTCCCTGGCGTTGTCGCTGCACGCACCCAATGACGCATTGCGTAACCAATTGGTGCCGATCAACAAGAAGTATCCGCTTAAGATGCTGCTGGAGTCGTGCCAGCGCTACATGTCGTCCCTGGGCGAAAAGCGCGTGCTGACCATCGAGTACACCTTGCTCAAGGACGTGAACGACAAGGTTGAACACGCGGTCGAGATGATCGAGTTGCTCAAGAACATCCCGTGCAAGATCAACCTGATCCCGTTCAACCCGTTCCCGCATTCCGGTTACGAGCGTCCGAGCAACAACGCGATTCGTCGCTTCCAGGATCAGCTTCACCACGCTGGCTTCAACGTCACCGTGCGCACCACCCGCGGCGAAGACATCGATGCCGCCTGTGGCCAATTGGTAGGACAGGTGCTGGATCGCACCCGTCGCAGCGAACGCTACATTGCCGTGCGCGAATTGAACGCCGCTGACGATGTCGCGCAAAACGCTGCGAACAGTCACTAAGAGAGGAACTCTATGTCCCTGCGCTTCGCGCTCATCTTGCTGTTGGCCGGGCTCTGCTCCGGTTGTGTTCTGTCGGGTGACTACAACCCGATGAAAACCAGCAAGGGGCGCGACGAGGCACGTGTGGCCTATGTGCAACTGGGCATCGGGTACTTGCAGCAGGGCATGACCGAACGGGCCAAGGTTCCGCTCAAGAAAGCCCTGGAGCTGGACAGTTCCGACCCGGATGCCAACGCGGCCCTGGCCCTGGTGTTCCAGGCCGAGATGGAACCTGAGCTGGCCGATGAGCATTTTCGCAAGGCGCTGTCCGGCCGGCCGCAGGATGCGCGGATCCTGAACAACTACGGCAGCTTTCTTTTCGAGCAGAAACGCTACAAGCAAGCCTACGAGCGCTTCGAGCAGGCTGCCGCGGACACCCTTTATCCCGAGCGTTCGCGGGTTTTCGAGAACCTCGGCATGACGGCATCGAAACTCGGCCAGCGTGATCTGGCCCGCCAGCAGCTTGAAAAGGCGCTGCGGCTCAACCATCAGCAACCGCGTGCACTGCTGGAAATGGCTGAGTTGTCTTACGAAGACAGGCAATATGTGCCCGCCCGCGACTATTACGAACGTTTTAGCCTGCTGAGCGAGCAAAATGCACGTAGTCTATTGCTCGGCGTTCGGCTGGCCCATGTGTTTGAAGATCGCGACAAGGCTGCCAGTTATGGCCTGCAACTCAAAAGACTCTATCCCGGTACGCCGGAATATCAGCAATACCTGTCGGAGCAATGATGAAAGCGGCGCATCCTGAAGTTGTAGCAGCGACTCGCGTAAATCCCGGTGAGACCCTGCGTCAAGCCCGCGAAAGCAATGGTTGGTCGCTGGCCGAAGTGGCCCTCAAGCTCAATCTCACCGTGACTTCCCTGGGCAACCTGGAAACCGGCGCGTTCGACAAGCTGCCGGGGCACACCTTCGCCCGTGGGTACATCCGCGCCTATGCCAAATTGCTCGGCATGGACCAGACCGTGCTGGTCCAGCAATTCGACCAGTACACCGGTTCCGATGCCCAGGGCAGCAACGTGCACAGCCTGGGTCGCATCGAAGAGCCTGTACGCGTTTCCCACACCATCTTGCGTATCGTCAGCCTGTTGCTGCTGATCGCGGTGATAGGTGGCGGTTTTGTCTGGTGGCAGGATCAGGCTTCCTTGCGCAACAAGGAGCCGGTTGCCATGAACCCCGAGCATGTCGAAGTCGAAGGCGCCGACGGCACCACTCAGATCCATCCGCTGGACGAGCCGGAAGACCAGGCCGTCGTGGAAGGCCAGGCTGAAGGCGAAACCACCTTGGCGCTGCCTCAAGGCCAGGACGGCGCCGATGCCGAAGCGGGGGCCGAGCCGGCTGTTCCGGCGCCTGCCGCGCCTGCTGCGCCGACCACTGGCGCACCGATTGCCGCTGCTCCAGTCGTACCAAGCACGCCTGCGCCGACCGTGGCTGCACCTGCGACCCCAACGGCTCCAGCCGCAGCCCCGGCAGCGCCAGTGGCTCCGGCGGCCGGTGAAGGCCAGGTCCAGATTCAATTCGTCGCCGACTGCTGGACGCAAGTCACCGATGGCAATGGCAAGGTGCTGTTCAGTGGCCTCAAGCGCAAGGGCGATAGCACTGCCATCAACGGCAAGCCGCCATTTGCCGTGCGCCTGGGTTATGCCCGTGGCGCGCAGGTCAGCTACAACGGCCAGCCAGTCGACATCGCTCCGTTCACCAGTGGCGAGACCGCTCGCCTGAAGTTGGGTCAATAAGTCATGCACGGCGAATCTCCAATCAAACGTCGCGAATCCCGCAAGATCTGGGTGGGTAAGGTGCCCGTGGGCGGCGATGCGCCCATCGCTGTGCAGAGCATGACCAACAGCGATACCAACGACGTGGCCGCCACAGTCGCGCAGATCAATCGCCTGGAAGCCGCCGGCGTCGATATCGTGCGGGTGTCCGTGCCGGACATGGACGCCGCCGAGGCGTTCGGCAAGATCAAGCAGTTGGTCAAGGTGCCGCTGGTGGCCGATATCCATTTCGACTACCGCATCGCCCTGCGCGTGGCCGAGCTGGGTGTGGACTGCCTGCGCATCAACCCGGGCAACATCGGTCGCGAAGACCGCGTGCGTGCCGTGGTGGATGCTGCCCGCGACCGTGGCATTCCGATCCGTATCGGTGTGAACGCCGGTTCCCTGGAAAAAGACCTGCAAAAGAAATACGGCGAACCGACCCCGGCTGCGCTGGTGGAGTCGGCCCTGCGCCATGTCGAGCACCTTGAACGCCTGAATTTCCAGGACTTCAAGGTCAGCGTGAAGGCTTCCGACGTGTTCATGGCCGTCGAAGCCTACCGCCTGCTGGCCAAGGAAATCGTCCAGCCACTGCACCTGGGTATCACTGAAGCCGGTGGGTTGCGTTCGGGCACGGTGAAATCCGCCGTCGGCCTCGGTATGCTGCTCGCCGAAGGGATTGGCGATACCATCCGCATCTCGTTGGCGGCGGATCCGGTCGAGGAAGTGAAAGTCGGCTACGACATTCTCAAGTCCCTGCACCTGCGTTCCCGCGGTATCAACTTCATCGCCTGCCCGAGCTGCTCACGGCAGAACTTCGATGTGGTCAAGACCATGAACGAGCTGGAAGGGCGCCTTGAAGACCTGCTGGTGCCGCTGGATGTCGCGGTGATCGGTTGCGTGGTCAACGGGCCGGGCGAAGCCAAGGAGGCCCATATCGGCCTGACTGGCGGCACACCGAACCTGATTTACATCGACGGCAAGCCGTCGCAGAAACTGACGAATGACAATCTGGTGGATGAGCTGGAAAGGCTGATCCGCCAGAAAGCGGCCGAAAAGGTCGAAGCCGACGCAGCGGTCATCGCACGCGGCTGAGCAAACGAATTTTTAAGGATTACCTGTGAGCAAGTCTCTGCAAGCCATTCGTGGCATGAACGATATCCTGCCCGAGCAGACGCCCCTGTGGCGCTATTTCGAGGGCACCGTGGCGCGTTTGCTGGATAACTACGGTTACCGGCAGATCCGCATGCCGATCGTCGAATTCACCGAGCTGTTCAAGCGCTCCATCGGTGAAGTGACCGACATCGTCGAAAAAGAGATGTACACCTTCGACGACCGCAACGGCGATTCGCTGACCCTGCGCCCGGAAGGCACAGCAGCGTGCGTGCGTGCGGTGCTCGAGCACGGCATCACCGGCGGCGGCCAGGTGCAGAAACTCTGGTACATCGGCCCGATGTTCCGTCACGAGCGCCCGCAGAAAGGCCGCTATCGCCAGTTTCATCAGATCGGTTGCGAGGTGTTCAACCTCGACGGCCCGGACATCGACGCCGAACTGATCGTGCTGACCTGGCGCCTGTGGGGCGAGCTGGGCATTCGTGATGCAGTCAAGCTTGAGCTCAACAGCCTCGGCACCGCCCAAGCCCGCGCTCGCTACCGTGATGCACTGGTGGAATTCCTCTCGGCCCGCCTCGAGCACCTGGACGAAGACAGCCAGCGCCGGTTGAAGACCAACCCGCTGCGAGTGCTGGACACCAAGAACCCGGACACCCAGGCCGTACTGGTGGATGCGCCAAAAATGGCCGACTACCTCGACGAAGAGTCCCGCGTGCACTTCGAGGGGCTCAAGGCCCGCCTGGACGCCGCCGGCATTCCTTACGTGATCAACCCCAAGTTGGTTCGCGGCCTCGATTACTACAGCAAGACCGTTTTCGAATGGGTCACCGACAAGCTCGGCGCCCAGGGCACTGTGTGTGCCGGCGGTCGTTACGACGGCCTGGTGGAGCAGATGGGCGGCAAGCCGACGTCAGGTGTGGGTTTCGCCATGGGCATCGAGCGCCTGGTGCTGATGCTTGAGGCCCTGGACAAGGTGCCAGAGGAACTGGCCCGTCAGGTCGACGTTTACCTGTGCGCCTTCGGCGAGGCAGCCGAGCTGGCGGCCCTGACCTTGAGCGAACGGGTCCGCGACCAGTTGCCCAACCTGCGCCTGCAGATCAACGCCGGCGCCGGCAGTTTCAAGAGCCAATTCAAGAAGGCCGACAAGAGCGGTGCGCTGTATGCACTGATCCTCGGTGACGACGAACTGGCCCAACAAGTGGTAGGTTTCAAACCCCTGCGTGGCCAGGGCGAACAACAAAGTATTGCCTGGGATGCGCTTGCTGCACACCTGGCCACCTGCGTCGTGCAGGGTTGAAGCTGTCAAACAGCCGATTTAGCGATTAAGGAGTATTGGGGTGTCGAGTACCGAAGATGAACAGCTGGCGGATTTGAAGGACTGGTGGACGCGCAATGGCAAGCCGCTGGTCACTGGCGGCCTGTTGGCGCTGGTCATCGTGTTCGGCTGGCAGGCCTACCAGAAATACCAGAGCAACCAGTCGCAAGGCGCCTCGGTGCTCTACCAGCAATTGCTGGAAACCACCCTGACCCCGGACGGCAAGCCTGACCCTGCCCGTGTGGCGGACCTGGCCGGCAAGCTCAACAGCGAATTCGGCGGCACTGCCTACGCGCAATACGGTCGCCTGTTCGTGGCCAAGGTTGCCGTGGACAGCGGCAAGCTGGACGACGCGGCCACAGAGCTCAAAGGTATCGTCGACAAACCGGCCAACCCGACCCTGGGCGAAGTGGCCCGTCAGCGCCTGGCGCAGGTGCTGGCGGCACAGAACAAGGCCGAAGACGCGTTGAAGCTGCTCGACGGCGATGCCGACAAGGCATTCCTGGCGACCCGCGAAGAGCTCAAGGGCGACCTGCTGGTACAGCTGGGTCGTGCTGATGAGGCCCATGCGGCCTACCAAAAAGCCAAGGCTGCGCTGTCGGATGAAGCCGCAGTCGGTGGCCTGCAAATCAAGCTGGACGACCTGGCCAAAGGGGATGCGTGACGTGATCCGTTGGAAACATGCAGCATTGCTGGCTCTGGCCATTCTGGCCGCGGGTTGCAGCAGCAACAGCAAGAAAGAACTGCCTCCGGCCGAGTTGACCGACTTCAAAGAAGAAGTCGTGCTGCAGAAGCAGTGGAGCCGCTCCATCGGTGACGGCCAGGGTGAAACCTACAACATGCTGGTGCCGGCCATCGACGGCGACACCATCTATGCGGGTGACGTCACTGGCGTGGTCATGGCAATGGATCGCAGCAACGGCGACGTCAAATGGGAGAAAGATCTCGAACTGCCTGTCTCCGGCGCCGTTGGCGTGGGTTACGGGCTGGTCATGATCGGCACGCTCAAGGGTGAAATCGTCGCCCTAGACGCGAGCAGCGGTGAAGAGAAGTGGCGCGCTCGCGTGACCAGTGAAGTGCTCGCACCGCCAGCGACCAACGGTGATGTGGTCGTGGTCCAGACCCAGGATGACCGTCTGATCGGCCTGGATGCCGCTACCGGCAACCAGCGCTGGTTGTACGACAGCACCCCGGCGGTGCTGACCCTGCGTGGCACCAGCGCGCCGATCGTCACCAACCGCCTCGCGGTGGCTGGCTTGTCGACCGGTAAAGTGGTCGCCCTGGATATTTCCAACGGCGTGCCGGTTTGGGAGCAGCGTGTAGCCATCCCGCAAGGTCGTTCCGAGCTGGAGCGTGTGGTCGACATCGACGGCGGCCTGCTGCTGTCCGGCGGTACGCTGTACGTCGCCAGCTACCAGGGTCGCGTTGCGGCGCTGGACCTGGAAAGCGGTCGTCCGCTGTGGCAGCGCGATGCGTCCAGCTACGCCGGTGTCGCCCAGGGTTTCGGCAACGTCTACGTCAGCCTGTCCTCGGGCACGGTTGAAGGCGTCGACGAGCGTTCCACCACCGCGTTGTGGAGCAACGATTCCCTGGCCCGTCGTCAACTGTCGGCCCCGGAAGTGTTCTCCAGCTACGTTGCAGTGGGTGACCTGGAAGGTTACCTGCACCTGCTCAGCCAGGTGGACGGTCGTTTCGTCGGCCGCGAGCGCATCGACAGCGACGGCCTGCGTGCCCGTCCGCTGGTGGCTGGCAACATGATTTATGTGTATGGCAACAGCGGCAAACTGGAAGCCCTGACCATCAAGTAAGACTATGCTTGGGGCTAATCCCCCCAAGCGGCCTTGTTCGCAAGGTTTGCAGCGATCTCGCTGCCCCGAGCACCAGCCGCTGCCTAGCAGCGGCTTTTGTATTTTCTGAAATAACGAAGTGGAGAGCCGCATGGTTCCCGTAATCGCCCTGGTGGGCCGACCGAACGTCGGCAAGTCCACCTTGTTCAACCGCCTGACCAGGACTCGCGACGCCATTGTCGGCGACTTGTCCGGTCTGACCCGTGATCGCCAATACGGTGAGGCCAAGTGGCAAGGGCGTACCTATATTCTGGTCGACACCGGCGGCATCTCCGGTGATGAACACGGCATGGATGAAAAAATGGCCGAGCAGTCGCTGCTCGCCATCGAAGAAGCCGATGTGGTGCTGTTCCTGGTAGACGCCAAGGCCGGTTTTACCGCCGCCGACCAGATGATCGCCGAGCATTTGCGCAAACGTAACAAGCGTTCCTACGTGGTTGCCAACAAGGTCGACAACATCGACCCGGACATGGCCCGCGCTGAATTCGCTCCGTTGGGCATGGGCCAGGCGATCCCGATCGCCGGTGCCCACGGCCGTGGCATCACCCAGATGCTGGAAATCGCCCTGGCTGATTTCCCGAAAGACGACGAAGACGAGCCTGAAGACGGCGAAGAAGAAATCGTTGCCGAAGGCGAGGAAGCCAAGCGCATCCCCGGCCCAAGCGAAAAAGACGGGATCAAGATCGCCATCATCGGCCGCCCGAACGTGGGCAAGTCGACGCTGGTCAACCGTATGCTCGGCGAAGACCGGGTGATCGTGTACGACCAACCCGGCACCACCCGTGACAGCATCTACATCCCGTTCGAGCGTAACGAAGAGAAGTACACGCTGATCGACACCGCAGGTGTGCGCAAGCGCGGCAAGATCCACGAAGAAGTCGAAAAATTCTCCGTGGTCAAAACCCTGCAAGCGATCAAGGACGCCAACGTGGTGATCTTCGTGATGGACGCCCGCGAAGGCGTGGTCGATCACGACCTCAACCTGTTGGGCTTCGCCCTGGAAGCCGGTCGTGCGTTGGTCATCGCGATCAACAAGTGGGACGGCATGACGCCGAGCGAGCGCGATTTCGTGAAGGTCGAATTGCAGCGTCGGCTGTTCTTCGTCGACTTCGCCGACATCCACTTCATCTCGGCCTTGCACGGCACGGGCGTGGGTAACCTCTACGCATCGGTGCAGAACTCGTTCAAGTCGGCGGTCACCCGCTGGCCGACCAACCGCCTGACCCAGATCCTCGAAGACGCCGTGGGCGAGCACGCGCCACCGATGGTCAACAACCGTCGGATCAAGCTGCGTTACGCCCACTTGGGTGGTGCCAACCCGCCGATTATCGTGATTCACGGTAACCAGATCGAGAAGGTGCCCAAGTCGTACGTCCGTTACCTGGAAAACACCTATCGTCGCGTCCTGAAGCTGGTCGGCACGCCGATCCGCATCGAGTTCAAGGGCGGCGAGAACCCGTACGAAGGCAACAAGAACACGCTCACCGACCGCCAGGTCAACAAGAAGCGCCGCTTGATGTCGCACCATAAGAAGGCTGACAAGAAGCGTCGCGATAAGCGCTGATCGGTAGTCACCGCAGTTCCACTGTGGGAGCGAGTTGTGTCAGCGTAAGAAGGGTGCCCTGTGTGGCACCCTTTTTCATGCCCGGCGATTGGGCTATCCTCGACCTCTCCCGCGCCGCACCTGAGCCGGGTGCAGACCCAGGGAACCCTCGATGATCACCAGCAAGTTGCCGAATGTCGGCATCACTATTTTCACCCAGATGTCCCAGCTCGCGGCGCAGACCGGCGCGCTCAATCTGTCCCAGGGGTTTCCCGATTTCGATGGTCCGCAGGCCCTGCGCGATGCAGTCGGCCGGCACATCGCCCAAGGCCACAACCAATATTCACCCATGACCGGTTTGCCGGCCCTGCGCCAGCAGATTGCGGCGAAGATCGCCCGCAGTTATGGCGTCAGCGTCGATGCCGATCAGGAAGTGACGGTGACCCCCGGCGCGACCCAGGCAATTTTCTGTGCCATTGCCGCTGTGGTGCACAGCGGTGACGAAGTGATCGTGTTCGACCCTTGTTATGACAGCTACGAGCCGGCGGTGCAGCTGGCCGGTGGGCGCTGTGTGCATGTGCAGTTGGGCCTGGATGACTTCGCCATCGACTTCCAGAAGCTCGGCGAAGCCCTGAGCCCGCGCACGCGGATGATCATCCTCAACAGCCCGCACAACCCCAGTGGCGCCCTGATCAGTCGCGCCGAACTGGATCAATTGGCAGCGCTGATTCGTGACCGCGACATCTACCTGATCAGCGACGAGGTCTACGAGCACCTGGTGTTCGATGGCGTCGCCCACGCCAGCGTCCTGGCCCATGAAGAGCTTTACCAGCGGGCCTTCGTGGTCAGTTCGTTCGGCAAGACCTACCACGTCACCGGCTGGAAAACCGGCTACGTGGTGGCGCCAGCGGCCCTGACGGCGGAACTGCGCAAGGTGCATCAATACGTCAGCTTCTGCGGCGTGACGCCGTTGCAGTACGCCCTGGCCGACTACATGGCCGATCATCCGGAGCACGTCGAAGAGCTACCGGACTTCTACCAGGCCAAGCGCGATCTGTTCTGCGATCTGCTGGCGCCGTCACGGTTCAGCTTCAAGCGGGTGGCCGGCACCTATTTCCAGTTGGTGGATTACTCCCAGATTCGCCCGGATCTGAATGACGTCGACATGGCGGTCTGGATGACCCGCGAGCACGGCGTGGCGACGATTCCGGTCTCGGTGTTCTACCAGAACCCACCCGAAGGCCAGCGCCTGGTGCGCCTGTGCTTTGCCAAACGCGAGGAGACGCTGCGCGAAGCGGCGGAAAAACTATGCGTGATCTGAGTGCGTTGCCCAACCTCAATGTGGCGCTGATCCAGACCACCCTGGCCTGGCACGATCGCCAGGCCAACCTGGAGCATTTCGACGGTTTGCTTGCACAGGCACGTGGCGCGGACCTGGTCATCCTGCCGGAAATGTTCACCACGGGCTTCTCCATGGAGTCCGAGACCCTGGCGGAGCCGGAGTGCGGCCCGGCGCACAAGTGGCTCAAGGCCCAGGCGGCGAAGCTGAATGCGGTCATCACGGGTAGTGTGATCATCCAGGCGGCGGACGGCAGCCATCGCAATCGTCTGCTCTGGGCGCGCCCGGACGGGGAGGTGCTGCATTACGACAAGCGCCATCTGTTCCGCATGGCGGGGGAGCACAACCACTACACGCCGGGCGAGCGCCAGGTGCTGTTCGAACTCAAGGGCTGGCGCATTCGTCCGCTGATTTGCTACGACCTGCGCTTCCCGGTCTGGAGTCGCGATGCCGAGGACACCGACCTTTTGCTGTACACCGCCAACTGGCCCGGCGCCCGACGTCAGCACTGGAACCGGCTGCTGCCGGCCCGGGCGATCGAGAACCTGTGCTACGTGGCGGCGGTGAACCGCATCGGCACCGACGGCAAGGGGTTTGCCTACACCGGTGACAGCCAGGTGTTGGACTTCCAGGGCGAAACCTTGCTCAGCGCTGGCGAGGCCGATGGTGTGTTCACGGTGTGTTTGAGCGCGGCAGACCTGGCGGCTTATCGCACGCGGTTTCCGGCGAACCTGGATGCCGATACGTTCGAATTCATCTGATTGAAACGTTTCAGCCCTTTAGAAATGTTCGGGAGTGCCGATAACCGGTCAGCCAAGGAGGAGTCCCTATGACCAGTATCAGCGCTTCCACCCTCAACCCTTATCTGCAATCGGCCCCTAAAATTTCGATCAAGGGGGCTGCCGAGGAGACTGCGACCAGTCCTGCGGTAGTATCGATTGGTGACAGCGACGATAAAGCCCCTGCCAGCGGCGGCGCGCAAGGTGCCAGCGGTAGCGGCAGTGCCGGCAGCCCTAACCAACAGGTCATCGAACAGTTGAAGAAGCAGATCGAGCAGACCGAAAAGCTGTTGGCCCAACAGCAAGCCCAATTGGCCCAGATCCAGAACAGCAAGGCCAATGAAGAGCAAAAGGCCCAGCAGGCCATGGCTCTTCAAGCCCAGATCATGGGCACCCAGGCGACTTTGATGAGCCTGCGCGGGTCGCTGTTGCAGGCTATGACTGTTTCTGTTGATACCCATGCCTGACATTTTTGTCGGCTGATAGGGCCCTTTCGCGAGCAAGCCCGCTCCCACACAGCACCGATCCAGTGTGGGAGCGGGCTTGCTCGCGAAGAGGCCAGGGCAGTCGGCACAAAATCCCAAGCCAAACAAAAAGGCCCCAGGGTTCACACCCCAGGGCCTTTTGCATTTCGGCTGAACGATCGATCAGGCCGCTTTGGCTTCCGGCTGGCTCAGCGAGCGATTCAGCGCGCTGAACAGGGCCTTGAAGCTGGCGGTGGTGATGTTTTCATCGATGCCCACGCCGTGCACCGCACGCTCACCGTTGACCCGCAGTTCGATGTACGCGGCAGCCTTGGCATTGGTGCCGGCGCCGATGGCGTGTTCGTTGTAGTCCATGATCTCCACCGGAATCGGCAGGCCGGCCACCAGCGCTTCCAGCGCGCCGTTGCCTTTGCCGCGCCAGTGCAGGTTGGTCTCGCCCTGGCCCTTGCTGGCCACTTCCACTTCCACGGCGCTGTTGCCGTTTTCTTCCTGCAGGCGATGGCTGACCAGCGCATACGGGGTGTTGGCTTGCAGGTATTCGCGTTGCAGCAAGCTGTGGATCTGCTGGGCAGTCATTTCCAGGCCCAGGCGATCGGTTTCACGCTGTACCACTTGGCTGAACTCGATCTGCATGCGACGCGGCAGGCTGATGCCGTATTCCTGCTCCAGCAGGTAGGCGATGCCGCCCTTGCCCGACTGGCTGTTTACACGAATCACCGCTTCGTAGCTGCGGCCGATGTCGGCCGGGTCGATCGGCAGGTACGGTACTTCCCACAGCCCGTCGGATTTCTGCTGGGCAAAGCCTTTGCGGATCGCGTCCTGGTGTGAGCCGGAGAACGCGGTGTGAACCAGGTCGCCCACGTACGGATGACGCGGGTGCACCGGGATCTGGTTGCACTCTTCGACCACTTTGCGCACGCCGTCGATGTCGGAGAAATCCAGCTCAGGGTTGATACCCTGGGTGTAGAGGTTCAGTGCCACGGTCACCAGGTCGACGTTCCCGGTGCGCTCGCCATTGCCGAACAGGCAGCCTTCGACACGGTCGGCGCCGGCCATCAGGCCCAGCTCGGTAGCGGCCACGCCGGTGCCACGGTCGTTGTGGGTGTGCAGGCTGATGAGCACGCTGTCGCGACGGCTGATGTTGCGGTGGAACCACTCGATCTGGTCGGCGTAGATGTTCGGGGTGGCGACTTCCACGGTAGCGGGCAGGTTGAGGATTACCTTGCGCTCAGGCGTCGGGTTCCACACTTCGATCACTGCGTCGCAGACTTCCTTGGCGAACTCCAGCTCGGTGGCGCTGAAGGTTTCTGGCGAGTACTCGAACTGCCATTGGGTTTCTGGCTGCTGCGCTGCGTATTTGACGAACAGCTTGGCCGCGTTCACCGCGATTTCCTTCACGCCTTCCTTGTCCTGGTTGAACACGATGCGGCGGAACGATGGGCTGGTGGCGTTGTACAGGTGGACGATGGCTTTTTTCGCGCCGCGCAGGGATTCGAAGGTGCGGGCGATCAGGTCTTCACGGGCCTGGGTCAGCACCTGGATGGTGGTGTCGTCCGGGATGTGGCCTTCTTCAATGAGGGTGCGCACAAAGTCGAAATCGGTCTGCGAAGCCGCCGGGAACGAGGCTTCGATTTCCTTGACGCCCACGGCCACCAGGGTTTTCCAGAAGCGCAGCTTCTTCACCGCGTCCATCGGCTCGATCAGCGACTGGTTGCCGTCGCGCAGGTCGGAACTGCACCAGATCGGAGCGGCGGTGATGGTCTTCGACGGCCAGGTGCGATCCGGCAGGTTGATAGTCGGGAAGGCGCGGTACTTGGAAGACGGGTCTTTGAGCATGCTCATCGGGGAATCCTTATTGTCGTGGCCGGAAAGAGGCGGCCTGCCGGTGTTCTGATGGGGGTGGCTTCACAGCCGGATCGAGGTGTCGCGATTCAGCCCGGCAGTCGTGCGCTGACGAGGCACAGGCTGCGGTGCTGGCGAAGCTGGATGAGGGTGTGAGAGGTTTTCATGCCCTCAACCCTAACCGCGTGAGGGGCGGATCGCAAGCAGTCGGGAAAAATTGAGAGAAGTTCTGTTTTTGGAAGGGTTTGCGAGATTTAATCGCGTGTTCTTGGGGAAATTGTAGTTTTATTGCGTCGATGTTTGGAGCTCGGCAATCCATGGGGAGGTGGTGATGCTGTTGCCGTCATCGCGAGCAAGCTCGCTCCCACAAGTAAAGCGGCGTTTTTCAGAACGCCGAAATACCCATGTGGGAGCAAGCTTGCTCGCGAAGAGGCCATTAGCCTTGCACAAGGCTCAGGGCTGGAACGCCCCAATAAAAATCGCCGGATCCACCCGCGCATCGTTCAGGCTGATGTTCCAATGCATGTGCGGCCCGGTCGCCCGGCCGGTGGCGCCGACCTTGCCCACCACCGTGCCCCGGGCCAATTGCTGGCCGACCTTCACGTCGATCTTCGACATGTGGCAGAACATGCTGATGAAGCCCTGGCCATGGTCGACGAACACGGTGTTGCCATTGAAGAAGTAATTGCCGGTGAGGATTACTTTGCCGGCGGCCGGGGTCTTGATCGGCGTGCCGGCGGGCACGGCGAAGTCCAGGCCGGCGTGGGGGTTGCGCTCTTCGCCGTTGAAGAACCGGCGCACGCCAAACTTGCTCGACAGCGGGCCGTTGACCGGTTTGTCCAGCAACAGGTTGCTGGGGATGTTCGGGCTGAAGCTGCGGTAGGCCTTCAGTTGCACGGCCAGTTCTGCGTCGATGCGCTTGAGATCCGCCGGGTTCGGGTTGACCTGGCGTTTGTTCTTCAGGGTGATGTGTTGCTCGGGGTACTTTTTATAGCCGACCACGAACGGCTGGGTGCTGCCGCCACTGCTGATTTGCTGGGTGCCGGGCTGGACCGTCAGCGGGATGCCGACAATCGCCAGCCAGTTGTCCTGTTCCTTGACCACCAGCACCGGCTTGCCCTGGTAACTGGCTTTCGGTGCCTTGGCCGCGCTGCCCAGATCGACCACGGCCACGCCGCCGGGCACCGGTTTGTTCAACAGGCGGCTGATGTAACTGTCGGCGTGGGCGTTGAGGGTCAGGCACAGCAAGAGCAATGGAGCGAGATATCGCGGCATGAATCAATCCAGTAAAGAAAGGGTGACCGGCGTCAGGTGATTGTCTTCGACCCGCACCAGCAGTTCGCCTTCGCCGAGCTTGGCGGTCAGGCGTTGGCCGGTCTGGGTTTGTCCGGCGCTGCGGATCGCCTGGCCGCGCTCGTCGAGCAAAATGCTGTAGCCCCGGCCAAGGGTCGCCAGGGGGCTGACGATGTGCAAGGTCTGCATCTGGTTGTGCAATTGCACCCGTCGCGCTTTCAAGCCTTCACGCATGGCCCTGGGTAGACGTTCGGCCAGGCTGTCCAGGCGCTGGCGCAGCATCGCCAGTTGCCGGCCCGGATGTTGCCCGGCCAAGCGGGTTTCCAGGCGGATCAGCCGTTCGCGGCGGGTGTTGAGGCTGCGCTCGAAGGCCCGGCGCATGCGCATGTCCAGGTCGTCGAGGCGTTGGGCTTGCTGGCGCAGGCGTTCGCCGGGATGGCGCAGGCGCCGGGTCAGGCCCTCGAGGCGCAGTTGATCGCGCATCAGGCGGTCGCGCATGCGCATCACCAGCCGGCGATGCAGGCTTTCGACCCGGCGCACCAGATCCCCTGCATCCGGGGCCAGCAGTTCGGCGGCGGCGGACGGGGTAGGGGCGCGCACGTCGGCGACGAAATCGCTGATGGACACGTCGGTCTCATGGCCGACGGCGCTGACGATCGGCGTGACGCAGGCATCCACCGCCCGCGCCACGGCTTCTTCGTTGAAGCACCACAAGTCCTCCAGCGAACCGCCGCCCCGGGCCAGGATCAGCGCATCGAAACCCCGGGCATCGGCCAGTTTCAGGGCGCGGACGATTTGTGCGGTGGCTTCGCGGCCTTGCACGGCGGTGGGAATCAGGGTCAGGGCAATTTGCGGCGCCCGGCGGCGGAAGACGCTGATGATGTCGCGGATCACCGCACCGGTGGGCGAGCTGATGATGCCGATGCGTTGCGGGTGGGCCGGTAGCGGCACCTTGCGCTCGGCGCTGAACAGGCCTTCGGCGCTGAGCTTTTCCTTCAGGGCATCGAAGGCCAGGCGCAGGGCACCGTCGCCAGCCGGCTCCACGGTGTCGAGGATCAGTTGGTAGTCGCCACGGCCCTCGAACAGCGAGACCTTGCCGCGCACCTTCACCGCCAGCCCGTCTTTCAAGGCCTGGCGCACCCGCGCGGCGTTCTGCCGGAACAGCGCGCAACGCACCTGGGCGCCGCTGTCCTTGAGGGTGAAATACACGTGGCCGGAGGCCGGGCGAGCAAGGTTGGAGATCTCGCCCTCGACCCAGATGTTGCTGAACACGTCTTCGAGCAACACCCGCGCACGGCCGTTGAGCTGGCTGACAGTCAGGACCTCGCGGTCCAGGCCCAGTCGGGCAAAGGGATCTTTAATCATGGGCGGCATGATAAGGGCATTCGCCGGTGAATCTCCATGTGTGCAAACAATTCAGACCGAGTCGCCCGTATCGCGAGCAAGCTCGCTCCCACGTTTGATCTTCAGTGCGACATAGATCCAGTGTGGGAGCGAGCTTGCTCGCGATAGCGGTGTATCAGCCGCCATAAATACTGGATATGCCACCGTACATCTGGCTAAAGTCGCCCGCTTCGTCATCAAGGAAGTCGGCAATGGATCTTCTGTCATGGCTAGGCCAATGGGCATTCGCGCCAACGCAATGGCTGGTGATCGGCCTGGCCATCGCCCTGGCCTACATCGTATTCGGCATCGCCGGGTTCGGCACGGCGTTGGTGGCCGCCCCCATCCTACTGTTGTTCATGCCACTGTCGAAAATCATTCCGTTGCTGGTCTTGCTCGATTTTGTCGCGGCCTTCGGCAACCTGTTGCCATCGCGCCGGGACGTCTCCCGACCGGAGCTGCTGCGGTTGCTGCCCTGCATGGCGGTGGGCTGCACCCTGGGGGTGATTTTCCTGCTCAACCTCAAATCCGACCTGTTGTTGCTGTTGATGGGGCTGTTCATCTGCAGCTATGCGATCTACAGCCTGTCGATAAAAAGACGGCCGGCGCAGTTGTCGGCGTTGTGGGCGTTCCCGATGGGCACGGTGGGCGGGATGTTCGGCGCATTGTTTGGCAGTGGCGGCTTTTTATATGCCATCTACCTGAACAGCCGCTTGTCCAAGGAAGCGGCCCGCGCCACCCAAAGCGCGCTGATCAGTTGCAGTACCGTGGTGCGCCTGGGCTTGTTCGCTGTCGCGGGGGTGTATGCCGAGCTACCCTTATTGATACTGGCGCTGTGTTTGTTGCCGGCCATGGCGCTGGGGCTGTGGGTGGGCCGTCGCCTGACCCTGCGAATGTCACACGAGACGTTCGTGCGCCTGGTGACCTGGCTGGTGCTCGCCAGCGGCATCGCATTGATCGGCCGGTACCTGAGTGCTTGACCTGGCTTGGCCAGGGATTAAGCTGCCGCCCCCTACCAATAGCCCCAGCCAGAGAAACCGCCAGGCCCCGCCATGAATTCGCAAAGCATCATCGTCCCGAAAATTTCCACCCTGCCGGTCCACGAGCCTCGGGCCCGGGCGATTGTGCGCTGGCTGGTGCGCAAGAATATCGTCGAAGAACAACTGACCACCTGCGGGCGCACCGGCAATCGCATGGCCCACGCCATCGCCCCTGGCGCCCGCGACGTGGTCATGCGCCCTGAAGCCTTGCCGTTCGGCGAGGCGATCAATGGCCTGGAAATCATCACCAAGCGTTGCATCTACACCCCGGCCAAGGGGTTTCTGGAAGAGGCCGGCTGCGCCGAGTGCCGCAAGGAAATCGGCGAGGCGTTGTTCGAAAGCCTGGAAGACTGGATGCCGGCGCGCACCGACAACTTCACCTGCCCCGAATGTGGACACGAAGACGACATCAATGGCTTTCTGTTCCTGCAGCCCTGTGGGTTCTCGAACCTGGGGTTCATTTTCAATAACTGGCTGGAGGCGGGGTTCAAGCAGGCGTTTCTGGATGAGTTCGCCGATTGGCTGGATCAGCCGGTGAGTTGGGTGAAGGTGCAATTGTAGGGGCGCCGTAATAACCCCTGTGGGAGCGGGCAGCCAGGCATTGATTTAGCCCATCGATCACCCCGGCAATAATAGACAGAGTTTTACATTGAGCCAGACAGGGTCCATGAGTATAATGGCGCGCTTCCATTTTCCCGCTCGGGAGCCCCCGCGATGCTGCGTATCAGCCAAGAAGCTCTGACCTTCGACGACATTCTCCTAGTGCCCGGTTATTCCGAAGTACTGCCTAACGAAGTCAGTCTCAAAACCCGTCTCACCCGTGGCATCGAACTGAATATCCCGTTGGTTTCCGCCGCCATGGACACCGTGACCGAAGCCCGTCTGGCCATTGCCATGGCCCAGGAAGGCGGTATCGGGATCATCCACAAGAACATGACCATCGAACAGCAGGCCGCCGAAGTGCGCAAGGTCAAGCGGTTCGAGGCTGGCGTGGTCAAGGATCCGATCACCATCGAGGCTGACGCCACGGTTCGCGATCTGTTCGAACTGACCCGCATGCACAACATCTCCGGCGTTCCGGTGCTGCACGATGGCGACCTGGTCGGCATCGTCACTTCCCGCGACGTGCGTTTCGAGAACCGCCTGGATGCCACCGTCCGCCAAGTGATGACGCCTAAAGAGCGCCTGGTCACGGTCAAGGAAGGCATCAGCAAGGACGCCGTTCGTGAGTTGTTGCACAAGCACCGCATCGAGCGCGTGCTGATCGTCGATGACAAATTCGCCCTCAAGGGCATGATGACCGTCAACGACATCGAAAAAGCCAAGGCTTACCCGCTGGCCAGCAAGGACGACCAGGGTCGCCTGCGCGTCGGCGCTGCGGTCGGTACCGGCAAGGACACCGGTGACCGTGTCGCCGCCCTGGTCAATGCTGGCGTAGACGTGGTGGTGGTCGACACTGCCCACGGCCATTCCAAAGGCGTTATCGATCGCGTTCGTTGGGTCAAGCAGAACTTCCCTGAAGTGCAGGTGATCGGCGGCAACATCGCCACCGGCGCTGCCGCCAAGGCCCTGGCCGAAGCTGGCGCCGACGCGGTCAAGGTCGGTATCGGCCCGGGTTCGATCTGCACCACCCGCATCGTCGCCGGTGTCGGCGTGCCGCAAATCAGCGCCATCGCCAACGTCGCCGCGGCCCTTGAAGGCACGGGCGTACCGTTGATCGCCGACGGCGGCATCCGTTTCTCCGGTGACCTGTCCAAGGCCATCGTTGCCGGTGCTTCCTGTGTGATGATGGGTTCGATGTTCGCCGGTACTGAAGAAGCACCAGGCGAGATCGAGCTGTTCCAGGGCCGTAGCTACAAGGCGTACCGTGGCATGGGTTCGCTGGGCGCCATGTCCCAGGCCCAGGGCTCTTCCGACCGTTACTTCCAGGACTCCTCCGCGGGTGCCGAGAAGCTGGTGCCGGAAGGCATCGAAGGTCGCGTGCCGTACAAAGGCACCCTGAGCGCCATCATCCATCAACTGATGGGCGGCCTGCGTTCTTCCATGGGCTACACCGGCAGCGCCGACATCGAAGAGATGCGCACCAAGCCGGAATTCGTGCGCATCACCGGTGCTGGCATGGCCGAGTCCCATGTCCACGACGTACAGATCACCAAGGAAGCGCCGAACTACCGCGTAGGTTAAGGCCTTCAGTAAAACGTTAATCACCGGGGCTGTTCATTCAGCCCCGAGTTGTTTCTGATTCACTACATGAGAATGAGTCATGGCCCTCGACATTCACGCTCACCGCATCCTGATCCTCGACTTCGGTTCCCAGTACACCCAGCTGATTGCCCGCCGCGTGCGTGAAATCGGCGTGTACTGCGAATTGCATCCGTTCGACATGGATGACGAAGCGATTCGCGAATTCGCGCCTAAAGGCGTCATCCTCGCCGGCGGCCCCGAGTCCGTGCACGAAGCCAACAGCCCGCGCTGCCCGCAAGCGGTGTTCGACCTGGGCGTGCCGGTCTTCGGCATCTGCTACGGCATGCAGACCATGGCTGAACAACTGGGCGGCAAGGTAGAAGGTTCCGACCTGCGTGAGTTCGGTTATGCCCGCGTTGACGTGGTCGGCAAGAGCCGCCTGCTGGACGGCATCGAAGACCATATCGACGCCGACGGCCTGTTCGGTCTCGACGTGTGGATGAGCCACGGTGACAAGGTCACCAGGATGCCGGAAGACTTCCACATCCTGGCCAGCACCCCGAGCTGCCCGATTGCCGGCATGTTCAACGATGACCGCCGTTACTACGGCGTGCAGTTCCACCCGGAAGTGACCCACACCAAGCAGGGCGGCCGCATCCTGTCGCGCTTCATCCTCGACATCTGCGAGTGTGAAGCCCTGTGGACCCCGTCGAAGATCGCTGAAGACGCCATCGCCCAGGTGCGTGCCCAGGTCGGTACCGACAACGTGCTGCTCGGCCTGTCCGGCGGTGTGGACTCCTCGGTGGTCGCCGCGCTGCTGCACAAGGCCATCGGCGACCAGCTGACCTGCGTCTTCGTCGACAACGGCCTGCTGCGCCTGCACGAAGGCGAGCAAGTGATGGCCATGTTCGCCGAGAACATGGGCGTCAAGGTGATCCGCGCCAACGCCGAAGAGCAGTTCCTGAACAACCTGGCCGGCGAGTCCGACCCGGAGAAGAAGCGCAAGATCATCGGCCGCACCTTCATCGACGTGTTCGATGCCGAATCCTGCAAGCTGGACAACATCAAGTACTTGGCCCAGGGCACCATCTACCCCGACGTGATCGAGTCGGCCGGCGCCAAGAGCGGCAAGGCCCACGTGATCAAGTCCCACCACAACGTCGGTGGCTTGCCGGAAGAGATGAACCTCAAGCTGGTCGAACCGCTGCGCGAACTGTTCAAGGATGAGGTGCGTCGCCTCGGCCTGGAATTGGGCCTGCCGTACGACATGGTCTACCGCCACCCATTCCCAGGCCCGGGCCTGGGCGTGCGGATCCTCGGTGAAGTGAAGAAGGAATACGCCGACCTGCTGCGTCGCGCCGACCACATCTTCATCGAAGAACTGCGTAAGGCCGACTGGTACCACAAGGTCAGCCAGGCGTTCGTGGTGTTCCAACCGGTGAAATCCGTTGGCGTGGTTGGTGATGGCCGTCGCTACGCCTGGGTCGTGGCCCTGCGTGCCGTGGAAACCATCGACTTCATGACCGCTCGCTGGGCGCACCTGCCATACGAGCTGCTGGAAACCGTTTCCGGGCGCATCATCAACGAAATCGAAGGTATTTCTCGCGTGACGTATGACGTGTCGAGCAAGCCGCCGGCGACGATTGAGTGGGAATGAGTCAGGCGTAAATAAATATAGGTACCGCTGACGGTCCTTATATTGCCTCCGGCACCTGCCTTGATCAAAAGCCCTGTGGATAACTTCCACAGGGCTTTTTTCATTTTCGCTGGCCAATTCCAAGCTTCTTCCCGCCTCCAACCGCAATGACATACTGGGACAGTGTAGGGAGGGCAGTGCCGTCACCTTTCGCGACGATTACCCGCCTTAGAGCGCAGCGGGAAACGCTATCATCGGGCAGCCGGGACGACTGGCGCTGGAGTTCACTCGTGATGCTCCTGATGCGGTCAAGGCCGTGCTTAGCGCTCTGGCCGACGTAGCGCAGATCGTAGGTGTATCTCGGCAGAACATGCACAAGTTGATGTTGGCTTATCCAGGCAGCTTCCCGACGCCCGTGCACGAGGGGAGTACATCTATCCGGCATTTGGCAGACGTTCTGAGCTGGCTGCAGGCCAGGGGCAACTATTCGCTTACCAAGGACGTGTTGGATGTGGCCCAGGTGGCCTTGCAGGTCAACGTTGCGAAAGAAGGCCGACGGTTACCGAACCAGGCTTTCAAGGAGTTGGAAGCTTTGGTTGGGTGACAGCCATCGTTGTTCGAGCGAGATGGCGCGACAATCCTTCACTTAATATTTCTCAATTGCAGGTGTATCGTATTCGCCTTTTGCGGGCCTACGGTTCGCAGCAATTGCAGAGGTGCTTGCGTTCATGTCCTTTACCCGTCGCCAAATACTCGGTGGCCTGGCCGGTCTTGTTGTCGTTGGCGTGGGTGCGGGAGGTGCTTCGCGGTATTGGCTGGGCAAGATGGCCAATGCCGAGGCCGGTCACGACTATGAATTGATCGCGGCGCCCCTGGATGTCGAGCTGGTGGCCGGGCACAAGACCCAGGCCTGGGCCTTCGGGCCGTCGGCGCCGGGTACTGAATTGCGGGTGCGCCAGGGCGAATGGTTGCGGGTGCGCTTCATCAATCACCTGCCGGTCGCCACCACCATTCACTGGCACGGGATCCGCTTGCCGCTGGAGATGGACGGCGTGCCGTATGTCTCGCAACTGCCGGTGTTGCCGGGTGAGTACTTCGATTACAAATTCCGCGTGCCGGACGCCGGCAGCTATTGGTATCACCCCCACGTCAACAGCAGCGAAGAGCTCGGGCGTGGGTTGGTGGGGCCGCTGATCATCGAAGAACGCGAGCCCACCGGGTTCAAATACGAACAGACCTTGAGCCTCAAGAGCTGGCATGTGGATGAACAAGGCGAGTTCGTCGCCTTCAGCATTCCCCGCGAGGCAGCGCGCGGCGGCACGGCCGGGCGGCTGGCGACCATCAACGGCGTGCCGGAGGCGGTGATTGAGCTGCCGGCCGGGCAGATCACCCGGGTACGTTTGCTCAACCTGGATAACACCCTGACCTACCGGATCAATATTCCGGGCGTTGAAGCGCAGATCTATGCGCTGGACGGCAACCCGATCGAACCGCGCCCGTTGGGCAAGGAATACTGGCTTGGCCCGGGCATGCGCATTTGCCTGGCGATCAAGGCGCCGCCGGCCGGGGAAGAGCTTTCGTTGCGCAATGGCCCGGTGCGCCTGGGAACCTTGCGTTCGGTGCCCAACAGTGACGCGCCGACCCAGTGGCCGCCGGCACTGCCCGCCAACCCGGTGTCCGAGCCGGACCTGGCCAATGCCGAGAAACTCAACTTCAATTTCGAATGGGTTGGCTCGGTGTCGGTCAACGTCGACAATGGCAAGCCGCCGAGCCTGTGGCAGATCAACGGCAAGGCCTGGGACATCACCGACAAGACCTGCGCCGACCGGCCAATCGCCACGTTGAAGAAAGGCCAGAGCTACATTTTCGAATTGAAGAACATGACTCAGTACCAGCACCCGATTCATTTGCACGGCATGAGCTTCAAGGTGATTGCGTCTAACCGGCACAAGGTCATCCCGTATTTCACCGACACCTACCTGCTGGGCAAGAACGAGCGGGCGCAGGTGGCGCTGGTGGCGGATAACCCAGGGGTGTGGATGTTCCATTGCCATGTGATCGACCACATGGAAACCGGCCTGATGGCCGCCATCGAGGTGGCGTGATGCGCCAGATTCGCCCGGCCAAAATCATCGACCGCAGCCGTGACCAGGACTTCATGCGCGAAGCCCTGGCCCTTGCTGCCCAAGGCGCGGCCCTGGGCGAAGTGCCGGTGGGTGCGGTGCTGGTGCAGGACGGCGAGATCATTGGGCGCGGCTTCAACTGCCCGATCAGCGGCCACGACCCCAGCGCCCATGCGGAAATGGTCGCCATCCGCGCCGCCGCCCAGGCCGTAAGCAACTATCGCCTGCCCGGCAGCACCCTCTACGTGACGCTGGAGCCCTGCAGCATGTGCGCCGGTCTGATCGTCCACTCACGCATCGCGCGGGTCGTCTACGGCGCCCTGGAACCCAAGGCCGGCATCGTCCAGAGCCAGGGGCAGTTTTTCAACCAGGGATTCCTGAATCATCGAGTGATGTTCGAGGGCGGGGTGCTCGCTGAAGAGTGCAGCACGGTGTTGAGTGAGTTCTTCAAGGCCCGTAGAGCCAAGCCTTCAGACTGAACCTGTTGTGGGAGCGAGCTTGCTCGCGATGATGGCCTGACATTCAAGAAAGATGTTGCCTGACAGACCGCTATCGCGAGCAAGCTCGCTCCCACAATGATTTTCAGTGCCTGGAACGCTGGGGCTATTTCCGCGCCACAATCACCGCCCGCATCGGCGCCGGCAGTCCTTCGATGGTTTTGCTGTGGTCGGCGGGGTCGAGGAAGTCGCTCAGCGACTGATATTTCATCCACTCGGTGCTGCGCTGTTCTTCCACGGTGGTCAAGCTCACGTCCACACAGCGCACGTCGCTGAATCCGGCGCGGCGCAGCCAGCGTTCCAGGGCCGGTACCGAGGGCAGGAACCACACGTTGCGCATCTGTGCGTAGCGGTCCTCGGGGACCAGCACCTGATGTTCGTCACCTTCGATCACCAGGGTTTCCAACACCAGTTCGCCACCCTTGACCAGGCAGTCCTTGAGGGCCAGCAGATGTTCGATCGGCGAGCGGCGATGGTAGAACACGCCCATGGAAAACACCGTGTCGAAGCCTTCCAGTTCCGGCGGCAAGGCCTCGAACGGGAATGGCAGGTGCCAGGCGTTCGGCTGCGAAAGGTAACGCTGCACCGCCTGGAACTGGCAGAAGAACAGCCAGTTGGGGTCGACGCCGATCACCGTGTCGGCTCCGGCGCCGAGCATCCGCCACATGTAATAACCGTTGCCGCAGCCCACGTCGAGGATGCGCTTGCCTTTGAGATCAAGGTGCGGCGCCACCCGTGACCACTTCCAGTCCGAGCGCCATTCAGTGTCCACGTGCACGCCAAACAGGTCGAACGGCCCTTTGCGCCATGGCGACAGGCCCATCAGTGCGGTACGCATCTGGGCACGGGTTTCGTCAGAACAGTCGGTGTCGAGGGTCAGGCTGTTCAGCAGGTCGATTTCGCTGGGTTGCAGCACCGGCAAGGCGTCGAGGGCGCTCTGCCAGCGCTCCAGGTCGCCATGGCCCTTTTCCATTTTGCTGTCGAGTTGCGTCTGCAGCGTCGCGGCCCAATCGGCCAGGGGCGTGCCGGCCAGATGGCGGGCGAGGGGGGACAGATCAATCATGGCAGGGCAATCAACGAGGCGAAGTTAAGACACTGGAACCACGGCACGACTTTCGAGAACCCGGCCGCCAGCAGGCGTTCGCGGTGTTCTTCGAGGCTGTCGGGCTTCATGACGTTTTCGATGGCGCTGCGTTTCTGGGCAATTTCCAGCTCGCTGTAGCCGTTGGCGCGCTTGAACGCCACATGCAGGTCGGTGAGCAGGGCATGTTCCTCGGCGTCGTTGAAGCGCAACTTTTCCGAAAGGATCAGGGCGCCGCCAGGCAGCAGCGACTGGCGAATGCGGCTCAACAGCGCGGTGCGCTGGTCCGGCGCGATGAATTGCAGGGTGAAGTTCAGCGCCACCACCGAGGCTGGCTGGAACGTCAGGGCCAGGATGTCACCTTCGATCACTTCAACGGGCAGCAGCTCCTGGAACATCGAGTCCTGGCCGTTGAGGTATTCGCGGCAACGCTCGACCATCGCCGCCGAGTTATCCACAGCGATCACACGGCAACCGTCGGTGCGCACATGGCGGCGCAGCGCCTGGGTCACCGCACCCAGGGACGAACCCAGGTCATAGAGCACGCTGCCCGGCTGGGCGAATTGCGCGGCGAGCACGCCGAGGTTTTCGACAATGGTCGGGTAACCCGGCACCGAACGCTTGATCATGTCCGGAAACACCCGCACCACGTCCTCGTTGAAGGCGAAGTCAGGCACCTGGGCCAGGGGTTGGGCGAATAGACGATCGGGTTCTTTGCTCACGGCGGTTCCAGCGGCATGGGGGGTGAAAAGGCCGGCATTTTAACTAAAAAACCTGTGGGCGCGAGCTTGCTCCCACTTTGATCTCTGTTCAGTGCCGCTTTTGAGGGAACGCCGATGCCGTAATCCCCCACTGGCCCAGCCAATAACTGACGATGATCAAATAAGGCGCGGCATGGAAGGGCGACACGAACCGGTTGATGCCGATCAGGCTGTCGGAGAAAACAAACGCCAGCGCCCCGGCGGCGGCCAGCCAGGCCGAACGCTTGGGCACCGTGGTGCCCAGTCGCGCCAGTGCTCGCCAGAGCATGGCGCTGATGGCCAGGCCATAGACAATCACCGGGACCAACAGCGGCCCGAGGCCGTTCGACATCAGGATCCCTAACAGGACTGCGCCGATAGCCAAAGCCAGGACCAGCGCCAGCAGCGCCGGGCGGCGGCAGTCGCTGAGGTAGGCTTTCAGGTAGGCCAGGTGCGCCAGCAGAAACGCGCCCAGGCCGAACACGAACAGATCCCCTGGCCAGGCCAGCAACACATCGCCCACCACCGAGAACATCAGCCCGAGGCTGATCCAGCGCCGATATTCGCCGGGCGGCGCATCGTGCAGCCAGCCGAGCAGGGCCAGGACTGGCATCGGCTTGACCAGCAGGCACAGCAGCGACGCATGCACGGTCAGGCCGTACAGGTAGGTGGTCGCGCCCATCAGTGCCAGGATCAGCCAGCCCACGGTCAATTCACCGAAATGGCGCAGTCGAAGGTTTCCACCGGCGGCACTTCCGGCGCCCAGGGCTGTTGATAAGTCAGGCGCAAGCGACCGGTGCCGGTGGCAAACGCCTGGAAACGCCAGGTCGATACCCCGGCGGCGCCGACGATGCCGGCGTCTTCCGGGTTGCGGTAAACCTCCGGCCCCAGGCTTTTCAACACGCCACCGGCCGAATCCTGGATTGCCCAGCGATAACCGGTAGTGGGGTTGCTGGGCAAGCTCAGGATCAGGTTTTGCCCGCTGTTGAGCCGCACCGGGCACTGGCTCAGTTTTTCCACGGTCACGTTGTGTTTCGGTTGCGTGGCGCAGGCGCTCAGCAGAGCGAGGCTGAGGGGGACGAACAGGCGGGTGAGGGACATAAGGGCGATGGCTCCGGCATTCACGACGAACGGCGAGCATACCCGAAGATGCTACTGGGTGTGTCAGGTGGGGATGGGGTGGTGCTGATGACGCCTTCGCGGGCAAGCCTTGCTCCCACAATGGATCTTTGTCGCACACCCAATCTGTGAGCGACATTGACCCTGTGGGAGCAAGGCTTGCCCGCGATGGGGCCCGCACAGGCGCTACAGCACTATCAGAACAACACCTTGGCCACATCCGCAAACCGCTTGGCAAAGTGCACCGTGACACCTTCCTTGAGGTAATCCGGCAGTTCTTCGAAATTGCCCCGGTTGGCTTCCGGCAGGATCAGCTCATTGATTTTCTGCCGCCGCGCCGCGATCACTTTCTCGCGCACCCCGCCAATCGGCAGGACATGCCCGGTAAGGGTCAGCTCGCCGGTCATGGCCACGCCTTTTTTCGGTGCCTGGTTACGGGCCAGGGACAGTAAGGCACTGGCCATGGTCACGCCGGCACTCGGGCCGTCCTTGGGTGTGGCGCCTTCCGGTACGTGCAGGTGGACGAACGCTTCGTCGAAGAACTTCGGATCGCCGCCAAATTGCTTCAAGTGCGAACTGACGTAGCTGTGGGCGATTTCCGCCGACTCTTTCATCACGTCCCCCAGTTGCCCGGTCAGCTTGAAGCCGCGATTGAGGGTGTGGATACGCGTCGCCTCTATCGGCAAGGTCGCGCCGCCCATACTGGTCCAGGCCAGGCCGGTAATCACACCGATGCCGGATAGCACCTGCTCGTTGCGGAACACCGGTTTGCCCAGGGAGGCTTCGAGGTCTTTGGGCCCGAGCTTGATTACCGCTTTCGGATCGTCGATCAGTTTCATCACGGCTTTGCGCACCAGTTTGCCCAGCTGTTTCTCCAGCTGCCGTACCCCGGCTTCCCGGGCATAACCATCGATCAGGGCCTTGAGGGCGCTGTCGTTGATGCTCAGGCTGCCCTTGGACACGCCGGCCTTGGCCAGTTGCTTGGGCCACAGGTGGCGCTTGGCGATGGCGACTTTTTCCTCGGTGATGTAACCCGACAGGCGGATCACTTCCATCCGGTCCAGCAGCGGGCCGGGAATCGAGTCCAGGGTGTTGGCGGTGCAGACAAAGAGCACTTTCGACAGGTCCAGGCGCAAGTCCAGGTAATGATCGAGGAATTCGACGTTCTGTTCCGGGTCGAGGGTTTCCAGCAGTGCCGAGGCTGGGTCGCCCTGGTAGCTCTGGCCCATCTTGTCGATTTCGTCGAGCATGATCACCGGGTTCATCACTTCGACATCTTTAAGCGCCTGCACCAGCTTGCCCGGCTGGGCACCGATGTAGGTACGCCGATGGCCCTTGATTTCGGCTTCGTCGCGCATCCCGCCGAGGCTGAAGCGGTAGAACGGTCGGCCCAGGGATTCGGCGATGGACTTGCCGACGCTGGTCTTGCCCACGCCTGGCGGGCCCACCAGCAGCACGATGGAGCCGCTGATCTCGCCTTTGTAGGCGCCGACGGCGAGGAACTCCAGGATTCGGTCCTTGATGTCGCCCAGGCCCGAATGGTGCTGGTCGAGCACCTTGCGCGCATGTTTGAGGTCGAGCTTGTCCTGGCCGTACACGCCCCACGGCACTGAGGTGGCCCAATCGAGGTAGTTGCGGGTGACGGCGTATTCCGGCGAGCCGGTTTCCAGGATCGAGAGTTTGTTCATTTCCTCGTCGATGCGTTTCTGCGCCTGGGCCGACAGGGTTTTGCCTTCCAGCCGTTGTTTGAACTGTTCGAGATCGGCGCTGCGGTCGTCCTTGGTCAGGCCCAGCTCCTGCTGGATGACCTTGAGCTGCTCCTTGAGGAAGAACTCGCGCTGATGTTCGCCGATCTTGTTGTTGACCTCAGCGGAGATCTCTTTCTGCAACCGCGCCACTTCGACTTCCTTGCGCAGCATCGGCAACACTTTCTCCATGCGCTTGAGCATGGGTACGCAGTCGAGCACTTCCTGCAGTTCGCTGCCGGTAGCGGAGGTCAGGGCGGCGGCGAAGTCGGTCAGCGGCGAAGGGTCGTTGGGGCTGAAGCGGTTGAGGTAGTTCTTCAGCTCTTCGCTGTATAGCGGATTGAGCGGCAGCAGTTCCTTGATCGCATTGATCAGCGCCATACCGTAGGCCTTGACCTCGTCGGTCGGCTCGCTCGGCTGGTGCGGGTATTCGACTTCCACCAGGTAGGGCGGGCGATGGTGCTTGAGCCAGGTGCGGATGCGCACGCGGGTCAGGCCCTGGGCAACGAACTGCAGTTTGCCGCCCTCGCGACTGGCGTGATGCACTTTGACCAGCGTGCCGTACAGCGGCAGCGCCGAGGTGTCGAAATGGCGTGGGTCTTCCTGGGGCGTGTCCATGAAAAACAGCGCCAGGGAGTGATGTTCGGACTTGGCCACCAGCTCCAGGGTTTCGGCCCACGGTTCTTCATTGACGATGACCGGCAACACCTGGGCCGGGAAGAACGGACGATTGTGGATGGGAATGATGTAGACCTTGTCCGGCAGGTTCTGGCCAGGCAGCGCCAGGCCGGTGCCGGAGGAGGTGTGCTCGATGTGTTCGGGATCAGCGTAATCGTTCGCGGCTTCAGTAGAGTGCTGGTCGCTCATGGGGCACCTGCGCAATGGAGTATGGGTCTTAGATGGGGCAGGTGGGGGGTGGTTTCAATGGTGGGCGTTTGTTAGCTGTTATTTCATTGGCGGTTGTTCAGGCGCGTGACAGGTTGGGGCCGGGCCCGTTGCAGGGCCCGGACCGATGTTCAGGCGACCCGGTTCAAATCGTTATGACGTGTCTCTTTCAGGCACAGCACGGCGATCACGCTGAGCACCGCAGCCCCCGAGACATAACCGCCGACGTAGCTCAAACCACCCATCGCCACCAGTTTCTGGGCGAAGAACGGGGCCGCCGAGGCGCCGACGATGCCACCCAGGTTGTAGGCTGCCGACGCGCCGGTGTAGCGCACATGGGTTGGAAACAGCTCCGGCAGCAAGGCGCCCATGGGCGCGAAGGTCACGCCCATCAGGAACAACTCGATGCACAGGAACAGCGCCACGCCGCCGGTGGAGCCGTGGGTCAACAAGGGTTCCATGAGGAAACCCGAGGCAGTTGCCAGCACGCCACCGATGATCAATATCGGTTTGCGGCCGTAACGGTCGCTGGCCCAGGCGGATAACGGCGTAGCGGCGGCCATGAACAGCACGGCAAAGCACAACAGGCCCAGGAAGGTTTCACGGCTGTAGCCGAGAGTGGACACGCCGTAGCTCAGGGAAAATACCGTCGAGATGTAGAACAGCGCGTAGCACACCACCATCGCCGCCGCGCCCAGCAGCGTCGGTGCCCAGTACTGGCTGAACAGCTCGACCAACGGCACCTTCACCCGCTCCTGGCGGGCCATGGCGTTGGCAAATACCGGGGTTTCGTGGAGCTTGAGCCGCACATAGAGGCCGACGATCACCAGCACGGCACTGAGCAGGAACGGAATCCGCCAGCCCCAGGAGCGGAACTGCTCGTCGTCCAGGGTCATGGCCAGGGTCAGGAACAAGCCGTTGGCCGCCAGGAAGCCGATGGATGGCCCCAATTGCGGGAACATGCCGAACCAGGCGCGTTTGCCTTTGGGCGCGTTCTCGGTGGCGAGCAGTGCCGCGCCGCCCCATTCACCACCCAGCCCCAGGCCCTGGCCGAACCGCAGCAGGCACAGCAGGATCGGTGCCCACGCGCCAATGCTGGCGTAACCCGGCAGCACGCCGATGAGGGTGGTGCACACGCCCATCAGCAACAGGGAGGCCACCAGCGTGGACTTGCGCCCGATCCGGTCGCCGAAGTGGCCGAACAACAAAGAACCCAGTGGGCGGGCGAGGAAGGCGATGCCGAAGGTCAGGAAGGACGACAGCATCTGTGCCGTGCCTGAGGTTTGAGGAAAGAACACCGGCCCGATCACCAGGGCCGCGGCCGTGGCGTATACATAGAAGTCGTAGAACTCGATGGCGGTGCCGATGAAACTCGCGGTCGCCACGCGGGTGGCGGAGTTCGTCGGCTGGGCCGACACAGCGTCATTGCAGGTGGTGGTCGTCATGCGCTTATCCCTGACAGTCATGTGCTCCGTTGGAGCGAATTATTATGGTCGAACACCCAGGGATGTGGGTTAGGCCGCTTTCGCTGTTTCAGGTAGGAACAGTCGCAGGGCTGATGCGGATTTTGCCGATGGTCTGGCCGGAACCGGCTGAGTGCGGGGTAAGCACAGGATTCGGGCGGGGCTGGGTAAGCGGGTTGAGTATAGGAAGGGGGCTAACGATTCGACAAGTGAGCCACAAAATAGTGAAGCTTGCGAAGAACCCCGTGGCGAGGGAGCAAGTTCCCTCGCCACGGGTTTAGAGAGCAGCGGGCACCGAACTGTTATGCCACACCAGCACCTGGCTGACGCGGTTGTCCACGGTTTCGATGATTTCCAGCCGATAACGGCCGATCTTCAGGCATACCGGGCTTTCGGGAATGGTTTCCAGGGCTTCGGTCACCAGCCCGTTGAGGGTCTTGGGGCCATCGCAAGGCAAGTGCCAGCCCAGGGTCCGGTTCAGTTCACGGATCGACGCCGCGCCATCGATGATCAGGCGGCCATCGGGCTGGGGATGAACGTGGGGATTATCGAGGCTGTGCTCACTTTCGAATTCGCCGACGATTTCTTCGAGGATGTCTTCCAGGGTGACGATGCCCAATACTTCGCCGTATTCGTCCACCACCATGCCCAGGCGCCGCTGCTGCTTGTGGAAGTTCAACAATTGCAGCTGCAGCGGGGTGCTCTCAGGCACGAAGTAAGGTTCGTGGCAGGCAGCCAGCAGCGCTTCCTTGGTCAGGCTCGCGTCTGCCAGCAGATGGCGGATCTGGCGGGTGTTGAGTACTGCCTCGACCTGGTTGATGTCGCTGTGGAACACCGGCAGACGGGTACGACGATTCAGGCGCAACTGTTCAATGATCTCACCAATCGGGTCATCAAGGTTGATGCCATCGACCTCACTGCGCGGCAGGAGGATGTCGTTGACGGTAATGTTGTCCAGGGCGTGGATGCCGGAAAGGGTGTGCAGGCGGCTGCCGTGGTGTTCGGGTTCGTGCTCGTTGCGCGGTGCAAGGGATGTTTCGTCATCGCTTTGCTGGACCGCGCTGGCCTTGCGGGCAAACGGACGCAGCAGCAACTGACTGACGCCATTCAGCAGCCAGGCCAATGGATAAAGAATCTTCAATGGCACGCCAAGCAGGGCATTGCCCAGTGCCAGCACCGCATCGGGTTGGCGGATGGCCAGGGTGCGCGGCAGGTAATCGGCGAAGACCAGCAGGGCCACACTGGTGCCGAGCCAGGCCGCCCACGGGCCGTTTTCCAGCCAGGTAAAAATCGCCAGCAAGGTGCCGAGCACCACGGCCAGGGTACGGCAGAGGGTATTGCACAGAATCAGGCTGTCCCGGGGGAAGTTCAGCGTCACGGGCGGTTTGTCGTTGGCGCGCGATGCCTTGCGCTGGGCCAGCAGGTGTAGCTGGGCGGCTTCGATCGCGGTGAACAGGGCTGACCAGAGGATCAGCACGACCAGCACAGCAAGCAGTGGCCCCACGGGCAACGTATCCATCAGGGCCGTCCGTCAGATATGCAGAATGTATTCACGGACCAGCTTGCTGCCGAAGTAAGCCAGCATCAGCAGGCAGAAACCGGCCAGGGTCCAGCGAATCGCTTTATGGCCGCGCCAGCCGAGCCGGTTGCGCCCCCACAGCAACACGCTGAACACCACCCACGCCAGGCAGGCCAGCAGGGTCTTGTGCACCAGGTGCTGGGCGAACAGGTTCTCGACAAACAGCCAGCCGGAGATCAGCGACAGCGACAGCAGGGTCCAGCCGGCCCAGAGGAAGCCAAACAACAGGCTTTCCATGGTTTGCAGCGGCGGGAAGTTGCGGATCAGTCCGGACGGGTGCTTGTGCTTGAGTTGGTGGTCTTGCACCAGCAGCAGCAGCGCCTGGAACACCGCAATGGTGAACAGGCCGTAGGCGAGGATCGACAGCAGGATGTGCGCCAGGATGCCTGGCTCCTCGTCGATGATTTGCACCGTGCCCGACGGCGCGAACTGCGCCAGCAGCACCGTGGCCAGCCCCAGCGGGAAGAGCAGTACCAGCAGGTTTTCCACCGGGATGCGCGAGCAGGCGATCAGCGTCAGGGCGATCACGGCCACGGCGATCAGGCTGGCAGCGTTGAAAAAGTCCAGGCCCAGGCCGATTGGCGTCATCAAGTGGGTATAAAGGCTGGCCGCGTGGCCGAGCACCGCCAGCACGCCAAGCATGACCAGCAGGCGTTTGTTCGCCTTGGCGCCGGTGGCCAGGCGGGTGCCTTGATAGAGGGTCGCAGCGGCATAAAGGCAGGCGGCGGCGAGGGTAGCAAGCAAGCTGGGTGACAAGGGGAGCATAAATCCTGTTAGGCAGGCCCGAAAGTCGCTGAGTTTGGCATAGAACCCCCATCGCACGAAAGACCACCGCAACTGACAGTAAGCTGTACGTCGCACGCATCTTCGCTATAATCCGCGACCTGCCCACGCCGCAGGCTCGCCGAGCACATTTTTCACGGTCTGGGCCGCCATTATCCCGGTCTCATCTGGGCCTGAAAGGATCGCGCATGTTTGAAAACCTAACCGACCGTCTCTCGCAGACGCTGCGCCATGTCACCGGCAAGGCGAAACTGACCGAGGACAACATCAAAGACACCCTGCGCGAAGTGCGCATGGCGTTGCTCGAAGCCGACGTCGCCCTGCCGGTGGTCAAGGACTTCGTCAATTCGGTCAAGGAACGCGCCGTCGGCACTGAAGTGTCGCGCAGCCTGACGCCAGGCCAGGCGTTCGTGAAGATCGTCCAGGCCGAACTCGAAAGCCTGATGGGCGCCGCCAACGAAGACTTGAACCTGAGCGCGGTGCCACCTGCCGTGGTCCTGATGGCAGGCCTGCAGGGCGCGGGCAAGACCACCACGGCCGGCAAGCTTGCGCGCTTCCTCAAGGAGCGCAAGAAGAAGTCGGTGATGGTGGTGTCCGCGGACATCTACCGCCCGGCGGCGATCAAGCAGCTGGAAACCCTGGCCAATGACATCGGCGTGACGTTCTTCCCGTCCGACCTGAGCCAGAAGCCGGTGGACATCGCCCAGGCGGCTATTAAAGAAGCCAAGCTGAAATTCATCGACGTGGTCATCGTCGATACCGCCGGTCGCCTGCACATCGATGAAGAGATGATGGGCGAGATCAAGGCGCTGCATGCCGCGATCAACCCGGTGGAAACCCTGTTCGTGGTCGACGCCATGACCGGCCAGGACGCGGCCAACACCGCCAAGGCGTTCGGTGATGCACTGCCGCTGACCGGTGTGATCCTGACCAAGGTCGACGGCGATGCCCGTGGCGGTGCCGCGCTGTCGGTGCGCGCCATCACCGGCAAGCCGATCAAGTTCATCGGTATGGGCGAGAAGAGCGAAGCGCTCGAGCCGTTCCACCCTGAGCGTATCGCTTCGCGCATCCTCGGCATGGGCGACGTGCTCAGCCTGATCGAGCAGGCCGAGCAGACCCTCGACAAGGACAAGGCCGACAAACTGGCCAAGAAGCTGAAGAAGGGCAAGGGCTTCGACCTCGAAGATTTCCGCGACCAGCTGCAACAAATGAAGAACATGGGCGGCCTTGGCGGGCTCATGGACAAACTGCCGAACATCGGTGGCGTGAACCTGGCGCAGATGGGCAATGCCCAGGGCGCGGCTGAAAAGCAGTTCAAGCAGATGGAGGCCATCATCAATTCCATGACCCCGGCCGAGCGCCGCGACCCTGACCTGATCAGCGGTTCGCGCAAGCGCCGTATCGCCATGGGTTCCGGCACCCAGGTGCAGGACATCGGTCGCTTGATCAAGCAGCACAAGCAGATGCAGAAGATGATGAAGAAATTCTCCGCCAAGGGCGGGATGGCCAAGATGATGCGCGGCATGGGCGGTATGTTGCCCGGCGGTGGCATGCCCAAGATGTAAAGAATCCAGGCACCGGCAGTCATGCCGGTGCTGCCCACGGGGACGTGGGATCTCCAGCCAACCCGCCATCGGCGGGCGCTGACCGGCCGTTTTCAACGACGGCTTCATGGCAGATCTGAATGGCATGCCGATAGACGCCGGAAAAAGACATTTGCAAAAGTCCGGATATTCCTTAGAATATGCGGCCTTTCGGGCACCTATGCCCGCTGTGCATTTAGATTTGCAGCACCGACTACAGGAACGATGTTCACATGCTAACAATCCGTCTTGCCCTTGGCGGCTCCAAAAAGCGCCCGTTTTACCACCTGACCGTAACCGACAGCCGCAACCCGCGTGACGGTTCCCACAAGGAACAGGTTGGTTTCTTCAACCCTGTTGCCCGTGGTCAGGAAGTTCGTCTGTCCGTGAACCAAGAGCGCGTAGCCTACTGGCTGAGCGTTGGTGCACAACCTTCTGAGCGTGTTGCTCAGTTGTTGAAGGAATCGGCTAAGGCTGCGGCCTGAGCAATATGAACGCGACGCCAAAAGACGCTGATGATTTGATCGTTGTCGGCAAGATTTACTCTGTTCATGGCGTTCGCGGCGAAGTGAAGGTGTATTCCTTTACTGATCCGATCAAAAACCTGTTGGACTACAAAACCTGGACGCTCAAGCGCGAAGGTAGCGTGAAACAGGTTGAGCTGGTCAGCGGACGTGGGAACGACAAGTTCCTGGTCGCAAAGCTCAAGGATCTCGATGATCGTGAAGAAGCGCGTCTTCTGGCCGGTTATGAGATCTGCGTGCCACGCAACCTGTTCCCTGAACTGACCGACGGCGAGTACTACTGGTACCAGCTGGTGGGTCTGAAGGTCATCGACCACCTCGGGCAATTGCTCGGGAAAATCGATCACCTGCTCGAGACCGGTTCGAACGATGTCATGGTGGTCAAGCCTTGCGTCGGCAGCCTGGATGATCGCGAACGCCTGTTGCCCTATACCGAGCAATGCGTGTTGGCCGTTGACCTTGCAGCTGGCGAGATGAAGGTGGAATGGGATGCGGATTTCTAAACGTGGCTAATTTGCGCGTTGAAGTCATCACGCTGTTTCCCGAGATGTTTTCCGCCATCAGCGAGTACGGCATAACCAGCCGCGCGGTGAAACAGGAGCTGTTGCAGCTCACTTGTTGGAATCCGCGGGACTACACCACGGATCGGCATCACACTGTGGACGATCGCCCGTTTGGCGGTGGTCCGGGCATGGTGATGAAGATCAAGCCCCTGGAAGACGCTCTGGTTCAGGCCAGAAACGCAGCCGGGGAGGGTGCGAAGGTGATTTACCTGTCGCCCCAAGGCCGCCAGCTGACTCAGTCGGCGGTACGCGAGTTGGCGAATTCGGATGCATTGATCCTGATTGCCGGCCGTTATGAAGGCATTGACGAGCGTTTCATTGAAGCTCATGTCGATGAAGAGTGGTCGATTGGCGACTATGTACTGTCTGGCGGCGAGCTGCCGGCGATGGTCCTGATCGACGCGGTTACACGACTGCTGCCTGGAGCTTTAGGGCATGCAGATTCCGCTGAGGAAGATTCCTTTACGGATGGTCTGCTGGATTGCCCGCACTACACCCGACCGGAGGTGTATGCGGATCAGCGTGTTCCCGACGTGTTGCTAAGTGGCAACCACGCGCACATCCGGCGTTGGCGTTTACAGCAGTCCCTTGGTCGGACCTATGAACGACGCGCCGATCTTCTGGAAAGCCGCTCGCTTTCTGGAGAAGAGAAGAAGCTGCTCGAGGAATACATCCGCGAGCGGGACGATAGTTAACAACGTATCGATGGTAAGTCCGACGACTTGCCTTAGGAGCACAGCATGACTAACAAAATCATCCTTGCACTCGAAGCAGAGCAGATGACCAAAGAAATCCCTACCTTTGCCCCGGGCGACACCATTGTCGTTCAGGTGAAAGTGAAGGAAGGCGACCGTTCGCGTCTGCAAGCGTTCGAAGGCGTCGTTATCGCCAAGCGTAACCGTGGTGTGAACAGTGCTTTCACTGTTCGTAAAATCTCCAACGGTGTTGGCGTAGAGCGTACTTTCCAGACCTACAGCCCGCAAATCGACAGCATGGCTGTGAAACGTCGCGGTGACGTGCGTAAAGCCAAGCTGTACTACCTGCGTGACCTGTCCGGTAAAGCAGCTCGCATCAAGGAAAAACTGGCTTAAGTCCAGCTTCCGATGCAAAAAAAGCAGCCTGCGGGCTGCTTTTTTGTTGCCTGGGATTTGGTCTTTGAGCACCCTGCATACCTTGATTTTTCATTTCGATGCAGTGTGTGCCCGCATCCTTCATGAGTTTTTATGCCAGCCATCGATCATCCCCTGATAGACCAGTTTCTCGACGCCTTGTGGCTGGAGAAGGGCCTGTCCGATAACACCCGTGATGCCTATCGCAGCGATCTGGCACTGTTCAATGGTTGGTTGCAGGAAAAAGGCCTGGAGCTGGCCAATGCCGGGCGGGAGTTGATCCTCGATCACCTGGCCTGGCGCCTTGAGCAGAACTACAAACCGCGCTCCACGGCACGTTTTCTCTCCGGTCTGCGCGGTTTTTATCGCTATTTGTTGCGGGAAAAGCTGATTGCCGTCGATCCGACCTTGCGTGTGGAAATGCCGCAGCTGGGGCGTCCGCTGCCCAAGTCCTTGTCAGAAGCGGATGTGGAGGCGTTGCTGGCGGCGCCGGACCTCAGCGAGGCTATCGGTCAACGCGACCGGGCCATGCTGGAGGTCTTGTACGCCTGCGGCCTGCGGGTCACCGAATTGATCAGCCTCACGCTGGAGCAGGTCAACTTGCGCCAGGGCGTGCTGCGGGTGATGGGCAAGGGCAGCAAGGAGCGTCTGGTGCCGATGGGCGAGGAAGCGATCGTCTGGGTCGAGCGTTACATGCGCGACGCCCGTCATGAGCTGCTGGGCGGGCGGCCCAGCGACGTGCTGTTTCCAAGCCTGCGTGGCGAGCAGATGACCCGCCAGACCTTCTGGCACCGCATCAAGCACCAGGCCAAGGTGGCCGGGATCGGCAAGTCCCTCTCGCCCCACACCTTACGCCATGCCTTCGCCACGCACCTGCTCAACCACGGCGCCGACTTGCGAGTGGTGCAGATGCTGCTGGGCCACAGCGACCTGTCCACCACCCAGATCTACACGCACGTAGCCCGGGCGCGATTGCAGGACCTGCATGCCAAGCATCATCCTCGGGGCTGAATGAAGCCCCCACAGAACAGCCTCCACCAACGTCGTGCGTCACCGGCATTCGGCCACTCAGCCCTTATGTGGTAGGCTTTGCCGGTTTGCACAGTGGGCGGCTGGAACCCGAATCTGCGGGTCGGCGTTTCCCCGTCCCATTTGTTCGCCTCAGGAGTCCCCATGCGTTTGATCCAGTTGTTCACCGCCGCCGCCATCGCGCTGGCCAGTACCTTTGCCATCGCTGACGACGCGGCCGACAAGGCTATCCGCAAGAGCCTGGAAAACCTTCAGCTCGAAGTGCCGATCGAAGCCATCTCCGCCAGCCCCATGGCCGGCCTGTATGAGGTCAAGCTCAAGGGCAGCCGGGTCTTGTACGCCAGCGCTGACGGCCAGTACATCGTCCAGGGCAACCTGTTCGAGCTCAAGGACGGCAAGCCGGTCAATCTCACCGAGATCACCGAGCGCCAGGGCATTTCCAAACTGATCAACGGCATCCCGGTTGCCGAAACCGTGGTTTACCCTGCGATCGGTGAAACCAAATCCCATATCACGGTATTCACCGACACCACTTGCCCGTATTGCCACAAGCTGCACGCCGAAGTGCCGGAGCTGAACAAGCGCGGTATCGAAGTGCGCTACGTTGCCTTCCCGCGCCAGGGCCTGGGTTCGCCGGGTGACGAACAGTTGCAGGCGGTCTGGTGCTCCAAGGACAAGAAAGCGGCCATGGACAAGATGGTCGATGGCAAGGAAATCAAGGCCGCCAAGTGCGAGAACCCGGTTTCCAAGCAGTTTGCCCTTGGGCAGTCAATAGGTGTGAACGGTACGCCAGCGATTGTTTTGGCGGACGGTCAGGTAATTCCGGGCTACCAGCCGGCGCCACAAGTCGCCAAACTGGCCCTTGGTGCGAAATGATCATGCGTGGTCTGTTTCTGAAGATCTCGGCTCGGCGAAACCTTCGCCGGGCCGTTAAACACTAAGTCGCGTTACTGCGTGGCTGTATTTCACGGCCGACCTTGCGTCGGCCGTTTCATGGGGAGTCAAGAGTGAATCCGGTCAAAGTAGGCATCTGTGGGTTAGGTACCGTCGGTGGCGGCACCTTCAACGTACTTCAGCGTAACGCCGAGGAAATTTCCCGGCGTGCCGGGCGTGGAATCGAAGTGGCACAAATTGCCATGCGCACGCCAAAGCCTCAGTTCCAGACGACCGGTATTGCGATTACCAACGATGTCTTCGAAGTGGCCACGAACCCTGAGATCGACATCGTCATAGAGCTGATGGGCGGCTATACCGTTGCCCGCGAGCTGGTACTCAAAGCCATCGAGAATGGCAAGCATGTGGTCACCGCGAACAAGGCGCTTATCGCTGTTCACGGTAATGAGATTTTCGCCAAGGCTCGCGAGAAGGGCGTGATCGTTGCGTTCGAAGCCGCCGTGGCCGGTGGCATTCCGGTGATCAAGGCGATTCGTGAAGGCTTGTCGGCCAACCGCATCAACTGGGTGGCCGGGATCATCAACGGCACCGGCAACTTCATCCTTACCGAGATGCGCGAGAAGGGTCGCACCTTCGAGGACGTGCTCGCCGAAGCCCAGGCCCTGGGTTATGCCGAGGCCGATCCGACCTTCGACGTGGAAGGCATCGACGCGGCGCACAAGCTGACGATCCTGGCGTCCATCGCCTTCGGTATCCCGCTGCAGTTCGACAAAGCCTACACCGAAGGCATCACCAAGCTGACCACCGCTGACGTGAACTACGCCGAAGCTTTGGGCTACCGCATCAAGCACCTGGGCGTGGCTCGCAGCACCGCCAGCGGCATCGAGCTGCGCGTGCACCCGACGCTGATCCCGGCCGACCGCCTGATCGCTAACGTCAACGGCGTGATGAACGCGGTGATGGTCAACGGTGATGCGGCCGGCTCGACCCTGTTCTACGGCGCCGGTGCTGGCATGGAACCGACGGCCTCCTCGGTGGTGGCCGATCTGGTGGATGTGGTTCGCGCCATGACCTCCGATCCGGAGAACCGTGTGCCGCACCTGGCGTTCCAGCCAGACTCGTTGTCGGATCACCCGATTCTTCCGATCGAAGCATGCGAAAGTGCCTACTACCTGCGTATCCAGGCCAAGGACCATCCAGGCGTCCTGGCCCAGGTGGCGAGCATTCTTTCGGAGCGTGGCATCAACATCGAGTCGATCATGCAGAAGGAAGTCGAGGAGCACGACGGCCTGGTGCCGATGATCCTGCTGACCCACCGTGTGGTCGAGCAACGCATCAACGATGCGATCACTGCGCTGGAGGCCCTGCAGGGCGTCGTGGGTCCGGTGGTCCGTATCCGCGTTGAACATTTGAATTAATTTAGCGGCAAGCGCCAAGCCGCGAGCTGCAAGTAGAAGCCGAGCCGCTTCTCACTTGCCGCTTGTGGCCTGAGGCTTGAAGCCCAAACCGAAGGTTTGCCCCATGCGCTATATCAGCACCCGCGGCCAGGCACCGGCCCTGAATTTCGAAGATGTCCTGTTGGCCGGCCTAGCTACCGACGGCGGCCTCTATGTGCCGGAAAACCTGCCGCGTTTCACCCAGGAAGAAATTGCCTCCTGGGCCGGCCTGCCGTATCACGAGCTGGCCTTCCGGGTGATGCGCCCGTTCGTCACCGGCAGCATCCCGGACGCCGATTTCAAAAAGATTCTGGAAGAGACCTATGGCGTCTTTTCCCACAACGCCATCGCACCTTTGCGTCAGCTCAACGGTAACGAGTGGGTGATGGAGCTGTTCCACGGTCCGACCCTGGCATTCAAGGACTTCGCCCTGCAATTGCTCGGTCGTCTGCTCGACTACGTGCTGCAAAAGCGCGGCGAGCGTGTGGTGATTGTCGGTGCAACGTCTGGCGATACCGGTTCGGCCGCCATCGAAGGCTGCAAGCATTGCGATAACGTCGACATTTTCATCCTGCACCCGCACAACCGCGTCTCGGAAGTCCAGCGTCGGCAGATGACGACGATTTTCGGCGATAACATCCACAACATCGCCATCGAAGGCAACTTCGATGACTGCCAGGAAATGGTCAAGGCCAGTTTCGCCGACCAGAGTTTCCTCAAGGGCACGCGCCTGGTGGCGGTGAACTCGATCAACTGGGCGCGGATCATGGCCCAGATCGTTTATTACTTCCATGCGGCCCTGCAGCTGGGCGGCCCGGCCCGTTCGGTGTCGTTCTCGGTGCCTACCGGTAACTTCGGCGATATCTTCGCCGGTTACCTGGCGCGCAACATGGGGCTGCCGATCAATCAATTGATCGTCGCCACCAATCGCAATGACATCCTGCATCGCTTCATGAGCGGTAACCAGTACGTCAAGGAAACCCTGCACGCCACGCTCTCGCCTTCCATGGATATCATGGTGTCGTCGAACTTCGAGCGCCTGCTGTTCGATCTGCACGGTCGCAATGGCGCAGCGATTGCCGGCCTGATGGACAGCTTCCGCCAGGGCGGTGGCTTCAGCGTCGAGCCTGAGCGCTGGACCGAAGCCCGCAAGTTGTTCGACTCCCTGGCGGTGGACGATGCGCAAACCTGCGAAACCATTGCCGAGGTGTTCGAGCAAAGCGGTGAATTGCTCGATCCGCACACCGCTATCGGCGTGAGAGCCGCTCGTGAGTGCCGTCGCAGCCTGGACATCCCGATGGTGATCCTCGGCACCGCTCATCCGGTCAAGTTCCCGGAAGCGGTGGAGAAAGCGGGTGTAGGAAAAGCGCTTGAACTCCCTGCACACCTTTCTGATTTGTTTGAGCGAGATGAGCGTTGCACCGTGTTGCCCAATGACTTGAAAGCCGTGCAGGCCTTTGTCAGTCAGCATGGCAACCGCGGCAAGCCGCTCTGACCCGCTGAAACCTGTCACATTTTGAAGCCCGTCTCCTGACGGGCTTTCTTGTTTCTGCATGCCAAACTGGCCGGGTTTTCGCCCTTGGAGGGAGGGGCGGGTTATCTCGAAGGAAGTGCAGATGTTGTTTTTTATCCGATGCAAACCAGCCCTGAGCTGGGTGATAGGCCTGGCCCTGATGTACTTGGCGCAATGGAGCGGCGCGGCACAACTGGCGGCCATCGAAACGCCACCGTTCGAGCCCGATGAGCGGTTGGTGCTGGACGCGCAGGAGCTGAAGTGGATCAAGGAAAACCCACGGGTCATCGTGGCCTCGATGCAGTTTCCGTTGTACCTGTTCAAAAATGAGCTGGGGCAGTGGAACGGCCTGAACCACGACATTCTCCAGCGCATTGCGCAAATGACGGGGCTTGAGTTCGTGCATCGGGAGTCGTTTTCCCCCGATCAGTTGCTGGCGATGCTGGAGAATGGCGAGGCCGACATGACGACCACGCTGGCGATGAACGATGAACGCAGGAATTTCCTGAGTTTCAGCCATGCATTTGGCGGTTCCGGCTGGGTATTCGTCGGACGTGACGGGGAGTCTGCGCTTCATTCCATGGAGCAGCTCGAGGGCAAGATCCTGGCTTTGCCGGCACGGCATGCCCTGGAGGCGGAAATCAGGCGTGACTACCCGGCCATTGAGCTGCGCACGGTCAAGACGTATGGAGAGGCACGGGCGCTGGTGGAGAGCCGGGAAGCCTACGCCACCATTGAAAATGAAACGGGGGTGCATCTCTATCCCGCTGGGCAATTGCAAGTAGGAAGAAACCTTGAGGGCAAGTGGGAACCGGACTACCTGGCCGTGCGCCAGGATCTGACACCGTTGCTGGCCATTTTGAATAAAGCGCTGGAAGCCTTCCCGGCCAATGAGATGCGCGCGCTGCGCTCCAAATGGATGGCGGGCATTACCCCCAGCCAGGCGCCGTCGTTCTGGTCGCGTGTGTCTCAGTGGGGTTACTGGTGTGTGACCGTGGTCGTGATGTTCGGCCTGCTGTCCCTGTTGTGGAATCGCCGCCTGCAGATTCAGATCGATCAGCGCCTCAAGGCCGAGGCGGTCCTCAAAGACCAGTTGATGCTCCAGAGAGCCTTGATGGATGCCATTCCCGATCCGATTTTCATCCGTGATCTCGAAGGACGCCTGGTCATGTGCAACAAAAGCTACGAAGAGCAGCTAGCGACCCGCTTCGAAAAGCTGCGGGGGACGCGGTTGACTGACTCTGCACCGTTTCCTGCGGACACTGCTGAGCTGCTACATGGGGAGGTGATGGAGCAACTGCGTACCGGGCAGCCTCGATTCGTCGACCGTCAGTTGATGTTCAGCAACGGATTGCGGGAAATCTATCATTGGTCGGTGCCCTTCTACGGGGCCGATGGGCAGTTGCGCGGAATTTTAGGCGGGTGGATCGATGTCGGCCGCCGCTGGAGCCGCTCCGAGAAACTCCTGGCGTGACCGAGGCCGCTCGCCACGCAAATGGCTTGCAGCGACGGTTGTTGTTTCCCTGTCATATTGGACGCGCATGCTCGGTTGAACAGGTTTGAGGTACGCCGGTTCGGTGCGCTGACGAACTTTCTGCTGTGGCCCACGGTCACTTACTGTGTACATGCAGCTGTTTTCGGACTATTGAAGGGTGAGCGAATGGAAAGTATCAGCCTATTGCTAGGTGAGGCTTTAAGCCCGTATCAGGTTACGCTGACTCCCTCCGGCGCCAAGGGCGAATGCTTGATAACGCTGAAAAATGCCGTCGGAAGCATCATCGTCGAACGGGTGTTCAACCGGGCCCAATTGACCGACAAGCGCCAACTGACGGATGTGGTCGATGGCTTGCATCGCGATGTGCTGATTGCCGAGGGACGCCTGGAGCCCTGTGTGATCGCGGCGCTGCGTAATCTGGCGCGCGACAAGGTGATGGCTGTCCCGAATTGAACGAAGTTTGTGGGAACCTTCTTACGTCTTGGTGAGTCAGACCTTTTACCAACAAGAGCGAGCATTGTGCTCCGGTGCTTGTCGCTTGTTGTACTGACCTCGAATGGTCACGTTTAACCCCGAGTCGTCTCCCCACTTCTCGGGGTTTCTTTTTGCCTGGGATTTAAGGTTTTAGTGCGCTCGGCCACGGAGCAACGCCGAATCTTTGTGGGAACGGGCTCGCGAAAGGGGCCGATATTCAACATTGATATCGACTGATGCGCCGCCTTCGCGAGCAAGCCCGCTCCCACCGTTGATCTTCAGTGAACACAGGTTTTCGTTCACCGCCGAACCCCGGTGGCGCGTCAAATGGCTCCGTCGGTGCGCAGTTTGGCGATCTGCTGGGCATCGTAGCCAAGCTCACCGAGCACTTGGGCGTTGTGCTCTCCCAGCGCCGGCCCGACCCATTCGGAGGTACCCGGGGTGTCGGAGAGTTTCGGTACGATGCCCGGCATCTTGAACGCCTTGCCGTCCGGCAGCTTGGCCTGCAGAAACATTTCCCGGGCGAGGAACTGCGGGTCGCTGAACATATCCTCGGCACTGAAGATCCGGCTGGCTGGCACCCCGGCCTGGTTCAACTGCTCGATGACCGTATCGAGCGGTAGCGAGTTGACCCAACGATCGATCACGCCATACAGCTCGTCGCGGCGGCTGTCACGGCCGTCGTTGCTGGCCAGTTGCGGGTCATTGGCCAGGTCGTCACGGCCGATGATCTGCATGAAACGCTTGAAGATCGCATCGCCGTTGGCGCCAATCTGCACGTGCTTGCCGTCGGCACTGGTGTGGATCGACGAGGGGGTGATGCCGGGCATGATATTGCCGGTGCGCTCGCGGATGAAACCGAACACGTCGAACTCCGGCACCATGCTTTCCATCATGGCGAAGATCGCCTCGTACAACGCCACATCGACCACTTGTCCGGTACCGCCGTTGATTTCGCGGTGACGCAGGGCCATCAGTGCGCCGATCACGCCCCAGAGCGCCGCGATCGAGTCGCCGATGGAGATCCCGGTGCGCACCGGCGGGCGGTCCTCGAACCCGGTGATGTAGCGCAGGCCGCCCATGGATTCACCCACCGCGCCGAACCCGGGCTGATCTTTCATGGGGCCGGTCTGGCCAAAGCCTGAAAGCCGCACCATCACCAGTTTCGGGTTCAGCGCGTGCAGTACATCCCAGCCCAGGCCGAGCTTTTCCAGCACGCCGGGGCGAAAATTCTCGATCAGGATGTCGGCTTCGCCGATCAGCTTCTTCAGGATCGCCAGGCCTTCGGGGTGCTTGAGGTTCAGGGTCAGGGATTTTTTGTTGCGGGCCTGGACGAACCACCATAACGATGTCCCTTCATACAGCTTGCGCCACTTGCGTAAGGGGTCGCCGCCGTCAGGCGATTCGACCTTGATGACCTCGGCCCCGAATTCACCGCAGATGCGCGAGGCAAAAGGCCCCGCGATCAAGGTACCGAGTTCGATGACTTTGACGCCGGCAAGGGGTTTGGCAGTAAGCGACATAAGAAATCCTGTAGGACAAAAGCAGAACGAATAGAGCGTTTTATCATAGGCCAGTGTCAGTCGCCGCAGGTTGATGGTCGGCAATTCGTGGATTGCCCGTGTCATCGGTTAGACTTGCCGCCTTTCCTCGTATCAAGAAGCCCGTTCATGGCCCAGCCGTCCACGACTTATAAGTTTGAACTGAACCTCACCGACCTCGACCGCAATGTGTACGAGAACGTGAAGCAGACCATTGCCCGCCATCCTTCGGAAACCGAGGAGCGCATGACCGTGCGTCTGTTGGCCTACGCATTCTGGTACAACGAGCTGCTGGCATTCGGTCGTGGTCTGTCAGACGTCGATGAACCTGCGCTGTGGGAAAAAAGTCTGGATGACCGTGTGCTGCATTGGATCGAAGTCGGCCAGCCCGACGCCGACCGCCTGACCTGGTGCTCGCGTCGCACCGAGCGCACCAGCCTGCTGGCTTACGGCAGCCTGCGGGTGTGGGAAGGCAAGGTGATTCCGGCCGTCAAGAACCTGAAAAACGTCAACATCGCCGCCGTGCCCCAGGAAGTGCTGGAAACCCTGGCCCAAGACATGCCCCGGGTCATCAAGTGGGATGTGATGATCAGCGAAGGGACGATTTTCGTGACCGACGACCGTGGCCAGCATGAAGTGCAGTTGCAATGGTTGACGGGCGAGCGCGGCTGATCCATTGACGCGGTATTGAGCGGACCATTGTGGGAGCGGGCTTGCTCGCGAAGACGGTAGATCAGCTTGCATCTATGTTGATATGCCGCCGCCTTCGCGAGCAAGCCCGCTCCTACACAAGCTCCCTCATAACAATTCCCATGATCTATAGAGAAATATCCGTCACCCCATGCGCATAGAACCCCGCCAGCTACCCGACACCCTGCCATTCCTTGGTGACCTGCCGCCGCTGTTGACCCGCCTGTACGCGGCTCGTGGCGTGCAGTCCGAGGCTGAACTGGACAAGAGCCTGGCGCGCTTGATTCCTTATCAGCAACTCAAGGGCATCGACGCGGCGGTGGACCTGCTGGTGGTGGCGCTGGAGCAACGCCAGCGGATCCTGATCGTCGGTGATTTTGATGCCGACGGTGCGACCGCCAGTACCGTGGGCATGCTCGGGCTGCGCCTGCTCGGCGCGGCCCATGTCGACTATCTGGTGCCCAATCGCTTCGAATACGGCTACGGGCTGACCCCGGAAATCGTCGAAGTCGCCTTGAGCCGCGAGCCGCAGTTGCTGATCACCGTGGACAACGGTATTTCCAGCGTGGAAGGCGTGGCGGCGGCAAAAGCGGCGGGGCTCAAGGTGCTGGTCACCGACCACCACTTGCCGGGCCTCGAACTGCCGGCGGCCGATGCCATCGTCAATCCGAACCAGCCGGGCTGTGAGTTTCCGAGCAAGGCGCTGGCGGGTGTCGGCGTGATCTTCTATGTGCTGATGGCGCTGCGGGCACGTTTGCGTAGCCTGGGCTGGTACGCCAGCAAACCCCAACCGAACATCGGTGAATTGTTGGACCTGGTGGCTCTGGGCAGTGTGGCCGACGTAGTGCCCCTGGACGCCAATAACCGGATCCTGGTGCATCAGGGCCTGGAACGGATTCGCGCCGGGCGTGCCCGTCCGGGTATCAAGGCGATCCTCGAAGTTGCCAAGCGCGACCATTCGCGCATTACCTCGACGGACCTCGGATTTATCCTCGGCCCGCGCCTGAATGCGGCCGGACGCCTGGACGACATGAGCCTGGGCATCGAGTGCCTGCTCACTGACGACGCGGCCCTGGCGCGGGAGATGGCGGCGCAGTTGGACGGCATGAACCAGGATCGCAAATCCATCGAGCAGGGTATGCAGCGCGAAGCCCTGGCCCAGCTCAAGGACCTGCCGGTGGAGTCGATGCCGTTCGGTTTGTGCCTGTTCGATCCGCAGTGGCACCAAGGCGTCATCGGTATCCTCGCCTCGCGTATGAAAGAGCGCTATTTCCGTCCAACCATTGCCTTTGCCGATGCCGGCGACGGCCTACTCAAGGGCTCGGGCCGCTCGGTGCCGGGGTTTCATATTCGCGATGCGCTGAGCGTCGTGGCGGCGCAGCATCCGACCCTGATCAGCAAGTACGGCGGTCACGCCATGGCGGCGGGGCTGACGTTGCCGGAAGCGAATTTCCCGTTGTTCGCCGAGGCGTTCGACGCCGAAGTGCGTAGGCAATTGCGCGAAGAAGACCTGACCGGGCGCCTGTTGTCGGACGGCACCCTGGCGGTGGAGGAATTTCACTTGGAACTGGCCCGGGCGCTGCGCCACGCTGGCCCCTGGGGCCAACACTTTCCGGAGCCGATGTTCCACGGCGTGTTCCAGTTGGTCGAACAGCGGGTGGTGGGCGAGCGGCACCTGAAGGTGGTGCTCAAGAGCGAATGCGGCTCGGTGAAGCTCGATGGCATCGCCTTCGGCATCGACCGCGAGATCTGGCCAAACCCCACCGTGCGCTGGGTCGAACTGGCCTACAAGCTCGACCTCAACGAATTCCGCGGCCAGGAAACGGTGCAGTTGATGATTGCTCATATCGAGCCGCGGTAGGCTCGAATACTCATCTGCCGGGTGGCGACTCCTTGTATGGGAGCAAGGCTTGCCCGCGATGAAGGCGATGCGGTTTTTCAAAGAACGAGGTGCCGGTCTCGCGAGCAGGCTTTGCTCCCACACGAAAATCGGGGCCGGTTTTTAATTCTGAACCCACCCTGATCCCAGGTTGTCGACTAGGCTCTAAGCACTGCTTGATAGCCGTTGTGACGTCTTGTCGATTTTCGTTGCCCGCGGGGGCGGGTGTTGCATCTTTTGTCACTCGTCGACTTTTCAAACAGAACCCTGGAGCCTGCCCACTGATTCGAGAGGTGCCCCATGAGTCTGCTGCTGGAACCCTATACCCTTCGCCAATTGACCCTACCCAATCGCATCGCGGTGTCGCCGATGTGCCAGTATTCGAGCGCCGATGGCCTGGCCAACGACTGGCACCTGGTGCATCTCGGAAGCCGTGCCGTGGGCGGCGCCGGCCTGGTGTTCACCGAAGCCACCGCCGTCACCGCGGACGGCCGCATCACCGCCCAGGACCTGGGTTTGTGGAACGATGAACAGATCGAACCCCTGCAACGCATCACCCGCTTTATCACCGCCCAAGGGGCCGTGCCGGGCATACAATTGGCCCACGCCGGGCGCAAGGCCAGCACCTGGCGACCCTGGCTGGGCAAGCATGGCAGCGTAAAACCGGAGGATGGCGGCTGGGTGCCGGTCGGTCCGTCGCCGATAGCCTTCGACCCGCAGCACACCCAGCCCGTCCAACTGGATGAAGGACAGATCGCCGGTGTGGTCCAGGCGTTCGTGGACGCGGCAAAACGCAGCCTGACGGCCGGATTTAAAGTGGTCGAAGTCCACGCGGCCCATGGCTATCTGCTGCATCAATTCCTGTCACCCTTGAGCAATCAGCGGCGCGATCAATACGGCGGCTCGTTCGATAATCGCATTCGCCTGGTGCTGCAAGTCACCGAGGCGGTGAGGGCTGTATGGCCTGAAGAGTTGCCCGTGTTCGTTCGCGTCTCCGCCACCGACTGGGTCGAGGACGGTTGGAACCCGGATGAAACCGTGGAGCTGGCGCGGCGATTCCGGGCACTGGGAGTGGACTTGATCGATGTGTCCTCGGGCGGCACGGCCGCGAACGCGGAAATCCCCACCGGCCCGGGCTATCAGACACGCTTCGCCGAACGGGTGCGCAAGGAGTCGGAAATCGCCACCGGCACCGTCGGCATGATTACCGAGCCGGCCCAGGCCGAGCACATCCTGCGCACTTGCCAGGCCGATATCATTTTCCTCGCCCGGGAATTGTTGCGTGATCCGTACTGGGCCCTGCATGCCGATGATGACCTGGGTGGACGCAAGGCCACGTGGCCGGCGCAGTACCAGCGGGCCACACATCGGGACCAGCCGATTCATGAGTCGGATTTGCGGGACTGAGAGCCCGATAAAACAAAAAGCCCCGGTCGAGTTGGCCGGGGCTTTTGTTTATCGGGCTGGATTATTCGGTGGCTGTAGCGGCCTCATCGCGAGCAAGCTCGCGATGGGGCCAGCCCAGGCGCCGAATCACTATCAGTGATACTTACGCTTATCCGGCGCCGGCGGGAAGTACTGATACAACCAGGTCTCGCTCAAGGTCCGGTCCTTGCTGCGCAGGAACAGGCGCATTTCCACCGGGTCCACGCGGTCGTCGGTCGGGTACCAGTCGAAGGTGATGCGGTAACCCTTGATTGCATCCAGCACCAGTACGTTGAAGTCCTTCACCTCGCCGTGGGAACAGGTGACCACCGGTTCGATGCCGGTGCCTGGCGGCAACTGGTCGAGGCCGCCGCCGCTGAAGTCCACGGCAAAGCGCCGCGCCCAGACGGTCGGGTAATGCTCGCCCGGTGCCCAACCTTCAATGAAGCCGCCCATGCCTGAACGGGTCGCGTCGACGTGCGCCAGGTCGGTGCTCACCGGGGGCAGGGCGCTCCAGTAAAGCTTGTAGCCATAGTTCAGCGAGTCGCCGGCAGCCACCGGTTTTTTCGGTGTCCAGAACGCGACGATGTTATCCAGGGTTTCGCCGGTCGTAGGAATTTCCAGCAGATCGACAGAGCCTTCACCCCAGGCCGTTGTAGGCTCGACCCACAGGCTTGGACGCTTGCTGTACCAGTCCACGGTGTCCTGGTAGCTGGCAAAGTCATGGTCGGTCTGCACCAGGCCGAAACCTTTCGGGTTCTTGTCGACGAAGGCATTGAATTGCAGGGTGGCGGGGTTGTTCAGTGGGCGGCAGACCCATTCGCCGTTGCCGCGCCACATGGCCAGGCGGTCGGAATCGTGGATCTGCGGATGAATGGTGTCGCACATGCGCCGCTCGACAGTGCCGCAGCTGAACATACTGGTCATGGGGGCGATGCCCAGTTGTTCGATGGCGGTACGGGCATTGATGTGTGCGTCGACCTCCATCACGACCCGGGTCGGCTGGCAATCGATGTCAAACCGATAGGCACCCGTGGCGCTGGGGGAGTCGAGCAGGGCGTAGACCACGAAGCGGGTGCTGTTCTTTTCCGGGGTTTCGAACCAGAACTTGGTGAAGTCCGGGAATTCCTCACGCTTCTTGGCGTAGGTGTCGATGGCCAAGCCGCGGGCCGACAGCCCGTACTGGCCGCTGGCATCCACGGCGCGGAAATAGCTGGCCCCCAGAAACGAAAGGATGTCGTGACGGTCCAGCTCCGGCGCCTTGAAGACGCGAAAGCCGGCGAAGCCCAGGTCACCCTTCAGTTGTGAGGTGTTGACCGTGGTTTTCTCGTAGTTGAACAGTTCCGGACGGAAGTGCACTTCACGGGCCATGCGCGTCTTCGGGTCGACGCTGTACATGCGCACCGGCTGCTTGAAGCCCATGCCGACATGGAAGAACTGTGCATCCAGTTGGCGCCCTTCCAGGTTATTCCACAGGGAGTGGTTGGCGTCGTACTGGATGGCATTGAACTGCAGCGGCGACATCAGGGCCAGGGTTTCTGGCAGGACTTGCTTGGTGTCGACGTAGCGGCTCTCGGCCAGCCGCTTGGCCTGATCCTTCAAACCGTTGAAATCGAAGGGACGGGCTTCGCCGTCGGCAGTCTGATCAGCAGCCCAGGCGCGTGCGGCCATGAGTCCGGAGGCCGATAGCCCGGTGTACGCGGCGAAGGCCATGGAAGCCTTGAGCAAATTCCTGCGGTGCATAAATACAACCTTTCTCGAAAAAATCCCGAGCCGTTCCTGGCCGCAAGGATTGATGAAGGAGTTCGGACATGCCTTTGGCCAAACGCAACAGACGTTAGAACAGATGCCTGAGAGCTGGATCGGTTCACCAAGGGGCAAAATCATAGGGGATATGCGGGCATATAGAGAAAGGAAAGCGCGGCTTAGTTAAATTTTCTTACAGATATTTCTTTTTTTATCAGGATTTCGGCTTTTTTTGACTAATTACTCTAAAACTCCCTTTTCACGCTATGAATCCTCCCTATTCTTTAGCTGGATAGACGGTTCGATCCGCGATGCAGACGGCGCTATCAGGCCATTCGACGTACAGAAGGACAACGTTCATGACAAAAATACAGGGCATTACCGAAATGCTGGGGATCTTTCCAGGCCTGATCAACCCGCGCAGGACGCGCCGGCTCAGCCTGGAAGAGTTAAGGCTGGTGGAGCGCTATCGGGAACTGTCGGAAAACGACCGGATCGCTATGCGCTACCTGGTGGATGCGATGCGCAGTGTTTCCAGATTCTGATCAAGCACGGTGATGATGGCCAGGCCTTCTTCCACACGAAAGGACAAAACGGGCGAGGCCATGGCTAATCTCCAAGGTGTATACGTTGTAGGCGCGTTAGGTCCTGCCAGGATTTCCGTCAACCGGCGAGCGTGCACCCGTCGACGAAAACCTTGGCAGCGCGCAGGCAGGGCGAGCGCGAGCGCGAGCGTGTGTTGCTAACGTTGTCTTGGCTTCAATGCTTGAACATCACATGCCGCACCACGGTGTAGTCCTCCAGCCCATACATGGACATGTCCTTGCCATAGCCGGAACGTTTCTGACCGCCATGGGGCATTTCGCTGACGAGCATGAAGTGGGTGTTGACCCAGGTGCAGCCGTATTGCAGGCGTGCCGCCAGGCGATGGGCGCGGCCGATGTCGGCAGTCCACACCGATGAGGCCAGGCCATAGTCCGAATCGTTGGCCCAGGCCAGTACCTGCGCTTCGTCGACGAAGGGGGTGACGGATACCACCGGGCCGAAAACTTCCCGACGGACGATTTCATCGTCCTGCTGGGCGTCGGCCAATACCGTTGGTTCGAAGAAGAACCCGTTGCCCTCCACCGCCTTGCCACCGGTGATCAGGCGGATATGCGGCTGGGCGATGGCCCGTTCGACGAACCCAGCCACGCGGTCACGGTGCTGGGCGGTGATCAGCGGCCCCATCTCGGTGTCTGGCGCCGTTTGCAGGCCATACATGATGCTGCTCACTGCGGCGCCGAGCTTTTCGACAAACTGCTCGTAGATGCCTTGCTGGGCATAGATGCGGCACGCGGCGGTGCAGTCCTGGCCGGCGTTGTAGAAACCGAAGGTGCGGATGCCTTCCACCGCCGCGTCGATGTCAGCGTCGTCGAAAATGAGCACCGGGGCCTTGCCGCCCAGTTCCATGTGCGTGCGCTTGACGCTGTCGGCGGTGCTGGAAATGATGTTCGAACCGGTGGCAATGGACCCGGTCAGCGACACCATGCGCACTTTCGGATGGGTCACCAGCGGCTGGCCGACAGTTTGCCCACGGCCGAACACCACGTTGAGCACACCCGCAGGGAAAATGTCCGACGCCAGTTCGGCCAGGCGCAACGCTGTCAGAGGGGTCTGTTCCGACGGCTTGAGCACCACGGTATTACCGGCGGCCAGGGCCGGGGCGATTTTCCAGGCGACCATCATCAATGGGTAGTTCCACGGTGCGATGGAGGCGATCACACCCACCGGGTCGCGGCGGATCATCGAGGTGTGCCCCGGCAGGTATTCGCCACCCGCCGAGCCGTTCATGCAGCGGCTGGCGCCGGCAAAGAAGCGGAACACGTCGGCAATCGCCGGGATCTCGTCGTTCAGCGCGGCGCTCAAGGGTTTGCCGCAATTGTCCGACTCCAGCTTTGCCAGTTCTTCGCCGTGGGCTTCGATGGCATCGGCCAGTTTGAGCAACAGCAGGGAGCGGTCTTTGGGCGAGACCTGGGACCAGCTTTCGAAGGCACTGTCGGCCGCACGCACGGCGGCATCGACCTGGGCCTCGCTGGCTTCATTGATTTCCACCAGCACCCGGCCCAGTGCGGGGTTGAACACGGCTTGGCCGGGGCCTTCGCCGTTCACCAGATGGCCGTTGATCAGCAGTTTGGTTTGCATGTCCATGTCCTCTTGATTCTTGCTCTTGATCTGGGTGGGAGCGAGCAAGCCCGCTCCCACAAGGGATCCGGTTCACAGTGACATTTATTTCCCACCACTCCCCGCCACGCTCTCACCACCCCGTGTCAGGTAATAAGCGCCCAGTATCGGCAGCATCGTCACGATCATCACCAGCATCGCCACCACGTTGGTCACCGGCACGTCGCGGGGGCGGCTGAGTTGGTTGAGCAGCCACAGTGGCAGGGTACGTTCGTGGCCGGCGGTGAAGGTGGTGACGATGATTTCGTCGAACGACAGCGCAAACGCCAGCATCCCGCCAGCCAGCAGTGCCGAGCCGAGATTGGGCAGGATGATGTAGCGAAAGGTCTGCCAACCGTCGGCACCCAGGTCCATCGACGCCTCGATCAGGCTGTGGGAGGTGCGGCGCAGGCGGGCGATGACGTTGTTGTAGACGATCACCACGCAGAAAGTCGCGTGACCGACGATGATGGTGAACATCCCCGGCTCGATCCCGAGGGTCTTGAAGGTGGCCAGCAGGGCAATGCCGGTGATGATCCCCGGCAGGGCAATCGGCAGGATCAGCATCAGCGAAATGCCCTGCTTGCCGAAGAAGTCGCGCCGGTACAGCGCCGCTGAGGCCAACGTGCCGAGCACCATGGCGATCAGTGTGGCGATGGCCGCGATCTGCAGCGACAGCTTGATCGCCTCCAGCACATCCGGGCGCGCGAAGGCGACGCTGAACCACTTCAGGGTCAGGCCCTTGGGAGGAAAGCTGAATGCCGCATCCTCGGTGTTGAAGGCGTAGAGGAAGATGATCAGGATCGGGAAGTGCAGAAACACCAGCCCGCCCCAAGCGGCGATCTTCAGGCCCCAGGATGATTTTTCAGAGTGCATCGAAAGCCCCCAGGCGCTTGACGATAGACAGGTAGATGGCGATCAGCACGATGGGCACCAGCGTGAATGCCGCCGCCATGGGCATGTTGCCGATGGCCCCTTGCTGGGCGTAGACCATGCTGCCGACGAAGTACCCCGGCGGGCCTACCAGTTGGGGCACGATGAAATCCCCCAGGGTCAGTGAAAACGTGAAGATCGAGCCAGCGGCGATGCCTGGGATCGACAGCGGCAGAATCACCTGCATGAACGTCTGGCGTGGCCTGGCCCCCAGGTCTGCCGAGGCTTGCAGCAGGGACGGCGGCAGCCGCTCCAGGGACGCCTGGATCGGCAGGATCATGAACGGCAGCCAGATGTAGACGAACACCAGGAAGCGGCCCAGGTGGGAGGTGGACAACGTGCTGCCGCCCACTCCGGGAATACCCAGCACGAATTGCAATACCGGGCCCAGCCCCAGGTGCTGGACGAACCATTGCGCCACGCCGCCCTTGGCCAGCAGCAGTGTCCAGGCATAGGCCTTGACGATATAGCTGGCCCACATCGGCAGCATCACCGCGATGTAGAAAAATGCCTTGGTCTTGCCGCTGGTGTAGCGCGCCATGTAATAGGCAATCGGGAACGCGACGATGGCGCTGGCGATGGAGACCACAATGGCCATGCTCAAGGTGCGCAAAATGATGTCGAAGTTCGAGGGCTGGAACAGCGCCGTGAAATTCGCCAGGGTCAGGTCCGGCGTGACCGCCATGGTGAAGTCGTCGAAGGTGTAGAAACCTTGCCACAGCAGAGTCAGCAGCGAGCCCAGGTAGATCGCGCCGAACCAGATCAGCGGCGGCACCAGCAGCATCGACAGGTACAGGTTTGGCCTTCGGTACAGCAGGTTGGAAAAGCGCCGCAACGGCGAGCCGGACGCAGGCGTTTGAGTGGCGGCGAGGGTGTTCATCTCACACCTCGGCGCTGATGGTGTCATGCAGCGCGATCATCGCCTCGCGGGCCCAGCGCACGCTGATGCGCTGGCCGGTCTGGTGCTGGGCACCGGTGTCGATCCACTGGGTATTGGCCTGGCTGAGGTTCAGGGTCTGGCCGTTTTCCAGTTTCAACTCGTAGCGCGTGGCGCTGCCTTGATACTGGATGTCGTGAAGCAGGCCGTGGACTTCGATCTCATGGCCGGCCAACGGACCTTCGGCGAAACGCACGTGTTCCGGGCGGATCGAGAACGGCTGTGGATAACCGCTCAGTTGTTGGGCCAGCTCGCCACGAATCACGTTGGAGGTGCCGACGAACTCCGCGACGAAGGTGGTCGAAGGTTTCATGTACAGGTTGCGCGGCGTATCGACCTGTTCGATGCGGCCTTTGTTGAACACCGCCACGCGGTCGGACATCGACAGCGCTTCGGTCTGGTCATGGGTGACGAAAATGAAGGTGATGCCCAACTGGCGTTGCAGTTTCTTCAACTCGCCTTGCATCTGTTCACGCAGCTTCAGGTCGAGGGCACCCAAGGGCTCATCCAGCAGCAACACTCGCGGGCGATTGACCAAGGCGCGGGCCAGGGCCACGCGTTGGCGCTGGCCACCGGAGAGCTGCACTGGCTTGCGCTCGCCGTAGCCGCCGAGGGCAACCATCTCCAGTGCTTCGTCGGCGCGCTGGATGCGCTCGGCCTTGGCGACGCCTTTGACTTTCAAACCGTAGGCGACGTTGTCGCGCACGTTCATGTGCGGGAACAGCGCGTAATCCTGGAACACCGTGTTCACGTCCCGCTGATAGGGAGGCAGCCCGGCGGCTTCCTCGCCGTGGATGCGAATCGAGCCGGCACTGGGTTGTTCGAACCCGGCGATCAGTCGCAGGCAGGTGGTCTTGCCCGAGCCGGAAGGGCCCAGCATCGAAAAGAACTCGCCGTCCTGGATGTCGATGGAAACCCGGTCAACGGCCTTCACTTCGCCAAACTGACGGGATACCTGGGTGAATTGGACTGCAAGTGTCATGGTGCGGGGCTCCAAAAAGCGCGACTTCTATTGGATTGTTGGTGGGGGCCGGACATCGGATCTGTGGGAGCAAAGCTTGCTCGCGATACAGGCGCCTCGGTTCCCCGAGAGACCGCGTCATCTTCATCGCGGGCAAGCCTTGCTCCCACACAAGAGCGGTGTTCAGCTACGTTTCCTGAGCCGACTGAAGGGCTTAGCGCCCACCCATGATCGCAATGTAGTCCTGGGTCCAGCGGCTGTACGGCACGAACTTGCCGCCCTCGGCCTGTGGGGTTTTCCAGAAGGCGATCTTGTCGAACTGGTCGAAGCCGTTGGTCTTGCAGCCTTCGGCACCGAGCAGCTCGCTGCCCTGGCACGCCGCCGGAACCGCCGGCAACGAACCGAACCACGCGGCCACGTCACCCTGGACTTTTGGCTGCAGCGACCAGTCCATCCATTTGTACGCGCAGTTGGGGTGCTTGGCCTCGGCGTGCAGCATCGTGGTGTCGGCCCAACCGGTGGCGCCTTCTTTCGGAATGGTCGAGGCGATCGGTTGCTTCTCGTTCATCAGGCCGTTGACCTGATACGGCCAGGCGCCGGACGCCACCACGCCTTCGTTCTTGAAATCGCTCATCTGCACGGTGGTGTCGTGCCAGTAGCGGTGGATCAACGGTTGCTGGACCCGCAGCAATTCCAGCACGGCCTTGTACTGCGCCTCGTCGAGTTGATACGGGTCCTTGATGCCCAGCTCAGGCTTGGCGGTCTTGAGGTACAACGCCGCGTCGGCGATGTAGATCGGGCCATCGTAGGCTTGCACGCGGCCTTTGTTCGACTTGCCATCGGGCAGGTTCTGGGCGTTGAACAGCACACCCCAACTGGTCGGCGCCTGCTTGAACACCTCGGTGTTGTACATCAGCACGTTCGGGCCCCACTGATACGGGGTGCCGTAGGTCTGCTGGTTGACCACGTACCACGGTGCATCCTTGAGGCGCGGGTCGAGGTTTTTCCAATTGCTGATCAGCGCGGTGTTGATCGGCTGCACCCGCTTGCCGGCAATCAGCCGCAGCGAGGCGTCGCCCGAGGCGGTGACCAGGTCGTAGCCGCCCTTGGTCATCAGGCTGACCATTTCGTCAGACGTCGCGGCGGTTTTCACATTGACCTTGCAGCCGGTTTCCTTCTCGAAACCGGTCACCCAGTCGTAGGCCTTGTCGCTTTCACCGCGTTCGATGTAACCCGGCCAGGCAACGATATCCAATTGGCCTTCGCCAGCACCAATGGCCTTGAGCGGTTCGGCGGCCTGGAGGCTGACACTGGTCAGCAGCGCCGTGGTGATTGCGCTGAGCAATACGGTCTTGTGCGCGTACATGGAAATCCCTCTTGCTTTAATTATGGTCGGGGCAGTGTTTCAACGGGGTGAAGCGCCATTGAAGGCCTGTTATTAGAGTAGTGCTGTTATCTACAGATGCTGGCCGTGGCGGGCCATGATGTGGCGCACCACGCTGTAGTCCTGAAGCGAATCACTGGACAGATCTTTCCCATAGCCCGAGCGTTTCAGGCCGCCGTGGGGCATTTCGCTGACCAGCATGAAGTGGCTGTTGATCCAGGTGCAGCCGTATTGCAGCCGCGCCGCCACCTGCATCGCCTTGTCCAGGTTCTGGGTCCACACCGAGGAAGCCAGGCCGTACTCGGAATCGTTGGCCCAGTCCACCGCCTGGATGAGTTCATCAAAGCGGGTCACGGTGACCACCGGGCCGAATACCTCGCGCTGGACGATTTCATCGCTCTGCTTGCAGCCGGCCAGCAGCGTGGGCTGGTAATAGAAGCCCGCGCCGGAATGCACCGCCGCGCCGGTAATGCGTTCGATGTGCGGTTGGCCGAGGGCGCGTTCGACGAAACTGGCGACGCGGTCGCGCTGGCGGGTGCTGATCAGCGGGCCGATTTCATTATCGGCATCGCGCTTGCCGGCAAAGCGCAGGCTGCTGACCGCGGCGCCGAGTTCGGCCACCAGCCGGTCGTGAATCCCGCCCTGGGCGTAGATTCGGCACGCTGCGGTGCAATCCTGCCCGGCGTTGTAGTAACCGTAAGTGCGCACGCCTTCGACCACCGCCTGGAGGTCGGCGTCGTCGCACACGATCACCGGCGCCTTGCCCCCCAGTTCCAGGTGCGTGCGCTTGAGGGTTTTCGCCGCCGCCTGGAGGATTTTCTGCCCGGTGACGATATCGCCGGTCAGCGAAACCATACGCACTTTGGGATGGCTGACCAGATGGCTGCCGACCCCTTCACCGCCCCCGCAGATGATGTTGATCACGCCTCGCGGCAGGATCTCGGCCAGTGTTGGCGCCAGGGCCAGAATCGACAGCGGCGTGTGTTCTGACGGCTTGAACACCAAGGTATTGCCGGCGGCCAGGGCCGGGGCGATCTTCCAGGCGGCCATCATGATCGGGTAATTCCACGGCGCAATGGACGCCACCACGCCAATCGGGTCGCGGCGCACCATGCTGGTGTAGCCAGGCAAGTATTCGCCACTGAGCTGGCCGGTCTGGCAGCGCACAGCCCCGGCGAAGAAACGGAACACGTCCACCGTGGCGCTCAAGTCATCCTGCCGCGCCAGATGCAGCGGCTTGCCGCAGTTCAGGGATTCGAGGCGGGCCAGGTAGTCGGCGTTTTTTTCGATGGTGCTGGCAATCTCCAGCAGCAGGTTCGAGCGTTGTTGCGGCGTGGTGCGCGACCAGCCGGCGAAGGCGCGATGGGCCGCCAGGATCGCCGCTTCGACTTGCTCGGTGCCGGCTTCGGCAATGTGCGCCAGGACTTCGCCGGTGGCCGGGTTGAGGATCGGCTCGACAATGCCGTCACCGGGAACCAGTTCCCCGTCGATCAGCAAGGCGGTGCATAACGGGGTTTGCGTGCCAGCCATGTCCGATTTCTCTTTTAAGGGTGACTACTGCTGTCAGTTAAAAACAGTACCTGTGGGAGACGAACAAACTGGGTTCCCACAGAAAGGGGTGGCGCAGTCAGATTAGTGCTCAGATCCGAGGACAACAAATTCTAAATATTCAAGGCTGCATTCGATTAAATAGATGGCTTGCGTCCGCCATGGGGAATTTCCCGGGCGACGGTCAGGAATGGATCGACCATGGCTGGCCGAGCGGTGCCTCGGCGCCAGGCCAGGCCGACGTCAAGGGTCTGGTTGAGGTCGGCAATCGGGCGCGCCTCGATGATGTCGCCTTCCAGCGACCAGGGGCGGTAGGTCATGTCGGGCTGAATCGACACCCCCAAGCCGGCCGCCACCAGGCTGCGCACCGCTTCGGTCGAGGCGGTGCGCAGGCTGATCTTCGGTTGCAGGCCGGCGCCACGCCACAGGCGCTGGGCGTTGCGATCCATCTCATCGACGTTGAGCTGGATCAACGGCTCGCGAGCCACGTCGGCCAGGTTGATGCTGTCGTGTTCGAGCAGCGGATGCTGCGCCGGTAGCCACAAACGGTACGGCGAATGCGTCAGTACTTCGGTCTGCAAGGCGTGGCGGTCTTCGAGGTTGGACAGGATCAGCACCCCGACATCGATTTCACCGCTGACCAGCAGGTGCTCGATGTACGGCCGTTCATCCTCCATCACGCGAATGTCCACATTGGGGTAGGCGCGCTGGAAGCGGGTCAGCAGATCTGCCAGGTAATAACCGGCGACCAGGCTGGTCACCCCGATGGTGACGTGGCCAGCCACCTGGTCGGTGCTGTGTTGCAGGCTACGCTTGGCGTTATCGACCGTGGCCAGGATCACATGGGCCTGGCGCAGGAATTGATGCCCCTGGTGAGTCAGGGTCATGCCTTTGGCGTGACGGTTGAACAGGCTGACGCCGATTTCCTGTTCCAACTGCTGGATAGCCAGGGTCAGGGTGGACTGGGAAATGAAGGCGGTTTGCGCGGCAGCGGAGATCGAGCCGGTTTCGGCCACGGCGATGAAATGGCGGATCTGACGCAGGGTCATCATGGACGAATACCCGGTGGACGGTTTTATCGATGTCCTGGAGTGTATATCGTTTTTTTTCATGGTGGCTTAAAGCCTAGGCAACATCTCGAAGCAATCTCGCCGGGGGCACCGGGCACTTTCGTTCTAGGCTGGTGGCCTTAATGATCCGGTTAACCCGAATGTGTGGAGGTCGCAAATGAACACCCGTGGATTGCTCGATCAGCTACTCAAGTCCGGTCAGGAGATGTTGCAGAACAAGGCTGGCGGTGCCCAAGGCAAGTCGTCCGGTGGTTTGGGCGGTTTGCTCGGCGGCTCCGGTGGCCTGGGCGGCATGCTTTCCGGCGCGGGTGGCGGGGCCTTGGCCGCCGGGGCCATGGGCCTGCTACTGGGCAACAAGAAAGCCCGTAACTTCGGCGGCAAGGCCCTGGCCTATGGGGGTTTGGCCGCCCTGGGCGTGATCGCCTACAAAGCCTATGGCAACTGGCAGGCCCAGCAGGGCACTGCGCCGAAAACCGAACCGCAGACCCTGGACCGCGTTCCTGCGGCGCAGGTCGAGCAACACAGCCAGGCGATCCTCACGGCCTTGGTGGCAGCGGCCAAGGCCGATGGCCATGTGGACGAGCGTGAGCGTCAGTTGATCGAGGGCGAATTCACCAAGCTGGACAATGACCAGGAACTGCAGCACTGGCTGCACGCTGAACTCAACAAACCCCTGGACCCCACCGACGTCGCCCGCGCCGCCAGCACCCCGGAAATGGCCGCGGAGATGTACATCGCCAGCGTGATGCTGGTGGACGAAGAAAATTTCATGGAAAAATCCTACCTCGATGAACTGGCGCGACAACTCAAGCTGGAACCGGGGTTGAAGGTGGAGCTGGAGAAGCAGGTTCGGCAGGCTGCTGTATAGAACAGTCCCAACATTATTCCCTGTGGGAGCGAGCTTGCTCGCGATGGCGCCCGGTCAGTCACAGCATCGTTGGCTGATGCACCGCTATCGCGAGCAAGCTCGCTCCCACAGGGGGTATTGCTCATCTTGAGAAAACAGCGAGCCTCGGCCGCGCCAAAATCACTCCATCCCGCCTTACAGATGCCACACCACCCTCGGCTATACTCCCCAGCATTTTAAAGGCCCCGAGGTTTTACTGTGAAGAACTGGACGTTGCGCCAACGCATCCTGGCGAGTTTTGCGGTGATCATCGCCATCATGTTGCTGATGGTGGTTGTCTCGTATTCGCGCTTGTTGAAGATCCAGGACAGTGAAGAAAAGGTTCGGGCCGATGCGGTGCCGGGGGTGTACTTCAGCTCCATGATTCGTGGCGGCTGGGTCGACAGCTACGTCTTGACCCAACAGATCGTCGGTCTCTCGGGGAACCGGGAAATCACCGCCGAGGACAAGGCCCGCTACCAGGGCTTCGAGAAGCATCTACGCGAGGAGATCCAGAACTATCAAAAGCTGATCCAGGACCCGGCCGACCAGGCTTCTTTCGATGAGTTCGAGGCCAATCACCAAGCGTTCAACCTGGCTATGGCGAAGGTCCTGGACCTGTATCAGCGCAAGGATTATGAGGGCGCGCGGCTGGCGCTGGACAAAGAGCTGACGCCTGCATGGGTGGGAGGTCGTGGGCACTTGAACCAAATCATCGAGCGCAATCGCGAGCTGGCGGAACAAGCCACCGGGACTATTGGCGACGCGGTAACGGCGGCCAAAGTGGCCATGGGCCTGGCGTTTCTCGTCGCGTTGATCGTCGCCTTACTCTGTGGGTTGTTGCTGATGCGCGCGATCATGGCGCCGATGAACCGCATCGTGGAAATCCTCGAGATCATGCGCAGCGGCGACCTGAGCGGGCGCCTGAATCTTGCACGCAAAGATGAATTCGGTGCGGTGGAAACCGGCTTCAACGACATGATGGCCGAGCTGACATCGTTGGTGTCCCAGGCCCAGCGCTCGTCGGTGCAGGTCACCACCTCGGTGACGGAGATCGCTGCGACCTCGCGCCAGCAACAGGCCACGGCCACCGAAACTGCCGCCACCACCACCGAAATCGGCGCGACGTCTCGAGAGATTGCCGCCACGTCCCGGGACCTGGTGCGCACCATGACCGAAGTCTCCACCGCCGCCGACCAGGCCTCGGTGGCTGCCGGCTCCGGGCAGCAAGGCCTGGCGCGCATGGAAGAAACCATGCATTCGGTGATGGGCGCAGCCGACCTGGTGAACGCCAAGTTGGCGATCCTCAACGAGAAGGCCGGCAACATCAACCAAGTGGTGGTGACCATCGTCAAAGTGGCCGACCAGACCAACCTGCTGTCCCTCAACGCCGCTATCGAGGCCGAGAAAGCCGGTGAGTACGGCCGTGGTTTCGCCGTGGTCGCCACCGAAGTGCGGCGCCTGGCCGACCAGACCGCGGTGGCCACCTACGACATCGAGCAGATGGTGCGCGAGATCCAGTCTGCCGTGTCGGCCGGGGTGATGGGCATGGACAAGTTCTCCGAGGAAGTGCGTCGTGGCATGGCCGAGGTGCAACAGATCGGCGAGCAGCTGTCGCAGATCATCCACCAGGTCCAGGCACTGGCGCCGCGGGTATTGATGGTCAACGAGGGCATGCAGGCCCAGGCCACCGGTGCCGAGCAGATCAACCACGCCTTGGTGCAACTGGGCGATGCCAGCAGCCAGACGGTCGAATCCCTGCGCCAGGCCAGTTCGGCCATTGACGAACTGAGCCAGGTGGCCGTTGGGCTGCGCAGTGGCGTTTCGCGTTTCAAAGTCTGATGGGCGAATTCGAGACCAGGCGTGGCGCCGCGCCAGCGGCCCGCCAAACCCTGTTCCTGGTGTTTTGCATCGGTAACGAGCGCTACGCCCTGCAGGCCATCGATGTGGTGGAAGTGCTGCCGCGCCTGCCCCTCAAGCCCATTGCCCGGGCACCTGCGTGGGTGGCGGGGGTGTTTGCCTGGCGCGCGACGGTGGTGCCGGTGATCGACCTGTGTACCCTGACCTTCGGCCACAGCGCCGAGGCCCGTACCAGCACGCGGTTGGTGCTGGTGAACTACCGACCCGACTCACAGCAAGCGGCGCAGGTGCTGGGGCTGATTCTTGAGCAGGCCACCGATACCCTGCGCTGCGATCCCGCGGATTTCCAGCCCTATGGCCTGGAAAACCGCCAGGCGCCGTACCTGGGCCCGGTGCGCGAAGACGCCCAGGGGTTGCTGCAATGGGTGCGGGTCAATGACCTGCTCGACGAGTCGGTCCGCGCCGTGTTGTTTCCCACGCCGCCGATGAACCTTGATGACCTCGAGGCCCGGCCATGAACAACGACCAGCGTTTTTTCGACTTCCTCAAGGAGCGTATTGGCCTGGATGTCACCTCCGTCGGCACCGCGATCATCGAGCGCGCGCTGCGCCAACGCATCAGTGCCACGCCAGGGCGAACTGCTGATGAGTACTGGCAATGCCTGCAACACTCGGCCCAGGAACAGCAAGCGCTGATCGAGGCGGTGATCGTCCCGGAGACCTGGTTCTTCCGTTATCCCGAATCCTTCGCGACCCTGGCCAAACTGGCCGTCAAGCGCCTGGCCGAGATTAAGCACCTGCGTGCGTTGCGCATCCTCAGCTTGCCGTGCTCCACCGGCGAAGAACCCTACTCCATCGCCATGGCCTTGCTTGACGCGGGGCTTGGGCCTCATCAATTCAAGGTCGATGGGCTGGACGTCAGCCCGCTGTCGGTTTCGCGGGCCAAGGCAGCGCGCTACGGCAAGAATTCGTTTCGTGGCGCAGACCTTGTTTTTCGCGAGCGCCATTTCGACGCCGAAGAGGAGGGGTATCGCCTCAGCGAGCGGGTACGCGAACAGGTACGCCTGCAAGTGGGCAACCTGCTGGATCCGGCCTTGCTGGTGAACGAGGCACCCTATGATTTTGTGTTCTGCCGCAACTTGCTGATCTATTTCGACCAGCCAACCCAGCAGCAGGTGTTCGAGGTGCTCAAGCGCCTGACCCATCAGGACGGCGTGCTGTTTATCGGCCCCGCCGAGGGCAGTTTGTTGGGGCGGCTGGGCATGCGCTCGATCGGGATTGCCCAGTCGTTTGCCTTCAGCCGTCAAGGCGCGCCCGAGCCACAACCGTTGCCAACCTTGATACCGACTCCGCTGCCGGTGCGTCAGCCGCACCGGGTCGTGCCCCCCGCACCCCGGCCTCGGCCGTTTGCCGGCGGCGTGTCGCCGATTGTCGAGCCCAAAGGCAGCGACGCCACCACGTTGCTGGCCAATATCGCCGCCCTGGCCAACAGTGGCAAAAGCGCCGAGGCCCGCGCTGCCTGCGAGCAGTACTTGCGCAGCCACGAGCCCAAGGCCCAGGTGTTCTACTGGTTGGGCCTGCTCAGCGACATGGCCGGCAGTGCGCTTGAAGCCCAGGGTTTTTATCGCAAGGCGCTTTATCTTGAACCGCAACACGCCGAGGCCCTGGTGCATCTGGCGGCGCTGCTGGCTTCCCAGGGAGACGCGGCCGGAGCCCGTCGATTGCAGGAACGCGCCGCCCGTAGCGGGCGCGCAGCAGACAGTGAGCGTAAACGATGAGCGGTTCGGTTTTTTACAACGTCACCCATGACGATGCCCAGGCCATCGACGACTGCTGGAATCGCATTGGCGTGCATGGCGACAAATCCTGTCCGTTGCTTGCCGAGCATATCCACTGTCGCAACTGCTCGGTGTACTCGCGCGCCGCCACCCGGCTGCTCGACCGCTATGCCTTGCCGCACGACGACCGAGACCTGGCCATTGCGCCGTTGGACAGCGATGTCGTCACTCGCTCGTTGTTGATGTTCCGCCTGGGCGAAGAGTGGCTGGCCTTGGCCACCCGTAGCCTGGTGGAGGTGGCGCCGTTGCAACCGATCCATTCGCTGCCCCACCAGCGTTCGCGGGCCTTGCTGGGCGTGGCGAATGTACGGGGGGCATTGGTGGCCTGCCTGTCGCTGGTAGAGCTGCTGGACCTGGAACCCGGCGGGGCAGCGGTTCCTGGCGCACGGGTCATGCCGCGCATGTTGATTGTCGCGGCCAAGGGCGGGCCTGTCGTGGTACCGGTGGATGAAGTGGACGGCATCCACGCCATCGACGAACGCATCCTCGAGAGCGCTTCGCAATCGGCGGGCAAATACACCCGTGGCGTATTGCAGTACAAGGGGCGCAGCCTGCGCTGGCTGGACGAAGAACAGTTGCTGTCCGCCGTGACCCGGAGCCTGTCATGACCCCCGATCAGATGCGCGATGCCTCGTTGCTGGAGTTGTTCAGCCTGGAAGCCGAAGCCCAGACTCAAGTGCTCAGCGCCGGCCTGTTGGCCCTGGAGCGCGATCCGACCCAGGCCGATCACCTTGAGTCGTGCATGCGCGCGGCCCATTCCCTCAAGGGCGCGGCGCGGATCGTCGGAGTGGACGCCGGCGTCAGCGTGGCCCACGTGATGGAAGATTGCCTGGTCAGCGCCCAGGAGCGCCGGTTGGTCTTGAGCGCCGAACACATCGACGCCTTGCTGCAAGGCACCGACCTGTTGACACGCATCGCTACACCGGGCAACACCATCGGCACCTCGGACGTCGACGCCTATGTGGCGTTGATGGGGCGTTTGCTCGATCCCAATGCGGCGCAGACCCCGGCGGCGCCAATAGTCGATAGACCTGTCGAACCATCCCGCGTCGAACTGCCGGAACCCGAGCCGGCCGTGCCAATGGAACCGGCCCCTAAAACCAAGCGGGTCACCGAAGGTGGCGAGCGGGTCCTGCGAGTCACGGCTGAACGCCTCAACAGCCTGCTGGACCTGTCGAGCAAATCCCTGGTGGAAACCCAGCGCCTCAAGCCCTGGCTGGCGACGATGCAGCGGCTCAAGCGCCAGCAGAGCAACGGCTTGCGTGCCCTGGAGGCGTTGAATCTGCACCTCAAGGATCATGCCCTCAGCCTGCAGGCCCAGGAAGCCCTGGGTGATGCCCGGCGCCTGCTGGCTGAAACCCAGCAATTGCTGGCGCAAAAGCACGCCGAACTGGACGAGTTCGCCTGGCAGGCCAGCCAGCGGGCGCAGGTGCTGTACGACACGGCATTGGCCTGTCGAATGCGCCCATTCGCCGATGTACTCTCGGGACAGGCGCGGATGGTCCGGGACTTGGGCCGCAGCCTGGGCAAGCAGGTACGCCTGGAGATTGAAGGCGAGAAAACCCAGGTCGACCGCGACGTGCTGGAAAAGCTCGAGGCGCCGCTGACTCACCTGCTGCGCAACGCCGTGGACCACGGCATCGAAACGCCGGAGCTGCGGGTGCTGGCGGGCAAACCTGCCGAAGGCCTGATCCGTCTGCGCGCCTCCCATCAGGCCGGTCTGTTGGTGCTGGAACTGGCGGATGACGGCGCCGGCGTGGACCTGGAACGGGTGCGCCGCAGTATCGTCGCGCGCGGCCTTTCCCCTGAGCAAACCGCTGCCAGTTTGAGCGAAGAGGAACTGCTGACCTTCCTGTTCCTGCCCGGTTTCAGCCTGCGCGACAAAGTCACCGAAGTGTCCGGGCGCGGCGTCGGCCTGGACGCTGTCCAGCACATGGTCCGGCAGTTGCGCGGCGCGGTGGTGCTGGAGCAGACGGCGGGCCAGGGCAGCCGTTTTCACCTCGAGGTGCCGTTGACGCTCTCGGTGGTGCGTAGCCTGGTGGTGGAAGTCGGCGACGAAGCCTATGCCTTTCCCCTGGCCCACATCGAGCGCATGTGCGACTTGGCGCCGGAGGACATCGTGCAGGTCGAAGGCCGCCAGCATTTCTGGCATGAAGGCCGGCATGTGGGGCTGGTTGCCGCCAGCCAGTTGCTCAATCGCCCGGCCACGCAGAACAGCGGCCAGACCCTCAAGGTGGTGGTGATCCGCGAACGCGAAGCGGTTTACGGCGTGGCGGTGGAACGGTTCATCGGCGAGCGGACCCTGGTGGTGTTGCCCCTCGACGAACGCCTGGGCAAGGTCCAGGACATTTCGGCCGGGGCCTTGCTCGACGATGGCTCAGTGGTGTTGATTGTCGATGTCGAAGACCTGCTGCGCTCGGTGGACAAGCTGCTCGACACCGGGCGCCTGGAGCGCATTGCCCGCCAGAACCAGACCCAGGCCGCGCGCAAGCGGATCCTGGTGGTGGACGACTCCCTCACCGTGCGCGAGTTGCAACGCAAGCTGCTGCTCAATCGCGGCTACGACGTAGCGGTAGCGGTGGACGGCATGGACGGCTGGAATGCCTTGCGTTCGGAAGACTTTGACCTGCTGATCACCGACATCGACATGCCGCGCATGGACGGTATCGAGCTGGTGTCGCTGCTGCGGCGCGACAACCGCTTGCAATCGCTGCCGGTAATGGTGGTGTCCTACAAGGATCGCGAAGAAGATCGCCGCCGTGGCCTGGACGCCGGAGCCGACTATTATCTAGCCAAGGCGAGTTTCCACGATGACGCGTTACTCGACGCCGTGGTCGAACTGATCGGAGGAGCCCGCGTTTGAAGATCGCCATCGTCAATGACATGCCCCTGGCGGTCGAAGCCTTGCGCCGTGCACTGGCGTTCGAGCCGGCGCATCAATTGGTCTGGGTGGCCGCCAACGGGGCCGAGGCGGTACAACGCTGTGCCGAATACACCCCGGACCTGATCCTGATGGACCTGTTCATGCCGATCATGGATGGTGTGGAGGCTACCCGGCGGATCATGGCCCAGACCCCATGCGCCATTGTGATTGTCACCGGTGACAGCCAGCAGAACGTCCACCGGGTGTTCGAAGCGATGGGGCACGGCGCGCTGGATGTGGTCGATACGCCGGCCTTGGGCGTGGGCAATCCCGCGGACGCGGCGGCGCCGTTGCTGCGCAAGATCACCAACATTGGTTGGCTGATCGGCGAGCGTGGCAACCGTGAGCGATCCGCTCCGTCGGCCCAGCGTGCTTCGGTGTCGCGCAAAAGCCTGGTGGCCATCGGCTCGTCGGCGGGTGGGCCGGCCGCGTTGGAGGTGCTGCTAAAGGCGTTACCCCGTGACTTTGCCCCGGCCATTGTGTTGGTCCAGCATGTGGACGAAGTATTTGCCGCCGGCATGGCCGAGTGGCTGAGCGGTGCGTCGGGCCACAAGGTCCGCCTGGCGCTGCACGGCGAGACGCCGCAAAGCGGCACGGTGTTGCTGGCCGGGACCAATCACCATCTGCGTTTGTTGAAAGACGGCACCCTGGCTTATACCGCCGAGCCGGTGAACGAGATCTATCGGCCTTCCATCGACGTGTTTTTCGAAAGTGTCGCCCACTTCTGGAGCGGTGATGCGGTGGGCGTTTTGCTCACCGGCATGGGCCGCGACGGTGCGCAAGGGCTTAAACTCTTGCGTCAGCAGGGCTGTGTGACCATCGCCCAGGACCAGCAGAGCAGCGCCGTCTACGGCATGCCCAAAGCAGCGGCCGCCATTGATGCGGCCGCGCAGATTCTTGCGCTGGACAAAATAGCACCCCGGTTGGTGGAGATTTTTAGCCAATGACGAACCTCAGCCTCTTGGCCCCAAGCCTTACTCAGGTAAGCCCCCATGAATGATTTACAGCTCGACGATTTCAAGAATGATGAGAACGCCGCCATGGTCCTGCTGGTCGACGACCAGGCGATGATCGGCGAGGCGGTGCGACGCGGGCTGTCGAATGAAGACAACATTGACTTCCACTTCTGCTCCGACCCTCACCAGGCCATCGCTCACGCTGTTCGCATCAAGCCAACGGTGATTCTTCAGGATCTGGTGATGCCCGGCCTCGACGGCCTGAACCTGGTGCGTGAATACCGCAACAATCCGGCCACTCGTGATATTCCGATCATTGTCCTGTCCACCAAGGAGGACCCGCTGGTCAAGAGCGCGGCGTTCGCTGCCGGGGCCAACGACTACCTGGTCAAATTGCCGGACAACATCGAGCTGGTGGCGCGCATCCGTTATCACTCGCGCTCCTACATGATGCTGTTGCAGCGCGATGCGGCCTATCGCGCCCTGCGGGTCAGCCAGCAGCAACTGCTCGACACCAACCTGGTGCTGCAACGGCTGATGAACTCCGACGGCCTGACCGGGCTGTCAAACCGCCGGCATTTCGATGAGTACCTGGAGCTGGAGTGGCGCAGGGCGATGCGCGATCAGAGCCAACTGTCGCTGTTGATGATCGACGTGGATTACTTCAAGTCCTATAACGACAACTTTGGTCATCTGGAGGGCGACGAAGCCCTGCGCAAGGTTGCCACGGCGATCCGTGATGCATGCAGTCGCCCGTCCGACCTGCCGGCTCGTTACGGCGGTGAGGAGTTCGCCCTGGTCTTGCCCAGCACCTCGGCTGGCGGCGCGCGGCTGATGGCGGAAAAGCTGCGCCAGAGCGTCGTTGCCCTGAAAATCCCCCACACCACTCCCGACGACGGAGCAAGCCTGACCATCAGCGTCGGCGTCGCGACTCTCACCCCTCAGCCGGGCAGTGATTGCCGGCAGCTGATTTCGGCGGCGGATAAGGGGTTGTACATGGCCAAGCACAATGGGCGTAATCGGGTGGGTTTCGAATAATTTGTCACGCTGGGAGGGATGCTTTTGTGGCGAGGGGTATTGTGCAGAATCCCTCCTGAACCTCATTCCCCCCTAAAGCCGCCAGGCGGGCTGCCGCTGGCGTTTGATTACGTTATACTCGCCGGCTTTCAAAAGTTCGCCAACGAGTGCTGCCCGCCATGGAAATCAACCCGATCCTGAACACCATCAAGGACCTGTCCGAGCGCTCCGAAACTATTCGGGGGTATCTTTGACTACGATCAAAAGCATGAGCGTCTGACCGAAGTCAATCGCGAGCTTGAAGATCCGAATGTCTGGAACAACCCGTCCTATGCCCAGGAACTGGGCCGCGAGCGCGCTGCGCTGGCGCAGATCGTCGAGACCCTGGACGAAATGTCCAGCGGCCTGGCCGACTGCCGCGACCTGTTGGACATGGCCGTCGAAGAAAACGATGAAGGCGCGGTCGGCGATGTCGTCGCCGAGCTGACACGTCTCGAGGAGGCCTTGGCCAAACTCGAGTTCCGTCGCATGTTCAGCGGCGAGATGGACATGAACAACGCCTACCTGGACATCCAGGCCGGTTCCGGCGGCACCGAGGCCCAGGACTGGGCCAACATCCTGCTGCGCATGTACCTGCGCTGGGCCGACAAACGCGGTTTCGACGCGACCATCATGGAACTGTCGGCCGGTGAAGTCGCCGGGATCAAGGGCGCCACCGTGCACATCAAGGGCGAATACGCCTTTGGCTGGCTGCGTACCGAGATCGGCGTGCACCGCCTGGTGCGCAAGAGCCCGTTCGATTCCGGCAACCGTCGCCACACCTCGTTCTCGGCGGTGTTCGTTTCGCCGGAAATCGATGACAACATCGAAATCGACATCAACCCGTCGGACCTGCGCATCGATACCTACCGTTCCTCCGGGGCCGGTGGCCAGCACGTTAACACCACCGATTCGGCCGTACGGATTACCCACGTACCGACCAACACCGTGGTCAGTTGCCAGAACGAGCGCTCCCAGCACGCCAACAAAGACACCGCGATGAAAATGCTGCGGGCCCGTTTGTACGAGCAGGAAGTGCAGAAGCGCAACGCGGCGTCCCAGGCCCTGGAAGACACCAAGTCGGACATCGGCTGGGGTCATCAGATCCGTTCGTACGTACTCGACGCCTCGCGGATCAAGGACCTGCGCACCAGCATCGAACGCAGCGACTGCGACAAGGTGCTCGATGGCGACATCGACGAATACCTGGTGGCGAGCCTCAAGCAAGGCCTGTAACGCGATACCCATGCGGCGGGCAGGCACGCTTCCACTCAGGAGCGAGGCTTGTCCGCAAACTCCGGCCCCGGGGCCGGGGGCAACGAACCTGTGATGGAATCATTAAAGACATGAGCGACCTAGAACTCGACCCGCAAGCCCTGCAACAGGAAGAAAACTCCCTGATCGCCCTGCGCAAGGAAAAGCTTGCTGCCGAGCGCGCCAAGGGCCAGGCCTTCCCCAACGACTTCCGCCGCGACGCCTACTGCGACGCCCTGCAGAAGACGTACGCGGACAAGACCAAGGAAGAGCTGGCCGAGGCGGCGATTCCCGTCAAGGTGGCCGGTCGTATCATGCTCAACCGTGGTTCGTTCATGGTGATCCAGGACATGACCGGGCGCATCCAGGTCTACGTCAACCGCAAGACCCTGCCGGAAGAAACCCTGGCCGCCGTCAAGACCTGGGACCTGGGCGACATCATCGCCACCGAAGGCACCCTGGCCCGTTCCGGCAAGGGCGACCTGTATGTCGAAATGACCAGCGTGCGCCTGCTGACCAAGTCCCTGCGCCCGCTGCCGGACAAGCACCACGGCCTGACCGACACCGAGCAGCGCTATCGCCAGCGCTACGTTGACCTGATCGTCAACGAAGAAGTGCGCCAGACGTTCCGCGTGCGCTCGCAAGTCATCGCCCACATCCGCAGCTTCCTGATGAAGCGTGACTTCCTGGAAGTCGAGACGCCGATGCTGCAGACCATCCCTGGCGGTGCGGCGGCCAAGCCGTTCGAGACTCACCACAACGCCCTGGACATGGAAATGTTCCTGCGTATCGCCCCGGAGCTGTACCTCAAGCGCCTGGTGGTTGGCGGGTTCGAGAAGGTGTTCGAGATCAACCGCAACTTCCGTAACGAAGGCGTTTCGACCCGGCACAACCCTGAGTTCACCATGCTCGAGTTCTACCAGGCTTACGCCGACTACGAAGACAACATGGACCTGACCGAGGAACTGTTCCGCGAGCTGGCGCAGTTGATCCTGGGCAGCACCGACGTGCCTTATGGCGACAAGGTGTTCCACTTCGGCGAGCCGTTCGTGCGCCTGTCGGTGTTCGACTCGATCCTCAAGTACAACCCTGAACTGACCGCCGATGATCTGAACGACATCGACAAGGCCCGTGCCATCGCCAAGAAGGCCGGTGCCAAGGTGCTCGGCTTCGAAGGCCTGGGCAAGCTGCAAGTGATGATTTTCGAGGAGCTGGTCGAGCACAAGCTGGAACAGCCGCACTTCATCACCCAGTACCCGTTTGAAGTGTCGCCACTGGCTCGTCGTAATGACGAGAACCCAAGCGTCACCGACCGTTTCGAGCTGTTCATCGGTGGCCGTGAAATCGCCAACGCCTACTCCGAGCTCAACGATGCCGAAGACCAGGCCGAGCGTTTCATGGCCCAGGTGGCCGACAAGGACGCCGGCGACGATGAAGCCATGCACTACGATGCCGACTTTGTGCGGGCTCTTGAATATGGCATGCCGCCGACGGCGGGCGAGGGTATTGGCATCGATCGCCTGGTGATGTTGTTGACCAACTCACCGTCGATCCGGGATGTGATCCTCTTCCCGCACATGCGGCCTCAAGCGTAAATGTTTCAAATAAAAAGCCGCCTGGAAGGGCGGCTTTTTATTGCCTGTCTGGTACAAACGTATCAATTGGTTACTATTGAAATAGCGAGGATAGACCTGTCGTGAATCGTGCAATGGCTCCAGAAGGTGCAGCGGGCGTCGCCACTGCTGTCGCTGAAAGTGTTCAGTACCAGGGCCGCAAGGCCAGCCGACAGGGCAGTGAACAGCGCCGCCAGGAGATTCTCGACGCAGCCATGCGCATTGTGGTGCGTGATGGCGTGCGTGCGGTGCGCCACCGTGCCGTGGCCGCCGAAGCAGGCGTGCCGCTGTCGGCCACCACTTATTATTTCAAGGACATCGATGACCTGCTCACCGATACCTTCGCCCAATACGTGGAACGCAGCGCGGCGTTCATGGCCAAACTGTGGACCAACAATGAAGGCCTGCTGCGGGAAATGGTCGCCTACGGCGACGGCAGCGCCGAATCCCGTTCGCAGCTGGCCGACGACATTGCCCGGCTGACCGCCGATTACGTGCAGCATCAATTGGACAGTCGCCGCGAGTACCTGATGGCCGAACAGGCGTTCCGCCAGGAGGCGCTGCTCAACCCGCGCCTGGCAGAGCTGGTGCGCTCCCACCAGCAGATCCTGCTGCACGGTACGTGTCAGTTTTTCCAGGTATTGGGTTCCCGCGAACCGCAACAGGATGCCAAAGTGTTGACGGCGATTATCGGTCGGATGGAATATCAGGGCTTGCTCAATGGCGCCGAGCCGGTAGCAGCGCAAGAAATGCTCGGTATCCTGACCCGCTACATGCACCTGGTATTGGCGTCGGTGTAACCCCGATGGGTTCACCACAGCCCTTGTAGCGAGGGAGCTTGCTCCCGCTTGAGCGCGCAGCGCTCACCAAAAAAGGGGGCCGCTGCGCAGCCCAGCGGGAGCAAGCTCCCTCGCCACAAAAGCAAGGCGACCTGTGCCATAGGGAGTTCCAATGAAAGCCTGGCGTGCCGTTGTATTGGCCGTGTCGTTGCTGTTGCTCAGTGGTTGTCTGGTGTCCTTCAAGGCGCCGTTGCCTGATAGCGAAGCCGCGCCCAAGGGCCTGCTCGGCCATTGGACCAGCACCAACGCCTGGGGTGAACCGTTGAACCTGGAGCTGGCCGAGATCGGCAAGCACCGCTATCAGGCGATCAGCTATTTCAGGGCCCGGCCCCAGGAGCGCGAAGCCATCCCCCTGACCGTTTCCCGTCATGGCAGCCGTTGGTACCTGTCAGCCAAGGTGCCGGCCCGGTATGGCGGACATTATGTGATCGCCGGGTTCGAGTTGACCGACAAGCAGGAACTGGTGGTCTACAACCTGGACCTGGAACAGGTCAACCAGGCCATCGGTCAGAAAATCCTCAGCGGCGAGCCAAACCAGAGCGAGGAAGGTGACGGCGTGTTGGTGGACAGCGACATGAGCAAGGTTTTCAGCTATCTCGACGACCCGGCCAATTCCGATGTGTTCTCGGAGGCCGTGCGCTACCAGCGGCTGGACAAATCCCAATAACTGCAACAAGCGGACGTTTTTTCACAGGAGTTCCGGGTGGACGATTACCAGCAGACGATACGCACCTTGTCCGATCGCATTGTGCTGGCGCAAACGCCGATTCGCATTCTCGACGCGGTGAAATGGGATGACAGCATCCGCAAAGGATTTCTCAAGGCCAAGGGCAAGGAAATGCCCGCCGTGGACCGCGACTATTACCTCAACCGACCGCTGTCCTTCGATTCCAGCAAGGTGAAGCTGGAGTTCCAGAACATCGAGCGTGACATCACCCGCCAGCTCGGCCAGTTCAACCCGGTTGGCCAGATCATGCGCCGCATGTGCAAGGAATACCGCATGGTGGTGCGCATGCTCGAAGCACGCGGCACCGAGGATTTCGGGCTGATTTCCCAGGAGTTGTACGGCGCGGCTTCCGACGCCTTTCATGCTGGCGACCCGACCCTGGCGGACTTGGGCCTGATGCTGTCCGACTACCTGAACAACATCGATGGCCGTGGCGACCTGAAGGACGAGCCGAAGATTCTTACCGCCAAGGACGCCGTCAGCCTGTTGCAACATCGCCTCAACCGGGTTTTTGGTGAAGCCGAGGAAACCATCCGGGTGTTCGAGTCCGATGGGATTGTGGCCGATGCGGCGGCGGGTGCGGACTACATCAAAATCCGCACCGATGCGATGTTCAACGACCGCGACGTGCGGGCCCTGGAAGTCCACGAAGGGCTGGTACACGTTGGCACCACCCTCAACGGCTTGAACCAGCCGATCTGCACCTTCCTGTCCAAGGGCCCGCCCTCGTCCACCGTGACCCAGGAAGGCCTGGCGATCCTGATGGAAATCATCACCTTCGCCTCCTACCCCAGCCGCCTGCGCAAACTTACCAACCGCACCCGCGCCATTCATATGGTCGAGGAGGGTGCCGATTTCCTGCAGATCTTCGAGTTCTTCCGCGAGCAAGGTTTTGAAATGGCCGAAAGCTATGGCAACGCCAGTCGGGTTTTCCGTGGCTCGGTGCCGACTGGTCTGCCATTCACCAAAGACTTGTCCTACCTCAAGGGCTTTATCATGGTTTACAACTACATTCAGTTGGCCGTGCGCAAGGGCAAGCTGGAACAGGTGCCGTTGCTGTTCTGCGGCAAGACCACGCTTGAGGACATGCGCACCCTGCGGCAACTGGTGGACGAAGGCCTGGTCGTGCCGCCCAAGTACCTGCCCGAGCAGTTCCGCGACATGAACGCGCTGTCGGCCTGGATGTGTTTCTCCAACTTCCTGAACCATCTGAGCCTGGACCGGATCGAAGCGGATTATTCCAATATCCTTTAAGCACCACACTGTCCAACAAATGTGGGAGTGGGCTTGCTCGCGAAAGCGGTGTACCCGTCACTGTATAGGTGACTGATACGACTCCTTCGCGAGCAAGCCCGCTCCCACAGGGGACTGTGATCCAACCCTGATTTTTGCGAGGTTTCACCGGATGCGAACCCTCGGCATCGTATGCCTGCTGCTGGCCCTGAGCGGTTGCAGCTCGCTGCTGTTCTACCCCGAGCCCGGCCTGCCTTTCACCCCGGAGCGGGCCAGGCTCGATTATCGTGACGTCACCCTGGTCACGGCCGACGGCCTCAAGCTCCACGGCTGGTGGCTGCCGGTCAAGCCAGGCGTGGCGGTCAAGGGCACGGTGCTGCATTTGCACGGCAACGGCGGCAACCTGGCCTGGCACCTGGGCGGCAGTTGGTGGTTGCCGGAGCAGGGTTATCAGGTGTTGATGGTCGACTACCGCGGCTACGGCCTCTCCGAAGGCGAGCCGAGCCTGCCGGCGATCTACCAGGACGTCGACGCGGCGTTCAAATGGCTCGACCAGTCGCCCGAGGTCCAGGGCAAACCGCTGGTGCTGCTCGGCCAGAGCCTGGGCGGCGCGCTGGCGGTGCATTATCTGGTCGAACATCCGCAGCGCCAGCAGCAGCTCAAGGCACTGGTGCTCGATGGCGTGCCCGCCAGTTATCGCGACGTCGGGCGTTTCGCCCTGAGTACGTCGTGGCTGACCTGGCCGTTGCAGGTACCGTTGTCCTGGCTGGTGCCGGACGGTGACAGCGCAATCGGCTCGGTGGCGCAATTGACCGGTGTGCCGAAATTGATCTACCACAGCCTGGACGACCCCATCGTGCCCCTTTCCAATGGCATCCGTCTGTATCAAGCTGCGCCGCCACCCCGAGTCCTGCAACTGACCCGTGGTGGGCATGTGCAGACGTTCGCCGACCCGGTCTGGCGCACGGTGATGCTGCGCTACCTCGACGACCCCCAGCACTTTGACGGCCTGCGCCGCCTGGGCGAAGTCCCGAATTATCCGAAATCACCTGTTGAATTTTCAGAGAGCCCGCAATGAGCGAAGAACGTAACGCCATCCCCCTGATCATCACCGGTATCTGCAGCATCCTCGGCACCGTTGGAGTGCTCTGGTACTACGGTTACCTGCACTTCGCCAAGCCTGAGGACGCCCTGCTGCTCAACCAATTCACCATGCTCAAGACCGTGCCGGGCGAAGACTACAAAGTCGCCCTGGAGCCGGCGCCGCAGGTGGCCCAGTGCATCGACGGCGTGCTGGTGTTGTTCGACACCGAACAGAAAGGCCTGACCGGCGTGCTGATCAACGAGAAGAAGCGTGCGGTGCGCTGCATGGGGCAGGAGACGCCGCAGAAGCTTCAGCCGTAACGCTGATGATATGAGTGTGGGGGAGCGGGCTTGCTCGCGAAGGCGGTGTGTCAGTCACCGTATAGGTAGCAGACCCGACGCTTTCGCGAGCAAGCCCGCTCCCACAAGGGAAATGTGTTGGCCGATAAAAAAGCCCCGCCCGATTAACTCAGGCGGGGCTTTTCAGTTGCACTCAACCGATCAATTGGCGCTCATGGTCGAACGCGGGGCGACGGGCTGGTTGTCGTTGGAAATGGTCACTTCCACCCGACGGTTCATGGCACGGCCCGAGACGCTGTTGTTGTCCGCCACGGCGAATTCCTTGCCGTAACCCTGGGTCACGATGCGGGCCGGATCGACCCCCATTTTCACCAGCGCGAGTTGTACGGAGCCGGCGCGACGCTCGGACAGCGACTGGTTGTAGGAATCCGAACCGGTGCTGTCGGTGTAGCCTTCGATGATCACCTTGCGGTCCGGGTTTTCCTGGAGGAACTGCGCCAGTTTGCTCACATTCGTCATGCCGCTGGCGCGCAGGTCGGATTTGTTGGTGGCGAACAGCACGTCACCGAAGGTCACCAGGGTGCCGCGTTCGGTCTGCTTGGCGTTCAGGCTGTCCTGCAGTTGCTTGATCTGCGCATTACGCGCATCGAGCAAGGCGCGGGCACGTTCGTCACCGGCGTTTTTCAGTCCCGCTTCGGCGTTGCGCAGGGCGATGGTCTGCTTGGCCACTTCAACGCGCTGGTTGGTCAGGTAGGCCAACTGGTCAACCTTGGCTTCGTCTTCCTTGTCCATGTAGGCCTTGTCGGCCTTGGCCAGGAAGTCGGCGGCGTCTTTGGTTTCCAGGGCGGCGACTTTGGTTGCCGCCGGATCAGCCTGCAGGCCGGTGTAGTTGGTACGGGCCTGTTCCAGGTTCGCGTTCGGGTCGGTGGAGCAAGCGGCCAGCGCTACGCAGGCAGCGAGCAGGGCGGGCATCATCAAGTGTTTGTGCATCATAGTCTGTCGTCCTTTTATCAATGAGAATTACGTCGTGGCGCGAACGGTCTACTGAACCTTGTTCATGCCTTCCTGACGCAGTTCCTGGACCCCTTTCTGGGAGTCCTTGAGTGCTTGTTCGGCCTTGGCGGCCTGCGCCTTACGCTCGGCGACGCGGGCATCCCACTCGGCCTGTTCGGCCAAACGCTTGGCTTCGTCGTATTTCTTGTCGTGCATGGCGATCTCGGCCTGTTTGAGCTTGTCCTGGGCCGACTTCATTTCCACAGCCGCGAATTCGGTACCGCCGGCGCTGACGGCGCTGTTGACCGCCGATTGGGTCACCGCGTATTGCTCCGAAGGTGGATTGCCGGCGCAGCCGGCCAGGATGAAGCTGCTACCGATAGCCAGGGCAGCCAACTTCAGGCCACGCAGGCCTGTGGATGAGGGTTTGGCAGTGCAGGTATTCATAGGCTTCAACTCCATTGGAAAACTCCTGAAAAAAACAACGAATCCATGCTGGGACCGAAGCTGTGACGTCTGTTTTGGCGCTGGCGCCAGGGCGCGTTTATTTAAACGACTGTTCCAGTATGGTTACTCGGTGTGACCCGAGACGTTTTTCAAAAGTTCAGAGAAGATGGCCAATCGCCAAAAGAATTACTGACTGATCGGTCAGTTGTAAAAAAGCTGAACTTTCAAGGCGCGCAGCGGTATTCCCGGCACTGAACAGTGCCGGGATGTCGCTCTATGGGATGGGGAAATCAGTGTTTGGACTTGTCGTTCTGCGAGGACAGTTCGTGCAGATGACGGCGGGACAAGGCGAGAAATCGCGGGGTCGGGCCGACGTCTTCATACAGTGGGTCACCTTCTTCATCGGTGGCCACCACCTGAGAACCCTTGATGTACGGGAAGCTCGCTTCCAGCTCTTCCAGCGCCGCGCCGATCAGCTCGCCCAACAGCTCTTCGGGGTGGCGCTTGGGGTACATGTCGCAGATCGCTGCCAGTCGGGCGGCGGCTTCCACGTCCAGGTGAATCGTGTAGCCAGTCTGGGTCAGGCGACCCTTGGCGTTTTCTTCCCAATGCTGGGCGAGCTCACGAATTTTCATGATGGCCTCAATAGGCCTGCTCGTAGCAGGCGCGGTGAGTGGCAAGCCGTTGTGTGGCTTATTTATGAGACTAGCTTTGTCCCGTAAGGTTTAAAGTCCCTTCGTCGCTTGTCAGAAACGACTGGCATCGGCACTCTCTATTTCCTGCGTCTAACCCGATCGCTGTGCGGACCTTTTTGCTGGAGAACTGCTGATGACCGATATCGATGCCCGCTTGCGCGAGGATGTCCACCTGCTCGGCGAGCTGCTGGGCAATACCATCCGCGAACAGTACGGGGACACGTTTCTCGACAAGATCGAGCAGATCCGCAAGGGTGCCAAGGCTGACCGACGCGGCTCCGTGGACGCCGAGCTCAGCGCCAGCCTCAACCAGTTGAGCGAGGACGAACTGCTGCCCGTGGCGCGGGCATTCAACCAGTTCCTCAACCTGGCCAACATCGCTGAGCAATACCAACTTATCCACCGTCGCGAAGAGTCGCAGCCGGCACCGTTCGAGGCGCGGGTGTTGCCGGAACTGCTTGCCCGGTTGCGCGCCGAAGGCCATGGCGCCGAGTCCCTGGCGCGGCAATTGGGCCGCCTGGAGATCGAACTGGTGCTCACGGCTCACCCGACTGAAGTGGCCCGCCGCACGCTGATCCAGAAATACGATGCCATCGCCGCGCAACTGGCAGCCCAGGACCACCGTGACCTGACCAGCGCCGAGCGCGCGCAGATCCACGAGCGCCTGCAACGACTGATCGCCGAAGCCTGGCACACCGAAGAAATCCGCCGCACCCGACCGACCCCCGTGGATGAAGCCAAATGGGGCTTTGCGGTGATCGAGCATTCGCTGTGGCAAGCCATTCCCAATTACCTGCGCAAGGCTGACCAGGCGTTGCACGCCGCCACCGGGTTGCGCTTGCCGCTGGAAGCCGCGCCGATTCGTTTTGCCTCGTGGATGGGCGGTGACCGTGACGGCAACCCGAATGTCACCGCCACGGTTACCCGCGAGGTGCTGTTGCTGGCGCGCTGGATGGCGGCGGACCTGTACCTGCGTGACGTTGACCACCTGGCCGCCGAGCTGTCGATGCAACACGCCAGCGAGGCCTTGCGCGCCCAGGCAGGCGATAGCGCCGAGCCCTATCGCGCGGTACTCAAGCAATTGCGTGAACGCCTGCGCGCCACCCGCAACTGGGCCCACGCGTCCTTGAGCGCCAGCACACCCGCGCCCGCCGAGGTGTTGCAGAACAACCGCGAACTGCTGGACCCCTTGGAGCTGTGCTACCACTCCCTGCACGAATGCGGCATGGGCGTGATTGCCGACGGGCCGTTGCTCGATTGCCTGCGCCGGGCGGTGACCTTCGGGCTGTTCCTGGTGCGCCTCGATGTGCGCCAGGACTCGACGCGCCATAGCGCTGCCATGACCGAAATCACCGACTACCTGGGCCTGGGGCGCTATGAGGATTGGAGCGAGGAGCAGCGCATCAGCTTCTTGCTGGGCGAGCTGAACAACCGGCGTCCGCTGTTACCCGCCCATTTCAAACCGTCGGCCGATACGGCGGAAGTCCTGGCCACCTGCCGGGAAGTGGCGGCGGCACCGGCGGCGTCCCTGGGGTCGTACGTGATCTCCATGGCCGGCGCGGCCTCCGATGTACTGGCGGTGCAACTGCTGTTGAAAGAATCCGGTGTGTTGCGGCCGATGCGGGTGGTGCCGCTGTTCGAAACCCTGGCCGACCTGGACAACGCCGGGCCGGTGATCGAGCGGTTGTTACTGCTGCCGGGCTATCGCTCACGGCTGCAAGGGCCCCAGGAAGTGATGATCGGCTATTCCGATTCGGCCAAGGACGCCGGGACCACGGCGGCAGCCTGGGCGCAATACCGCGCCCAGGAACGGCTGGTGGACATCTGCCGCGAGCAGCAAGTCGAACTGCTGTTGTTCCACGGTCGCGGTGGCACCGTGGGCCGCGGCGGCGGTCCGGCTCACGCGGCGATCCTGTCCCAACCGCCGGGCTCGGTGGCCGGACGTTTCCGCACCACAGAACAGGGTGAAATGATTCGTTTCAAATTCGGCCTACCGGACATCGCCGAACAGAACCTCAATCTGTATCTCGCCGCAGTGCTTGAAGCGACCTTGCTGCCACCGCCGCCGCCCACGCCCCAGTGGCGACATTTGATGGATGAACTGGCCGCCGACGGCGTCAGCGCCTATCGCGCCGTGGTGCGGGAAAACCCGCAGTTCGTCGAGTACTTCCGCCAATCCACGCCGGAGCAGGAACTGGGGCGCCTGCCTTTGGGCAGTCGGCCGGCCAAGCGCCGGGCCGGCGGTATCGAAAGCTTGCGGGCGATCCCGTGGATTTTCGGTTGGACCCAGACCCGCTTGATGTTGCCGGCCTGGCTTGGCTGGGAAACCGCCCTGGGCAAGGCCCTGGAGCGCGGCGAAGGCGAACTGCTGGGACAGATGCGCGAGCAATGGCCGTTCTTCCGGACCCGCATCGACATGCTGGAGATGGTACTGGCCAAGGCTGACGCCGACATTGCGCGTTCCTACGATGAACGTTTGGTCGAGCCTGGGCTGTTACCTTTGGGTGCGCATTTACGCGACCTATTGTCGCAGGCGTGTTCGGTAGTCCTGGGGTTGACCGGTCAGTCGCAGCTACTGGCACATAGCCCAGATACCTTGGAATTCATTCGCCTGCGCAACACCTACCTCGACCCGCTGCACCTGTTGCAGGCCGAACTGCTGGCACGTTCGCGGCAGCAGGAGGTTGCCCAGGGCAGCCCCGTGGAACAGGCGTTGCTGGTGTCTGTGGCGGGGATTGCCGCCGGTTTGCGCAATACCGGCTAAGGTTAGGCAGCGCGCCGAAACGGCTCGCCCGAAGTCCCTGGGCGCGGTCTGGGAGGGGAGAGGAGTGTTCGGCCAGGCGAGAGTTCGTGGCCCGGTTGCGCCTCTCGCCACCTCCTGCGAAGGTCGCATCGGGCGCGGGTTTCTTCGACTTTCGGCGGCTTGTGTGGGTCGGGCCTGCTGTGTATCTTGATCAGCCTTTGGCCGTTTGGGCGGTCACGATCCTGTTTTTCCGAGATTGGCCCCACGAGGCGAATCCGAGCGTTTTACATAAAAAAATTGAGGAGCACATCGATGCGCGTCATTCTGCTGGGAGCTCCCGGGGCCGGTAAAGGTACTCAGGCAAAGTTCATCACCGAAAAATTCGGTATCCCGCAAATTTCCACTGGCGACATGCTGCGTGCCGCAGTCAAGGCTGGCACCGAGCTGGGCGTCAAGGCCAAGAGCATCATGGATGCCGGTGGCCTGGTGTCGGATGACCTGATCATCGCCCTGGTCAAGGATCGCATCGCTCAAGCCGATTGCGCCAACGGCTTTCTGTTCGACGGTTTCCCACGCACCATTCCCCAGGCCGAAGCCCTGGTGACTGCCGGTGTAGAGCTTGATCACGTGGTTGAAATCGCGGTCGACGACGAAGAGATCGTCCAGCGCATTGCCGGTCGTCGTGTCCACGAGCCGTCCGGCCGTGTCTACCACACCGTCTACAACCCACCGAAAGTCGCCGGCAAGGACGACGTCACCGGTGAAGAGCTGGTGCAGCGCAAGGACGACACCGAGGAAACCGTGCGTCATCGCCTGTCGGTCTATCATTCCCAGACCAAGCCGCTGGTGGCGTTCTACCAGAATCTGTCCACTGCCAATGGCAAGCCGAAGTACAGCCACATCCCGGGCGTTGGCTCGGTCGACGCGATCACTGGCAAGGTGCTTGAAGCGCTGAGCTGAAAAGTCTGATTCGCGTCATCAACTACGGCCCGCTTGCGGGCCGTAGTTGTTTATACTGGCGCACTTTTTCCCACCTGATTTACGGACACATCGATGAGCACCTTGCTGGCCCTGGACACCGCGACTGAAGCTTGCTCCGTTGCCTTGCTGCACGACGGCAAGGTCACGAGCCATTACGAGGTGATCCCGCGCCTGCATGCGCAAAAGCTGTTGCCGATGATTCAACAATTGCTCAGCGATGCCGGGACGACTTTGCAGGCGGTGGATGCGATTGCCTTTGGTCGTGGGCCGGGGGCTTTTACTGGCGTGCGCATCGCCATCGGCGTGGTGCAGGGGCTGGCGTTTGCGCTGGAGCGGCCGGTGTTGCCGGTTTCCAACCTGGCGGTGCTGGCCCAGCGCGCCTTGCGCGAGCAGGGCGTGCGGCAAGTCGCGGCGGCCATCGATGCGCGCATGGATGAGGTGTACTGGGGCTGCTATCGCGAAACTGACGGCGAGATGCGCCTGGTCGGTGCCGAAGCGGTATTGCCGCCCGAAGCCGCGGCTTTGCCGAACGAAGCCGATGGCGACTGGTTCGGCGCTGGCACCGGTTGGGGCTACGGCGAGCGAATTGCGGTCAACCTCAGCGGCCAGGACGCCTCGATGCTGCCCCATGCCGAAGACCTGCTGGCCCTGGCACGCTTCGCCTGGGAGCGCGGCGAAGCCATCCCGGCGGATGATGCCCAGCCGGTGTACCTGCGGGACAAGGTCGCAACGCCGAAATCCGAACGGTAAACCCCGGCTTGACCGCATTCCCAAGCGGGCAGCGTTGTAGGAGCTGCCGAAGGCTGCGATCCTTCTATTGACGCTTGAGTCTCAAGTGAAAAGTCAAAGATCAAAAGATCGCAGGCTTCGCCAGCGCCTACACCCAGCTGGGATAAATCCCCTCGCTAAAAAAAGTCATTTCCCTACTCAAAAGTCACGCCCCCTATCGCCAGTCGTCACTTTTTTCACCCGTTTTTAAACCTTTTTGGCTTTATGTGTTCTAGTTATCACTTGCGCATTTGCGCGGCTGTGAAAGTGCCGCTAAATTGCCATCATTGATACCGAGCATTCTGTTATGCGTATAGACGGCGTTCCATCCCAGTCCTATCCCCTCAAGCGCAAGCCTCGTGCGGGCAAAGCCGCTGAGCCTGAGTCCTTCGATGACATCGATGGTGAACTGGAATTTCCGTCCGAAGAACAACTGGCCGCCCGCGCCGCCAAAGCTTCCGCGCAACGCCTGAGCAACCTTCCCGCCCGTCAGCAAGACATGCTGTATCACCGTTCCATGAGCCGCAGCGTGGCCACGGCCCTGGCCAGCTACCTGAGCACCGCCGGTTTCGTCGATTGGGATATGGAAGTGCTGGGACTCGACCTCTACATCTGATGGTGTTGCCTTATTACCTGGGCTGCCCGTCCTGGAGCGAAAACGCCTGGCGCGATTATCTTTATCCCCAGGACGCGAAAAGCTCCGACTTCCTGAATCTCTATTCTCAAGTGTTCAATGCCGTGGAAGGCAATACGACCTTCTACGCCAGCCCGTCTGCGGCCATCGTGCAGCGCTGGGCCGAGACCATGCCCGAGCACTTTCGCTTCACTGCCAAGTTGCCCGGTGACATCAGCCACAATGGCGACTTGCGTGAACGCCTGACGGCCAGCGAAACCTTCGTGCAGTTGCTCAGCCCCTTGGGCGAGCGGGTTTCACCGTTCTGGCTGCAGTTATCCAAAGCCTTCACACCCCATCGAATGGCCGAGCTGGCGGGCTTTATCGACGCCTTCGAGCAGCCATTGGCGGTGGAGGTCCGTCACGATGAGTTCTTCGCCAAGGGCGACGCCGAACGACGCCTCAATCGCCTGTTGCTCGACCGTGGCGTCGAACGCATTTGCCTCGATCCCCGGGCCTTGTTCAGCTGCACCTCGACCGATCCTGCCGTGCTCCACGCGCAATCGAAAAAGCCCCGCGTACCACCCCGGCCAACGGCATTCACCCAATGCCCGCAGGTGCGCTTCATCGGTCATCCGGTGCTGGAGGCCAACGAGCCGTTCCTGACGCCCTGGGTGGAGAAAATCGCCGGTTGGATCGAAGAAGGGCGCACGCCTTATATCTTCCTGCACACCGCTGACAACCTGCTGGCGGCGAAACTCGCACAACGCTTCCACACTCGCTTGATGACTCGTTTGCCTGGCTTGCCGGCCCTGCCTGAGCTATATAGAGAGCCCGCCGCCGAGCAACTGGGTTTGCTCTGAGGCCAAACCCTCTCTGCCCAGGAGCGAACTACATGGATGCGCAAACCCGTCGAGCCCAGGCGTTCAAAGCCTTGCACGAACGCGAAGGGGCTTTTGTCATTCCCAATCCATGGGATGCCGGTTCCGCCAAAATGTTGGCCAGCCTTGGCTTCGAGGCCCTGGCGACGACCAGTGCCGGCCATGCTTTTTCCCTGGGCCGGCCAGATGGTGCATTGGGGCTGGAAGACACCCTGGCCAACGTCCGGGCGATTGTCGCTGCCACTGACCTGCCGGTAGCGGTGGACCTGGAGAATGGTTTTGCCGATGCACCCCAGGAGTGCGCCCGCAACCTGCTACGTGCCGCAGAAGCTGGCGCGGTGGGTGGCTCGATCGAAGATGCCACGGGCCGCGAAGACAGCCCGATCTATTGCTTTGAGCATGCCGTGGCGCGGGTCAAGGCCGCCGCCGACGCCGTGCGCAGTTTGCCATACCCGTTCCTGCTGACCGCCCGGGCGGAAAACTTCCTGCATGGCAATCCCGACCTGGATGACACGATTCGTCGCCTGAAAGCTTTCGCCGATGCCGGTGCCGACGTGCTCTACGCCCCGGGCCTGAGCACCGCCAAACAAGTGCTCGCCGTGGTACAGGCCGTGGCGCCGAAACCGGTGAATGTGTTGATGTCCGGGGCGCTGGAGCTGACGGTCGCGCAATTGAGTGAGTTGGGCGTCAAGCGCATCAGCGTCGGCTCGGCCCTGGCCCTGGCCGCGTATGGCGAATTCTTCCGCGCTGCCGAGGAGATCCAGCAGCAGGGCACGTTTACCTTCACTCGCCGCTCGATGCCGTTCAAGCAGGCCAACCAATTATTCAAGGGTTGATGCCCGAGGCGTTGTCGTGCGGTTTTTGAAAGGCTTTGCGGTATTGGTGCTGATTGTTGGCTGTGCAGCGCTGGCGGTATGGCGCGGCTGGCTGTCGGTGCCGCCCCAATGGAATCCTTGGGCGCCCCTGGATGTCAATGTGGCGCCCAACTGGTTGACCCGCTTCAAGCTCATGGCCCTGCGCAACGACCCGCAGCTATGTGACCAGGCCCTCGCCACCTCGGGGTTGCGGACCGTTCGCCAGGCTGACAGTGGCGTCAATACCGATTGCCCGCTGACCAATGTGCTGAGGGTGCAGGGTGGCGAGGTGGCGTTGAGCAGCAGTTTTCTTGCGAGCTGTCCGTTGGCGGTGGCGTTTGCGCTGTTCGAGCGCCATGCGTTACAGCCGGCGGCAGTGGCGGCCTATGGGCAGAAAGTCACGCGGGTCGATCACCTTGGCAGTTTTGCTTGTCGCAACATGTACGGTCGTGAAAGCGGGGCGCGCAGCCAGCACGCCACGGCCAGTGCGTTGGATATCGCCGGGTTTCGCCTGGCCGATGGCCGCAGCATCAGCGTGCTCGGGGACTGGCCAAAGGACAATGCCAATGCGCGGTTCTTGCGCCAGGCACGCGACGGCGCCTGCGATATGTTCAGTGTGGTCTTGAGTCCGGATTACAACGTGGCGCACCGCAACCATTTTCATCTGGATGTGGGGCCGTGGTGGATATGTCGCTGAGTCAGGCAGCGATACGCAGGTTCTGCAGCACGATCGGGCGTGCCCAGCGAATGTCGAAGTCCAATTGTTTCTGCTGCGCCACCATCTCTTCTTCCGGGAAGGGCGGGAAGGGTTTGTCCAGCAGATCGAGTTCGAACTCGGCAATTGGCAGGTGCAGCGGACGTGGCTGCGGGGCCGGGCCAGGTTCTGGCAGTGGTTGACCGGCGGCGAGGACGAGCGGGCGAACCCAGTTGCTCTCGAAGGTCTGTTGTTTTTGCTGGGCGACGATTTCTTCTTCCGGGAACGGTGGGAAGGGTTTGTCCAGCAAGTCGAGTTCGAATTCGGCGATGGGCAGGAACAGTGGCTCAGGCGGTTTGACCAGGGTTTCGATCACGTCGCAGGTGCGTTGGCTGACGATGTGCTCCAGCAGTTCGGCGCCGAGGGTCGGTTCAACCGCTTCATCGAGGGCCACTGGCTGGTAGCTGCCAGGTGCCGGTGCGTTATCACCCAGTTGATCGGCCAGGGCCCGGGCAAAAAAATCCTGCCACAGGTGACTGACGCCGCTCAGCGCTTGAGTGTTTCGCAGGCTGTAATCGCCGTAAGGGGAGATAATGCCTATCGATGTGGTTTGAATGTCTGACATTTTTCTCGGTCGACGCTCAGCTCTGGCAAAATGCCGTTCACCATTGTTATCGGCCGCTTTTGCCGATCATTAATTTTTTGAGCGTGTTTTCCATGAGTGAGCAACCTGCGGCCTGCCGCATCCATGTCCAAGCCCTGGCCCCGGCGTTCCAGCCTCAGGCCGAGCGCTGGGCCGAGCGGCTTGACCTGCCATTGCAGGTGGACGATGGCGAGTTTGCCTTGCAGGTCGGCGAACAGGGGCTGCAATTACAGCAACTGGGCCCGGACGCGCCGGGACCGGTGCGGGTGGACTTCGTCGATGGCGGGGCGGCCCATCGCCGGTTGTACGGTGGCGGCAGTGGTCAGATGATCGCCAAGGCGGTCGGGGTCGCCCAAGGCGTGCGTCCACGGGTGCTGGATGCCACGGCCGGGTTGGGCAAGGACGCGTTCGTGCTGGCGAGCCTGGGTTGCGAAATGAGCCTGATCGAACGCCAGCCGCTGATTGGTGCGTTGCTTGAAGACGGCTTGGCCCGTGGCGCGGAAGACTTTGAGGTGGCGCCCATCGTCGCCCGCATGCGTTTGCTCAAGGGCAATTCCATCGAGGTGATGCGCAACTGGGAAGGCGAGCCGCCGCAGGTGATCTACCTGGACCCGATGTTTCCTCACCGTGAGAAAACCGCCCTGGTGAAGAAGGAAATGCGCCTGTTCCGGCCCCTGGTCGGCGACGACCCGGACGCCCCGGCACTGCTCGCCGCGGCCCTGGCCCTGGCGACTCACCGAGTGGTGGTCAAACGCCCGCGCAAGGCCCCGTGCATCGAAGGACCCAAGCCGAGTCATGGGCTTGATGGCAAATCCAGCCGTTACGACATCTATCCCAAGAAAGCGCTCAAGCCCTGAGACCGCGTCGCCTGCATCGCGAGCAAGCTCGCTCCCACAGGGATCGGAGGTGAACGCAGATTCTGTGAACACCCTCGATCAAATTGTGGGAGCGAGCTTGCTCGCGATGAGGCCCTTCCAGCCAGTAAAAGGCTACCGGTCGAGTTAAGGCCGATAAGCCCGCACAAACAACCCCACCACTTCCTGCACATGCGCCTCGGCCGCTTCGGGTTCCTGGCGCGGGCCGCAGCCAGACAACAAGCGGAAATTCGCCGCGCCCTTGATCAGGCAGAAGAAATGCTCGGCGGCATTGCGCGGTTTATCGATGCACAGGGCGCCGCTCTGATGGACCTTGGTCAGCAGCCGTTCCATGCCTGAGAGCATCCGCTGCGGGCCGGCTTCGAAGAAAATCGCCGAGAGTTTTGGATCCTGGCTACCCAGCGCCATGATCAGGCGATGCAGATTCAACGATTCATCGCTGTTGATCAGTCGGTTGAACCCACGGGCGATGTTCAACAACACCTGTTCGATCGGAACGCCGTCCGGCCATTCGAAGAAAAGCGTCGGCACCTGTTCTTCACACTTGGCTATCACGGCGGCGGAAAACAGCGTTTCCTTGTCGGTGAAGTGGCTATAGACGGTCAGCTTCGACACGCCCGCCTCGGTGGCAACTGCGTCCATGCTGGTGCTGGCGTAACCCAAGCTCAGGAACAGGCGTTTCGCCGCGTCGAGAATGGCCTGGCGCTTGGCCAGATCCTTCGGACGACCGGGACCGCTGGGGGGGGAAAGATTGTTCGACATTTCTTCGCTTTAATACTGGACTGGTGAGTTTGCTATTAATAACATACTAGCCAGTATAATTATTCCAAGCACCATTAGCGAAAGGTCACTCGCCATGTTCCGCTATGTCCTGCCCCTCGTCGTGCCAGTCAGCCTGGCTTTCTTATTGTCTGCGTGTGGGCATGACGAGCCGGTGCCCGTCGCCGTGCGCCCCGCCATGGTGGTGAAACCACAGCCTTCAGCCCAGGCGATGGACAGTTATCCCGGTGAAGTACGGGCACGTTTCGAGCCTGACCTGGCGTTTCGTATTGGTGGCAAAGTGAGCCGACGACTGGTCGAAGAGGGGCAGCGGGTCAAGGCCAACCAGGCGTTGGCCGAACTCGATCCCGAGGATGTGCGTCTGCAACTGGAAGCAACCCGGGCCCAGGTCGCTGCCGCCGAGGCCAACTTGAACCTGGTGCGCGCCGAGCGTGACCGCTACAAAACCTTGCTGGATCGGCAGATGGTCAGTCGCTCCCAGTACGACAATGCCGAAAACCTGTACCGTTCTGGTGCCGCGCGGCTCAAGCAGATCAAAGCCGAGTTTGACGTCGCCAACAATCAGGCCAGTTACTCGGTATTGCGTGCCCCTCAGGATGGCGTGGTTGCCCGGCGTTCGGTGGAGGTTGGACAGGTGGTGTCGGCCGGTCAAACGGTGTTCACCCTGGCCACCGACGGCGAGCGTGAAGTGCTGATCAGCCTGCCGGAACAAGGTTTCGGTCGGTTCAAGATCGGCCAGCCGGTTTCGGTAGAGCTTTGGAGTCAGCCCGATCAGCTTTTCAGCGGTCGTATTCGTGAGCTGTCTCCGTCTGCCGACCCGAAATCCCGCACGTTCGCCGCCCGTGTCGCTTTCACCGCCGGCAGCGTTCCGGCTGAGCTGGGCCAGAGTGCCAGGGTGTTTATCCAGACCGCCGACAAGGTTTCGCTGTCGGTGCCATTGTCGGCCCTGACCGCCGAGAACGGCGCGACGTATGTCTGGGTGGTCAACGCCAACAACACCCTGAAAAAAGTCCCGGTGCGCGTCGGCGCCTTCGGCGAAAAAAGCGTTCCGGTGCTGGAAGGCCTGGGCCCCGATGATTGGGTGGTGGCAGCAGGTGTGCATGTGCTCCTCGACGGCCAGCAGGTGCGGCCGGTGGATCGCTCCAACCGCGTGGTCAACCTGGCGGCCAAGGAGTAATCCCCCATGGGTTTCAATCTTTCCGAATGGGCGCTGCGTAATCGCCAGATCGTCCTGTTCCTGATGCTGTTGCTGGCCATCGTCGGTGCGCTTTCCTACACCAAGCTCGGCCAGAGCGAAGACCCGCCGTTCACCTTCAAGGCCATGGTGATTCGCACCGTCTGGCCGGGCGCCACGGCTGAGGAAGTCTCGCGCCAGGTCACCGAGCGCGTCGAAAAGAAGCTGATGGAAACCGGCGATTACGAACGGATCGTCTCGTTCTCCCGCCCGGGCGAGTCCCAGGTGACCTTCATGGCCCGCGACTCCCTGCATTCGGCGCAGATTCCCGAGCTTTGGTACCAGATCCGCAAGAAGATCAGCGACATCCGCCACACCCTGCCGCCGGGGATCCAGGGGCCGTTCTTCAACGATGAATTCGGCACCACCTTCGGCAATATCTACGCGCTGACCGGTGACGGTTTCGACTACGCGGTGCTCAAGGATTACGCTGACCGCATCCAGATCCAGCTGCAACGGGTCAAGGATGTGGGCAAGGTCGAGCTGCTCGGTTTGCAGGACGAAAAAATCTGGATCGAACTGTCGAACGTGAAGCTGGCGACCCTCGGCCTGCCCTTGGAGGCCGTCCAGCAAGCCCTTGAAGAGCAGAACGCGGTATCGACCGCAGGCTTCTTCGAAACCGCTAGCGAGCGACTGCAGCTACGGGTTTCGGGGAATTTTCAGACGGTAGAAGAGATCCGCGACTTTCCGATCCGTGTCGCCGATCGCACCTTCCGTATCGGCGATGTGGCAGAGGTGCGTCGCGGTTTCAACGATCCGCCGGCACCGCGCATGCGCTTCATGGGTGAAGACGCCATCGGCCTGGCCGTGGCGATGAAGCAGGGCGGCGACATCCTGGTCCTGGGCAAGGCCTTGGAGACCGAGTTTGCCCGTTTGCAGAACAACCTGCCGGTCGGCATGCAACTGCGCAAGGTTTCAGACCAGCCGGCGGCGGTGAAGACCGGCGTCGGCGAGTTCGTCCAGGTGTTGGTGGAAGCGCTGACCATTGTCTTGCTGGTGAGCTTCTTCTCCCTGGGGCTGCGCACCGGGATGGTGGTGGCCCTGGCGATTCCGCTGGTGCTGGCGATGACCTTCGCTGCGATGTATTACCTGGGAATCGGCCTGCACAAGATCTCCCTCGGTGCGCTGGTTTTGGCACTGGGGCTGCTGGTGGATGACGCGATCATTGCGGTGGAGATGATGGCGATCAAGATGGAGCAGGGCTTCGACCGGATCAAGGCCGCCAGTTACGCCTGGACCAGTACGGCGTTCCCGATGCTCACCGGTACGCTGATCACGGCGGCGGGGTTCCTGCCGATCGCCACCGCACAATCGGGCACCGGCGAATATACCCGTTCGATTTTCCAGGTCGTGACCCTCGCATTGCTGGCGTCCTGGGTGGTCGCCGTGGTGTTCGTGCCGTACCTGGGGGAAAAACTCCTGCCAGACCTGGCGAAAATTCACGCGGCCAAGCACGGCACCGCTGACGGCCAGCCCGACCCCTACGGCACCCCGTTCTATCAGCGGGTCCGGCGGTTGGTGGAGTGGTGCGTGCGTCGCCGCAAAACCGTCATCACCCTGACCGTGTTGTTGTTTGTCGGCTCGGTGATGCTGTTCCGTTTTGTGCCGCAGCAGTTCTTCCCGGCCTCGGGGCGACTGGAGTTGTTGGTCGACCTGAAACTGGAGGAAGGCGCCTCCCTGAGCAGTACCGCCGAACAGGTCAAGCGCCTGGAAGCGCTGCTCAAGGAACACGCGGGCATCGACAACTACGTGGCTTATGTTGGCACCGGTTCGCCGCGCTTCTACCTGCCGCTGGATCAACAGCTACCGGCGTCGAGCTTTGCCCAGTTCGTGGTACTGGCCAAGACCATCGAAGATCGCGAGCCTTTGCGCAGCTGGTTGATCAGCACCTTGAACGAACAATTCCCGACCCTGCGCTCGCGGGTCACGCGTCTGGAAAACGGCCCGCCCGTAGGTTACCCGGTGCAGTTCCGGGTGACCGGTGAGCACATCGAAGAAGTCCGTGCCCTGGCGCGGAAAGTGGCGACGAAAGTTCGCGAAAACCCCTACGTGGCCAACGTGCATCTGGATTGGGAAGAACCGAGCAAAGTGGTGTACCTGAACGTCGATCAGGACCGTGCCCGGGCCTTGGGTGTGAGCACGGCGAACCTGTCGAGCTTCCTGCAACGTTCCCTCACCGGGGCCAGCGTCAGCCAATACCGGGAGGACAACGAACTGATCGAAATCCTGCTGCGCGGCACGGTGCATGAGCGCACCGAACTGTCGTTGCTGCCAAGCCTGGCGGTGCCCACCGACAATGGTAAAAGCGTTGCGTTGTCGCAGGTTGCGACACTGGAGTACGGCTTCGAAGAGGGCGTGATCTGGCACCGCAACCGTCTGCCGAGCGTGACCGTACGGGCCGATATCTACGGCAAGGAACAACCGGCGACCCTGGTGCAGCAGATCTTCCCGACCCTGGACCCGATTCGCGCAGAATTGCCAGACGGCTATTTGCTGGAAGTGGGCGGTACGGTGGAGGATTCGGCTCGCGGCCAGAAATCGGTGAATGCTGGCGTGCCGCTGTTCATCGTGGTGGTGCTGACGTTGCTGATGCTGCAATTGCGCAGTTTCTCACGCACGGCCATGGTATTTCTCACCGCGCCTCTCGGGCTGATTGGTGTCACGCTGTTCCTGCTGGTGTTTCGCCAGCCGTTCGGTTTCGTCGCCATGTTGGGCACCATCGCGCTGTCGGGCATGATCATGCGCAACTCGGTGATCCTGGTGGACCAGATCGAACAGGACATCAAGGCGGGGCTTACCCCCTGGCAGGCGATCATCGAAGCGACGGTACGACGCTTCCGCCCGATTGTGCTCACCGCACTGGCGGCGGTACTGGCGATGATCCCGTTGTCGCGCAGCCTGTTCTTCGGGCCGATGGCGGTGGCGATCATGGGGGGGCTGATCGTGGCGACGGCGTTGACGCTGTTGTTTTTGCCGGCGTTGTATGCGGCGTGGTTCAGGGTCAAGAAGACCTGACCTTGATCCTCTGACCCCGCAAACCAATGTGGGAGCGAGCTTGCTCGCGATAGCGGTATCAGCTTCAACATCTCTGTTGGCTGTTACACCGCCATCGCGAACAAGCTCGCTCCCACAGTTGTTTTGGGTTGGGCTTAGAGAGTACCGAAAACCTTCTTCGCCAGACTGGTTGCCGCAGCCGCCGGGTTCTGGCGGATGGTGGCTTCCTGCTTGCCGATCATCTCGAACAACCCGTCCAGCGCCTGCTCGGTCACGTAGTTTTCGATGTTGGCGCTTTTGGCGTCCAGCACGCCGAAGGTCGCGGCCTGGCCGGCGAAGGCGTTGTATTTCTGGGCCAGGCCGACCTTGTCGGTGGCTTGCTTGACGATGGGCAGGAACTTGGCGCGGATCTGCTCGCGACTGCTCTTGTTCAGGTATTGCGTGGCGGAGTCCTGGCCGCCGCTGAGGATGCCTTTGGCATCGCTTACGCTCATGTTCTTCACGGCATTGACCAGGATCGGCTGGGCCTGGACCACGGCGGCTTCAGCGGCCTGGTTCATGCTGGTTTCCAGTTGGTCGACCTGGTCGCCCATGCCGAAGGCTTTCATCTTGCTGGCGACTTTGCCGAGCTTGCCTGGCAGCTCGATCTTCACGTCGGGGTTGTTGCTGAAACCGCCGGGTGTGCCCAGTTGCTTGACCGCCACTTGGGCGCCTTGGGTCAGCGCGTCCTTGAGACCGCCCGTGGCATCATTCTGCGACAGATCGCTAAGAGACAGGGCCATGGCATTGGCGCAGATCAGCAGGCCTGCGCACAGGCCGGTAAAGCGGAGAGTAGGACGGAGCATGACAGCTTCCTTGAAGAGAATTTGAGAAAGGAATCAGCGTGCAGCGTTGACGCGGATCTTCAACGGCTGCGGATCTTTGCCATCGAGGTGCACGGTGTGTTGTTCGGTGGTGATGAACATCAACTGGCCGTCCACTTCAATGCGGGCGCTCACGGCATAACGATGGCCGGGCTTGACCTGGGCCGGATCATAACTGAGGTGGAACGGCAGCGGGACCTGGCCTTTGACCGGACCGTGCTGCTCATCGAGCACCACGGCGGGGGCGTCGGCCAGGGACACATCTTGCAGGCTCACGCTCAAGGTGGCGGTGGGCGGCAGGGCGATGCGTTGCAGGTAGAACACTTCACCGTCGAGGCTGTTCTTGCCCGCCAGGGGTGCGCTGGAGCAGGCACTGAGTAGCGTGGCAACGCTTATGAGAAGAAGTTTTTTCATCGGGGTATTTCCATATTGAGGGCGCCAGAAAACAACCTGGCGCCTGTGGGAATCAGTCCTGCGTCACCGGGGTAACCTGATCCGCCGCGTCTTCACTGCGATGCAACGCCACCTGGCGGATCGACAGGCGAATTTCCGCCGGCAGCACCCGCTTGGCCGCGCCTTCGGCCAGTTCGCCCAACAGCTCGTGATAGCTTAGCTTACCGGCCTCGTCGCGGCGCAGCACGTCCAGGTCCAGCAGGGTCTGGATGAAGTGGCGGAACAGGCTCTTGTCAAAGAACTCCGGCGCATTCAGGCCATGCAGGATCGACAGGCGCTGGGCCATCACGGTGCAGAGGTCTTCCAGCTCTTCGGCGCTGATGCTGTTCTGGCCGCTGTTGAGCAGCAGCGAGACGGTCATGTAGAAGCGCTGCAAGGTCTGGGCGATGCTTTTGGACAGCAGGGTCAGCAGCACGAAGTGCCGCGAGCTCGGTGCGGGGCGCAGGTACAGGTCGTTTTCCAAACGCAGCAGGCCTTGTTCGACGAACGCTTCGAGCCACTGGTCGACCACGGCGTCCAGTTCTTCCAGCGACCAGCGAATGAACAACTCCGATTGCAGGTACGGGTACAAGGCCCGGGTGTAGCGCAGGATCTGCTCGCGGCTCATGCGCGAGCTGCTCTGGAAGAAACTCGCCAGCAGCGCCGGCAGGGCGAAGATGTGCAGGACGTTGTTGCGGTAGTAGGTCATCAACACCGCGTTCTGTTCATCCAGGTACAGAATCTTGCCCAGGGCATCGCTCTGTTCCGACAGCAGGTCCATGCCTTTGACGTGCTCGATCAGCGCCCGGCCATCGCCTTCGGGCAGGGTGGTGTGGGGTGAGTAAGGCACTTTGCGCAGCAACGCCAGGTACAGGTCGAGTACGCGGGCCATGGCGCGGTCGTCCAGGGCCAGGCGGCTGGTAGACAGCAGCGCCAGGGCCACGAGGTTGACCGGGTTGATGGCCGCTGCTTCGTTCAGGTGCCGGGCCACGCGCTCGCCGAGGCGGTTGGTGGTCGCGTTGAGCCAGGCCGGTTTGAATTGCGGGCCCAGTTCTTGTTGGCGCCAACCGGGCTGTTCGCTGTCGAGGAATTCCGCCAGCTTGATCGGTTCGCCGAAGTTCACCGCCACCTGGCCGAAGCGTTGTTTGAGGGCGCCGATGACTTTGAAGATGTCGAAGATCGATTCTTTCTTCTTGCTGGCCCCGCGCAGCTCGCCCAGGTAGGTACGGCCTTCGAGTACCCGCTCATAACCAATGTAGACCGGCACGAAGACGATGGGCATGCGCGATGAACGCAGGAAGCTGCGCAAGGTGATGGCGAGCATGCCGGTCTTGGGTTGCAGCATGCGTCCGGTGCGCGAGCGACCGCCCTCGACGAAGTACTCCACCGGGAAACCTTTGGTGAACAGCGTGTGCAGGTATTCGTTGAACACCGCGGTGTAGAGCGGGTTGCCCTTGAAGGTGCGGCGCATGAAAAACGCCCCGCCACGGCGCAGCAGGCTGCCGATCACCGGCATGTTGAGGTTGATGCCGGCGGCGATGTGCGGTGGGGTCAGGCCGTTGCGAAACAGCAGGTACGACAGCAACAGGTAGTCGATATGGCTGCGGTGGCACGGCACATAGATGACTTCGTGACCTTGGGCGACGTTCTGCACGCCTTCGATGTGGTTGACCTTGATACCGTCGTAGATCTTGTTCCAGAACCAGCTCAGCACCACTTCCAGGAAACGGATCGCGGTGTAGGTGTAGTCCGAGGCGATTTCGTTGCCGTAGCGCAGGGCCTGGGCCTTGGCTTTTTCCGGGGAGATTTTTTCCCGCTCGGCCTCGTCGGCAATCGCCTGTTTGACCAGGGGCTGGTTCAGCAGGCCCTTGACCAGGTTGCGCCGGTGGGAAATGTCCGGGCCGATGACCGCCGCTTTCAGATTGCGAAAGTGCACCCGCAGGATTCGCTGGGCCATGCGCACGGTACGTTCGTGACCCTTGTCGTGTTCGATCAGCTCGCGCAGATGGATCGGTGCCGAGAACTGCACGCGGGTCTTGCGCCCCAGGATCATGATGCTCAGCAAGCGGCGCAGGCGTCCGGTGACGGCCCAGCTGTCGGCGAACAGCAGCTTCCACGGGCTGGACTCGCTGTCGGGCGATTGGCCCCAGAACACGCTGACCGGGATGATCTGTGCGTCTTCGGCAGCGTTGTGGGTCAGGGCGTTGACCAGCCGCGTCAGGGTCGGCGGCGCGCCGCGTTTGTCCTGGCGTCCGAGCCAGTCCGGTGCCGGTGTCAGGTAGAAAAACGCCGCCGGCTCCAACAGGTTGCCCACCGAGACCGGCAGCACCGGGCGGGGCAGGCCGGCCTTGGTGCACTCGGTGTCGAGCACCGCCAGGTCGGTGAGTGAAGGATCTTGCAGGACGTAGAACACCGGACGACTGCGGTCGAGGTTGAGGGTGAAGGACGACTGGTTGATGGTCTCGGAGCGAACCCAGAGATACAACAGGCGGCGCAGGGTGCCAAACACAAGACGGCGGAGCGGGGAGCGGGTCATACGGCTTCTGCATGAGTGGATAAGATCAAGCGGCCGCTAGTGTGCCGGATTCGTCGAAAATCGGCAAAAAAGCGGCGAAGTAAAGTCAGTTGAGAGTTTTTGTGTCTGTCATATACTCGGCCAGTGACTGCCATGGCCTCCTTTCTGGACGGCTGGACGGCAGCTAACGTTCGTACGGCTTTCCCTCGAAAAGCCGACTTAAAAATAAAAATGGGAGTGAGCATCATGGCAGCACGCGAAACCGGCAACGTGAAGTGGTTCAACGACGCCAAAGGCTACGGCTTCATCCAGCGTGAAGGTGGGGCGGATGTGTTCGTGCATTACCGCGCCATCCGTGGCGAAGGCCACCGTTCACTGACCGAAGGCCAGCAGGTCGAGTACGCGGTGGTGGAAGGGCAGAAGGGCTTGCAGGCTGAGGATGTGGTGGGGTTGTAAGCCGTTACATCCACAACAGATCCCCTGTGGGAGCGAGCAAGCCCGCTCCCACATTTAGATCCAGGTAGGACCTGAGACTAGGATCACGCCGTCTTCCAGGTAATCTCTTCTTCCCCATCGGCGCTGATGCGAATCCAGCGATCCGCCGACTCTTCACCTTCCTCTTCCACCCAGGAGCCGGGTGCGCAACGCACTTCGACATTCAGTGCGGCGAAGGCCGCGCGGGCGCAGGCGATATCGTCTTCCCACGGAGTCTGGTCGCTTTCCAGGTACAGGCTGTTCCATTTGCCGACGGCCTTGGGTAGCCAGGTCACTGGGACGTTGCCGGCCTTGCACTTGTAGGTCTGGCCTTTCTGCACCCAATCGCTGCACGGGCCCAGCGCTTGGCCGAGCCAGGCGGCGATGGCCTTGTGGTCGACGTCGGCGTCTTTGAGGTAAATCTCGATATCGGGTTGGCGCATGGATGTCCTCGCTGCGGTCTTGAAAAATCCATTCGCGGATTTAACTGGCCCCGAGCGGTTGCCCGAGGTCCGGAATCAAAAGGTTATTGAAGAACGAAATAATCGTAGCGCATCGACACCGTGACTTCGAACGGCTCGGCCTGCTCGATCACGCTGGCACGGCGTTCGGCACTGGCGCGCCAGCCATGGGGTGTCATGGCCAACAGATTGGCACGGTCCTGGCTACTGTCGAGCGTGAGCTTGAATTCGAGGGTTTCGCTGTGATCCAGCACCATGCCCGAGGGCACCAGGGCCAGGTGCTTGTCATCGGTGTACTCGCGCACTTCGTCGTACAGCCGCTCGCGCAATTGCATCAGGTGGCCGGCGGTCGGGCCGACTTTCATCAAGCCGCCGCCGGGGCTGAGCAGGCGTTTGGCCTCTTGCCAGTCCAGCGGGCTGAACACGCTGGCCAGGAACTGGCAGCAACCGTCCGCCAACGGCACCCGGGCCATACTGGCAATCAACCAGGTCAGTTGCGGGTTGCGTTTGCAGGCACGCTTGACCGCCTCGCGGGAGATGTCCAGGGCATAGCCATCGGCATTGGGCAACGCTTCTGCGATTTGCGCGGTGTAGTAGCCCTCGCCACAGCCGATGTCCAGCCAGCGCCCGGGCGCGCGTTCGGCAGCCAGTTCCGCCAGGCGTCGGGCAACGGGGGCGTAATGCCCGGCGTTGAGAAAATCGCGCCGGGCTTCGACCATGGCCTGGTTGTCACCGGGGTCGCGGCTGTTCTTGTACTGCACCGGCAGCAGGTTCAGGTAACCCTGGCGCGCACGGTCGAACCGATGGCCGGCCGGGCACACCACACCGTTGTCCACCGCGTTCAGCGGCTCATTGCAGATCGGGCAGGCGAGCATCAGGCGAGCAACTTGATCAGCGTCTTGTAGTAGATCTCGGTCAGTACGTCGAGATCGGCCGCCAGCACCCGTTCGTTGACCTGGTGGATAGTCGCGTTGACCGGCCCCAGTTCCACCACTTGCGTACCCATGGTGGCGATGAAGCGACCATCGGAGGTGCCGCCGCTGGTGGACGCCTGCGTCTCGCGGCCGGTGACGTCCTTGATGCTCGACGACACCGCGTCCAGCAACGCTCCCGGCTCGGTCAGGAACGGCAGGCCGGACAGCGCCCAGTCGATGTGCCAGTCCAGCTGATGCTTGTCGAGAATGTCGGCGACGCGCTGTTGCAGGCCTTCGACGGTGGATTCGGTGGAGAAGCGGAAGTTGAACACCGCCACCAGGTCACCGGGGATCACGTTGGTCGCGCCGGTGCCGGAATTGAGATTGGAGATCTGGAAACTGGTCGGCGGGAAGAAGTCGTTGCCGTGGTCCCAATGTTCGGCGGCCAGTTCAGCCAGTGCCGGGGCTGCCAGGTGAATCGGATTCTTCGCCAGATGTGGATAGGCCACGTGGCCTTGCTTGCCGCGCACGGTCAGCTTCGCACCGAGGGAGCCGCGCCGGCCGTTCTTGACCACGTCGCCCACCAGGGTGGTGCTCGACGGCTCGCCGACGATGCACCAGTCCAAGCGCTCCTGACGGGCCTTGAGACGTTCGACCACGGCCTTGGTGCCGTGGTGAGCCGGGCCTTCTTCGTCGCTGGTGATCAGGAAGGTCACCGAGCCCTTGTGGTCCGGGTAGTCGGCGACGAACCGTTCGGCCGCCACCACCATCGCCGCCAGGCTGCCTTTCATGTCCGCCGCGCCACGGCCACAGAGCATGCCGTGCTCATCGATGACTGCATCGAACGGATCGAGCTGCCAGGCCTGCACCGGGCCGGTCGGCACCACGTCGGTGTGCCCGGCGAAACACAGCACCGGACCGTCCTGCTTGCCATGGCTGGCCCAGAAGTTATCCACATCCTCGATGCGCATCGGTTCGAGCTTGAAACCGGCATTACCCAGGCGCTGCATCATCAGTTTCTGGCAATCGGCATCCACCGGCGTCACGGACGGACGGCGGATCAGGTCGCAGGCGAGTTGCAGGGTCGGCGAGAGGTCGGCGTGGGCCGTCATGGAAACTCCGGGAATATTTAGTATGAACGCAAGGCTTGTGTGGGGGCTGGCTGACACCCACAAAATGGCGGTTATCTTATAGCAAAACGACCATCATGGTCCCCTGGTGCTGGTCGGTTGGAACACAAAACCTGTGGGAGCGAGCTTGCTCGCGATGGCGTCGGATCAGCCGCATCAATATTGACTGACACACTGCTATCGCGAGCAAGCTCGCTCCCACAAGGGAAATTGGTCGGATTCATTTCGCGACCGGCTCGAATTGCCGTAGCAAAGCCCTATAATGCGCGCCGGTTTTTGGGGTAATGGTCATGAGTACAGAAGATCCACGGTTTGCCGGTATCGCCCGTTTGTATGGCATCGAAGGCCTGGAGCGCCTGCGGGCGGCCCATGTGGCGATTGTCGGGGTGGGTGGAGTCGGTTCCTGGGCGGCGGAAGCGATTGCCCGATGTGGCGTGGGCGAGATCTCGCTGTTCGACCTGGACGATGTCTGCGTCAGCAACGCCAACCGCCAGTTGCACGCCCTGGACAGCACCGTCGGCAAGCCCAAGGTCGAAGTGATGGCCGAGCGGCTGCGCGGGATCAACCCAGACTGCACGGTGCACGCGGTGGCGGATTTTGTCACCCGCGAGACCATGGCCGAATACATCACACCGAACATCGACTGCGTGATCGACTGCATCGACAGCGTCAACGCCAAGGCCGCGCTGATCGCCTGGTGCAAGCGCCGCAAGATCCAGATCATCACCACCGGCGGCGCGGGTGGGCAGATTGATCCGACGCTGATCCAGGTGTGCGACTTGAACCGTACGTTCAACGATCCCCTGGCCTCGAAAGTGCGTTCCACCCTGCGCCGCGACTACGGCTTTTCCCGTACCGTGACCCGCCACTACAGCGTGCCCTGCGTGTTCTCCACCGAACAGCTGCGCTACCCGAAACCGGACGGCAGCATTTGCTTGCAGAAGAGTTTTGTCGGCGACGGCGTCAAGCTCGACTGTGCTGGCGGGTTTGGTGCGGTGATGATGGTCACGGCGACGTTCGGCATGGTCGCGGCGACCAAGGCTGTGGATAAGATTGTGGCGGGTGTGCGGCGGCCGGCGGACAGGGCCAAGCCTCAGGTTTGAGGGTGGGGCAGATGGCCTCATCGCGAGCAAGCTCGCTCCCACATTGGATCTCATGGAACACAAATTTTGTGTACGACACGAATCCCCTGTGGGAGCGAGCTTGCTCGCGATGGCGATTATTCAGTCAACTCAAACATCCGCTTTAACACCGCATTCAAGCCATTGCTACGCGACGGCGACAGCTGCCGCGACAATCCCAGTTGATTGAACCAATCCGGCAAATCCACCTGCTGCAACTCGTCAGCGGACAACCCATTGACCCGCGCCAGCAGCAACGCCACCAGCCCACGGATCAACCGCGCATCGCTGCTGGCGGCAAACTGCCAATGCCCGTCGTGCAGCTGACCCACCAGCCACACCTGACTTTCACAGCCACTGACCAGGTTGGCGTCGCACTTGTCCGCATCGCTCAAGGGCGGCAGGCGCTCCCCCCATTGCATCAGTAGCCGGGCGCGTTGCTCCCAGCTCGATGCGTCCTGGAAAATCTGCAGCGCCTCGGCGGCCTCGAACGGCAGGCTCATCGCAGCAGCTCCAAGGCCTGGTCCAGGGCTTCGAAGAAGCGTTCGATATCGGCGGAGTCGTTGTACAGCGCCAGCGACACCCGAATCGCTCCCGTCAGTTGCAAATGCTTGAACAGCGGCATGGCACAGTGATGCCCGGCGCGCACGGCGATGCCTTGTTCGGTCAGCAGGTGGGCGAGGTCGGCGTTGTGTACGCCTTCGACCACGAAACTGACCAGGGCCAGGCGCGGGTTGCCCACCAGGCGCACGCCATTGCGCGCCAGCAGGCCGTGGAGCAGGTAGTTATGCAAACCCGCTTCATGGTCGATGAGTGCTTGCGGGTCGAGGGCGGACAGGTAATCCAGGGTCGCCCCCAGGCCGATCACGCTGGCAATCGGCGGCGTGCCCGCTTCGAACCCCAGCGGTGCCGGGCGGAACGTGGCGCTGTGGTAATCGGCCTGTTGCACCATTTCGCCGCCGAACTGCCAATGGCGCAGTTGCTCAAGCGCTTCGGTGCGGCCAAACAGCACGCCCAGCCCCTCGGGGCCGTAGAGTTTGTGGCTGGAAAATACGTAGAAATCGCAACCCAGCGCCTGCACATCATGGCGGCCATGCACCACGCCTTGGGCGCCGTCGATCACCGTCAACGCACCTTGGGCCTTGGCCAACGCCAGCAGCGCCGGCAAGGGCTGCCAGGCGCCCAGTACGTTGGACAATTGGCTCACCGCCAGCAAGCGTGTACGCGGGCCGATCCGTTCGGCAGCGACGTTGAGATCGATCAGCCCATCGGCATCCAGCGGCAACACCACCAGCGTCAACGAACGGCGCTCGGCCAGTTGTTGCCACGGCAGCAGGTTGGCATGGTGTTCCAGGGCGCTGATGACGATTTCATCGCCCGGGTTGAACCGATGTTCCAGGCCATAGGCCAGCAAGTTCAGCGCCGAAGTGGCGCCATGGGTGAAGACGATCTGTCCGCAATCTCCGGCGTTGACCCATTGCGCGACCTTGAGACGGCTGTCCTCGAACGCCTGGGTGGCGTGGGCGCCTGGCAAATGTTGCGCACGGTGCACGTTGGCCGCGCCATTGGCGTAGTAATGCGCCAGGGCGTCCAGCAGGGCTTGGGGTTTTTGCGTGGTGGCGGCGTTGTCCAGGTACGTCTGGCCTTGCCGTTGCAGGGCGGCGATGGCCGGGAAGTCGGCGCGCCAGGGGGAGGGAATCAACATGCTTTCGGGTCCTGCTGGAGTTGCGCCGGACCCTGTGGGAGCAAGCTCGCTCCCACAGGTGACTGTGTGAAGCGGCTTAGTTGTGCGCGTGCAGTGCTTCGTTCAGTTCGATGGCCGATTTGTGGGTTTTGCATTCCACTGCGCCGGTCTCGGAATTGCGGCGGAACAGCAGGTCGGGCTGGCCGGCCAGGTCGCGGGCCTTGACCACTTTGACCAGTTGGTTGTTCTCGTCCAGCAGCGCGACTTTGGTGCCGGCGGTCACGTACAGGCCCGACTCCACGGTGTTGCGGTCGCCCAGCGGGATACCGATGCCGGCATTGGCGCCGATCAGGCAGCCTTCGCCGACCTTGATCACGATGTTGCCGCCGCCCGACAGGGTGCCCATGGTGGAGCAACCGCCGCCCAGGTCCGAGCCCTTGCCAACGAACACGCCAGCCGACACGCGGCCTTCGATCATGCCCGGGCCTTCGGTGCCGGCGTTGAAGTTGACGAAACCTTCGTGCATCACGGTGGTGCCTTCGCCCACGTAGGCGCCCAGGCGGATCCGCGCGGCATCGGCGATACGTACGCCGGCCGGAACCACGTAGTCAGTCATTTTCGGGAACTTGTCCACCGAGAACACTTCCAGCAACTCGCCACGCAGACGGGCTTCGAGCTGGTGCTCGGCCAGTTCGCTCAGGTCGATCGCGCCCTGGCTGGTCCAGGCCACGTTCGGCAGCAGCGGGAAAATGCCGGCCAGGTTCAGGCCATGGGGCTTGACCAGGCGATGGGACAGCAGGTGCAGCTTGAGGTAAGCCTCAGGGGTGGAGCTCAGTTGGGCATCTTCGGCCAGCAGGGTGGCGACCAGCGGCTTGTGGCTTTCGGCCAGGCGGGTCAGCAGCGCGGCTTGCCCGGCATCGACGCCCTTGAGCGCTTCAGCCAGTTGCGAAGCCTGGGCGGTGGTGAAGGTGATGGCCTGGTTGCCGTCGCTGTAGCCGAGAATCGGTGCGATGGCTGCGACGATGTCTGCCGATGGGTTGAGCAGCGGCTGTGCGTAGAACACTTCCAGCCAGGCGCCTTGACGGTTTTGAGTGCCGACACCGAAGGCCAGGCTGAACAGGGTAGTGGACATGAAATTACCTCTACAAAATGGACTGGGCAGGCTTACTTGATCTCTGCCGCATAAATATCTGGCTTGAAGCCAATCAGGGTTCGGTCACCGAGATCGAGCACCGGGCGCTTGATCATCGAGGGTTGGGCGAGCATCAGTTCGATGGCTTTCGTCTGGTCGAGATCGGCTTTGCGTTCGTCGTCGAGTTTGCGAAAGGTCGTACCGGCACGGTTCAACACCACTTGCCAGCCATGTTCGTTGCACCATTGGGTCAGGTGCTCACGGTCGATGCCGACGGTCTTGTAGTCGTGAAAGTCGTAGCGTACAGCGTGTTCATCGAGCCAGGTGCGCGCCTTTTTCATCGTGTCACAGGCTTTGATGCCGAAAAGGTGCAACGTTTTGCTTGAATCGGTCAAGGAATTGCCCCCTTTGCAGGTGCTGAAAGTAAAAGGTGAAGGATTATGCCATGACCGGACGGTTTCGCGACGGCTCAGATCGGCATGCACCCAAACCTGTGGGAGCGAGCCTGTGGGAGCAAAGCTTGCTCGCGATGAACGATGGCACAGTCTTGCAGTTGAACCGTGTCGCCTGCATCGCGAGCAAGCTTTGTTCCCACAGGTGCGCTCCAAAAGTGGGGCTGCGACATAGGTGTAACGGCCAGGCTCATCCTAAGCGGTTAATATGGCACTTCAACGGCAAGCTGTTGCCGGATGTGTGTCGCTGTAATTGGAAAACCGTCATGCAAAGCGCCTATACCGTCCTGATCCTGTTGATGCTGGTGGGCGTTTCGCGCCTGATCGGACGGTTGATCCCGCTGCCGTTGCCCCTGGTGCAGATCGGCGCCGGTGCCGTGCTGGCTTGGCCGTCCCTGGGCCTGCACGTGGCCCTCGATCCCGAGCTGTTCCTGTTTCTCTTCTTGCCACCGCTGCTGTTCTCCGACGGCTGGCGCATGCCCAAGCGCGAGTTGTGGCGCCTGCGTGGGCCGATCCTGACGCTGGCGGTAGGGCTGGTGTTGTTCACGGTGGTGGGCGCCGGTTACTTCATTCATTGGCTGCTGCCGAGCATCCCGCTACCGGTGGCCTTCGCCCTGGCCGCGGTGCTGTCGCCGACCGACGCGGTGGCGGTGTCGGCGATTGCCCGTGACCGTTTGCCCGCGCCGCTGATGCACGTGCTTCAGGGCGAGGCGTTGATGAACGACGCGTCGGGCCTGGTGACCTTCAAGTTCGCCCTGGCGGCGGCCATTACCGGGGTGTTTTCCCTGGCCAACGCGAGCCTGACCTTTGTCCTGGTGGCGGTTGGCGGGCTGCTGGTGGGCGTGGCCCTGAGCTGGCTGGTGGGCCGCTTGCGGGCCTGGATGGTGGCGCGCGGTTGGGACGATCCGGCCACCCACGTGGTGTTCATGTTGCTGCTGCCGTTCGCGGCCTATGTGCTGGCTGAACGCTTGGGGGCCTCGGGGATTCTCTCGGCGGTGGCGGCGGGGATGATGCAGAGCTGGCTCGACCTGCTGCCGCGCCAGACCGGCACGCGGCTGCTCAATCGCAGCGTCTGGTCGCTGCTGGAATTCGCCTTCAACGGCTTGATCTTCCTGCTGCTGGGCTTGCAATTGCCGGACATCATCAAGGCGGTGACCAGCCACGAAGCCACCCTGTGGCCGACACTGATCTATCGTTGCCTGGACGTGGTGGCGATTTCTCTGGTGTTGCTGGTGCTGCGGTTTGTCTGGGTGCAAAGCACCTGGCGGCTGTCCGGGCTGTTACGTCGCTGGCGTGGCGAGAGCGACCTGACCTTCGTGCCGACCGCGCGCTCCTGCTGGTTGCTGACCTTCGGTGGGGTGCGCGGGGCGGTGACGCTGGCGGGCGTGCTGTCGGTGCCGATATTGTTGGCGGCGGGTGAACCGTTTCCCGAGCGGGATTTGCTGATCTTCATTGCCGCCGGGGTCATTCTGCTGTCATTGATCGCCGCCTGCATCGCCCTGCCATTGCTGCTGCGAGGTATCGAGAAAAGCCCCGATGACAAGCGCCGCACCGAAGTGCGTGATGCCTGGCGTAAAACCGCTGAAGCGGCGATCCGCGCGTTGGAAGTGGAGGAGCCGAGCGAGGCCGCTAGCGCACCGGACGCGGCCCAGGCGGCGTTGGCAACCGAGGTCAAGGCGCGGTTGATGTCTGAATATCGCCATCAGTTGGAGGTGTTCAACGACTCCGCCGAAGCCCAGGCGCTTGCGTTCGAAATGGACCTGCTGGAACGCCGGCTGCGCTTGAAGGCCTATCGGGCGCAGCGGCTGGAGTTGTATCGCCTCAGCCGTCATCACCAGATTGGGGATGACGTGCTGCGAGAGGTACTGGGGGAGTTGGATCTGGCGGAGGCGAATTTGGGGTTGGGTAAATAGCAGCCATGGCGCAAAGCTAATTGTGGCGAGGGGATTTATCCCCGTTGGACTGCGCAGCAGTCCCAAAGCAGTCGATTCAAGCTGTCTGACACAGCGCGTTGGTTGTTGGGGCCGCTTCGCAGCCCAGCGGGGATAAATCCCCTCGCCACAACAGCCCCGATACAGTCATTAACCCCGACGCTGAATGAACGCGCGAATCCGCTCGGCCGCTTCCACACATTCAGCCAATGGCGCGACCAAGGCCATGCGCACACGCCCGGCGCCTGGGTTGACGCCATCCACTTCTCGGGACAGGTACGAGCCCGGTACCACGGTCACGTGCTCCTGTTCGAACAGGTCCCGGCAGAACGCCGCATCATCGCCCGCCACATTCGGCCACAGGTAGAAGCTGCCATCAGGACGCTGTACATCCAGCACCGGGCTGAGGATCTCCAGTACCGCGTCAAACTTCTCCCGGTACAGCGCGCGGTTGGCCCGTACATGCACTTCGTCGTTCCACGCGGCGATGCTCGCCAGTTGGGTCTGAACCGGCATCGCGCAGCCGTGGTAGGTGCGGTACAGCAGGAAACCCTTGAGGATGTCCGCGTCACCCGCGACGAAACCGGAGCGCAGGCCAGGCAGGTTGGAGCGTTTGGACAGGCTGTGGAACACCACGCAGCGCTTGAAGTCCTGGCGGCCCAGTTCGACACAGGCGCTGAGCAGCCCTGGTGGCGGGGTCTGTTCGTCGAAGTACAGTTCGCTGTAGCACTCGTCCGCGGCGATGACGAAGTCGTGTTCGTCGGCCAGGGCGATGAGTTTCTTCAGTACATCCACCGGAATCAGCGCGCCGGTCGGGTTGCCAGGGGAGCACAGGAACAGGATCTGGCAGCGTTTCCAGATGTCCGGCGAGACCGCATCGAAATCCGGGTTGAAGCCGTTTTCGTCCAGGCACGGCAGGTAGTGTGGCTTGGCCCCGGCCAGGAACGCCGCGCCTTCATAGATCTGATAGAACGGGTTGGGGCTGACGACCAGGGCATCGTCGCCACGGTTGACCACGGTCTGGGTGAAGGCGAACAAGGCTTCACGGGTGCCGTTGACCGGCAGCACATGGCGCGCCGGATCCAGCCAGCCGTTCGGTACGCTGAAGCGGCGCTCGCACCAGCCGGTGATGGCTTCACGCAATTCCGGGATACCGAGGGTGGTCGGGTACACGGCCATTTTTTCCAGATTGCTGGCCAGGGCCTCGGCCACAAAACTTGGCGAGCGGTGCTTGGGCTCGCCGATGGACAGGGCGATTGGGCGCTTGTCCGAATTGGGCGTGACGCTGCCGAGCAAGGCGCGGAGCTTTTCGAACGGGTAGGGCTGTAACTGGTTCAGGGCGTTGTTCATCGGGGGCCTCGTTCAATGTGGGAGTGGCGGTGCGGCGATCCGACTTGCTCGCGAAAGCAGTGGGTCAGTCAACATAATCATTCACTGACCCACCGCTTTCGCGAGCAAGCCCGCTCCCACAGGGGGAAATTGTTCGTTCAGATATTGATACGTGTCAGGTTGGCATCAGGTTCCTGGTTGACGCTCAAGTGCCGCTCCATTTCCTCCTGCAAGCGGCTGCACAACTGCGGATCGGACAGCGGTTGGCCATGGGCGTCGGTGATGAAGAACACGTCTTCCACCCGCTCGCCGAGGGTGGCGATCTTGGCGTTTTGCAGCGACAGGTCGAACTCCAGGAATATATGCCCGACCCGCGCGAGCAGGCCTGGGCGGTCCGGGGCGCTGAGTTCCAGTACGGTGACCTGGCGCTGGGCGTCGTTGTGGATCGTCACCTGGGGGGCGAACGCGAAGTGCTTGAGCTGGCGCGGCACCCGACGCTGGATGATGGTCGGGTAATCCGCCGGATTGCGCAGGGCTTCGGTCAGGCCATCGCGAATCTGTTTGACCCGCGCCGGGTTGTCGCCAATCGAGTCGCCGTCGGTGTCGAGCACGATGTAGGTGTCGAGGGTGAACTGGCTGCTGGAGGTAATGACCCGGGCGTCGTGAATGTTGAGGTTGAGCTGGTCCATCGCGGCCACGGTCACGGCGAAGAAGTCGTGCTGGTCGGGGGCGTAGATGAAGATCTGCGTGCCGCCCTCGAACTCGCGCTGGGTGGTTTCCTTGATCAACACCAGTGGCCCGCCATCAGCCGGTTGCTGCAGGATCGCGTCGCTGTGCCAGGCCACGTCGCCGGCGGTGTGGCGCAGGAAATAGTCATCGCCCAATTGCGACCAGAGCTGTTCGACGTCGTCTGGATCGGTGCCGCCGCGCACCAGGATGTCCAGGGCGGCGCTTTGGGTCCGGCGGATCTGTTCTTCGCGGTCCACCGGGTTTTCCAGACCACGGCGCAAGGCCCGCTTGGTCTCGGTGTAGAGCTGGCGCAACAGGCTGGCGCGCCAGGAGTTCCACAGGCTCGGGTTGGTGGCGTTGATGTCGGCCACGGTCAGCACGTAGAGGTAATCCAGGCGCGTCTCGTCGCCGACGATCTGGGCGAAGTCGTGGATCACCTGCGGGTCGGACAAGTCCTTGCGCTGGGCAGTGGTGGACATGACCAGGTGGTTCTGCACCAGCCAGACGATCAGCCGGCTGTCCCACACGGGCAGTTGATGGCGCTGGCAGAATGCCTCGGCATCCACCGCGCCGATCTCGGAGTGATCGCCCTGGCGGCCCTTGCCGATGTCGTGGTACAGCCCGGCCATGTAGATCAGCTCTGGCTTGGGCAGCTTGCCCATGAGCTTGCTGGCCAACGGGAATTTCTCCGACACCTGGGTGTATTGCAGCTTACGCAGGTGCTTGATCAGGTTCAGGGTGTGGGCATCGACCGTATAGATGTGGAACAGGTCGTGTTGCATTTGCCCGACGATGAAACCGAACTCCGGCAGATAGCGCCCGAGGATCCCGTAGCGATTCATGCGCCGCAGGTTACGGTGCACGCCGATCCGGCATTTGAACAGCTCGATGAACAGGCTGGTGTTGCGGATGTCGTGGCGGAAATCCTCATCGATCAGATGACGGTTTTCCCGCAGCAGGCGGATGGTGTCGGCGCGCACACCCTTGATTTCCGGCTGCTGGGCCATCAACACGAAGATTTCGAGCATGGCGAACGGCGTGCGGCGGAACACATAGTCGTGACGCGCTTCGATGTAGCCGTCGTGCAGTTGAAAGCGTGAGTTGATCGGCTGCGGCGGTTCTTCGTCTTCGGGGGCGAGGATGACCTCCTCGAAGTGCTGGATGATCAGTTCGCTGAGCTGGGCGATGCTCATCACCACCCGGTAGTACTGCTGCATGAAGTTTTCGATGGACTGCTTGGCGTCCTGGCCCTCAAAACCCAGCAGGCCGGCGATGGAGCGCTGGTGATCGAACAGCAGGCGGTCCTCGGAGCGCCCAGCGAGCATGTGCAGGGCGTAGCGTACCTTCCACAGAAATTCCTGGGACGAGGCCAGCAGGGCGTTTTCGCTTTCCACCAGGAAACCTTCGCCGGCCAGGGCCCGCAGGTTCAGCGTGCCGTACTGGCGGCGGGCAACCCACAGGATTGTCTGAATGTCCCGCAACCCGCCCGGCGAGCCCTTGACGTTGGGTTCCAGGTTGTACTCGGTGTCGTTGTACTTGTGGTGGCGGGCCTTCTGCTCGGCGTGCTTGGCCAGGAAAAAGTCCTTGCTCGGCCACATGTGCTCTGTGCTGGTGACATCGAGCATGCGCTGGCGCAGGTGTTCGGGGCCGGCGATGGTGCGGCTTTCCATCAGGTTGGTGATCACCGTCAGGTCGGCGCGGGCCTCATCGGCGCATTCCTGCACCGAGCGCACGCTCTGGCCGACCTCCAGGCCGATGTCCCACAGCAGCGTCAGGAAGCGCTCGATGGAATCGCGGAAGACCTCATGATCGGCACTGTCCAGCAGGATCAGCAGATCGATGTCCGAATAAGGGTGCAGTTCGCCGCGCCCATAGCCGCCCACCGCCACCAGGGCGATGTCGGCGTCTTCGCTCCAGTTGAACTGCTCCCAGGCCTTTTGCAGGATGTTATCGACGAACCAGGCGCGGTCCTCGATCAACCGACGGATATCCCGGCCGCTGCGAAAGCGCTGGTCAAGCACTTCGTGGGCCTGGCGGATCGCCTTCTTGAACGCCGAGATGGGGCTTGCCTTCAGGGCCAGTTCAGCCTGGAACTGGCCGCGGTCGAAGAGTTCGGGATCCACCTGCGGCATTGAATGGCTTTCCTTTCTATCTATAGCTATAGGCTGTGTTTAGGTCAGGCGGAAACGCGAGGGATGGTGTCATCGCTGCGCAGGGTGAAGATTTCGTAACCGGTCTCGGTCACCAGCAAGGTGTGCTCCCATTGGGCCGACAGCTTGCGGTCCTTGGTGATGGCAGTCCAGCCGTCGCCCAGGACCTTGGTGTCGGCGCGGCCCTGGTTGATCATCGGCTCGATGGTGAACGTCATGCCTGCTTGCAGCTCCATGCCGGTGCCGGCACGGCCGTAGTGCAGGATCTGCGGTTCTTCGTGGAACACCTTGCCGATACCGTGGCCGCAGAACTCGCGCACCACCGAAAAGCCGTTCTTCTGCGCGTGCTTCTGGATCACTTCGCCGATGTCACCCAGGCGGCAGCCCGGTTTCACCAGCTCAATGGCCATGTACATGCATTCCTGGGTGACTTTCGACAGGCGCTGGGCCCACTCCGGCACGTTGCCGACGTGGAACATGCGGCTGGTGTCGCCGTGGTAGCCGTCCTTGATGACGGTGACGTCGATGTTCAGGGTGTCGCCATCCTTCAACGGCTTTTCGTTGGGGATGCCGTGGCAGACCACGTGGTTGATCGAGGTGCAGATCGACTTCGGGAAGCCTTTATAGTTGAGTGGGGCAGGGATGGCCTTCTGCTCGTTGACGATATAGTCGTGGCAGATGCGGTCCAGCTCTTCGGTGGTCACGCCAGGCTTGACGTGGTCGGCGATCATCTCCAGCACATCGGCGGCGAGTTTGCCGGCGACACGCATTTTGGCGATGTCCTCGGGGGTCTTGAGGGTAACGGTCATACAGGCTCTCTCTGCGCTCGACGGCGCTGTTCAAAGCGAAATAGGCGGCGGAGGATGCTCCGAACGGCCCTGAAAGAGGCGATTCTAACAGACGATCAGTACAAAGAACCCTCCAGCCTGGAACTCTGTGGCGAGGGGCGCGAGTGGGAGCAAGGCTTGCTCGCGACCCAGGCGACTCGATTTCTGAAGGACCGCATCGGCTTCGTCGCGGGCAAGCCTTGCTCCTACAATCCATCCGCCGCAGAGGTTTTCAGAATCCATGTTCCGTTTTCGCCCTTGCTGTGGTATAAAATGCGCCGCTTTCCGGGGATGACCCCGTAAGCTTAAATCCACACACGTGTCGACACGATGACCTGGGTGCCTCGGCTTATATAAGCCGCTGGTTGGTCATTGGGATACGTGGAGGCCAAACCCGACTTATCAAGGAACTATCATGTCCCAAGTCAACATGCGCGATATGCTGAAGGCCGGTGTGCACTTCGGTCACCAGACCCGTTACTGGAACCCGAAAATGGGTAAGTACATTTTCGGCGCGCGTAACAAGATCCACATCATCAACCTTGAAAAAACCCTGCCAATGTTCAACGAGGCACTGACCTTCGTAGAGCGCCTGGCCCAGGGCAAAAACAAGATTCTGTTCGTCGGCACCAAGCGTTCCGCTGGCAAGATCGTTGCTGAAGAAGCAGCACGTTGCGGTTCGCCGTACGTCGATCACCGCTGGTTGGGCGGCATGCTGACCAACTTCAAGACCATTCGCGCTTCCATCAAGCGTCTGCGTGACCTTGAAGTTCAGTCCGAAGACGGTACTTTCGCCAAGCTGACCAAGAAAGAAGCGCTGATGCGCACTCGCGATCTTGAGAAGCTGGACCGCTCCCTGGGCGGTATCAAGGACATGGGCGGTCTGCCTGACGCACTGTTCGTGATCGACGTTGATCACGAGCGCATCGCGATCACCGAAGCCAACAAGCTGGGTATCCCGGTCATCGGCGTTGTCGATACCAACAGCAGCCCGGAAGGCGTTGACTACATCATCCCAGGCAACGATGACGCCATTCGCGCCATCCAGCTGTACATGGGTTCGATGGCTGACGCTGTTATCCGTGGTCGCAACAATGTTAACGGCGGCACCGAAGTCTTCGCTGAAGAAGCTCCGGCAGCAGCCGCTGAGTAATCGACGCCCCTGGCGTTGACTCAGTAAGCAAAAAGGGGGCTTGGCCCCCTTTTTGCCACCTCGAAAACCATTTGTCGGCAGCGCAGCTACAGCATTTGTAACGTGCAGCGGCTAACAAGGTTGGTTCGGGAAGAATTGAACGCCCGTTCGATCGGGTGGAATGGTTGAAAACCTATCCAAGAGGATTTTGAAATGGCAGAGATTACTGCAGCGTTGGTCAAAGAACTGCGCGAGCGTACCGGCGAAGGCATGATGGACTGCAAGAAAGCCTTGACCAAGGCTGGCGGCGACATCGAGAAAGCCATTGATGACATGCGTGCTTCGGGCGCCATCAAGGCTGCCAAGAAAGCCGGCAACATTGCCGCTGAAGGCGCGATCGGCATCAAGGATGACGGTAAAGCTGCCGTTATCATCGAAGTCAACTCGCAGACCGACTTCCTGGCCCTGCAAGACGACTTCAAGGCATTCGTTGCTGCCAGCGTAGAAAAAGCATTCGCCGACAAACTGACCGACGCAGCTCCGCTGATCGCCGCTCAGGAATCGGCTCGTGAAGCCCTGGTTGCCAAAGTAGGCGAAAACGTCAACATCCGTCGTCTGGTTCGCGTCGAAGGTGATGTTGTTGGTTCTTACCTGCACGGCAACAAGATCGGCGTGGTTGTAGCCCTCAAAGGCGGCAGCGTCGAGCTGGCTAAAGACATCGCGATGCACGTCGCTGCCAGCAACCCTGAGTTCCTGCTGCCGTCGGAAGTTTCCGCTGATGCTATCGAACGCGAGAAAGCCGTGTTCATGCAGCTCAACGAAGACAAGATCAAAGGCAAGCCAGCCGAAATCGTTGAAAAAATGGTTGCCGGTCGTATCACCAAGTTCCTGGCTGAAGCCAGCCTGGTTGAGCAGGCGTTCGTCAAGAACCCTGAAATCAAGGTCGGTGAACTGGCCAAGAAGGGCGGCGCTGAAATCGTTTCCTTTACCTACTTCAAAGTGGGCGAAGGCATCGAGAAGCCAGTAGACAACTTCGCTGAAGAAGTTGCTGCTCAGCTGGCTGCCAGCAAGCAATAAGACAGTTTTTATAACTGTCGCCCTGAAGAGGCTGCCCGCTTAACGCGCGCAGCCTCTTTTTGGATGGGGATGCCGATTTTTATTGGTTTCCTTTCGGAACTGGCTTACAAAGCCGTGTTCCGATGGCGCTGTGTCAGCGTCAGCTAGAGTGAACGCAGGCTGTAAACAGCTTGCAAAGAATTTTCGAAAATACGCCGCAGGAGAGATTCGCAATGGCTCAGCAGGGCAGTGGTTATCAGGCTCGCTATAAACGCATTCTACTCAAGCTTAGCGGCGAGGCCCTGATGGGCTCGGAAGAGTTCGGGATCGATCCGAAAGTGCTGGATCGCATGGCCCTGGAAGTCGGCCAGTTGGTCGGGATCGGCGTTCAGGTCGGCCTGGTCATCGGTGGCGGCAACCTGTTCCGCGGCGCAGCGCTGAGCGCGGCCGGCATGGATCGGGTCACGGGCGACCACATGGGCATGCTGGCCACTGTGATGAACGCCTTGGCTATGCGCGACGCGCTTGAGCGTGCCAATATCTCGGCCATCGTGATGTCGGCCATTTCCATGGTCGGCGTGACCGATCACTACGACCGCCGCAAAGCCATGCGCCACCTCAACGCCAAGGAAGTGGTGATTTTTGCCGCCGGTACCGGTAATCCGTTCTTCACCACGGATTCGGCCGCCTGCCTGCGAGCGATCGAGATCGATGCCGATGTCGTGCTCAAGGCAACCAAGGTCGATGGTGTCTACACCGCTGATCCGTTCAAAGACCCGCATGCCGAGAAGTTCGATCATCTGACCTACGATGAAGTGCTGGATCGCAAGCTGGGTGTAATGGATCTGACGGCTATCTGCCTGTGCCGCGACCACAAGATGCCGCTGCGCGTCTTTAACATGAACAAGCCTGGCGCCCTGCTGAATATCGTGCATGGCGGCGCCGAAGGAACACTGATCGAGGAAGTGCAACAATGATCAACGAAATCAAGAAAGACGCTCAAGAGCGCATGCAGAAATCCCTGGAATCGCTGAGCCACGCGTTCGGCCAGATTCGTACTGGCAAGGCTCACCCGAGCATCCTGGGCAGCGTGATGGTGCCTTACTACGGTGCCGATACCCCCCTGAGCGGTGTTGCCAACGTTACGGTGAAAGATTCGCGCACCCTGCAAGTCGTGGCGTTTGAGCGCAATATGCTCGCGGCAGTCGACAAGGCCATCCAGAGCGCCGGCCTGAACCTCAACCCGACCAATCTGGGTGAGTTGCTGCTGATCTCCATGCCCGCCCTGACCGAAGAAACCCGCAAGGGCTTCACCAAGCAGGCGCGTAGCGCGGCCGAAGACGCTCGAGTTGCTGTGCGCAACATTCGCCGCGATGCATTGGGTGAATTGAAGAAACTGGTCAAGGACAAGGAAATCAGCGAAGACGAAGAGCGTCGTGCCGCTGCCGATATCCAAAAGCTGACCGACAAGGCTGAGGCTGACATCGACTCGGCCACCAAGCAAAAAGAAGCGGACCTGATGGCCGTATAAGGGTCAGGGCGTTTTCATGGAAAAGACCAAGCAGGCCGTGCCGTTTGCGGTGCCGCGCCACGTGGCGATCATCATGGACGGCAATAATCGCTGGGCCAAGAAACGCTTTATGCCCGGGGTTGCCGGGCATAAGGCAGGGGTCGACGCGGTTCGTGCGGTAATCGAGGTGTGCGCCGAGGCAGGGGTCGAGGTGCTGACCCTGTTCGCGTTCTCCAGCGAGAACTGGCAGCGTCCGGCCGATGAAGTCAGTGCCTTGATGGACCTGTTCCTCAAGGCCTTGCGTCGTGAGGCCAAGCGTCTCAGCGAGAACCGTATCAGCCTGCGTATCATTGGCGATCGCTCGCGTTTTCATCCGGAGCTGCAAGCGGCGATGCGCGAAGCCGAGGCCGCGACCGCTGGCACCGACCGGTTTGTCCTGCAGATCGCCGCCAACTATGGCGGCCAGTGGGACATTGCCCAGGCGGCCCAGCGGCTGGCGCGGGAAGTCCAGGCCGGGCACCTGCAGCCTGAGGACATCACGCCTGAGTTGTTGCAAACCTGTCTGGCGACCGGCGACCTGCCGTTGCCGGACTTGTGCATCCGCACCGGTGGCGACCACCGCATCAGCAATTTCCTGCTCTGGCAGCTGGCTTACGCCGAGCTGTACTTCTCCGACCTGTTCTGGCCGGACTTCAAACACGAAGCCATGCGTATCGCACTGGCTGATTTCGCTTCCCGTCAACGTCGCTTCGGTAAAACGAGCGAGCAGATCGAAGCCGGAGCCCGGGTTTAATGCTCAAACAACGAATCATCACTGCCCTGATCCTGTTGCCCATCGCCTTGGGCGGGTTTTTCCTGCTCGAGGGGGCAAGTTTTGCCCTGTTCATCGGGCTGGTGGTGACCCTGGGGGCGTGGGAGTGGGCGCGGTTGGCAGGCTTTCCTGAGCAGTCGGCGCGCGTGGCCTACGCCGCGGCCGTGGCGGCCATGCTGTTCGTCATGTACCTGGTGCCGGGCATCGCGCCCTGGGTGCTGGGTGCTGCGGTGTTGTGGTGGGCAACGGCGACCTTCCTGGTCTTGACCTATCCGCGGACCTCTCATCATTGGGCCAATGCGGCGACCAAGCTGATGATCGGTCTTTTGATCCTGCTGCCGGCCTGGCAAGGGCTGATCTGGATCAAGCAGGGCGCGCTGGGTAACTGGCAGATCATGGCAGTGATGGTGCTGGTCTGGGGGGCCGACGTCGGGGCGTATTTCTCCGGCAAGGCCTTCGGCAAGCGCAAGCTGGCACCGAAGGTCAGTCCCGGCAAGAGCTGGGAAGGCGTCTACGGCGGCCTGGCCCTGAGTTTGGTGATCACGGCAGTGGTCGGCGTCATGCGGGAGTGGACTGCCGGGCAACTGCTGGTTGGCCTGTTTGGCGCGGCCCTCATTGTATTCGTGTCGGTGGTGGGCGATCTGACCGAGAGCATGTTCAAGCGTCAGTCCGGGATCAAGGACAGCAGTAATCTGTTGCCGGGTCATGGCGGTGTGCTGGATCGCATTGACAGCCTGACCGCCGCGATCCCGATCTTCGCCGTGCTGTTGTGGATGGCGGCATCGTGAGTCGTCCTCAACAGATCACCGTCCTGGGGGCGACCGGTTCGATCGGCCTCAGTACGCTTGATGTCATCGGCCGGCATCCGGAGCGCTACCAGGTGTTCGCCCTTAGCGGCTTCACGCGCTTGAGTGAGCTGCTGGCGCTGTGCATACGCCACACGCCGCGCTTTGCCGTGGTGCCTGAGGCAGGTGTGGCGCGGGCGCTACAGGATGATCTGCGCGCGGCTGGCCTGCCTACACGCGTGCTGGTGGGGGAGGAGGGCCTGTGTCAGGTGGCCTCCGCTCCTGAAGTTGACGCAGTGATGGCGGCGATTGTCGGTGCGGCGGGCTTGCGTCCGACGCTGGCGGCGGTGGAGGCTGGCAAGAAGATCCTGTTGGCCAATAAAGAAGCGCTGGTGATGTCTGGCGCACTGTTCATGCAGGCTGTGCGCAAAAGCGGCTCGGTACTGCTGCCCATCGACAGCGAGCACAATGCGATTTTTCAATGCATGCCGCAGGACTTTTCCCGTGGCTTGAGCGCGGTGGGTGTCCGGCGGATTTTGCTGACGGCCTCCGGTGGTCCGTTCCGGCAGACGCCGCTGGAAGAATTGGTGCATGTTTCACCTGAGCAGGCCTGTGCTCATCCGAACTGGTCCATGGGGCGCAAGATTTCCGTGGATTCGGCCAGCATGATGAACAAGGGGCTGGAGCTGATCGAGGCCTGCTGGCTGTTCGACGCCAAACCGTCCCAGGTCGAGGTGGTGATTCACCCGCAGAGCGTGATTCACTCCCTGGTGGACTATATCGACGGTTCGGTGCTGGCCCAGTTGGGCAATCCGGACATGCGCACGCCGATCGCCAATGCCCTGGCCTGGCCTGCGCGGATCGATTCAGGTGTGGCGCCGCTGGACCTGTTCGCCATCGCTCGCCTGGATTTCCAGGCGCCCGATGAGCAGCGCTTCCCTTGCCTGCGTCTGGCACGACAGGCGGCCGAGGCGGGCAACAGCGCGCCGGCCATGCTTAACGCCGCCAATGAAGTGGCGGTGGCAGCGTTTCTCGAGGGACGTGTCCGTTACCCCGAGATCGCGAGTATCATCGAGGAGGTCTTGAACCTCGAGGCCGTGGTTTCGGTCGATGACCTCGACGCGGTATTCACGGCGGACGCCAGGGCTCGCGAGTTGGCGGGTCAATGGCTGAGGCGCCACGGGCGTTGAAGCTGCGAGACGTTAGTCAGGGCTACCCTGGACAGGATTGCGGAGAAAACAGATGAGCGCGCTCTATATGATTGTCGGCACCCTGGTTGCATTGGGGGTGCTGGTCACATTTCACGAATTCGGTCATTTCTGGGTCGCGCGGCGCTGTGGCGTCAAGGTTCTGCGTTTTTCCGTGGGCTTTGGCATGCCGTTGCTGCGCTGGCACGACAAGAAAGGTACCGAGTTCGTCGTGGCGGCCATCCCGCTGGGCGGCTACGTGAAGATGCTCGACGAGCGCGAAGGTGAAGTACCGGCCGATCAGCTCGATCAATCGTTCAATCGCAAGACCGTTCGTCAGCGTATCGCCATCGTCGCGGCGGGGCCGATCGCCAATTTCCTGCTGGCCATGGTGTTTTTCTGGGCGCTGGCCATGCTGGGCAGCGAACAGGTGCGTCCGGTCATCGGCGCGGTCGAAGCCGGCAGCGTTGCCGCTCGGGCCGGGTTGGGTGCGGGAGAGGAAATCGTCGCGATCGATGGCGAGCCGACTTCGGGCTGGGCGGCGGTCAATCTGCAGCTGGTACGTCGCCTGGGCGAGAGCGGCTCATTGCAATTGATGGTGCGTGAGCAGGGCTCGACAACGGATTCGCCCCGGGAGTTGATGCTCGATAACTGGCTCAAGGGCGCTGACGAGCCGGACCCGATTCGCTCCCTGGGCATCCGTCCATGGCGCCCGGCATTGCCGCCCATACTCGCTGAACTTGACCCGAAAGGCCCGGCCCAGGCCGCAGGCCTGAAGACGGGTGACCGGTTGCTGGCACTCGATGGCCAGCCGGTCAGCGACTGGCAGCAGGTGGTCGATTCGGTCCGCGTACGTCCTGACGCCAAGATTGTCCTGCGCGTTGAGCGCGACGGCGCGCCGATCGACGTCCCGGTAGCCCTGGCGGCCCGTGGCGAGAGAAAGGCACCGACCGGTTATCTGGGGGCAGGCGTCAAGGCTGTCGACTGGCCACCGGAGATGATTCGAGAGGTCAGTTTCGGCCCAGTGGCGGCGATTGGTGAGGGTGCGCGACGGACTTGGACCATGAGTGTCCTGACCCTCGACTCACTCAAGAAAATGTTGTTCGGCGAGCTCTCGGTAAAAAACTTGAGTGGACCGATAACCATTGCTAAAGTGGCGGGCGCTTCTGCCCAGTCGGGCGTTGCTGATTTCCTGAATTTCCTTGCTTATCTGAGCATTAGCCTGGGGGTTCTGAATTTGCTGCCCATTCCGGTACTGGATGGGGGGCATTTGTTGTTTTATCTGATCGAGTGGGCGCGTGGTCGTCCCTTGTCGGATCGGGTGCAAGGTTGGGGGATACAGATCGGTATCAGCTTGGTGGTCGGGGTCATGTTGCTTGCCCTGGTCAACGATTTGGGTCGTCTGTAACGCTTCGCTGAATTGCGAATCTGCCGCATTTTGCGGCAGTTTGTTTATTGCCAGTTGGAATAAGAAAGGACTTCATGAAACGTCTGCTGCTAACTGCGGTTCTCACCGTATTGATGATCGCCGAAGTTCACGCCGAGTCCTTCACTATCTCTGATATTCGCGTCAATGGCCTCCAGCGGGTCTCCGCGGGTAGCGTCTTTGGTGCCTTGCCGTTGAACGTCGGCGAGCAGGCGGATGATCGGCGCCTGGTGGAATCCACTCGTGCGCTGTTCAAAACCGGTTTCTTTCAAGATATCCAACTGGGCCGTGACGGCAATGTCCTGGTCATCACGGTAGTGGAGCGCCCGTCGGTCGCCAGCATCGAGATCGAAGGCAACAAGGCGATCTCCACTGAAGACCTGATGAAAGGCCTCAAGCAATCCGGCCTGGCCGAAGGCGAGATCTTCCAGCGCGCCACCCTCGAAGGCGTGCGTAACGAGCTGCAGCGCCAATACGTCGCCCAGGGTCGCTACTCGGCCACCGTCGACACCGAAGTGGTGCCGCAGCCGCGCAACCGTGTCGGCCTCAAGGTCAACATCAACGAAGGCACCGTGGCGGCCATCCAGCACATCAACGTGGTGGGTAACACGGTTTTCCCTGATGAAGACCTGATCGACCTCTTCGAACTCAAGACCACCAACTGGCTGTCGTTCTTCAAGAACGATGACAAGTACGCCCGTGAAAAACTCTCCGGTGACCTGGAGCGCCTGCGTTCCTACTACCTGGACCGTGGCTACATCAACATGGACATCGCTTCGACCCAGGTGTCCATCACCCCGGACAAGAAGCACGTCTACATCACCGTCAACGTCAACGAAGGCGAGAAGTACACCGTTCGTGACGTCAAGCTCAGCGGTGACCTGAAAGTACCTGAAGACCAGGTCAAGTCGCTGTTGCTGGTGCAGAAGGGCCAGGTGTTCTCGCGCAAGCTGATGACCACCACGTCCGAACTGATCACCCGTCGCCTGGGTAACGAGGGCTACACCTTCGCCAACGTCAACGGCGTGCCGCAGCCGCACGATGAAGACCATACCGTCGACATCACTTTCGCCGTCGACCCGGGCAAGCGTGCCTACGTCAACCGCATCAACTTCCGTGGCAACACCAAGTCCGAGGACGAAGTGCTGCGCCGTGAAATGCGCCAGATGGAAGGGGGCTGGGCGTCGACCTACCTGATCGACCAGTCCAAGACCCGTCTGGAGCGGCTGGGCTTCTTCAAGGAAGTCAACGTCGAGACCCCGGCCGTACCGGGCGTCGATGACCAGGTGGATGTGAACTACAGCGTCGAAGAGCAGGCCTCCGGCTCGATCACCGCCAGTGTCGGTTTCGCCCAGAGCGCCGGTCTGATTCTCGGTGGCTCCATTACCCAGAACAACTTCCTGGGTACCGGTAACAAGGTCAGCATCGGCTTGACCCGTAGCGAATACCAGACCCGCTACAACTTCGGTTACGTGGACCCCTACTGGACCGCCGACGGTGTGAGCCTGGGCTATAACGCCTTCTATCGCACCACCGACTATGACGAGCTCGACTCCGACATCTCCAGCTATGCCGTGGACAGCCTGGGTGCAGGCGTCAACGTGGGTTATCCAATCAGCGAGACTTCGCGTCTGACCTTCGGTCTCACCGCCCAGCAGGACGAGATCAGCACTGGTCGTTATACCGTTGACGAGATTTTCGACTTCGTTGACAAGGAAGGCGACAAGTACCTGAACTTCAAGGCTTCGGCCGGTTGGTCCGAGTCGACTCTGAACAAGGGTGTGCTGGCAACTCGTGGCCACTCCCAGAGCCTGGTGCTCGAGACCACCACTCCTGGCAGCGACCTGTCGTTCTTCAAGCTCGACTACCGAGGCCAGCTGTTCCAGCCGCTGTCTGACAACTACACCATGCGCCTGCACACTGAACTGGGTTATGGCGACGGTTACGGTTCGACCGATGGCCTGCCGTTCTACGAGAACTACTATGCCGGTGGTTTCAACTCGGTTCGTGGCTTCAAGGACAGTACCCTGGGCCCACGCAGCACTCCGAGTTCGGGCAACAACCCGGGTACTATTCGTGATCCGGACCAGGATCCGCTTCCATTCGGTGGCAACGTGCTGATCCAGGGCGGCGCCGAAATCCTGTTCCCGATGCCGTTCGTCAAGGATCAGCGTTCCCTGCGTACCTCGGTATTCTGGGACGTGGGTAACGTCTTCGACTCCTCGTGCAGTGACACCACCAACGCCAACGGTACTAGCTCCAATACCAAGTGCAACGACATCAGCCTGAGCAACATGGCCAGTTCCGTGGGCGTGGGTGTGACCTGGGTCACCGCGCTGGGGCCTTTGAGCTTTGCGTTGGCGATGCCGATCAAGAAACCGGATGACGCTGAAACTCAAGTGTTCCAATTCTCCCTCGGCCAGACGTTCTAAGCGTCTGACCCAAGATAACGACAATGGATTTTGTAGGAGTACATCGTGCGTAAGTTGACTCAATTGGTTCTCCTGGCGACCGTACTGGTCGCAGGTCCGGCTTTTGCCGACATGAAGATCGCCGTGCTGAACTATCAGATGGCCTTGCTGGAATCCGATGCGGCGAAGAAATACGCCGTGGATGCCGAGAAAAAATTCGGTCCGCAACTGACCAAGCTCAAGGGCCTGGAAAGCAGCGCCAAGGGTATTCAGGATCGTCTGGTAGCCGGTGGCGACAAGATGGCCCAGGGCGAGCGCGAGCGTCTGGAGCTTGAGTTCAAGCAAAAGGCCCGTGATTTCCAGTTTCAATCCAAGGAGCTGAACGAAGCCAAAGCCGTTGCCGACCGTGAAATGCTCAAGCAGCTCAAGCCGAAACTCGACAGTGCTGTGGAAGAAGTCATCAAGAAAGGTGGTTTTGACCTGGTGTTCGAACGTGGCGCAGTGATCGATGTCAAGCCTCAGTACGACATCACGCGTCAGGTTATCGAGCGCATGAATCAGCTGAAGTAATCCATGACAGCGACTATCCAGCTCGGCCAGTTGGCCGAGTTCCTCGGCGCCACCCTGCGTGGCGACCCGCAGAGGCCAATTACTGGGCTAGCCACTTTGCAAGAGGCTGGCCCAGCTCAGTTGAGCTTTCTGGCAAATCCTCAATACCGCAAGTACCTGGCCGACAGCCGGGCTGGCGCGCTGTTGCTCAAGGCTGCTGATGCCGAAGGATTTGCCGGCGATGCGCTGATCGTGCCCGATCCGTACCTGGCGTATGCGCGGATTTCCCATCTGTTTGATCCCAAGCCCAAATCGACCCCTGGTATCCATGCCAGCGCGGTCATTGCGGCGGATGCCGTGGTTGACCCAACGGCCAGCATCGGTCCTTTTGTGGTCATCGAAAGCGCGGCCCGGATCGGCGCCGGTGTCACGCTGGGCGCCCATTGCTTCATCGGCGCGCGCAGCGAGATCGGTGACGGTGGTTGGCTGGCTCCGCGGGTCACCCTGTACCACGACGTGCGCATCGGCAAGCGGGTGGTGATTCAGTCTGGCGCGGTGCTGGGCGGTGAAGGGTTCGGTTTCGCCAACGAGAAAGGCATTTGGCAAAAGATCGCCCAGATCGGCGGCGTCACCGTTGGCGATGACGTGGAAATCGGCGTCAACACGGCGATCGACCGTGGTGCACTGGCCGATACGATCATTGGCAATGGCGTCAAGCTCGACAACCAGATCCAGATCGCCCACAACGTCCAGGTCGGTGACCACACCGCCATGGCCGCCTGCGTGGGCATTTCCGGCAGCACCAAAATCGGCAAGCACTGCATGCTTGCCGGTGGCGTTGGGTTGGTCGGCCATATCGATATCTGTGACAACGTATTCCTGACCGGGATGACCATGGTGACCCACTCGATTACCGAGCCGGGTGCCTATTCCTCCGGTACAGCGATGCAGCCGGCGGCCGAATGGCGCAAGAGTGCGGCCCGTATCCGTCAGCTCGATGACATCGCGCGACGTCTGCGACAGGTGGAAAAGCGTGTAGGGGACGTGACCCCTGACGGTATTGCTTCATCAGATGGCTGATACCATTTCCATATCAAGTGTGCACAGCCGTTAGGGCTCCTTGATTTGCTAGCGGAGTGCGCGTCACCCGTGCGCTCCCAATCTTTACATAGGCTTCCTCCCGAAATGATGGACATCAACGAGATTCGCGAATACCTGCCTCACCGTTACCCGTTCCTGCTGGTGGATCGGGTTGTGGAACTGGACGTTGAAGGCAAGCGAATTCGCGCCTACAAGAATGTCAGCATCAACGAGCCGTTCTTCAATGGTCACTTCCCCGCGCATCCAATCATGCCGGGCGTGTTGATCATCGAAGCAATGGCTCAGGCTGCCGGGATCCTTGGTTTCAAAATGCTCGACGTAAAGCCTGCCGACGGCACGCTGTATTACTTCGTCGGCTCCGACAAGCTGCGTTTCCGCCAGCCGGTCACCCCGGGCGATCAATTGATCCTCGAGGCCAAGTTCATCAGTTGCAAGCGCCAGATCTGGAAGTTCGAATGCCAGGCTTCGGTCGACGGCAAGCCGGTCTGCTCCGCTGAAATCATCTGTGCGGAACGCAAGCTATGAGTTTGATTGACCCTCGCGCAATCATCGATCCGACGGCCGTCCTGGCCGCCGATGTCGAGGTCGGCCCGTGGTCGATCATCGGCGCAGGTGTGGAAATCGGCGAGGGTACGGTGATCGGCCCCCACGTAATTCTCAAGGGACCGACCCGGATTGGCCGTCACAATCGCATCTACCAGTTTTCTTCGGTAGGCGAGGACACGCCCGATCTCAAGTACAAAGGTGAAGAAACTCGCCTGGTCATTGGCGATCACAACGTGATCCGCGAAGGCGTGACGATTCACCGTGGTACCGTTCAAGATCGCTGCGAAACGACCCTGGGCGACCACAACCTGATCATGGCTTATGCCCATATCGGTCATGACAGCGTTATCGGCAACCATTGCATCCTGGTCAACAACACCGCGCTGGCCGGCCATGTGCACGTGGATGACTGGGCGATCCTGTCGGGCTTCACCCTGGTGCACCAGTATTGCCATATCGGCGCCCATAGCTTCTCGGGCATGGGCACCGCCATTGGCAAGGATGTCCCGGCCTATGTCACCGTGTTCGGCAACCCGGCTGAAGCCCGCAGCATGAACTTCGAAGGCATGCGCCGTCGTGGCTTCAGCGAAGAGGCCATTACTGCGTTGCGACGCGCCTACAAGGTTGTGTATCGCCAGGGCCTGACGGTCGAACAGGCGCTCGCCGAGTTGGCCGAGGCTTCGGCGCAGTTCCCGGAAGTCGCAATTTTCCGCGACTCCATCCAGTCTTCGACCCGCGGCATCACTCGTTAATCATGGCTAACTTGCGTATCGCACTGGTAGCGGGAGAGGCTTCCGGTGACATTCTGGGTGCCGGTCTGATGCGGGCGCTCAAGGCGCAGCATCCTGCCGTCGAGTTCATCGGTGTCGGCGGGCCGTTGATGCAAGCCGAGGGGCTGACGTCCTATTTTCCGATGGAGCGTCTGTCGGTGATGGGGTTGGTGGAAGTGCTCGGTCGCCTGCGCGAGTTGCTGGCCCGGCGCAAGAAGCTGATCCGGACCCTGATCGATGAAAAACCGGATGTGTTCATCGGTATCGATGCACCGGATTTCACCCTCAATATCGAACTCAAATTGCGCCAGGCCGGTATCAAGACCGTGCATTACGTCAGTCCGTCGGTCTGGGCCTGGCGGCAGAAGCGGGTGCTGAAGATTCGCGAAGGCTGCGACCTGATGCTGACGCTGCTGCCGTTCGAAGCCCGGTTCTACGAAGAGAAGGGCGTGCCGGTGCGGTTTGTCGGGCATACCCTGGCCGATACGATTCCCCTGGAGGCTGATCGCGAAGCAGCGCGCCAGGCGTTGGGCCTGCCCGAAGGGCCACTGGTGGCCTTGATGCCTGGCAGCCGTGGTGGCGAAGTGAGTCGCCTGGGTGGCTTGTTTTTCGACGCCGCGCAGCGCCTGCGGTCGATTCGTCCCGGCGTGCGTTTTGTTCTGCCATGTGCCAGTGCGCAGCGTCGGGCCCAGCTTGAAGAGTTTTTGATCGGTCGCGATTTGCCGATTACGCTGCTTGACGGTCGCTCCCATGAAGCCCTGGCTGCGTGTGACGCCGTGTTGATCGCGTCCGGCACGGCTACCCTTGAGGCATTGTTGTTCAAGCGCCCGATGGTGGTCGCCTATCGCCTGGCGCCGCTGACGTTCTGGATTCTCAAGCGTATGGTCAAGAGCCCTTACATCTCCTTGCCGAACCTGTTGGCCCAGCGCTTGCTGGTGCCTGAGTTGTTGCAGGACGAGGCCACCGCCGATGCATTGGCCAATACGCTTGCGCCGTTGATTGACGGCGGCCAGGAACAGACCCGGGGCTTTGACGAAATCCACCGCACCTTGCGCCGCGATGCCTCCAACCAGGCTGCGGACGCAGTGCTGACTCTGATCGGCGCAAAACAATGAGTAACGTGAAGCTACAGATGGGCCTGGACTTCAATCTGGTCGCCGAAGTCGAAGAACTGGTGGCCGGTGTCGATGAGGTGGGGCGTGGCCCGTTGTGCGGCGCGGTGGTGACCGCGGCGGTGATTCTCGATCCGAAGCGGCCGATTCTGGGGCTCAACGATTCCAAGAAGCTCACCGAGGCCCGGCGCGAAAAACTCTACGACGAAATCTGCGAGAAGGCCCTGAGTTGGTGCATTGCCCGGGCCGAAGTCGAAGAAATCGACGAACTGAATATTCTGCACGCCACCATGCTCGCCATGCAGCGTGCCGTGGAGGGGCTGCACATCACGCCGAAACTGGCGATGATCGATGGCAATCGCTGTCCGAAACTGTCGATGCGCGCCGAAGCGGTCATCCAGGGCGACGGCAAGGTGCCGGCCATCGCGGCGGCCTCGATCCTGGCGAAGGTCAGTCGTGACCGGGAAATGGCCGCCTTCGAATTGATTTACCCGGGTTATGGCATCGGCGGTCACAAAGGCTACCCGACCCCCGTTCATCTGGAAGCCCTGGCGCGCCTTGGGCCAACACCGATCCACCGGCGCTCGTTCGCACCGGTGCGGTTGGCTTATGAGGCGCGTGAAGGGTTGATCGAGAGCTAGCTCTCATGGCTGATGTTTTACCCAAGGCCCGGTACAATCCGGGCCTTGTTGTTTTCATGACTTAACGCAGGATCACTATGCCGGCTTCATTCGTTCATCTACGCCTGCACACTGAATACTCCCTGGTCGATGGCCTGGTGCGGATCAAGCCACTGGTCAAGACCCTGGTGGGCATGAACATGCCTGCCGTGGCGGTCACTGACCAAAACAATATGTGTTCGTTGGTCAAGTTCTACAAGGCCGCCATGGGCGCCGGGATCAAGCCGATCTGCGGTGCCGACCTGTGGCTGTCGAACAAGGACCCTGATGCGCCACTGAGTCGTATCAGCCTGTTGGCGATGAACGCCCAGGGTTATCGCAACCTTACCGAGCTGATCTCCCGCGGCTTTATCGACGGCCAGCGCAATGGCTCGATCATCATCGAGCGTGAGTGGGTGGCCGAGGCCAGCGCAGGCCTGATCATGCTGTCGGCGGCCAAGGAGGGTGAAATCGGCCTGGCCCTGCTCAGTGGCGACACCGAACAAGCCGAGACCCTGGCCCGTGACTGGATGGCGGTGTTCCCGGACCGCTTCTACATCGAAGTGCAGCGTACCAACCGCCCCAACGATGAAGAGCACCTGCACGCCGCCGTGGCCCTGGCCGACAAGATTGGCGCGCCGCTGGTGGCGACCAACGACGTGCGCTTCATCAAGCAGGAAGACTTCGAAGCCCACGAAACCCGTGTCTGCATCGGTGAGGGCCGGGCCCTCGACGATCCACGGCGGTCGAAAAACTACAGCGACCAGCAATACCTCAAGAGCGCCGAGGAAATGGCCGAGTTGTTCAGCGACCTGCCCGAGGCGCTGGAAAACACTGTTGAGATCGCCAAGCGCTGCAACATCGAAGTGAAACTGGGCAAGCACTTCCTGCCCAACTTCCCGATCCCCGATGGCATGACCATCGACGAATATTTCCGCAAGGTGTCTTTTGACGGCCTGGAGGATCGCCTCAGCGTCCTGCTGCCCAAGGACACCACCGAAGATTACGAAGCCAAGCGCCAGGTCTACGTCGACCGGTTGAATTTCGAGCTGGATATCATCATCCAGATGGGCTTTCCCGGTTACTTCCTGATCGTGATGGACTTTATCCAGTGGGCCAAGAACAACGGCGTGCCGGTAGGCCCTGGCCGTGGATCGGGCGCCGGGTCGCTGGTGGCCTACGTGCAGAAGATCACCGACCTCGACCCGTTGGAATATGACCTGCTGTTCGAACGTTTCCTCAACCCGGAACGGGTATCCATGCCCGACTTCGACGTCGACTTCTGCATGGACGGTCGCGACCGGGTGATCGACTACGTGGCCGAGAAGTACGGTCGCAACGCGGTGAGCCAGATCATCACCTTCGGTTCCATGGCCGCCAAGGCTGTGGTGCGTGACGTGGCGCGGGTGCAGGGCAAGTCCTACGGCCTGGCGGATCGTCTGTCGAAGATGATTCCGTTCGAAGTCGGCATGACCCTGGAAAAAGCCTACGAGCAAGAAGAAATCCTGCGGGACTTCATCAAGGTCGATGAAGAAGCCGCGGAAATCTGGGAAATGGCCCGAAAACTCGAAGGCGTGGTGCGTAACGTCGGCAAGCACGCCGGTGGCGTGGTCATTGCGCCGACCAAGCTGACTGACTTCTCGCCGATCTATTGCGATGAAGAGGGCGACGGCCTGGTCACCCAGTTCGACAAGGATGACGTCGAGGCGGCGGGCCTGGTGAAGTTCGACTTCCTCGGTCTGCGGACCCTGACGATCATCGACTGGGCACTGAAAACCATCAACCGTGATCGGGCCAAGGTCGGCGAAGAGCCGCTGGACATCGCCTTCATCCCGCTGGATGACAAGCCGACCTACAGCCTGCTGCAAAAAGCCGAAACCACGGCGGTGTTCCAGCTTGAATCCCGGGGCATGAAAGAGCTGATCAAAAAGCTCAAGCCCGACTGCCTGGAAGACCTGATCGCACTGGTGGCCCTGTTTCGTCCGGGCCCGCTGCAATCAGGCATGGTGGACGACTTCATCAACCGTAAGCACGGCCGCGCAGAGCTGGCGTACCCGCACTCGGACTATCAGTACGAAGGCTTGAAACCGGTGCTGGCGCCGACCTATGGCATCATCCTGTACCAGGAACAGGTGATGCAGATTGCCCAGGTGATGGCCGGCTACACCCTTGGCGGCGCGGACATGCTGCGTCGAGCCATGGGTAAGAAAAAACCCGAGGAGATGGCCAAGCAGCGCGGCGGTTTCATTGACGGTTGCGCCACCAACGGCATCGACCCTGACCTGGCCGGTAACATCTTCGACCTGGTGGAAAAATTCGCCGGCTACGGCTTCAACAAATCCCACTCCGCCGCCTATGGCCTGGTGTCGTACCAGACCGCGTGGCTGAAGGCCCATTACCCGGCGCCGTTCATGGCCGCGGTACTGTCGGCCGATATGCACAACACCGACAAGGTCGTGACCTTGATCGAAGAAGTGCGGACCATGAAGCTGCGCCTCGACGCACCGGACGTGAACGCTTCGGAGTTCAAGTTCACCGTGAACGACGAGGGCCGCATCATCTATGGCCTGGGCGCCATCAAGGGCGTGGGCGAGGGGCCGGTGGAGGCCATCACCGAAGCGCGCCAGGACGGGCCGTTCAAGGACCTGTTCGATTTCTGCGCGCGGGTCGACCTCAAGCGTATCAACAAGCGCACCCTCGACGGTTTGATCCGCAGTGGCGCGCTGGACCGTCTGGGGCCGTACTTCCAGGATGAGCCCAAGGCCTATCAGGCCAACATCGACCGCAACCGCGCGGTGTTGCTGGCGGCCATGGAAGAAGCGATCAAGGCTGCCGAGCAGACCGCCCGCACCCACGACAGCGGCCACGCCGACCTGTTTGGCGGGCTGTTCGTCGAGGAAGACGCTGATGTCTATGGCAATCATCGCAAGGCCAAGGAGCTGACCCTCAAGGAACGCCTCAAAGGTGAGAAAGACACCTTGGGCCTGTACCTGACCGGGCACCCGATCGACGAATACGAAGGCGAGATCCGCCGCTTCGCCCGCCAGCGCATCATTGATCTCAAGCCGGCGCGTGACACGCAAACCGTCGCCGGTATGATCATTGCCCTGCGGGTGATGAAAAATAAAAAGGGCGACAAGATGGGTTTCATTACCCTCGATGATCGCTCCGGGCGCATCGAGGCTTCGCTGTTTGCCGATGCGTTCCACTCGGCGCAGTCGCTGTTGCAGACCGACGCGATGGTGGTGGTGGAAGGCGAGGTCAGCAACGATGATTTTTCCGGTGGCCTGCGGCTGCGGGTCAAGCGGGTGATGAGCATGGAAGATGCCCGCACCAACCTGGCCGAGAGCCTGCGCCTGAAGTTGCAGACCCAGGACCTCAAGGGCGATCAGCTGCGTTGGCTGGGCGAGTTGTTCAAGCGCCATCGCGGTGCTTGCCCGATCACCATGGAGTACGTGCGCCCCGACGCCAAGGCCGTGCTGCAGTTCGGCGAAGGCTGGCGAATTGACCCGGCGGATGCGTTGATTCAAGCCTTGCGTGACCAGTTCGGCAAAGACAACGTCTTCCTCCAATACCGTTGACGGCCAGGGGCCACTCTTGAAACCGGAACGCCCCTGATCTCGACCCGAATTTTTAATCTCGACCTGAACGCGCCTCTCCCTTAAGGTAGGCGCGAATAGACAACCGGCCGGCCCAAGCTCTCTTGGACGTCGACCCAAGACGGACGCCTATGAACCCGAATTTTCTAGATTTCGAACAGCCGATCGCCGACCTGCAAGCCAAGATCGAAGAGTTGCGCTTGGTCGGTAATGACAATTCGCTGAATATCGGCGATGAAATCTCTCGTCTGCAGGACAAAAGCCGGACGCTGACCGAAGACATCTTCGGCAAGCTGACCAGTTGGCAGATCGCCCGCCTGGCGCGTCACCCGCGTCGTCCCTACACCCTGGACTACATCGAGCACATCTTTACCGAGTTCGATGAGTTGCACGGTGACCGCCACTTCTCCGACGACGCTGCCATCGTAGGCGGCGTTGCTCGCCTGGATGACCAGCCGGTGATGGTTATCGGCCATCAGAAAGGCCGCGAAGTGCGCGAGAAGGTGCGTCGCAACTTCGGCATGCCGCGCCCTGAAGGCTACCGCAAGGCCTGCCGCCTGATGGAAATGGCCGAGCGCTTCAAGATGCCGATCCTGACCTTCATCGACACGCCGGGCGCCTACCCGGGCATCGACGCCGAAGAGCGCAACCAGAGCGAAGCGATTGCCTGGAACCTGCGCGTCATGGCGCGCCTGAAAACCCCAATCATCGCCACCGTGATCGGTGAGGGTGGTTCCGGCGGTGCGCTGGCCATCGGTGTGTGCGATCAATTGAACATGCTGCAATATTCCACTTATGCGGTGATCTCGCCGGAAGGTTGTGCCTCGATCCTGTGGAAAACCGCCGAGAAGGCGCCGGATGCCGCTGAAGCCATGGGCATCACTGCCGAGCGCCTCAAAGGCCTGGGCATTGTCGATAAAGTGATCAGCGAGCCAGTGGGCGGCGCCCACCGCGACCCGGCTGCCGCGGCGGCGATGATTCGCGCCGAGCTGACATCGCAACTGTCGATGCTGAAGAAATTCGACAACGATGCGCTGCTGGCTCGTCGCTATGAGCGGTTGATGAGTTACGGTCTCTGATCTGACCAAGCTTCCAGCAGTTGTGGGGGCCAGTGTGGGAGCGGGCTTGCTCGCGAAGGCGGTTTAACATTCAACCCATGTGTTGACTGATTCACCGCCTTCGCGAGCAAGCCCGCTCCCACATTTGATTTGTGCCAAGGCTGATACCCATGAACACAAGCATCGACCTGCCCACCCGGCTCATCACGCAGCTATCCCCCTGGCGCAACGCCGCCACCTGGCGCATCGCCTTCTCCGGCGGCCTCGATTCCACCGTCCTGTTGCACCTGCTCGCGTCCCTCGCAAAAAACCAACCCCTGCCGCCTCTGAGCGCTATCCACGTCCATCATGGCCTGCAGGCTGTGGCCGATGCATGGCCGGACCATTGTCGCTCGGTCTGCAAGGCCCTTGGGGTGCCGCTTGAGGTGGTGAGCGTGCAAGTCCAGCCCGGCGCCAGCGTCGAGCGCGCCGCCCGGGAGGCGCGTTATGGCGCTTTCGTGGCGGTGCTCCAGGGCAATGAAGTGCTGCTCACTGGCCAGCACCGCGACGATCAGGCTGAAACCCTGTTGTTTCGTTTGTTGCGTGGGGCAGGGGTGAGGGGTTTGTCGGCGATGCCCAGGCAGCGTCCTCTGGGGGCGGGGTACTTGCTGCGCCCCTTGCTCGATGTGTCCCGGGTGGAGCTGGAAGCCTATGCGAGGCAACAGGGCTTGAGTTGGATCGAGGACCCTTCCAACGACGATCACCGGTACGCGCGCAATTTCCTGCGCCAGCGAGCTTTCCCGGTATTGACCGAACAGTGGCCCCAGGCTGCGCAGGCCCTGGCGCGCAGCGCGGCGCACATGGGTGAAGCCCAGGGCTTGCTGGATGACCTGGCGCGGATCGATCTGGCTGGCGCCACGACCCCAGGTGCGTTTGACTGGCTTGGCTTGCCATCCCTGGAACTGGCGCCGTTGCAGGCCTTGGCGCCGGCCCGCCAGCGTAATGCGTTGAGCCATTGGCTCAGCTCGCTGACGACGTTGCCCGACAGCGACCACTGGTGCGGCTGGGACTCGCTGCGGGAGGCGAGGGACGATGCGCGACCGATCTGGCGACTGGCCGGTGGTGAGCTGCACCGGGCTGGTGGACGGATCTGGTGGTTATCCGACCACTGGTTGCGACCGGTCGCAGGCCCCGTCGAATGGCCGCTGGCGGATGAGCCCTTGAGCCTGCCGGACAATGGTCGGGTGATGCTCGGCGGCAGGATCCCGGCGGGGCCACTTTGTGTGCGCTATCGTCAGGGTGGCGAAGTAATGGAGCTACCCGGTCGCGGTCACCGTGATCTCAAGCGTTTGCTCAACGAAAACGCCGTGCCGGCCTTTGTGCGCGGCCGATTGCCGCTGCTGTATCGAGGCGAGCAATTGCTGGCGGTGGCCAACCTGGCAGGCCTGGACGCTGGGGTTGATGGCAGTTGGCAATTGAACTGGCAGCCAGGAAGCCAAGATCGGGGTTTGAGCTGAAAGGGGCTTTCCGGTAGACTACGCTCCCTTCTTGATACAACTTCTGTGGATTCGCCTGAATTGCAGGAGTTGCCGATTACCAAGCAGTCTTTGCTGGGCGATTCCAAAAAATGTGTAGCGAGCAACGTACCGGTGATCTCACTTCCGGTCTGTCCCAACGCGGCGGTTTTTTTGAAAGGTGCACTGTGATTAATGCAGGTGATCGGGGGCTTCGGCCTTCCTTCGCTTTCCCCGGCGGCTCGGACCGCTTTAACGCAGACTTCTAGGGTTTTTCATGACGCGCTACATATTCGTCACGGGCGGTGTTGTTTCTTCATTGGGGAAAGGCATTGCCTCGGCTTCATTGGCGGCCATCCTGGAGGCGCGGGGACTTAAGGTCACCATGCTCAAGCTGGACCCGTACATCAACGTTGACCCGGGCACCATGAGCCCGTTCCAGCATGGTGAAGTGTTCGTCACCCACGACGGCGCCGAGACCGACCTGGACCTGGGCCACTACGAGCGGTTCATCCGCACGACCATGACCCAGAACAACAACTTCACCACTGGCCGTGTCTATGAACACGTGCTGCGCAAAGAGCGCCGTGGTGACTACCTGGGCGCGACCATCCAGGTCATCCCGCACATCACCGATGAAATCAAGCGCCGCATCATCAAGGGTGCTGGCGATGCCGACGTGGCAATGGTCGAGATCGGCGGTACTGTGGGCGACATCGAGTCCCAGCCGTTCCTTGAAGCCATCCGCCAGTTGCGTTTCGAAATCGGTGCCAAGCGCGCGATGCTGATGCACCTGACACTGGTCCCGTACATCGCCACCGCTGGCGAAACCAAGACCAAGCCAACCCAGCACTCGGTCAAGGAACTGCGCTCCATCGGCCTGCAGCCAGACGTGCTGATCTGCCGCTCCGATCATCCGATCGACATTTCTTCGCGTCGCAAGATTGCCCAGTTCACCAACGTTGAAGAGCGTGCGGTGATCGGCCTGGAAGACGCCGACACCATCTACAAGATCCCGGGCATCCTGCACTCCCAGGGCCTGGACGATTTCGTCGTCGAACGTTTCGGCCTGCAATGTGCTGGCGCCGATCTGTCCGAGTGGGAAGCGGTGGTCGATGCCAAGCTCAACCCGGAACACGAAGTCACCATCGCCATGGTCGGCAAGTACATGGAGCTGCTGGACGCCTACAAGTCGCTGATCGAGGCGATGAGTCACGCCGGCATCAGCAACCGTACCAAGGTCAACCTGCGCTACATCGATTCCGAAGACATCGAGAACCAGGGCACCGGTCTGCTCGAAGGTGCCGATGCGATCCTCGTGCCGGGCGGTTTCGGTCTGCGGGGCGTGGAAGGCAAGATCACTGCTGTGCAGTACGCTCGCGAAAACAAGGTGCCGTACCTGGGTATCTGCCTGGGCATGCAAGTGGCGGTCATCGAGTTCGCCCGTAACGTGCTGGGCTGGAAAGACGCCAACTCCACCGAGTTCGATCGCGCCAGCGGCCATCCGGTCGTGGGGCTGATCACCGAGTGGGAAGATGCCACCGGCGCCGTGGAAGTTCGCACCGAAGCCTCCGACCTGGGCGGCACCATGCGTCTTGGCGCCCAGGATTGCCTGCTCGAAGCCGGCTCCAAGGTGCACGATTGCTACGCCAAGGACGTGATCGTCGAGCGTCACCGTCATCGCTACGAAGTGAACAACAACCTGCTGCCGCAACTGATCGAGGCCGGCCTGAAAATATCCGGTCGTTCCGGTGACGGCGCGCTGGTGGAAGTGGTCGAGGCTCCGGATCACCCGTGGTTCGTCGCCTGCCAGTTCCACCCCGAGTTCACCTCGACGCCACGGGACGGCCATCCGCTGTTCAGCGGTTTCGTGAAAGCCGCTTTGGCTCAACACCAGAAAAAGGCATAAGACGATGGCCCAGAAGATTATCCGCGTTGGCGACATCGAGATTGCCAACGACAAACCCATGGTGCTGTTCGGCGGCATGAATGTGCTGGAAAGCCGCGACATGGCGATGCAGGTCTGCGAGGAATACGTGAAGGTCACCCAGAAACTGGGTATCCCTTACGTGTTCAAGGCCAGTTTCGACAAGGCCAACCGCTCGTCCGTGACCTCTTACCGTGGCCCAGGCCTGGAAGAGGGCATGCGGATCTTCCAAGACATCAAGCAAGCCTTTGGCGTGCCGATCATCACCGACGTCCACGAGCCAGCCCAGGCTGCGGTCGTCGCCGAGGTCTGCGACATCATCCAGTTGCCGGCCTTCCTGTCGCGCCAGACCGACCTGGTGGTCGCGATGGCCAAGACTGGTGCGGTGATCAACATCAAGAAGGCCCAGTTCCTCGCGCCCCAGGAAATGAAACACATCCTGAGCAAGTGCGAAGAGGCCGGCAATGACCAGTTGATCCTCTGCGAGCGTGGTTCGAGCTTCGGCTACAACAACCTGGTAGTGGACATGCTCGGCTTCGGCATCATGAAGCAGTTCGAATACCCGGTGTTCTTCGACGTGACGCACGCCCTGCAGATGCCGGGTGGTCGTTCCGACTCCGCCGGTGGTCGTCGGGCCCAGGTGACTGACCTGGCCAAGGCTGGCATGAGCCAATCCCTGGCCGGCCTGTTCCTCGAGGCCCACCCGGACCCGGACAACGCCAAGTGCGACGGCCCTTGTGCCTTGCGCTTGAACAAGCTGGAACCTTTCCTGTCTCAGCTCAAGGCATTGGACGAACTGGTCAAGAGTTTTCCGACGATAGAAACCGCGTAACGCGATTTTCTCCGGTAAAGTACCGCTCGATAAACGCTCTGGCCTGCGGGCCGGGCGTTATTGTCGGCGAGCCTGCCCGCTGCTCTATACCCGCCGACGGTAAAAAGATTTCCTCTCGCTGCGTCGTTTTCGTCAACTTTGGAGTGTTTACAACAATGGCAAAAATCGTCGACATCAAAGGTCGTGAAGTTCTCGACTCCCGTGGCAACCCCACTGTTGAAGCGGACGTGCTTCTCGACAACGGCATCATCGGCAGCGCCTGTGCGCCGTCCGGTGCTTCCACTGGCTCGCGCGAAGCGCTCGAGCTGCGTGATGGCGACAAGAGCCGTTACCTGGGCAAGGGCGTGCTCAAAGCCGTCGCCAACATCAACGGTCCGATCCGTGACCTGTTGCTGGGCAAGGATCCTGCCGACCAGAAAGCCCTCGATCACGCGATGATCAAGCTCGACGGTACCGAAAACAAAGCCACCCTGGGCGCCAACGCGATCCTCGCCGTGTCCCTGGCCGCTGCCAAGGCCGCTGCCCAGGACCAGGACCTGCCGCTGTACGCACACATCGCCAATCTCAACGGTACCCCGGGTGTCTACTCGATGCCGGTGCCGATGATGAACATCATCAACGGTGGCGAGCACGCCGATAACAACGTCGACATCCAGGAATTCATGGTGCAGCCGGTTGGCGCCAAGACCTTCTCCGAAGGCCTGCGCATGGGCACCGAGATTTTCCATCACCTCAAAGCCGTGCTGAAGGCCCGTGGCCTGAGCACTGCCGTTGGCGACGAAGGCGGTTTCGCACCGAACCTGGCGTCTAACGAAGACGCGCTGAAAGTGATCTCCGAAGCCGTGGCCAACGCTGGCTACAAACTGGGCACCGACGTGACCCTGGCCCTGGACTGCGCCGCCAGTGAGTTCTACGAAGACGGCAAGTACAACCTGTCCGGCGAAGGCCAGGTGTTCACCGCCGAAGGTTTCGCCGACTACCTCAAGGGCTTGACCGAGCGTTACCCGATTATCTCCATCGAAGATGGCCTGGACGAGTCCGACTGGGCCGGCTGGAAAATCCTCACCGACAAGATCGGCGAGAAAACCCAGCTGGTGGGTGACGACCTGTTCGTGACCAACACCAAGATCCTGAAAGAAGGCATCGACAAGAAGATCGCCAACTCGATCCTGATCAAGTTCAACCAGATCGGCACCTTGACCGAAACCCTGGAAGCCATCCAGATGGCCAAGGCCGCTGGCTACACCGCCGTGATCTCCCATCGCTCCGGCGAAACCGAAGACTCGACCATCGCCGACCTGGCCGTGGGCACTGCGGCGGGCCAGATCAAGACCGGTTCGCTGTGCCGTTCCGACCGCGTTTCCAAGTACAACCAACTGCTGCGTATCGAAGAGCAATTGAACGGCAAGGCCAAGTACAACGGTCGTGCCGAGTTTCGCGGCTAAGCAGTAAATGGTAAAAAGACAGCGGATAGTGTCGGAAAAGTCGCAATAGCGGCGGTTTTGCCTCTAATCTGATGCCTTATCAAGCACAAGCCTGGTTTTTCCAGGCTTCGTGCTATCAGACGCTTCAAAGTTTGGCATGGCTGTCTTTTTTCACTGGATACCTGAGATTCGATGCGCAGTCCCAATTGGTTGTTTCTTGTCTTGCTCCTGTTGCTGGCTGGCCTGCAGTACCGCCTGTGGGTGGGTAATGGCAGTCTGGCGCAAGTGGCCGACCTGACTCAGCAAATAGCCGATCAGCACGCGGAAAACGAAGCGTTGCTGGAGCGTAATCGGGTGATGGACGCCGAGGTCAGTGAGTTGAAAAAGGGCATGGAGACCGTTGAAGAGCGGGCTCGCCATGAACTGGGCATGGTGAAAGAGGGCGAAACCCTCTACCAGCTGGCCCAATGAGTATCCGTTTGCCGGCCTTTTGGGCCGTGATTCCTGCCGCGGGCGTTGGTGCCCGTATGGCCGCCGACCGTCCCAAGCAATATTTGCAACTGGGTGGGCGCACCATTCTTGAACACAGCCTTGGCTGTTTCCTCGATCATCCGACCGTCAAAGGCGTGGTGGTCAGCGTTGCACACGATGATCCTTATTGGCCGACCCTGGCCTGCGCCAGCGACACTCGCATCCAGCGCGTGGACGGTGGCGAACAGCGTTCGGCTTCAGTGCTCAATGCCTTGCTGCATCTGCACGAGCAGGGCGCCGATGATCACGATTGGGTACTGGTGCACGACGCCGCGCGACCCAACCTGGCCCGGGACGATCTGGACACACTGCTCAGCGAGTTGGCGACCGATCCGGTCGGCGGCCTGCTGGCCGTCCCGGCGCGGGACACCCTCAAGCGTGCCGACAAGCAGGGTCGCGTGTTGGAAACCGTCGATCGCAGCGTGATCTGGCAAGCCTATACACCGCAGATGTTCCGCCTCGGCGCCTTGCATCGGGCCCTGGCCGACAGCCTGGTGGCCGATGCGCTGATTACCGACGAAGCCTCCGCCATGGAATGGGCCGGGCAGGCGCCGCGGTTGATCGAAGGGCGGGCTGATAACATCAAGGTCACTCGGCCGGAAGACCTGGAGTGGTTGCGCCAGCGCTGGGCGAATCGTCGCTAATTAATCGCGTATCTGTGCGAATACCGCGTCGCGAAGGCGATCATTCCGGCGCCGAATAAACCACGGACAGAAAACGACCTAACCCCGATACTCCGGCCGCTGCGCCAACCCCTCTTTCAAATAGTCCACCAACTTGCGCACCTTCGGCGACAGATGCCGCTGCTGCGGATACAGCGCCCACACCGCCGTATTAGGCGGTTGATGAGCCTCCAGCAGCGATATCAACGCACCACTGTGCAAATGCTCCAGCACGTAATAATCCGGCAACTGACATAACCCGACGCCTTGCAGGGCCGCGTCGAGTACCGCTTGCCCACTGTTGCAGCGCCAGTTTCCTTGCACGCGCTGGGAAAATTCCCGCCCGTTCTGCTCCAGTTGCCAGATATCGGAACTGCCGATCAGGCAGTTGTGGCGGCTCAATTCCGACAAGCTATGGGGCCGACCGTAGCGTTCCAGATAGGACGGTGAGGCGCACAGGTACATGCGCCGCGGTGCGAGGCGGGTGGCGACCAGGCGTGAGTCCTGCAAGCGGCCCAGGCGTATGGCCAGGTCCAACCCTTCATGAACCAGGTCCAGTGGGCGGTTGCTCAGTTCAATGTCCACCCGCAACTGTGGATAAAGCCCCATGAACCGCGTCACCAGCGGCACGATGAAGCGCTCACCATAGGCCACGGCACAGGTCATGCGCAGCATGCCCTTGGGTTCGCTGGTGAGATCGCCTACCGCCCGCAGCGCTTCCTCGCGTCCATCCTGCAGGCGCTGGCAATGCTGCAAAAAGGTTTGGCCGGCTTCGGTCAGGGTGACCCGGCGGGTGCTGCGATAGAGCAATCGCGTCTGTAGACGCTCTTCCAGTCGTACGATTTGTCGACTGATATGAGAGGACGAAACCCCGAGCCGTTCGGCAGCCGCGGTGAATTGGCTGCATTCGGCCACCGCGACGAACTCGTCGATCCCTTCCCAGCGGTTGTCGGACATAGGCGATTATCCCTGTACAGCAATAATGTTTTGCTTTTGACTGGATTATTCATCGTCCGACGGAGGATTACACTCCCGGTCTTGTTTTTATTTGCTGGAGAATCCGGATGATCAAGTCGCGCGCTGCCGTTGCCTTCGAGGCCAAGAAACCCCTGGAAATCGTTGAAGTCGACGTCGCCATGCCCAAGGCGGGCGAAGTGCTGTTGCGCGTGGTGGCTTCCGGCGTCTGCCATACCGACGCCTATACCTTGTCGGGCGCCGACCCGGAAGGGATCTTCCCGTCGATCCTCGGCCATGAAGGCGGTGCCATTGTCGAAGCCATCGGCGAAGGCGTGACGTCGGTCGCGGTGGGTGACCATGTGATTCCGCTGTACACGCCGGAATGCGGTCAGTGCAAATTCTGTAAGTCGGGCAAGACCAACCTGTGCCAGGCGATTCGCGCCACCCAAGGCAAAGGCCTGATGCCGGACGGCACTTCGCGCTTTTCCTACAAGGGCGAAACGATTTTTCACTACATGGGCACCTCGACGTTCTCCGAATACACCGTGTTGCCGGAAATCTCCGTCGCGAAGATCCCGAAAGAAGCCCCGCTGGAAAAAGTCTGCCTGTTGGGTTGTGGCGTCACCACCGGTATCGGTGCGGTGATCAACACGGCCAAGGTCAAGCCCGGTGACACCGTGGCCATCTTCGGCCTGGGCGGCATCGGCCTGTCGGCAGTGATTGGTGCGGTGAAGGCCAAGGCCTCGCGCATCATCGCCATCGACATCAACCCGGCCAAGTTCGAAATCGCCAAGCAACTGGGCGCCACCGATTGCGTCAACCCGAAAGACTTCGACCGGCCGATCCAGGAAGTCATCGTCGACATGACTGACGGCGGCGTGGACTTTTCCTTCGAGTGCATCGGCAATGTCCAGTTGATGCGTGCCGCGCTGGAGTGCTGCCACAAGGGTTGGGGCGAGTCGGTGATCATCGGCGTCGCCGGTGCCGGCCAGGAAATCTCCACTCGTCCATTCCAATTGGTAACCGGACGCGTCTGGCGCGGTTCGGCGTTTGGCGGCGTGCGCGGTCGCAGCGAATTGCCGAGCTACGTGGAGATGGCCGAGAAAGGCGAGATCCCGCTGGATACCTTCATCACCCACACCATGGGCCTGGAAGATATCAACAAGGCGTTCGACCTGATGCATGAAGGCAAGAGCATCCGCACCGTCATTCATTTCTGAGGTCGGTCATGAGCCTTGAAAATATCTCCTGCCAGAAAAGCTTCGGCGGCTGGCACAAGCGTTACCGGCACCGTTCCGAAGTGCTCGGTTGCGACATGGTGTTTGCCGTGTACCTGCCGCCGCAAGCCGAGCAGGGCGGCAAGTTGCCGGTGCTGTACTGGTTGTCCGGGTTGACTTGCACCGACGAAAATTTCATGCAGAAAGCCGGTGCCCAGCGCATGGCCGCCGAGTTGGGGCTGATTATTGTCGCCCCGGACACCAGCCCCCGTGGTGCCGACGTGCCGGGCGATCCGGACGGTGCCTGGGACTTCGGCCTGGGTGCAGGGTTTTATCTGAATGCCACGCAGGATCCATGGGCGCGGCACTATCGGATGCATGACTATGTGGTGCAGGAATTGCCGGCGCTCGTCGAGGCGCATTTCCCTGCCTCGGATAAACGCGGCATCAGTGGCCACTCCATGGGCGGTCATGGCGCGTTGGTCTGCGCCTTGCGCAACCCGGGACGTTATCGTTCGGTGTCAGCCTTTTCGCCAATCAACAATCCGATGGATTGCCCGTGGGGCCAGAAAGCCTTCTCCCGTTACCTGGGAGAAGACCGTTCGAAATGGCGGGAATGGGATGCCTGCGCACTGATTGCCGAGGCTGATGAGCAGTTGCCGCTGCTGGTGGACCAGGGTGATCGCGATGATTTCCTGGCCAACCAGCTCAAGCCTGAAGCCCTGCAGCAGGCAGCCAAGGCTGCCGGCCATCCGCTGGAATTGCGCCTGCAACCCGGCTATGACCACAGCTACTTCTTCATCGCCAGCTTCATTGGCGACCACTTGCAACATCATGCACGCGCTCTAAACGCCATCCCTTTCAAGGTCTTAGGTAAAATCCCCTGAAGTTTCTATCAGGGATACCAGAACGATGTGGGCCGATGTTC
>NZ_JBSPTN010000009.1:0-249566 GCF_053850495.1 Pseudomonas sp. CFBP 5748
ATGGTGTCCACTTAAATCAGGTGGACACCATCGCCTTTGGCGTCGGGGTCAGGAAGGTGTGTTGGCCGGACGCATACAGATGAGCGCGCCATGACCAAGATTGAAGCCGGGCCGGTAGTAGCTGATGATTTTGAGACATGGCTGAGCACACGCCCTAAGTGGTTGCAGACAGCGGCTCGTATGATCATCGACTCGAAGCGGCAGCTAAACCAGCACGAAATTAGCTCGTTGGCCAGGTTGTGCAAGCTCGAAGCCAAGGATGAAGCTGATCCAGGATTTCTGACGGTAACCCCTGGCACCTTATCGCAGGTCGCCAATAGACCTTTGCTTCGAATCGAAGAAATCCTTGATGTGCACGGGCTGAACGCCATCAAAGCTGGTGCCAATCTTCCATTCGGCAAAAGCAATCTCTCGGTGATCTACGGACAGAATGGAACCGGCAAGAGCGGTTTTGCGCGGCTGCTAAAGGAGATCTGTGGATCACGATCCAAGGACGAAATACGCGGTAATGTCTTTGATCCAATGCCTACGCCCTGCCGCGCTCATTTCAAGGTGTCAATAGACGGTAAGCCGGCGGATGTTCACTGGGACGTCCCAAGCGGGCCTCACAAAGCTCTACGACATGCACAGGTGTTCGACAGCAAGGCTGCCCAGCAGTACATGACCAGGACTGAAGCATGCTATGAGCCCAGCCGGATGAAGTTTGTATCCGCACTGATCGTAACAGCGGACGCTGTTAGCGCGGAGCTTTCAAGAGAGAAGGCACTACTCAGCAAAGCGTTACCCGCCATCCCAGAAACGCTAGGTCACACCGCCGAAGCAAAATGGCTTCAGGGCCTGAAGAGTACGACCACGACCGCCAGTATTGATAAGGAATGTCTGTATACAGATCTGCTTGATCGGGAGCGCATTGAGAAGGAGGCCCTACTCGCAGAGAAAGACATTGCAGGCCGGCTGCTGAGCATTAACAAAGAAAAAACTGCGCTGAAGAGTATTGAAACAGCAATGTCGACTCTTCAACAAGGATTGAACGATGCGACGGCAGGTACGCTAGAGACCCTGAAAAACGCCGCTGTTAAAGCCAGGAACTCGAGCGAAGAGGCAGCGGCAGCGATTTTCGGTAAAGCCGAGCTCGACGGTGTTGGCTCTGCGACCTGGCAGGATATGTGGGAATACGCACGCTCATACTCCAACGGCACGGCCTACACAGAATCCCAGTTTCCCAATATCGCGGCTGACTCACGCTGCGTACTTTGCCACCAAAGCCTTGATGAGGATGCCAAAGTCCGGCTGTCAGGGTTTGAAAAGTTTGTCACTGATGGCCTCGAGACAGCCGCCAAGAAGGCTGAAAAGAGCTTTACTGATCAAAAAAACTTCGTGCCAACTCTTCCAGGGCAAGCCGACTGGATCGTTCACATGTCCACTCTGGGCTTCGAGGAAGCCGATGCGATCACTTGGCTGGGCATGCTCAAAGCGAGGCGCGATCAAATCGTGTTGGGAAGTCCTGTCGGCACCTTGCCAGCTTTCGACTGGAAGGGCATCAGCGAGGCGGTTACAACTAAGTCAGCAGACTTGATTGCCGAAGAAGGGAGCCTTTCATCCCTGCTGAAGGATGAGCATCGTCAAGCAATGCATGAACGAGTTCAGCACCTTCAAGCCAAGCAGTGGCTCTCACAAAACAAGACCTCTATTAGCGCCGAAAGGGCTAGGCTGATAGCAGTCGCAGCAATAGACAAAGCCTCACGCTCAGCGGCCACCAATGCCCTGACTACCAAGAAAAACGACTTGGCCAAAACTGAACTGGATGCTGGCTACCAAGCTCGATTCATCGAAGAATTGAAGCTACTGGGCGGCCACCGCATTCCAATAGCGCCCCTAAGTAAATCGGGTGGCAAAGGCAAGATCACCTTTGGTTTGAATCTCGTGGGCGCGCACGGCACCCATGGCTTGGAATATATCTTGAGCGAGGGTGAAACCAGGATCGCCGCACTCGCCGCGTTCCTTGCGGACACGACAGGATCAAACCAGTTAGCTCCGTTCATTTTCGATGACCCGATATCTTCACTCGACCAAGACTTTGAAGAGAAGGTTGTCGAACGTCTCGTGTCTTTGTCACAGACCAGGCAGGTCATCATATTCACCCACCGACTTTCTCTTGTAGCTCAAGTAGAAGCTGTTACCAAGAAATGGGAGCAGACTCCAGGGATGCCCTCAATTAAGCCGACACTCACGTCACTTCAAAGGATGGCGAAGACTGCTGGTATCGTCGCCACTGCGAGCGCTCGAGACCTGAGACCAGAAAGTGCTGTCCGTGGGTTGATCGACAATACGATTGTGCGGTTGAAAAAACACCAGGAGAAGGCGGAAGTCGAGGCTTATGAGTCGCTCGCCAAGAGCGCTTGCAGTGACTTCAGGATCATCGTCGAGAAGACGATTGAGTACATTTTGCTGGCGGACGTCGTAGGCCGCTTCAGACGTGCAATCAACACTCAAGGCAAGCTACACAAGGTCGCTAAGGTAACAAATGACGACTGCGTATTCATTGATGACTTGATGACCCGCTACTCGGTGTATGAGCATGCTCAGTCTGAGGAGATGCCCAGCAGCGCTCTTGAGCTGGATGTCTTTGAAGCCGACGTAACAGCCCTGCAGAAATGGATTGCCGAGTTTGGATCGAGAGCGAGCTAGCACGGCTCATTGAGCGAGGGTCAGAATCATGAAAAACCTCCTGATTCTGGCCTGGGGCTAGACAGCAGCAGGCATCAGGGCAAGGCCCTGCTTCGGTGATGATGCAGAGCCTGCTTTGCGAGAAGTTCGCCGACCGTTCTGCCTTGTAGTCGATGAAGATTGAGACTAAAAAAGTCGCAAGGATAGAGACTAATACCGAACACGCTCGCCCAAAACCGACATCCTGTAAACGTTGGCGAGGTATCGAGCATCGCTCGAGAATTGTCTTGCGTGCTTCTGCCAGCTTGGCAAGTCGGTGACTGTCAAAATTGAGGTGCCGTCGGGAAGATTATCACCAACGATTTGGCCTTGAACGCCGTTAACAAACACCTTTAACGCGTCATAGAAGTCTTTCCCTGCCAAGAGAGAAGCTTTGATCTCTTCCGAGCCTGCCTGGTGTAACCAGCTATTAATGTTGAGGCGCATCGCGTCCTCTACTTGCACGACGTCACTGTGGAGATTTCGAAATGCATCAAAAGCTTGCTCCGGGATCCATCCTAAGGTGAAGTCGTACTGCTCCAACCAATGCAGATCAGACGCGGAGAGGCAGGTGGGAACGTAGCTGCGCAGCGCGGCGAGCGATAACATATAGTCGTCATTGGAAGCTGGTTGTGGGGTAGCTGCCAAACTGTACACGTTGGGGAAGATACGCTGCAGTACGCCCTGAGGGATGGATTTGAGGTCATCTGCAGTGTAATCAGACCAATGTTTCACATGAACGGCAAAGGAGCTTCCGTCCGGACGCTCATGCCGATAGACAGAGCCACTGTTTTGCTGATCCTGGATGGTGGTGTGCTTGTGGGCAGTTGTAAAAATCACGTAGCCTTTGATTTTTCCTGCGTACCCATCAGTTTTTTCCAACTCCTCCAGCACCTGCTTCCAAGTGAACGAGGTTTCGCGCAACTTGCACTGGCCTACCAGTGGTAAATCCGATTTTTTGGGGACTAGATCAATCCCAAACTGACTTTGGCCTTTGTGTCCATAGCATTGATACTTGATCTTCGGGTCGTGCTTGTGGGCTATTTGCTCCATGAAGTAGCAGCAGAGTTCTTCCCAATGCTCCCAAATCTCAACCTTCAGTCCTAGCATTTCCAGCTCCCTTGACGGCGGAAAATTGTAGATGGGATTAGCGGTGCAGCGGCCTAGCCTTGGCAGGCATAATCATCGCGCTTGAGGTCATGATATCGAGATCTGGGGTAATTCGCCCAAGCTGAAGGCCTCGCAAGGTGATCGGTTTGAGGAGCCAATGAGCTCCATCTACATCGATTTGATTGAGACCACCTCCACGTACTTGTAATTCTGCCTGGCGGCCTTCACAGCATCTTGCTCAGCAAGCAACGAACTCAGCGTGTCGGCCTCATGGATCAGCTCGTGCATCTTCCCCTCAAATTCGTTTCCAACTCGAAGCGTGACCCTGAGCCTAGGCGTAAATGATTTCGCCGCTTTCTTCTTGGGCGAAGGCGTTGATACCGGCTTGGTAAAAACAACCTCTGGCGCAGGCTGTGGCGTTGGAGGCGCAGGAACCTCTTCGGGCTCAGTCGCACCAAACAATGCACGACGCATTTCTTCTTCAGTTAAATCAGAGCTCATGGAAGATCTCAAAGGGGCGCTAATTATCTCGACAAGTTCCATTAGGATTGTTGCCGACCGGTATCGTAGGGGAGCCTGCCTAGACGTCAAATCCCCAGTTCGATTTCAATACAGGAGCCCCGTAAGGCTCGCGAAAGCTGCGCCTTTGGCAGGATGGTAATGAGTCCATCAGCTAAGTTGCTAGCGTGACGAGCATACAGCGTGACTGTGTTCGCATCCTGCATCCGACCTGGTACGACAGCACCTACCCTCTGCTGGGCAATTTTAAGAATATTCAAGATTTCCTGGCTGACCTCATTGGTGGACAGATGTTCAACGAGTGGTCTAGGCGGAGGGGCGGAACGGCTCCCCATATCTATTACCGCTTGGAGCAGGCCGTCTGAGCCCAAATGCTTCAGGGCCATCTCCCACAACTTCCCCTCTTGGGCGATATCCAGGCGTGCCCTACTCATTGCGAAATCCTAAAAGCATCAAGCTCATTCCTGATTGCAAATTTTACCCAGCTGTCGGCGAAAGCGACGCTCATACAGCTGGGTTAGTCGCAGAGGACGGGGCGCGAATTCTACGTTGAACGGCAGGATATTAGATATTCAGACTCGCGGAAGGATGCTGACTTGGGCAGGTAACATCAATCGCTCGCCGCCCGGATGGGAAACACGGCGATTGAACGCAACCTGTTTCGTAGGATGAAAGAAGCTACGAGGAGAAATAGAGCCATGCCCACCACATCGGCCACGAAATGATCATACGCATTTATGAACGGAATTCCGTTGGTGGCAGGATCAACATACATTTCATTTCCGACGGAAAAAAACAGCGTGATCACTACGCCGATCCAAGGAGTCCAAGGGATCCCCTCGTTAACGTCTCTGACAATCGAGCGGAACAAAAGCCTGGCGAATGAAGAAGGCCACAACAGAAGTGGAATTTTCAGCACATTGCGAATGACTTGAGACAACTTGGGTCGCTGCAGCTTGGTGGGGGGGAATCCGAAGTAGCTGAGCGCGAGTGGGAATGTGAACCCGAACAACGCATGGCAGACATTGTAATTCCAGCCTATAACGTCGAAAAAGCGGAACTGGATGATCCAGAACGTTATGGATATCGCGCTGAAAATCGCGATAGGGGTGAGTATTTGAAAGCGTTTTAGAAGCATGGATTTTCCTTATGCGGGCTGGATATCCATTCAGGGTACGACGTGGTCGACAGCCTTCTCAACCGAACCCTGCACATTTACTCAATGCGGCGATTAGCAAGGCTGCGTCGGGAATATTTATCTACCTTGAGTCTGCCTTGTGGCGATTCTCCTCCCAGTCCGCGCATGTTGAATTGACGGAGCTTTGCCTCTGGCTGATCGCTGGATTTTCTCGCTCACTGATCATACCAAATCCCGGATACCCCACGAAAAAGTAGGATTAAATACTTGGTTTTTGATGGCAAAAACGAGCCGGGGCTTAGGGCCCCAAACAGACGAGTTGGGTTAAGAGCAGAAGGGCAATCCCAAACCGATGTCATAGACTTGAAGATGAGCTCAAAAAACCCTTTAGGTCGAACGGATCAAATAAAAAGCGACCGGCCAAACAACCTAATTTCCAGAGTGAAAAACAGCGAGGCACAGCCACAGCTGCTTTTCTTTTGAGTTCAAAATATACATCTCCGGTTTTGAAAAACCGTTTCAAGGGCGGGCATTTCATGCTGTCGCATATTCGACATAAATGTCGCCCAAGGATAATTTTCTCTAAGCCTGCATTGCGCCTATTGGAAACCTAGGCACGTTGAGCGATGAGCCGCCCGGTAGTAACGAAGGGCTTACTGGAGGCGATCAGGCGTTGGTAGATACGTGTCACCTGCTATGCGCATGAACTCACGCAAGCTATGCCGTCCGACGTCCCGCCTGAACGTCGCAATGACGTACTTCGAGTTGACCGTATTGATCACCCAAAACCTGCCTTCCTTCGTTACGTACTGAATGTCGGATGTCCGAATCAGCCGACCATCTGCGAATCGTTGGAACGGCCCAGGGCAAATGTGACTGAACACCACGCCAACGGCACTGCATGCATGGATATGGACATTCACCAGGTAGGCCGTGACCAGCCCGTCGTAGTCCTGATTCACTGCTTTGGCTATGCGAAGGAGGTCGAAGTCCGAGTAGCGCTTTTCGTGTAAATCGACTGCGACGGTATTGATGTAGTCCATGGTTAAACGGCCTCTGACGCTGAGGCTACGCCGGTGGTTGCAGCACTACGCCGATAAAGCTCTCTGACCCCAATCAAGGCATCAACATCCAGGTCGCGTTGATGGGTATTGACGTACACATCACCACTCTCGACATGCAGAACACAGATTGGCACTTCTGCCTGGTTGAACCCCATGGAAAGTGATTTCAGCTTTTCCATCTTCCAGCCTGACCCTTTGTTCATCCATGCCGGGGTAACGACCTGGACATCTTGAATGACCATGCTCTCGTCTTGGGAGACCAGCAGCTCTACCAAGCGAGGCTCATCGTTCAGCATCTCTTCATAAGCTATGAACCGCCCCTCATGCCGGCGCTTGAGGCTCACGTGATACCAATGGGTAACCAAGGATCGCGACATGGCGTGAAAGTGAGCGAGACCGTCCCCGAACATTCCCACCGGGCCGGCCTGGTCTTGCATGCTAATCCTGAACATCGTGTATCTCGTGTTGAGCAGGCCCGCGAAGTGCGCCTGCGATTAACATAAGCCAAATATTGTCTTCAGCGAGGCAGTCATCTCGCGCCCTTTTCCCATGAGCACGTACACCGTGTTTCGCGTCTCGAACAGGCAAACACCGTCGAACGATTTACACAGGGTCGAGCGCACCCAGCCCCCTGGTGGAAACCGGCCATGACCGTCATGGATGACGCAATGGGCATACATAAACATCGGCTCCAGACCAGTAGCTCTTACTTTCGCGAGCGACTCTGGGGACTCGTCGACGTGGAAGATGACCCAGTCCTCGACGGTGCAAAAAGGCTTACGACCGAAGCGCCCCGCGACCAATACTTCCACTTCTGCATGAGACAGCGACGTGCCAGCAGAGGAGATTTCCCCCTCCCGCAGCAGCTCGTGCTCAGAAGAATTAGTCATAAATTGATGATCCTCTTGGCGACAAAGAAAATAGAGCTCTGCGCACGTACAGATCGCAAAGGTGGCGCGCCTGTAGTTCCATCGCAATGACTATATACATTTGTGTGGAACTCATCAAACGGGGCATACCGTCTCCTTTTGGGGAGAGGTGCGCTGGATGTCTTTGCGGAAGGCATATGCGGCAACGCTACAGTGGCTGAGGGTTCGACATGGGTTGTCGCAAGCAGACCTCCAGCATCAGACTGACCAAGCACACATAAGCCGCCTGGAAGCATCGACGACATCGGCAACCGTCGATCTCAGTGCCGACTTAGCTAAAGCGCTAGGCCTGATGCCACTCTCTTTTCTCACGCTGGTGGCCGCAGCCGATGAAGGTAAGACCGCGCGCTCAGTTCTGAATGACACAATGAAAGAACTCATGCAGCTTGGTGTTCTTGATGAGCAGCTACCTGCCGAACCCCAAACGCTCACTACACCCCAGAGAATCGCTGCAGCAGAAAGACTCAAAGCGGTGCGCGATCTTAAGGCGGCAGGCCTTTCTCAAGCGGAGGTTTGCCGGCAATTAGAACTGCCCAAGAGCACAGTTAACCGGCTGTGGTACGTCGGCGGTTGACCGTGCTCAGGTCTCAAACTCAAGAATATCAGCGGCTTGCCTTGCAACGAGAACGACGTTCCGATCAATAGGTTCTGATCCCTGATCGGGTCGCTCAAGATATGGAGACTCAGGAATCCCCTGTCGGTAATGCTTTAGGACGTACATCGCCCGCTTTCGCTTGCCACGAAGGGAAATGAATCCTTGATCCTTGGAAACCGTCTCCGCGACCTTTTTCATCTCACCGTTCAGTCTTGCCTGGTCTAGAGATGACGCCATTTCCTCAGCCTCATCCGCAGCCTGCTCAAATCTGTCGAGTGCCTCTGTGAAGTCCTGGTAGTCACCTACCTCACAGGCCATCGCGACTAATAACGCCCCGCTGGTAAAGAAACACTGAAGGTGAGAGTAATCAGGACAGGATTTTCGAACTCTAGCCATGACTTCCGCTTCCGTGGACAAAAACTCCTGTCGGAGCTTATCCGCCTCAGCCTGGACGTCTGTGATTTCGGAAACCAGATCGGCGAGTTGTTCCTCCAAAAGGCTATGCTCGCGATAAATGAATACCACAGCAGGCTTGAGGCTCTCGCACGCTTTGATGAAGGCTTCGCGATCTAGCATGGCGACTGCAGAAGAGCCTGTAGAGACAGAAGTACATTCAGTGACCTGGGTCGGTATCGTGACCAAAGCCGTCATCAACATTTCAAGGCAAGTCTCTATCGACTCCTCGACTCGCAAATAGCTATTCACTTCCATTTGAGTTCCTATTCACAGCCCTGCCACCGGCACAGACTTACCAAAAGTTTTGATCTGCTCAAGATCGGAGGCGTCGAGATCGAACCACTCACCCTCAAGGCGCTTTGCTTGATAAGTGATGTGGAAGCTTCGCTCTGCATGACTGTAATCATCAAACCAGGCGTAATGTTCAAGGCTTATGGGAAAGGGGAGCTTGACTTCGAAGAGCCGGGTACGAGCTCTCAAGTGAATTGTTTTGCCGATCTTGAAACCCAGCTTAGATCGAATGACATAGACGTACCCACCTGTCGGCAAATTGGAGGGGCGACTCACGCCTCTCACGGGCGATGGTGGTGCTGGGATGTCGAATCCAGCGATATCTGGAAAATATTCGGCATGTAGATCTGGAAGACCGTACCGGTTAACCACGTCAGGAGCAAAAGCAAACCAGTGTTTGGCTTGAAGCCAATAACGTCTTCCATTCGAGCTGGGCCGAAGCGTGACATCAGCCTCGCGCCACAGGATTTTTGCACGGCCTGACTCTCGATCAACCGTCATGACGATGCCAAATGCGCTCACATTACCAACCTGGGCTCTCGCGTCCCAGCTGGCCAGCAAAATGCAGTCCTTTGGACGTACATGGAGAATCAGGCCGGACAAATCGGAATCAACCTGCACGTTATGTTTCACAGGCATGACAAGCTTCTGGGGATCAAACCGATAAAATTTCATACAAGCTTCCTTGCAATAACTACTAGGCTACCGCGATAACAAACCCTATGAGGCTCAATAAGGCACCGAAATAATACCCAGAATAGATCAAGTATCCCGCACAAAGAACGCCGTGACCTCAATCTGATATCGCGCTTTTCCGCGCAGTAGCCCAGGCCAGAAAACCACTTATTGGTTGCCGGTAATCCACGAGGATTCGTAAAGTTCTACAACATGAACTGGCAAACGAGAGGAGACGATATGGATGACGAATCGCTACCGATGCTCGACCCGCAGCTAGAGGCCATCAAGTGGCCGACAGACTTCTCCGGCCAGCAGCTGTTTATCCAAGGTGACGATTGGCAGCACAACGCGATGTTGAACTGGTCTCACTTTCGTGCCGACCTTTATGCTTTTGCATACAAAGATGCCGCTGACGGCCTAGTAGAGGCTATGGCTAATCGTCAGGTGCCACTAGATAGCGGCATTTACCCTTTGCTCTTTCTATACCGCCATTCCTTGGAGCTGCAGTTCAAGCTGATGCTTCAGAGTGCTCGCGCGCTGACAGGCAAAAAGTCCAAGAACTACGATAAGCATCCGTTGATGCCTCTATGGTCAGAATTGCGCCATCTGCTCATGGGGCTGGGTCTAGAGCGCTCCGACGCCAACGCTAATGCTGTTCACGAGTTTATTCGCCAGTTGGACGACGTTGACCCAGACTCGATGGCATTTCGGTATGCGACGACCAAGAGTGGTAAAGCTCACCTGCCGGACGTTACGTACATCAACATCCGGCACTTGCGCGAGGTGCTCAACAGCGTTTTCGTTTGGCTAAACGGCACATATAGCTGGATCGGGGAGATGGAGCAAGGTCAATCAGGCTACTAAACCCGTACGCTGGGAGACACGGTCATTTCAACGCGTAAATTGTGATAAGGGGCTGGTTGTTACCACGCTGGCTCCTCATCCTCCTCTTGAAACTCATCGTGCTCATCATCCTCAGTATCTCGCCCAATCAGCCCGCTTCGAAGAAGTCCGATCTCATAATCCCTGGATTTCAGCTCCTGATGGGCACTTCGAATCGCGAGAACAGTAGTCTCGATTTTCAACGCTCCTTTGAGATCCCGACGTAGGCTGTTCACTCGCAGAAGGCACCCCAAATTCTGGGTGCCCCTCAGCCAGTTGTTTCGTGCGGAACCCGACGTCCCTTCATTCCTGTTGAAAACGAAAGTGATCTCGATGTCGTTCACGTGTCGCCGGCCTGATACCAAGTCTTCGCCCGAGCCTTTAGACGGCAAATTTGAAAATGTGTAACTGCCCTGTATGAAGATAAGCTCTCCCTCAGCGATCAGCAGCTTAAGTGTGCCTCGATCTAGATCATCAGAGATGTTCTTCACCCTGGCATGGCCCATCGTGATTTTCAGCATGCTTGTCATATAGCGCTGAAGGATGAGACCCGAAGTGCCCGAGTACATGATCCCATCTCTCAGGTACAGGATGCCTTCGTCGTTGCAGAGATTGGCGCTACGCACGCCCTGAAAACCACTAATCTGAGTAATGTCCACTCCGAGCTCGCTGGCAATTTCAAATACCCTGAGGTGGTTGAAGTACCACCACTGACAGGCCATGAGCTGCGTAGACTTGAAGATGGCACTAGGGTCAAGACGCTCCACCTCCTTCTGCCAGGTAACCTTCACCGCTTTAAGTCGATCAGACGTAAGGCTTAGCTCAAGCATGCGAGTGGTGTGCGCTTCACCATGGTGAATGGAGCAGAGAACGGCAAGGTTCTTTTCAGAGTGATCGCGGCTCTTGGCCCACGGCTCTATATGATGGACGATGACGGGAAGAGTGGGGTCTCGGCAAACACAGCAAACCCACCTATTTGCGAACAAGGTCTTTACGAGCGCCTCGAGGGGAATCGGGGGCCTACCGTCACCGAGTATTGTGTGTGCGGCCTCCTCGGTAAGTCCCATTTCGAGAAGCTGCTGAAAGTTTTGCTGCTGAAGTTTTGCGAGCGTCCATCGCTCTTCACGCAGCGTCCTTGCCAGCGTGATGTCTACACCTCGGGCAATCAGCGCTAGCTCAGTCGGGTTTCTGGTCACAAGCTCTACTCCATTAGAAATTCAGCGACAGTAGGTCAGGGCTACCAGGGCCTTATTAACAGACTCGCTGTGTAACCACATCCTGAAGAGCCATGAGATGCTGAGTCAACAGCCGGAGCGTATCTTCGTCGTTGATAAAACGCTCATCGACATCGATTTTCTCAGTCGCATTTCAACAAATACTTCAGGCTTATTGAGCACTTTAAAAACCAAATAATGGTGAGCGAACGTAGCCGAGCTTCCACTTTTGCCTATGCGGTTCCGAAAGCTTGAGCTTCCCAAGATCCAATACCCAAGCAGCCGCTGCTTCGCCTCGAAGGAAGGAAACCATTCGGCGACTCCTATGTTGCAGAGTCTGGAATCGCTCAACGTCCATTTCACCACCATGTCCGCCGCAGCTCTGTAGTGGTCAGCCATGAAAAGCTTTTTGCACACTGAAAGCCAGCCACGCACTTCCAATTGCTTGGTCGCATTAATGATGCTGTTGTCACCAAAAAACGCAGTGGTATGACGTGGTTGAGTTGCTAGACAACCAGTCAGATGAGCCTCCAGCTAGCTGAGCGATATTTCCCACTCGCATTCTTTTTCAAGAATCAGCACAAAACTGCCCATTCGATTCCGTTGATATTGAAAATCAGCACAGACTCGTTGAAAGACTACCAACTGGATGGTAGCTTTATTGCAGATTTTAAATTCATGCAATCAACGCCATCCCTGTGAGAATCCCATGCAAGATTGGAAGCAAACCCGCAAAGACATCAACGCTCGCTTGGTAGAGCTAAACGGCCTGTCTCCTGAAACCATGAAGGGCATGGCTGCTCTCGGTGCTGCCGGTAGCAAAACAAACCATCTGGACGCCAAGACTCGCGAGCTCATCTCCCTTGCAGTGGCCGTGACGACCCGCTGCGACGGCTGCATTGCCTTTCACGCTGCTGAAGCCAAGAAGCTCGGTATAACCAGTGAAGAGGTAGCTGAAGCTTTGGGTGTGGCCATCAACATGAACGCCGGGGCTGCAATGGTCTATAGCACCCACGTACTCGACGCGTTCGACAAGTCCTAATCAAACGCCGAATCCCCCCTTCAACGACGTCGAGATAAATCATGAATAAGCTGTTCACTCCTTACGATCTAGCCGGGACTCCTTTAAAAAACCGCGTTGTCATGGCCCCTATGACTCGCACCCGAACCTTGAACAACATTCCGAATGAATCCAACGCGCTTTACTACGCACAACGAGCTTCTGCCGGCTTGCTGATCACCGAAGGCCTGCCTATTTCCGATGAGGCTCGCGGCTATCTATACACCCCTGGCATTTACGAAGATGTGCACTTACCAGGCTGGCGCAAAGTGACTGACGCGGTGCACGCCAAGGGCGGGAAGATTTTTGCGCAGCTCTGGCACGTAGGCCGTATGTCCCACACCTCGGTACACGGCATGGTGCCAGTCTCCTCGGGCACGGTGCCTGCGGTAGATACCACGGTGTATGCCTGGATCGAACCTGGTAAATCTGGCCCGGTACAGCCAAGCACACCACGTGCGCTGGAAACTGAAGAAGTGAAACGCGCCATCGCCGACTTCGTGAAGTCCGCAAGGATGGCCATTGACGCCGGCTTTGACGGTATCGAAATCATGGCAGCCAACGGCTTCCTGTTCGACCAATTCCTGAGCAGCGCCTTGAACACTCGTTCTGATCAGTACGGCGGCTCTATCGCGAACCGTCAGCGTTTCCTGCTGGAAACTATTGATGCGATTGCTGCTGAAATCGGTGGATCGAAGATCGGTGTGCGCTTCTCTCCGTTTGGTCGACTGTATGACTTCGGTGTGTACGAAGGCGAAGAAGAAACCTGGATGAGTATGGCGGCTGCCCTCAACGAAAGAGAGCTGGCATTTGTTCACCTGAACTACCAACCGACCATCCTCGCCGCGCAAACGCCACCAGGTTTCGGCGCTGCGTTCCGTGAAGCGTACAAGGGCACCTTGATGGCTGCGGGCGGCTTCACCAAAGAGATCGCAGAGTCTGAGCTGGCCAAAGGCGAGCTAGATCTCATTGCCTTCGGCACCGCCTACATTGCCAACCCTGATCTGGTAGAGCGCATGCAGAACAATTGGCCATTGGCCGAGGGAGATCGCGCGACCTACTACGGCGTAAGCGGCTCGATTGATAAGGGCTACACCGACTATCCGGAATACGCAGCCGCCAAAGCCTGATATTCCTTCACAAACATTTAGGAGAACACCATGCCACTCGTAACTATCAAAGGGATTGAAGGCGTTTTTTCCGACGAGCAAAAGGCTGAAGTGATTCGCAAAGTGACTGACGCTATGGTGTCGGTTGAAGGCGAAAACATGCGCGCCCTCACGTGGGTCATCTTCGAAGAGGTAAAAAGTGGGGACTGGGGTATTGGTGGCAAACCTGTGACCGCCAAAGAAGTATTGAAGCTGCAAGCCGGCGAGTAAGGCTTCACCTTCAGGTCATTAGCTCCCTGTTCTTTGAGTGCGGCCATGCTCAACGAACAGGGAGCTTTTTCCGTTCTTAAAGAACGCCAGGTTTGTGGGGACTACTCCGTGATTCTGATCATTTACGCCCATCCTTACCCCGACAAATCCAACGTCAACAAGCTGATGCTCAAGCTGGCAGCCAACAATCCCGATGTCGCAATCCGTTCCCTGTACGACCTCTACCCCGATTTCAATATCGACGTTGAAGCTGAGCAGAGGGCGGTGGAACAGGCAGACCTTCTGGTTCTGCAACATCCTATGTATTGGTACAGCTATCCGCCCCTTTTAAAGCTGTGGATCGATAAGGTCTTCACTCAGGGTTGGGCCTATGGCGCCGACGCTGTTGCTTTAAAAAACAAGAAACTGCTGTGGGCCGTAACCACTGGCGGAGAGCATGATCATTTTGAAGGCGGCGACCACCCAGGTTTTGCGGTGCTGTCCCAGCCCATTCAGGCGACGGCGAATTACTGCGGGATGCATTGGTTGAGTCCAGTCGCAGTCCATGGTGCCTACAGAGCAGATCAAAGCGCATTGCTTAAACAGATCCGGAATTATGGCCAGCGCCTGACGTCATGGAGGGAAGATTGAATGGACACTCACAGCCTGATTGAAATGCTCATCTACCTGGGCTCCGCAGCCTTGATAGTCCCAATTGCCGTTCGCTTAGGGCTGGGCCCAGTTCTAGGCTACCTGATAGCTGGCTGCCTGATCGGCCCATGGGGTTTGAAGCTTGTGACCGACGTGGAGTCCATCCTGCACTTTGCTGAAATTGGCGTGGTGTTGATGCTGTTCATCATTGGTCTCGAACTCGACCCCAAGCGCCTTTGGGCAATGCGCCGCATGGTCTTCGGCGGCGGCGCGTTGCAGATGCTGGCATGCGGCGCGGCCATCGCAATTTTCTGCGCTGTACTTGGCTTGAGTTGGACGGCTGCGTTGTTGGTAGGGCTGACGTTGAGCCTGTCCTCGACGGCTATCGCCATGCAGGCCATGAGCGAGCGAAACATGAACTCCACCGCCGTAGGTCGCAGCAGCTTCGCCGTGTTGCTTTTCCAGGACATCGCGGCGATTCCCCTAGTGGCCATGATCCCACTGCTGGCCGCAAACGGTGGTACGCCCTCAGGTGCAGAGCTGGCGCTGTCCACTGCCAAAATCGTGGGTGCAATTGCCGCAGTGGTTCTTTTGGGTCACTACGTCTCTCGGCCCGTCCTTCGCTTTGTAGCGCGCTCAGGCCTGAGAGAAATCTTTAGTGCCGTCGCACTGTTCCTGGTGTTTGGGTTCGGCCTCTTGTTGGAGGAGGCCGGCTTATCCATGGCCATGGGCGCGTTCTTAGCCGGCGTTCTCTTGGCCAGCTCGGAGTATCGCCATGCTCTGGAAAGCGATATTGAACCCTTCAAAGGCCTGTTGCTGGGTCTGTTCTTTATCGGTGTAGGGATGTCGATTGACTTCGGCACGCTGATCGATTCGCCGCTGAAAGTCATCACCCTGACCTTGGGCTTCATTCTGATCAAGCTGCTCGTGATCAAGCTCCTGGGTCGCTTCCTGAATGTCCCAAGTGACCAGCGTTCATGGCAGGCGGTGTTCCTTGGCCAAGGCAGTGAGTTTGCCTTTGTAGTATTTGGCGCAGCAACCGTCGCCGGCATCCTGGTCGACCCTTGGGGTAAGAGCCTGACGCTAGCGGTGGCGTTGTCCATGTGTGTAACGCCTTTACTGATCCTCTTGCTCAATCATTTAGAGTCTTTGGGCAATCAGGCCAGCAAAAAAGCGGACACCATTGACCAAACCAACCCTCGGGTCATCATCGCTGGCTTCGGAAGATTTGGTCAGATCGCTGGTCGTCTGTTGATGTCCTGTGGTTTTGAGGTAGTGGTCTTGGATCATGATCCAGACCACATCGAGACGCTGCGTAAGTTCGGGGTCAAGGTGTTTTATGGGGATGCCACCCGCCTCGATTTACTGCACGCTGCGGGTGCTGCCCAAGCCGTGGTGCTGATCAACGCCATCGATAATCAAGACGATAACCTGGCATTGACCAAGTTGGCCCAAGAGCATTTTCCATCCCTAAAACTGGTGGTGCGCGCTCGTGATATGGGACACATCATCACGCTGCGTCAGATGGGTATTGAAGACGTCGAGCGGGAAACCTTTGAAAGCGCGCTGTCCCTCGGTCGCAGGGCTTTGGAGCAACTTGGGATAGGACGCTACGAAGCTCGTGAGCGTGCGGATCGATTCCGCCGCCTGAATTTGGAGATGCTAGAGGAGATGTCCGCTCAGCCCGAGGACGATACCGAATTCAAGTACGACGCTTACAAACGGGCCAACGCTTTACTAACGGAAATATTCAATGAAGACCGCGCTCATCCAATTGATGTCGGCCCAGGAAAAGTGAGCCTTGCGCACAGGGAGACAGGTAGCTGACTTGCCTTACAGGTCGAGGAGGATGCTTGGTTAACTAGCGTCCTCCAGTTCAGTGATGATTGCTTTTTTCAAGGCTGAAACTGATTTAGACCCAGCGAAGACCCTCAACAATCGGCCTTCGTGGAACACTGCCAAGGACGGCACAGATCGAATGCCATACATCTGCGCAATCGTCGGCGATACCGCGATATCAATTTTTCCAAACACTGCGAGAGCATGGAGCTTTTCCTCCAAGTCGACGAAGACTGGCTTCATCTCTTTACAAGGTTTGCACCAAGATGCTGAGAACAGTACGACACTGCTGCCTTTGGCAACAAAGCGGGAAAATTGGGGAGCGCTCAATTCAACGATACGGCTCATTTGGATCTCACGTGTTGTGTTAAGGAAAAGGGGGCACCTTCTGATTGCCCCCGTTCCGTTGCCTATCAAATTTTGCAGCCATCGATGCCGCAGACTTGGCCCGTCAATGAGCTATCCTCGGTTCTCGCTTTAGCAGCCATTTGATTCAGCGCTTCAAGAAAGGCCGCTTCTGGCTGAGCACCTGACACCGAGAACGCGTTGTTGAAGACAAAAAGTGGCACGCCGGAACCCAGTTGCGCTGCGAAATGCTCGTCCTCTTCCATCTCAACGCGCAGCTCCACGGATGACCACGCCAACTGAATTGATTCATCGGGCACACCTGCCTCCTTCGCAATCTCCTCCAAATTGGCGCGATCAAAAAGCGACTTGCCGTGACTGGTACTTTGCTCGTACAGCGCCTCAACAAGGCGCGTCTTCACTGTCGTGTCTTCAACTGCCTTCACCAGGACATGAGCATCCGCTGTGTCACCAAACATCATGGTGTCGAAACGGTAATCCAGCCCCTCAGCTCGGCCATATTTACTGACCGTACTCATCATCGCTTCTGCGGAATCTGGGTTGCCGAGCTTACGTTTCAGTGCCGCTATCATCGGTTCAGGGGTGTGATTTGCAGCCAGTCGATAGGCCCGAATGTTGACCTGTACATCGTCCTTCTGCGGGAAGTTTTCGAGTGCTTTTTCAAAACGACGCTTGGCAATCCAGCACCAGGGACACACATAATCAGACCAGATATCGACTACATATTTTTTCGAAGGGGTTTGCATAATTTATCCTGCACGGAGAAGTTAAGATTGCATTGCGGCCATTTCAAGCAAATGGTTAAAGCCAGCCAACGGGTCGGCTGAGCGACCCAATGTCCAATCAATGAGGCTTGCTCCCTCCAACATGCTCAGCAGCATGAAGGCGAAGCTCTCAGCAGTTGTTCCAAGTAACCAGTGGTGCTGCCGGACTGCGTCATTTAGGGTTCTTTGGAGCCAGGCTAGCTGGGAATTAAAGAAGTCCCTGGTAAGTCTTTGTAGCGACAAAGGCAGCGCAGCCATTTCCGCTGCCAAGGCACCGCATAACGGCAGCAGCCCCTCATTCGCGCTGATCACGAAAAGTCGGGAAAAAGCCTGTAAGCGCTGCAGTGGCTCGGGATGCATGATCTCGATTGACAGCAACGTCTCGTTGAACCGAGCGATGTAGTCGTTGATCAGCTCCGCGCCCAAGCACTCCTTGGTAGGAAAGTGATGGTGAATGCTGGCTTTTCTAATGCCGACTTTCGCTGCGAGATCCGCGTAACTGAACGCTGAGTAACCCTTTGAGCGCATCTGGGTTTCGGCGTAGTTCAGCAGCGCGGCTTTTGTCGTGATAGACATTTGAAACTCCTACAGCCAGCACCCTTGTCACTGAAGCAGCCTGCTGGAAAGCGCCCCGTTGAAAGGCGTTACACAGGGCGCTTGCCTCGGTGTTTAGGCACGTACCGCCATCACCCCTGCATCAACATCCCAGATAGCACCGGTCACCCAGGAGGTTTTATCGGAGAGTAAGAAGAGGATGGTATTGGCGACGTCTTCAGGAACACCGACTCGACCCAGTGGGTGGAAATCGTTTAGCGACTTCATCGCATCCGGGATCGCTTCCTTGTCCATGAAGCCTTCATAGATCGAGGTGTGAACGATGCCAGGCGAAACGGCATTGACTCGGATACCTGAGTGAGCCAATTCAATTGCCAGGTTTCGGGTGACTGCGTGCAGGCCCGCCTTAGCCATCGAATAAGCGGTAGCTGGAGAGCCGGCCAGCGCGGCTTGCGCGCCAATCGAACCGACGTTGACAATGGAGCCTTCGCGCTTGGCAGCAAGCATATTTTTGACCACTGCCTGCGTGATAAAGAATGTAGCGCGGTTCAGATCCAGGTACATGTCGTAGTCAGCCTCATCGTGCTCAATGAAAGGCTTCGGAATGAATATGCCTGCAGAGTTGACCATGAAGCCGATGTCACTGTGGTTGGCATTGATCTCGCTGCGTACATGATTCATCCCTTCCTCGGTCATGAGGTTGGCAACGATTACTGATACGTTCCCCAGCGGACTCAGCTCGGCGCGCACAGCATCGGCTTTATCCTTTTTACTGCCGGTGAGAACCACGCTGCCACCCGCCTTTAAAAACTGGCGCGCTGTTTCCAGGCCCATGCCGCTCGTGCCGCCGACGACCAACAGTTTTTTGCCTTTAAAAAAATCGTTCATTGCAGACTCCGGTATCAGATAAGTGAGAGGTGGTCAGCGGCCAGGTGCCGTGCTGACCTGTGGCCAGGACAGTTAGTCTTCGATGACTTCGAGCTTAGGGAGCATGCGGATGGCTTTAGAGAAGTTGGCGTAGTTGACCGAAGTCTTTAGCACCACGTTGTGCAGCTCCTCTACACGCTCACGGGAGGCATCGGTGTGCAGGCGAATGACGACACTCACCTCGTCGTAGCCTGGGTTAACGCTTTCGTCGATGCCTAGGAAACCGCGCAGGTCGAGGGTTCCGTCAGTCTCGATCTCCAGGCTGTGAATCTTGATGCCCATCATCGCGGCATTGGCGGCATAGCCGACCGACATGCAGGCGTTGAGAGCTGCCATCAGCAGCTCCTGAGGGTTGGGCGCGGTGTTCTCGCCCAGCAATTCATTCGGCTCATCGGCTGCAATTTCAAAATCGCGGGAATAGGTCTCACCGGCCAAGCTGTAACGGCTGACTTTGGCTACAGACCGGGTCTGACCCTTCCAAGCGGTTTTAACGTTGAAGCTTGCGTGGCGCTTGTTCGCATCACCAGCAACGCCTTCGGCGAAATTCTGGAGTGCGGCGACATCGATACCATTCAGGTTGCTGTTCATGTGGACGTTCCTCTTCAGATAAGCCGGACGATTAGACCGGAAGAGAAACAAGACTACCAAGTAGTAGGTTGGCTTGCAAGATAGATGACGATACCAATAGCTTTGAAAAGCTAGGCTGCATAGAGGAATTGGGAATATTGATGACAACACAGTGAGTGTCGTGACCAACAGAGTCACTTCGAAAGCGACGCCATGAAACGATCTTTCACACCTCTATGCATCGGGTGAAATTTGTGTAATCGTACGAATTGATGGCATAAGGCTGTCACCACATGGATAAAAATCAGGGAGGTTTTATGGCTGTTTATGCACCAGGGCACGTGTTGGGGCGAGATGGAGGTTCGTTTCAAGAAGTCACTTTGAACGCAGCCAAGAGCGCGGTCGTCGCTAAGCATGGACGGTACTGTACAATTCGCGATCACGAAAAAGCGCCGCCTACAAGCCAACCTTCCCGTCATTGGATGCAAATCTACCGCACACCAGATAATACCGAGTGATCTATCCGGTGGATTTTAGTTTGCACTAATTGATACAAGCATAGATCGGCTCGCGGCCCTGAATCAAATGACTCAAGGCCGCCTGCTCTTGGCAGGCGACCAAATCGAGAAGCTATTGAAAGATGTACTAAAGATACAGCGATGAAAGATGCCCCCTGAAAAGGGAATGCAGCGGTGGAGTCGATAAATGTGCTTGCTAGAGTTTTCAGTGACGAAGGGTAGATAAAATCAAATCAAATCCCGAAGATTTCTCGTAATCATCGCTCATCGCCCAAGAAACAAAGCTCGCACCTTCCAAAGTATTCAATATGTACCTTGAAACTCTGATTACATCCAGGTCGGCTTTAAGCTCTCCTCGATCTTGACCCTGCTTAATATTTGCCTGAAGCCAAGTGAGATGGATCTCAAAGAAATCCTTCGTCATTTCTTTGAGACTTTCAGGCAGGGCCAGAAGCTCTGCGGCCAAGGCTCCACAGAGTGGAAGCATCCCGTTTAGACTGCTTTGTGCGAACATCAAGGCGAACGCATTCAGTCGGTCGACAACACTGACGTGTTCATCATTGATAGCCTCCAGCTGCTTTTTGAACCGGAACAGGTAGCTCTCGACTATGGCAATTGCCAAGCCTTCTTTGGTGGGGAAGTGATGGTGAATACTCGCCTTTTTAATGCCGATTTCGTCTGCAAGGTCGGCATAGCTGAAGGCCGCGTAGCCCTTCGTGCGCAGCAGAACCTCGGCGCTAGTCAAAAGGTCTGAACGTGTACTCATGATGCCGAATCCGAATTTGTCATCCTGACATCATAAATTAGTCACCCCTCATAAGACAGCGCTCGCCTTACCAGGCTTCAGCCTTGAGTCGAGCTGGCAAGTGCGGCACAACCTCAACGCATGGCTTGCGCGTCCGCAGGCAAACGCGCAAAAGCTTGGAGTGCTGGGTAAAAATCGCTGAAGTCTGCGCTCAGCACCTCATAGTTGCCTTTGAGATGTTCGAACAATCCATCAAGCCCCTCTGGTCTGGAAAGGCGCTTCGAGATTATGCCCAAGCCATATCCAATCATTTCAATGTCTCTATAGGCGCACAGCCAATCCTCCGAGATCATCAAAGGCACGACCTGCGCCAGCGACGAAGGAAGGTTAGGCTCTGCCTCCAAAATCCCATAGATCTGCTGCGCGAAATCATCCAGCGGCACGTCACAATATTGCTCCCAATCTCGCGCGAGGCAGTGGTCAAAGAACATGTCGAGAGCGATTCCAGCGTAGCGCCTTTGCTCGTTCGGAAATCGTGATAGCGCTCGCTTGACCAACCCGTGAGCATCAGTGAAGGCATCAATCGTCCGATGCAGCTGAATCGCAGCCTCAGTTTTAGGAGAAAAACGCCCTGCGAGTGGGCCTTTAACAAAGTCCCCGTACAGGCTCCCCAGGAGCTCGTCAGACGATTGCCCCCCAAGGTGTAGATGAGCCAAATAATTCATCCCATGCACCCTCATGCAAGTAGCGGTCGACGGTCAAGATAGCAGAGTCGAAAATGTCCTATCTACTAGATGGGTTCGTTCCTGAGCCTTACCAACTTTGAACTTATTTTGAAGCTCATCCCCCTAAACCTGTGCCCATCGCCGCTAGCTCAGCTGAATCTGAGCTGCTAACTCAAGAAGGTATTGAAATCATGAAAAGCGAACAGGTTGAGGGCGTTGTAGAGAAGGTTGCCGGCAAAGCTCAAAGCGCAGTGGGGAAACTACTGGGTGATTCGAAGCTTGAAGCCGAAGGTGCGGGACGCCAGGCTGCCGGTCAGTTGACCCAAACCTATGGCGATGCACTGGACAGTGTGTCTACGTTCGTCAAAGAGAAGCCGGTTGCTGCACTTGCAATTGGTGCAGTAGCCCTGCTGATACTAGACCGTCTCCTGCGCCGCTGAAGGTGGGAGGAAAAGCCTTGAGTTGCTTCTCCCGAAATCGTCTCTCGTACTCTCCAGGGCTATCTCTGAAGGGTGCGAGGGCTATAGGGATATACTGGAGAGCACTTTATGAGCGTCCTGTCCCTCAGTAGTCTCGAAGTGTTTGATTTGCAAGCCGGCACAGCAATGACCCCGAAGGACAGAGATGCCGGCTAGACGCTTGATCGGTTTTTATTGATCCGCCGTACCGAATTTATCAGAGGCCGGGCCTCCATTGAAGCTAAAATCGGTGGTGCCGTTGGTGATCCATTCGACCAGCTTTTCCTTGTGTGTGTAAGCCACCACTCCACGTTTTTGAGTCGGATCGAATCTTAAGACGCGCCATATACCAAAATCGGGGCCGAAGTCGATGAACACGGGTTTGGAAACCCACCAGCGAGCAAAAAGCTTGCTGCGGGAATGCCAGCTAAATGAAGCCAGTCCATTCTCCGACACTTTTGACAAACCCATTCTGAAGTTGTACCTGTCGAACTCAGTTCGCGTGCCATCGATCACCCAGATCATATCTTGATAGTAGTTTTGCCTCGCGATGACCTCTTCAGGATGTATTGTCGATCTCTGAAACTCAATAACCATCCCTGAAGGCGTTCTGACATCTGCTATATGTCGCTCCCCTGAGGACGCTTGCAACACAACTTCCTGCCACTCGGTTGGGAACATATTCTTCCAATCGCGATGCCATGCCGTTTCCGTTTCCCACCACGGATCGCAATTGTCCAAACGTTTATGAGCCCAATGCCAGACGACATGGTTCCCGCATTTAGCGACGGTCTGGGAACCACAAAAACTGCAAACACCACGTGCTTTTGGAGTGGCCTCTACACGAGCGCCTTCAAGCAATGAGTATTTCATTTTCTTCCTTGATGCTAAAAATGGGGTGCGGCAGCTCTTAACTTCCTAGTCGGCAGTACCTTGTAACTCACAGGACGAAAGACAAATATCTGAGCACGGAATTCGTCCTAGCAGCCTGGTAGGCCTGCGTAAATGTCTAAAGAGGCGGGTGGCGGACGGTGCCCCACTTAAATCGCCTTCAGGAGACGGTCAAGCGTTTGATGCTCCCATGTGCTCAGCATAGCAATGGGATCTGTGCCAAAGCGATTTCCCGAGTCTATAGACCAGCGCCGTCCGTCAGGGCTTATGCACTCTTCACAGTAGCCCAGCTCATCGCGGTCGTTATGAATAGACACTCGCCAACCTTCGACATTAACTTTGAAGCGCTCCGCATAAATTTCTTCCCATCCCCTCTCGCAGGCTCTGACCATAATTAGGCGCCCAAGAGCTACCTCCCTCAGCACTTGGCTGACCTCTCGCGCTGAGAGTGGAGCCTCTTCGGCAGCGCCATCTAGCTGCGACGAACGAGCTGCCGCTCTGGCCTCTTTCAGTCTCTGCTCAGCGTACATAGCCGGATCATCATTTGGCAGCGGATATCCTGCGGCTGAGAGAGCTTCGGCTCGCTCTTCAATGAGCAGGCGCTCAGGATCGCGAACCGTTTGGTAGGCTCTGCCTGGTACGCGTTGAGTTGTGTCCAATCCCGGCTCCCCAGAAGGCTGATGACTAAGAGCGACTAACTTACTTTTAGAACGATAACAGAACGCTTCGAATAGCGATGCCGAGCTCCGAATCATGAGGGTAGGATGCGTTGCGATCTATGCTTCACAGAGGCTCAGACACCAAGCAAGCGGAGCGCGCAGGCGTGAGGGATGCCAGCCCGCAGGGGCGAGACACGCCTTGGCGGGGCTCGATTCACGGCAGCCTGACGCAGCAGGCGGCATGCCATCAACGCCAACAAGAGATAACTCAAATGCCCGACGATGAACTCCGCGAACTGGAGGCCAAGAGACGAAAAGCTTTGTGGATGCTTGCGAACATATCTCCAGGCGATTCGAAGGCGTTCGATCCCTTATCCATTCTTGATGACCTTGAACTTCAAGAGCGAAAAGACTCCCCTCATGCTGACAAGGCACTTGAGCTCAACCAGCTTCGGGATTGTGTCACCGTGCAGTATCACCACTCCGGAACCGACATCATTTTGGAGCAGACTATCCCCCAGCCCTGGAGGGAGCGCTTCAATCAGGCGAGTATCGGGTCGACCAGATTGTTAGATGGGCCTTACGCTGCGGACTGGTATAAATTCCTGGCTTGTTGGGAATCAGAGATGCAGCACCTCGAGGCACACAGAGCTGCCAGAAGTAAGCCCAAGCTGGATTGATGCAGACGGAGAAAAGACGTGGAACGAGACAGCGATGACACCGTGTATTGCGATATCCAAATGCATGTAGCCCAAGGCCGGGAACTACTGGAAGTAGTGACTGCCCTGCGAGAGTCGAAAGCTCATCCAAGTCTCGACAGAGTTTTTGAACACATTCAGGACGAGCTCAGCACCTCAATCGACATCGTTGAGAACCCGCCGACCTGGGGGCCTTGGTTTCAGTAAACCTCACCACAGCCCGTACTGTTTCTTCCTGTATATCGCGGATAGCCCACCAGTGTGAAAGCTGCCGGTGCCGGTGACTACAACTCCTGCAAGCACCTCTCCTTCCGTCTCTCTAGGTACAATACGAGCGTGACGCCTGCACCGCTCGGGAGCTCATTTTCAGAAGATGCCTAATGGGTGCGCCTATCAAAATCAATCAGTAAAGGAATACAATCTTGCATATTAAAAGTTTTGGCCTATTGGGGCTTCGAACACTCTACCTCAATAACATCATGCAGACCAACTCCCTCAATCCGCGTGATGTTCCTCAAGTCAAAGCTTCAAAGGTTAATATTTTCGTCGGCCCCAACGGCGGCGGTAAGTCAACTGTGCTAGATATGGTGCGCGCACTCAAGGATGTTGAGATTATAAAAACGATTGCTCGTGAAAACATGCGATCCACTACCGTGGCGGCTTCCATCATCTACTTTGACAATGGAACTTGGGTAGCTTCAGTATTAAACAAGCTAGATATTGATGAATTTGGCACATACATAGCCGTTACCACACGAGAAGACAGACACTTATTCAAGGGAAGCATTTACAGTAAATCGTCGAAACCTCCCAAAGAACTTTTAAAGGTTTTAGATAAACTAGAAGCAATAATTAGTTTTCGCTCATCACACGACGAGCGCGGAGTTTGTATTAACAAAATCATCAACGCGCTCAATAATGATGGCAAGCATCTAGTGGGACTCGCGCCGCACCCATTGCAGCCCGACCAAGTAGACTATAAAAGGCCTCCAAATGCAGATGACGCCTACAAGAATGCCAACCCAATTAGCTTTCTTGATAAGAATACGTTAGGTGTCTACCTCAACGATGATTTAGGTCAGTACAACCATATCCCAATAAAGATGCTGCCGTCTGGATGGCGGGCGTTTGCTGGACTAATAGGATGGCTGAACTCTGTTAAGGATGACCAGATATGTGTCATCGAGGAGCCTGAAGTCCACCTGCATCCAACGCTTCAGAGACTCATGATGGCTAGGGTTTCTGAAATCGTCACCCGCAAGAACCTTCAGCTTTTCATCTCTACGCACTCGTCTGTGCTTCTCGACATATCAAGCTGGTCTGTACCAGACACAAAGCTATTTGAAGTCAATGGTTACGCATTATCAGAATTAACATCACCTGCAAGGGCTCTGTCAGGGCTCGGCATAAAGCCAAGCGATGTTTTCCAAGCCAACGGCGTGATATGGGTCGAAGGGGCGTCTGATCGAATCTACATTTTGCACTGGCTTTCGCTCTGGTGCTCGACGCATGGTAAATCCATGCCCATGGAAAATCTTGATTTCTCCTTCGTGTTTTACGGCGGCTCTATGCTCGGCCATTTCACATCAAATGCTACGCCAGGATTAATTGACATATTCAGTATAAACAGGAACTCCATAGTAGTTATGGATCGAGATCTAGACTTTCAGCGCGCAGCTGACGGCACTGATGAATGCATTAACCAAAACTGCGTGAAATATCAGGTTTGGGCTGACATTGCTGAACATGAGTCGAAGACGGGATATTGCTGGGTGACTGAGGGCTATACGATTGAAAGTTATTTACCAGCAGCTTTTCGAGACAAGCATTATCGGATTTTCGGCGCTAGACTAAAGCAGATTACTACCTATTCAAAAGTTACAATCGCCGACAAGTTCGTAACTGGGGACAACACTTTCAGCCATAGCCATGACCCACAAACCGACTTGCCCACTCAGATTGAAAGGCTTTTCAACACTATTGAGGCATGGCAGTTGTAGGCACAAGCATCGGCAAGCATCGCCTCGAGGCAATCAAAGGTCTGCATCCCAAGCATCCATCGCCTCGCTCACAGTAGCCAACCAGCGGAGATGATCGTTCTGTATGGCATTGGCGACGTGCTTGGCGGTGTTGGCTTCGATCCAAGATGGAAGACTATGCGCGCCGTCCGAGAACAGGCTTGCGGTCACGACAGCGAATCGCCCCGTACTCGTAGACTGGAGGCACATGTAGCGCACAGCAGCGCCACTATGGAGCCGACGCCAAGCCACCACCTCAATACAGCCCTGCAGCTCTACAGGGGCCTCAGCAGCGTGGTCAGCCTTCTGCGACTCCTCGTTCTCTGCCACAGGTTGGAATGGCCTGCTCGGCTTTCCTGGTTGGTGGACAAGGTGCTGCAACTGCTCGCGTGCCGCGATTATCTGATCTCGGAGTTCTTCGGGATTGATGGACATCCCGCCCTCCGGTGTCACCTTGAGGGTCTTCAAGGAGTTCGCCGCCCGGATGAACTCGCGCTCACGCTTCTGCTCCCAATCGGGACGGCGGTCGTGAAACAGCCTGGAGATTAAGCGATGGAGGTTGATCATGTGAGGCTCCGGTGACTCGGGTGGTAGCTAAGGCACTCCGGTAGGCTATCACCCAAAGCCTCCCTGCTCGAAACGATGGAATCTGAACCAGCACTCAGGCGCCACGGGTTGTCGGTCGGGAACTTGATAAGGCTGGATAAGCGCACTCCACAACTGAAGGGTTCATAGGCTAAAATGTTGCGTTTGCGCCCGCCTGGAGCTCTGAGTGCTCAGAGATAAAGAAATCCGAACAGCCTTAGTCGACCACCTAATGAAGCGGTCGCCTAAACCTGCTCGAGTGCTCGAAGAGCTCACCATCGATAATGGCAATGCCATTGCTGACGTAGTTGCCTGCTATCGCGAGATGCATTGCTACGAAATCAAGGGCGAGACAGATAACGTACGACGCATTCTGTCGCAGTCAGAGTTCTACTCAAGGTCGTTCCCCAAACTGACCCTAGTGACCACAGAAAATCACGTACGCTGGGCAATGGATAAGATCCCCTCCTACTGGGGCATTATCTTGGCCACGTCAGGTAGAGATCGGACAATGTTGCGTTATGTCCGAAAGGCCGGCACTAATCCAATGTTCTCCAAGAAAGACGCTCTTCTCATGCTCTGGAAGGCAGAGCTGACGGCCATTGCGACCTCACATCCCGAGGTGGTCTTCAAAAAGTCTTTCAACCGTGACGATATCGCTGAACAGATCAGCTATCAGCTGAGCCGCGACGACGCCCTCGCAGGAATCCAAGGCGCCCTCATCGAAAGGCGCTCAAATGTTGTTAACCACGAAAGTGATGTGAGCGGCGGTTGAGCTTTTAATCCACGTTCCTGGGTTGCCTGTCTTTTTCGACCTTGCTGGAGCCTTGTAGCTGCGGTCATGAATGTACTGCTCACCATATGAATAATGCGGAGTAGACAGCCTAAAAAATGGCTCATTCACAATCACATCAGAAATATCAAAATACTGCCTAAATTTGTGAGTTTTGAACCGTCGCCCACGCGCAATGAAGAAGCTATCACTATAAGTGTAGAAAACCTTAGGCGCCGCCCGACTACTGATAAACTCAGGTTCCATCTCAAAGTCTGAATACTCCGGACTGACCACGCCGTAGTCTCCAAACAACACCTCCTTGAAGGCGGGGGTTGAGTTCATAGCCCGCCACAGCTTGTATTCCTCTCGAGGAATATGAGCTTTGGAGTTTGTCGGGAGTAGCCCTGCAATAGATGCAGGCACTACTGACCCAGAGACAACCACTTTGGCGCCTGGAAAATCACCTTGGAAGCTAGCCACAAACCTTTCCACCTTCCTCTTGGAGTCGGCTGCATCATCGATGATGCGTAGATCAATCAAAAGAATTACTGTCTGTGGCTTGGCGACCACCAAGTCTGCCCAAAGTGCCTGAAGGTTACTCTTTGTGAGGTTGTAGCTTTCAATGTCGATCATTTGAAGGCGTATACCGACATCTGTGCCCGGTCGCGATTTGACGAAATCAAGCGCCGCGACGTTATGATCTGGGTGCCGATCAAAGGCCAGAACTGGCATAACTTGGTAATTCGACAGCGTTGCAAGAACGGCCCTGTACTGCGGGACAGTGCCCAGATCGACACTATCATCGACATCGAAGTTGTCAACAAAGAACTTATAATTTATGCCATTTTCCAGAGCATTACCTAGCTCTTTATCTGCGATCCTCAAGCGATCAATGACCTCATCCTCATCCATCACTTTTTGCGTTCGGGGAATGTCATACATGGGAGCAATTTGATCACGAATGCCTCCATCCAACACCCCAACACTTTGGATCTCATTCTGTTTAAGCTTAAGAAAAGGAACATATTTAATCATTGGCAAACCCGAAAGCGCTTTTAACGTCCATGGAGTGATGCAATTCAGGGTAAAGCTTATAATTCCTAGCTTGGTGGCGAATCATCCCGGCCATGATAGATGGATGCACTTCCGCTCTAGAGCACACATCCAGCAATTGCTTCCTATCAGCCCGGATATTCCAGGCCATACGCCAATACTGGCGAGAGACCAAACTATCTTTCGCGATAATATTGGCCTCAATCTCACGATCAGAATCGCTATCCTCTTCGAGGTCGTCCAAAATAGGATTATCGAGATAATCGTAATGCATATGAATATGGGCTAGCTCGTGCATGAGCGTAAACCAGAAGTTATCGTAGCGATTGTAGCGAAGCGCTATCCCAACAACTGGCGTGCCCTGAGAAAGCTTGAACGTACACCCGTCCATTTTCATCGACTTGAAGCCAGGCTCCACCACCAGCAGCACTCCATATGCTTCAGCCAGGACATCGACCAGGGAGGTGATGTTCTCAGGCGTCAGGCTCAGGAGGGCAATATCTCGAAGTTGCTGAGTGCTCAACCCCTCGAAATTAGGCATCCTCCGGCTCAGCAAGCTGAACTTGGATTTTTCATTGATCAGCGACAACCACGCTTGGATCTTGGTTTCTTCCGCAGAATCATTCTTGCGATAGAGCACCGCGTTGTTGTTGGTAGCGCTGAGGGCAAGCCGAATGATGAAGTCGTCATACGCCTCACCTGGTCGACCATGCGTTTTGGCATCTGCTGGCTTCAAGGCTTTCTTCAAGTTTGAAAGAGCCGCCGTGAACTCGACTGCAGCGTCCCGCGAGGATGGATAAACCTCGAAGTCCTCTGGAAGACCTTCTGGAGAATCAGACATGATGAGCCTCCCCTGCCAGCTTTCCAGCTATGTCAGGAGGTGCTTCGAAGTAACGCAGGTTCTCTTTTTCGGCATCAGCGTCGTACTCAATCATGCCCAAGTAGCGGTAGTACCCTTCCGCAGTAGGTAGCGAGTGCAGGCAGAAGCCTGGACGGTAGCCGAGCGTGTTGATGGCGAAGTGAGAAGCATGGGCAATCAGGATCCGACTGACGCTACCAAACTGCTTCACGTAGTTCGGTCGATCTCGATTCCAGTACGCAGACGCAACGTAATCGATGTAGAAAATGCGCTCCCCGTCCAAGCGGCTTTCCTTGGGATGATAGATGACGCAAGTCGCCTGTATCCGCCCCAGTGCGCTCAGGAAGAACCAGTGGTAATCATCGCTACGGAAGGCGAACGCCTTGTCCAGCCAGCTCCAATGGAAATCTGATAATCCATAGGTGGGCAATTGTTCGAAAAGCACGTTGGGGTCATCTGCGGCAGCAGGAATGTCCGCCATCAGCTGTTTCATGATATGGCGCTTCTCGGTATCCCACTGCTCGCTCAACTGGAACACATACGTGGGAGCCAGACCTTGATGGATCTGGTAAGGCACCTGCTGTCCTGAATGGCGACACTTAAGGGTGGGCTCAGTCATCAGAGCGCACACCGCTGGGAGCGCAGCCCTCGGACAGTCCGAATGGCATCATGTGGAAATCCCTCTCCGTATTAATGGCCAGATGATGCCACTATTGACTGCCAGCCTCAACGTACTACTTATGACGTCAAAACCAGTGATCACCATTGTAGACGCGATAGTCTGTGCAGGTATCTCCGTCCGATTGCACTCATCAGATCGGCAGTGCTGGCCACTATTACACTGTCAGGTTCGTGTCGTGTCGCCCGGATCGCCTCCGACTCATACTTGAACCATCTGAACAGCAACTGAGACAGGGGACACGAGATGAGTAATTTTGACACCGTTGAAACCCGCGTACTGAGCAAAGGTGAACTGGGCCAAGTGATCAGGTATCTGCGCGAATTGCGTCAGTGGTCTCAAGAGACGCTGGCGGTGCTCGCCAAGACTACGCCCAGAACCATCCAGCGGGTTGAAGCAGGGGCCGGGGCAAGCCTCAATACGCTTCGCTCTCTCGCCTCTGCTTTTGAGTTCCAGGACATCGACGCATTCACTAAACCGATGGAGATTCCAACCGAGGAGCAGCTGCGCGCTGCTCGTGAGCAGTTCGATCTGAGGTATGTCATGACGAAGGCACTGAAGCTCGAATCAGGCAGGGGCTTGGCCAAACTTGCAGCTGAAAGCATCGGCGATTATATCGAGCCCGCCTTCGAGCCATCCAGAGACCAGGCACTGGCATTCGCGGAGCTCACTGATTACCTACGGGAGTATCGCGACTGCGCCGAGCTCTATTCCAGCACAGCGCGCTTGGAGGTTTTTGAAGAACTCCAGGCCATGATCGAACTCCTAAACGAACAGGGCGTTGATCTGCGCTATGCGACCTGTCCAGTGGTACACAACGGCACCTCGGATTCGCATGTGGAAGCATTCCCTGTAGGGGATGTGCTTTACCTGATTGGATTCAGAGAAGGTGAAGCGCCAGAAGAGTTGGCCCTGCCTCGGAAGATGGGCATTTAGTGACCCGCCTATCCCGGTCGTGGAGCTAAATGAGCACCTATTTCACAATTGCTATTCGCCTACTCTTAGGCCCATGGTGGAGAGCAAGCGGAGCGCGCCGGCCCGAAGGGCCAAAGGCGTGAGGATGGAAGCCCTGCGGGCCAAGACGCCTCCGGCAGCTTGGTTCACGACAGCCGACCGACAGGGCACGCCCAAAAAGCTGCTCGCCCCTCAGGGCTTCCTAGGCTTCGCTCTTGCAGTCGCTTCTGCCACCAACGGGTCTTCAGGCCAAAAATGCTTCGGATATCTACCTTTAAGATCCTTCTTCACCTCCGCATAGGTGCTGCGCCAAAAATTGGCTAGATCCTGGGTCACCTGCACAGGCCTGCGGGCTGGCGATAAAAGATGCAGAACCAGAGGTTGCTTACCGTGGGCTATGCGGGGCGTTTCTGCCATCCCAAACAGCTCCTGCAGTCGTACGGCCAGAATAGGTGGCTGTTCGCTGTAGTCGATGCGAATGTTCGACCCTGACGGCACCTGAATCGTCTGCGGTGCTTGAACCTCTAGTTCCTGCGGAAGCGGCCAAGGCAGAAGATTTCTGACTATCGAGGACAGATCCAGCTGACTGAAGTGACTGAGCCTCGTGACTTTGCCCAGGTATGGCGTCAGCCAATCTTCCAGTGTATCCAAGAGATTGGTATCACTGAGATCAGGCCATTTGCTAGCGGATTGGCCACTCTGGATATCCATCTGACGGAGCAGATCGACTCGAGCTTGCCACTGCCGCAGCTCAGGGCTCCAGGGCAGGAGTTCAATGCCCTTGCGCCTCACGAGGTTGACCAAGGCCAGCGAACGGGTTTGCTCATCGAGACTTGGCAGGGCTGTCGTCGACAAGATGAGTTGCCCAACCTTCAACTGCCGCTCAGCCTTGAGTACCCCTTCCCTTTCATCCCAGTCGATCTCATCGACAGACCTCACGAGGTCACCTAGCTCGTCATCGAAAAGGGCCGGATCGAGGTCACTCGCCATGTAGATCCGCTCCTCACGCTGGCCTTGCCGGCTACCAAGATCGGCTACCACCAGCCACTCGTGCTTGGTGAGAGCATCAGGCTCTGAGAACACGGCAGCCCGACCGTTGGAGAGACGGTACTCGGATGCACTTGCACGCCTCTGGAGACCGATTCGGTCAGGGTAGGCGAATGCCAGTAGACACCCTACCCATCTTGGGTGATCGGGTTCGCTGACTGGGTGGACGGCACTCCCACGTAGCAGGGATCGATACTGCCGAGCAGACTGCTTCACGCGCTGAAATGAGCCACCGCCTCGACGTGAATGTTGGTCGCCGGATAATGCACTCAGCCTGGTGTGAAGATCAGCACCTGTACCACGCAAGATGTCTTTCTCACCGAGCAGCGCCGCGATGTTGCAAGCGAGGTCATCCAGCCCCATCGCGTTGCCTTTAATGAGCATGTGAGCGATCCGTGGATGCGCTGGGAGCTCGCTCATGGCTGATCCGTGTGGTGTGAGCTGTCCAGCATCGTCGAGTGCGCCCAGGCGCTTCAGCAGGTCTCTACCTTGGCCGAAGGGAGCTGATGGAGGTTGGTCGAGCCAGGTCATCTCCTCCAGCTTCATTCCCCACCGGGCCAACTGGAGAGCCAGGGATGCAAGATCCGCCTGCAGGATTTCAGGGGCACTGTAGCCAGCCATTTGCTCGTGCTGCGACTCAGACCAAAGGCGATAGCAGATACCTGGTTCCAATCGCCCTGCCCGTCCTGCACGCTGGGTAGCACTGGCCTTGGAAATACGCTGCGTGTCGAGTCGCGTCATACCGCTGCGAGGATCGAACTTCGGCACTCGCTCGAGACCACTGTCCACCACAACCCTAACGCCTTCGATGGTCAAGCTGGTTTCAGCGATGTTCGTGGCCAGTACGATCTTCCGGGAGCCGTTGGGTGCTGGGTCAATAGCAGCACGCTGGGCGTTCAGGTCGAGGTCGCCGTACAGCGGGCATACGATCACCTCTGGACGACCACTCAACTGCTCTTTGAGCGCCTCAGCCACCCGCCGAATCTCTGCCTGCCCAGGAAGGAAAACCAAAACGCTTCCCGACTGTTCGTTGATGGCAGCCAAACAGGTGTCAGTGACTCGCGCATCCATACGCTCGCCCGGCTGATATGGACTGCCCCAAACCGGTACGACCGGATACATCCGGCCCTCACTGGTGACCACAGGCGCATCATTCAGCACTTTTGAAAGGCGAGCACCTTCCAGCGTTGCGGACATCAGAAGCAACTTCAGTGGCGGTTCATCACGCAGAAGCTCACGAGCACTCACGCACAGAGCCAGTGCAAGGTCGGAGTCGAGGTTTCGCAAGTGGTATTCGTCGAAGATCACCACACCCACACCATCCAGCGCGGGGTCATCTTGAAGCCGGCGAGCCAGGATACCTTCGGTCACTACTTCAATCCGGGTTCGTGGGCCTACCTTGCTTTCAAGACGAATGCGGTATCCGACAGTCTCACCAACCTTCTCACCAAGCTCACTCGCCAAACGTTCAGCGGCGGCCCGAGCAGCCAATCGACGAGGCTCGAGCATCAGGATCTTCTGATCACCGAGCCAAGGCTCGTTCAGTAGTGCTAGTGGCACTCGAGTGGTCTTGCCAGCACCAGGAGGAGCTTCAAGGATTACTTCGTGGCGGTTGGCCAGGGCCTCTCGTAGGTCTGGCAATACGAGGTCAATAGGTAGTGAAATCATCGAGGCTCCCAAATCAGGGAAGCAGTATACGACGGGGGATCAAGCGAGGAGATTAAGCCCTCAGACTGAGACGGCGTTGTTTGAGAGTATTTGACAAGAAAGTGATGGTTTCTGTGCATTCAGCAAAACGTGGAATTCATCGAAAATCAGCAGCCCCACACCCTCCAGTGCCGGGTCGTCCTGCAAACGGCGAGTGAGGATGCCTTCGGTGACCACTTCAATGCGGGTCTTGGGCCCGACCTTGCTGTCGAGACGAATCCGATAGCCAACGGTTTCGCCGACCTTTTCCCCCAGCTCACTGGCCAGTCGCTCGGCCGCCGCCCGCGCGGCCAGGCGCCGTGGCTCAAGCATCAGGATGGTCTGCCCGGCCAGCCAGGGCTCGTGCAACAGAGCCAAGGGCACGCGGGTGGTTTTACCGGCACCGGGCGGCGCTTCGAGCACCGCTTCGTGGCGCGACGCCAAGGCTTGACGCAGGGCGGGTAAAACTTCATCAATCGGCAAAGAAATCATGCTGGCTCCAAAACAGAGGGCCGAGTATAACGGCGAACTGTTTAGCGTGGTCTGGACTCCAACCAGCAACGCCTTTATCTGCTCAGGAGATTGCTATGCGTATTCCCTTTCGCGTGATCGGCGGCGTCCTGGTCGCCACCCTGCTGACCCAGGTCAGCGCCTGCGGCTCGATCTTCTATCCGGACCGTCGTGGCCAGATCGACGGCAAGATCGACCCGGCGATTGCCGCACTCGATGCCGTCGGCCTGCTGTTCTATATCATCCCCGGCCTGATCGCGTTCGCAGTGGACTTCGCCACCGGTGCCATTTACTTCGAACCGGGCAAAAGCGTCCAGATCGAGCCGGAGAAACTCAAGCCGGCCATCAACGCCGACGGCAGCGTCAATAACCTCAAGCTGCAGGCGATCCTGGAAAGCGAACTGGGCCGCAGCTTCCCGCTGGACGATCCACGGCTGATCCAGCACAAGGGCAACGCCCAGCAACTGGCCGCCCTCGGTCTCAAACCAGCCGCATAACTGGCGCCACGCAAGGAACGACCGCGCCATGACCACCAGCACCGAACACGCTCGTCTGTTACGCCTGGCCACCCGTGCTTCGGTGGCCGTGGCACTGATCCTGGTTGTTGCCAAGGCAGTGGCCTGGTGGCTGAGCGGTTCGGTGAGCATGCTCGCCGGCCTGACCGACTCGGCGCTGGACGGCGTCACTTCACTGCTTAATCTGCTGGCGGTGCATTACGCCCTGCGCCCCGCCGACGACGATCATCGCTACGGGCACGGCAAGGCCGAATCCCTGGCCGGCATGGCCCAGGCGCTATTTATCGGCGGCAGTGCAGTATTGATTGCCTTGCAGGCGCTCGAGCGTCTGAAACACCCGATTCCGGTGGAAGCGCCCTGGCTCAGCGTCGGCGTGATCGTATTTTCCCTGGGGCTGACCCTGGCGCTTCTGGCGTTGCAACATCGGGTCATCCGCGCCACCGGCTCCAACGCCGTGCGCGCCGACTCCCTGCACTATCGCTCCGACCTGTTGCTCAACGGCAGCATCCTGGTCGCCCTGGTGCTGGCGGGGTTCGGCTGGTATCAATTGGACGCCTGGTTCGGCCTGGGCATCGCTGCGTACATTCTGTGGAGCGCCGTCCAGATCGCCCGGGAAAGCTTCGCGGTGCTGATGGATCAGGAACTGCCACCCGACGTCAGCCAACACATGCTGGAACTGGCCTGTGCGGTGCCCGGCGTGCTGGGCGCCCATGACCTGCGCACGCGGATCTCCGGCAACCATTGGTTCGTGCAACTGCACCTGGAGTTGCCGGGGGAGCTGACCTTGTCAGTGGCCCATGGCATCAGCGACCAGGCCGCCGACGCTATCCACAACGCTTATCCAAAGGCCGAAGTGCTGGTGCATGCCGATCCGTCGGAAGTGGTGAAAGGCGCTAGCGCCTAACCTGTGGCGAGGGGATTTATCCCCTCGCCACAAAAAGCAGCGTCCGCGCGACCTTTACCGAGCCTCAGTAAGTCACCTGATACCCACGACTACTCAAGCAACTGCCCTGGGCCTGGCGATAGGTCTGCACCACTTCCGGCGCTGGCGGGTAGGTGTAGTTGCGCGGATCGAAACCACTCTGCTGCACCGCCCAGCGATAGCAATCGTACCCGTCCTGATTGACCTGCTCGGGCGACTGGCCGTTGGCCGGGTAAGCCACCACGTCAAAGCTGTTGCCTTGGGGCTGGGGCTGCGGGTTGGCCACCGGCGGCTCGACCACGACGTAGTCCCGGGTGTTGGCTTCGTAGACGTAATAGGCACCGGCGGCGAGAAAGAACAGCGAGCTGCCGATCCAGACTTCCCGGGCATAATCAGGCAGATAACGGATACGGATTCCGCGCGGCGGCTCGACCACAACATAGCGCGGGCCTTGAGGGCGATACCAGTAGCCGCCCGAGTAGAAATAGTCATGGCCACGATAAGGTACGCGGTAGTTGCGGTCCGGGAACCGGTCGATCACATAACCCGGGCGATATTGCGGTCCCGGGCCCCAGCCGGTGCCATGACCGCTCGGCCGGCCGGACCATTGCTGGTCGGGGCGATTGTCATGACCTGGGCGTGGCCCGCCGTTCGGATAGCCATCGCTGCGGCGCGGGATATCGCGGTAGTAACCCGGTCGCGGTTCCTGGGTCTGGGTCACGCTGTCAGGCCGGCCCTGTATCGGCAGGTTATTGCCGGGTTGCTGCTGTGGACGGCCGGGACCGTTGGGGTCTTGAGGCGGACGGTTATACGACTGGCCGCCCTGATATTGCGGCAGTGGCTTGACCTCGAACTGACGACTGTTGTCGCCACGAATGATTTCGTTGTTCTGTGGCCGCGGCTGGCCCGAATAACCCTGGCCGTTGCCATCGCGCCCGTCCTGACCACGACCGCCGTCCGGTCCGCCACGGTTTTGCTGATCGTCGGCCATTCCCTGCGCACTGACACTTGCCCACAACAGACCAACACCTGCCAAACGCCAGATGCGCGACTTCATGAAATTCCTCACAACGGTTCAGGGCCTGATGATAAGACTGGAAAAGCCCAGGCCGGTTCTGCAACAGGTTATCAGTCACGGGGTTTATTTCGCAGGCATTTGCTGATCCCCCAACCAGGCCACCACCTTGCGCAGGGCCACGTCAGATAAAGCAAAGTGCCATCATCAAAAAATGACCTGACAACTACCGTTCGTCGGATTTACAAGTAATTCTTCAAGACAGGAAGCGTTACCACTTAAGATGCCCACCGTTTTCGCCAGGCGACAGGGACTTCTTATTCGCCTGAAACAACCGCCGGCATCCGCCGCAGTTAGCCATTCAAGGGAATGAAGGCATGTCACGTTTTGGCGTTACGCACGTTTTGGCTTGTTGTGCGGTGTTTACATCCCTGGTCCATGCCGCGCCCATCCAAACACCCGGTGACCGCGATCTGATTCGTGATCGTCAGCAGCAACTGCTGCAAGAACAACAAAAACGCCTCGACGAACTCCAACAACTGCCCGGCAAGACCTTGCCCGCGCCTGCCCCTGCCACCCCCGACGACAAACGTTGCTTCGACATCAAGACCATCGAGCTTGAGGGCGCGGCCCACCTTGACGCGGGCATGCGCGAGCAGTTGCTCAAGCCCTATCAGAACCAATGCCTGTCGGTCGGACAGATCAATACCTTGCTCAAGGCCTTGACCCATCACTATCTCGAGCGCGGTTTCGTCACAACACGAGCCTACCTGCCGCAGCAGGATCTGTCGGGCGGCGTGTTGAAAATAGTGGTAGTCGAAGGGCGACTTGAAGGCTTCGACAGCTCCGCCCTGGCCACCCCTCGCGAATTGGCCATGACTTTTCCCGGTCAGACCGGCGAGCCGCTGAACCTGCGGGAACTGGAACAATTGGTGGATCAGCTCAGTCGCTTGCCGTCCCGTCAGGCCCAGCTCGAACTGGCACCAGGCGAGCAGGTCGGTGGCAGCCGTATCGGCCTCAAGGGCGAGCGTGAAAAACCCTGGCGCGTATCGGCCACGCGTAACAACGACGGCGACCGCAGCACTGGCCAGCAGCAAATGGGTCTGGGCCTGGACTGGGACAGCCCATTGGGCCTGGCCGACCAATTGAGCCTGCGCGCCAATCAGGACGCGGTCAGCGATCACTGGCGTCACTCCGACAATCAGAGCCTGTATTACAGCGTGCCCTACGGCTGGTGGACCTTCAATTACGCCTACAGCCAGAGCTTCTACCGCGCCAGCGGCAACGCCCAAGGCTACACATTCGGTTATGACGGTACCAGCAAGAACCACGCGTTGCGCGCCGAGCGCGTACTGCATCGCGACAACGTGAGCAAGACCGGCGTCAGTTTCGGCCTCAGCCAACTGCGCACACGCAACTACGTGGACGATAACTTCATCGACACCTCCAGCGTGACCATCACCGAGACCCAATTGAACCTCAACCATGGTCGGCGCGTCGGCTCGGCGTTCATCAACCTGGATGCCGGCTGGCAACAGGGGATTGGCATGCTGGATGCCCAACGGGACAGCTCCCACCATGGCCCCCAATCGCGCTACAACAAATACAGCCTGACCCTGAGCTACCTGCAGCCGTTCCGCTTATGGGGTGAAAACTTCAGCTTCGACAGCCTTGCAACGGGTCAGCGCAGCGAAGATGAACTCTACAGCCCGCAACGAATCAGCCTCGGTGGTGTCAGTTCGGTACGTGGCCTGCAAGACCAGACTTTGACCGGCGACAGCGGCGGTTACTGGCGTAACCAGTTGCGCTGGCGCCGAGCTGTGACCTGGCAGCCCCTGCAACCGCTGTTGCAGGAGTACGGCGTGGCGTTTGCCTACGATGTCGGGGTGATCGAGGGAAGATCCTCGAACCCCGACGAGCGCGGTCGCCTCACCGGTAACGCCCTGGAGTTCAACGCCAGGGGCAAGAACCTCGCAACTTCCGTGAGTTTTGCCCGCTCACTGGAACGCCCGGGGATTATCGAAAAACGTGAACGCCCGGTGTATTTCCGCGTCGATCTGTTTTTCTGACACCCGACTCGCTCTTGTAAATGGAAGACTTTCACATGGACGTTCGTAGCCCCCTGTCTCAGAGTATTGCCCTGTCTTTGGCCTCGATTGTGTTCCTCAATCCCATCGTCGCGGCGGCGGCAGGTCTTGCGGTCGACGCGGCAGCGGGGGGTAAGACGACCATTGGGGCGGCGGGTAACGGCGTGCCGGTGATCAACATCAACGGCGCCAATGGTAGCGGGCTTTCCCACAACAAGTTCACCGACTACAACGTCGGCAAGAACGGCGTGATCCTCAACAACGCCACCGGCAAGACGCAGAGCACCCAACTGGGTGGCATCATCGTCGGCAACAGCAATCTCAAGGGCCAGGCCGCACAGGTCATCCTCAACGAAATCACCAGTGGCAATCGCAGCCACTTGGCCGGCTATACCGAAGTGGCCGGGCAAGCGGCACGCGTCATCGTCGCCAACCCCAACGGCATCACCTGCAGCGGTTGCGGCTTTATCAACACGCCACGCGCCACCCTGACCACCGGCAAGCCCATCATGGACGGCCAGCGCCTGGACAGCTTCCAGGTCGACGGTGGCGATATCAGCATCGAAGGTGCAGGCCTGGATGCCAGTGACGTCGACCAGTTCGACCTGATTACCCGCAGCGCCAAACTCAACGCCAATATCTATGCGAAGAACCTCAATGTGGTGACTGGCCGCAACGACGTCAGCGCCGACAATCTGAGCGCCACCGCCCGCGCCGAGGATGGTAGCGAAAAACCCGAGCTGGCCATCGATAGCTCGGCCCTGGGCGGCATGTACGCCGGTGCGATTCGTCTGGTGGGTACCGAAAAAGGTGTGGGCGTGCGCCTGGCGGGCGACATGGCGGCCAGCGTGGGCGACATCCAGATCGACGCCAGCGGCAAGGTCAGCATGAACAACGCCAGCGCCAACCAGGCCATCACCGTCAACGGACAAAGCCTGGACGTACAAGGCAAGGTCTACGCTGGCACCCAGGTCAGCGTAAACACCCGCGCCAATGTAACGGTGGGCAAGAGCATTGCCGCTCGCGACAAAGTCACCGTCACCAGCGCCGGCAAGGTCATCAACAACGGAATCGTCGAAGCCGGGGTGAACCCGGACAACACCCGCAACCAGGGCGGCGACGTCACCATCACCGCCAAACAACTGACCAACACCGGTAACGTCGTCGCCAGCCGCAACCTCGCAGTAGACGCCAGCGAGGTGATCGACAACCAGAACGGCATCATCCAGGGCGCCAACGTTGGCCTGACCAGTGCTCGCCTGGTCAACCAGGGCACCTCGGCGCGGGTGCTGGGTCTGAACACGCTGTCTCTGTTGACTCCGGCCATCGTCAACCTGGGCGCTCTGATCCGCTTCGGCGACGGCCAGTCCACCACCCTCAATCTCGACAGCCTGGACAACACCGACGGTCATCTCGAACTGGCCGGTGGCAACCTCGAACTCAACACTCGACAACTGACCAACCTGCGCGGTTCGGTGATCGCCGATCAACTACAACTGACCGCCGAGCGCCTGGACAACCAAGGTGGCCTGATCGCTTCCAGTGTCGGCCAGTCCAACCTCAAGGTCAGCGGCCAACTCGACAACACCGGCGGCGTGCTGCAAGCCCAAAGCCTGCTGGATGTCAGCGCCGCCAGGGTGCTGAATCAGGGCGGCAAAGTCGTCGCCGATCACCTGAAGCTGACCGCCGAACGCCTGGACAACAGCGCCAATGGCCTGATCAGTGCCGAACTTGGCAACAACGCATTGACCGTGACTCAAGACCTGATCAACCAGGGCGGTCGGATCCAGGCGGCCTCCGTGCTGACCGTCAAGTCCGGGACCGTGGACAACCTGGGCGGCACACTGGTGGGCCAGCAGTTGACCCTGGTCAGCCAAGGTGCCCTGAACAACCAGCAAGGCAAGATCAGCGCCGATCAACTGGACCTTACCGCCCAGGACGTCAACAACACCGAAGGCCTGCTGCAGGGCACAAGTGTCGCCACTCTCTCTGCCCGGGATCTGAACAACCTCAAGGGCAACGTCAACGGCGGCCAGCTCAGCGTGGGTTTGGACAGCCTCAGCCAGAACACCCAAGGCGTGCTCAGCGCCGAAACCGGCAAGCTGACAATGGTCGTGGCCCAGCAACTGAACAACAGCGCCGGTCATCTTCAAGCCAAAGTCGGCGACCTCGACGTACGCGCCGCAGCGTTGAACAACCAGCAAGGTGTGATCGTCGGCAAGCAACTGTTGCTGACTCAAAGCGGCTTGCTGGATAACCGCGGCGGCCGCGTGGTGGGCGATCAACTGACCGTTGGCGCAGGGCGCATCGACAACAGCGCCAACGGCTTGCTGCTGGCCGGGACCGGGGGTGCGCTGCTGACGCTCAAGGACCAGGGCATGACGCGGGGGCAATTGCTCAACAACCAGGGGCGTGTGCAGAGCGACGGCCATTTGCAGATCAATGGCAGCGACATCGACAACCACGGCGGCGTGCTGCTGGGCAGCAGCGTCGGGGCCAACGTCTCCAACCTGGACAACAGCGTACAAGGTTCGGTGATTGCCACCGGCGGTACGATTGAACTGGTGGTCTCAGGTGTATTGAACAACGCCCTGGGCCTGATCGACGGTGGCGAGTCGGCAGTTCGCGTGACCCAGGCCACACAGTTTGACAATCAGGGCGGTACCCTCGCTGGCAAACGCCTGGATGTGCAGGGTACGGTGGTGGATAACCGCAAGGGCCAACTGCTGTCCGGCACCGAGGGTTTGAAAATCACCGCCACCACCGTGAATAACAGCGAAGGCCTGGTGCTGGCGCGCGGCGGCCACGCCGATCTACAGCTTAATCAAGGCACACTGAACAACCAGGGCGGTGCTTTGCAAGGTGACAGCGCCGAAGTGGTGGCCGCCTCTGTGGACAACAGCGCACTGGCAGGCAAGGCCGGGCTCATCAACGCCCAGGTCGGCGACCTGAAACTGCTGGTCGACAACCTGACCAACCAGGCCGGCCGCCTCTATGCCCAAGGCCTACTCAGCAGCCAGGGCCAGGTTCTGGACAACCGCGCGGGCGGTGAAATCAGCGCCAGGACCCTGAGCCTCAACGCTGTGAGCACCTACAACCAGACCGGCCTGATCGAATCGGGCGGCAACCTGTTGCTAACCGGCGACAACCTGAATAACAGTACTGGCCGTATCCGCGCCATTGGCGGCAACCTGAGTCAGATTCTGCTCACTGGTGACCTGAACAACCAGAGCGGCTCCATCGGCGTCACCAGCCAGGCCCTCAACCTCAAGGCTGGCGCGCTGAACAACCTTGCCGGCAGCGTCGAACACACCGGAGCAGGCCTGCTCAAAATCGACCTCGCCAGCCTGAGCGGCAACCAGGGCAGCATCACGGGTCTGGGCCACGGCGATGTGGACATTGGCTCGATCAATGGCACCGGGCGCCTGCAGTTCAATGGCGCTCTGGATGTGGCCGTGGGCAACAACCTCAACCTGCTGGCCGGTGACCGCATCGCCAGTGCCAGCAACCTGATGTTAAGCGCCACAACCCTGAACAACAGCGGCGAAGTACTCAGCGACGGCGACCTGAGCCTGACGCTCACCGGCGACCTGAATAATGACGGCCTGCTGTCGGCGGCCAAGGCCGTCAGCCTCTCGGCGGGGAACCTGACCCAAAATGGCGGACGTATCGCCAGTGCCGGTGATACCACCCTCAACCTGCGCGGCAACCTGGACAACCTGGGGCGCCTGATCGCCAGCCAGAATCTCAAGATCCACGCGGCACAAGTCAGCAACCGCGGAACCCTCGGTGCCCTTGGCCAGGTGGACATCTTCGCGGGCAACGGCATCAGCACCTCAGCCGATACCCTGATCTACAGCGGCGCCGACATGAACCTGCGCGGTGCCAGCCTGAGCAACCTCTACGGCGACATCTACAGCAAGGGCAACCTGAGCTTCGCCGCCCTCGACGGTGGCCAGGCAAACAGCCTGAGCAACCGCTCGGCGAACATCGAAAGCGAAGGCGACATGAACCTCAATGTCGCCAACCTGGAAAACACCAAGGACACCTTCGAGATCGGCGAATCCCTTGTCAGCCGCCGCATCGACATCAACTGTACCGACTGCTCCGGCAAGCACCACACCGCGACTTTTATCGTCAACAGCACCTACCTGGGAAAAATCATCCAGGACTCTCCGGGCGCACGCCTGATTGCCGGACGTGACCTGCTGATCAATGCCGGTACGGTGGAAAACAAGCAAAGCCTGCTCGCCGCCAACCGCGACGCATTCGTCAACGCGACAAACTTCTACAACCGTGGGGCGACCCTCGACCAGCGTGTCGAAAGCACCACTTACTTCCTGCACGGGGTGAAACAGGGCGACTTCCGTTGGGCAGAGTCCAACGCCAATGCCTGGAACGCGGCCAACGCCGGCAGCGCCCCGGACCAGCAGCAACCGATTCCAACGGCGATCACCCAGTACCCGCTCATCGGCCAGAGCAGCGTCGTACACAACGGCACCCAGACGGGTTACGCCTCGACCTTGCAGTCCGGTCGCCAGTTGAACCTCACCGTCACCGGCAACCTGGAAAACGGCACCTTGACTCAACAGGCCAGCGCCCAGTTGACCGGCCAGAGCCTGGCTAACACCGTTGGCCTGGTCGGTGGCCAGACCATCACCGTCAATGCCCTGGGCAGTGGCGGCAGCACCCAGGTGGCGGCGGATGTACGGCGCGTCGAGCGTGTCACTGCCGACGGCAGTACCCAGCTCAGCTTTGTACCGGTGGACTTTGCCGGCGTACCTTTCGCCGCCGTCGACCCCACAGCGCTCGCCACCTATCGACTGCCGGAAGGTGACTATGGCTTGTTCGTGCGTAGCCAGAACCCGGACAGCCGCTACCTGATCGAGACCAACCCCAACCTGACCAACCTCTCGCGCTTCATGAGCTCCGACTACATGCTGGGCCTGTTGGGCTACAACGACGACCGCAGCTGGCGTCGCCTGGGTGATGGCTTGTACGAAACCCGCCTGATCCGCGAAGCGGTGCTGGCTCAGACCGGTCAGCGCTTCCTCGCCGCCAGCCTGACCAGCGACTACGAGCAATACCAGTACCTGATGGATAACGCCATCGCCGCCAAGAACTCGTTGCAACTGAGCGTCGGCGTAGCCCTGAGCGCCCAGCAAGTGGCGGCGTTGACCCACGACATTGTCTGGATGGAGACCCGCCAGGTGCAGGGCCAGCAAGTCCTGGTGCCGGTGCTCTACCTGGCCCAGGCCGAGTCGCGCAACCTGCGCGGCGGCAGCCTGGTGCAGGCCCGGGATATTAACCTGATGGCCGGCAACGACCTGACCAACGTCGGCACCCTGCGGGCCAGCAGCAACCTGGTGGCAGAGGCGGGGAACAATCTCTATCAGGGCGGTCTGACGCAAGCCAGCGAGCGTGTGAGCCTGATGGCCCAGAACAGTATTCGCAACGCCCTGGGCGGCGAAGTACGTGGCAATCAGGTCGACCTCACCGCCGTCAAAGGCGACGTCGTCAACGAGCGCGCCGCCATGGAAGTGCTCTACGGTTCCGGCTCGCGGACCAACCTGGATCAGGGCAGCCTGATCAGTGCCCGCCAGCAATTGAATGTCAGCGCCGGACGCGACCTGACCAACAAAGGCCAGATCAACAGCGACGGCAATGCCACGCTCAATGCCGGCCGCGACGTGGAAATGCTCGCGGTGCAGGATCACACCTTCACCCAGAATGCGATCCGCCGTGGCCTGGTGACCAACAACACGGTTAAGACCCTCGGCTCCAGCGTGACCACTGGCGGCAACCTGGAAGTGAACGCCGGACGTGACATGGCGGTCGTGGCGAGCCAGGTCAAGGCCGGTCATGACCTGGCCCTCAATGCAGGCAATGACATAGCCATTGTCTCGGCCCAGGACGAACAGTCCTCGACCTTCTACCAGAAGAAAAAAGGTTCCTGGGGCAAAAGCAAAACCACCCAGAGCGCGGACTCGGCGACCAGCAACGTGGCTTCGCAGATCGAGGCCGGACACGACCTGACCGTCAACGTCACCCAGGACAAGGACGGACGTATCGGCCTCACGGGTGGCCGCGACGTAAGCGTGATCGGCAGCCAGCTCAAGGCCGGCAACGACTTGCTGGTGGGGGGTGCCGGCGACGTGAACCTGATGTCGGCGCAAGAGCAGACCGACAGCAGCTACAGCATGAAGAAAAAAGGCAGCTTCGGCCTGAGCAAAAGCGGCAATAGCCGCAGTTCCAGCAGCATCACCCAAGTGGGCAGCGAGCTGAGCGCCGGAAACGATGCCGTGGTGGTCGCTGGCGGTAACGTCAACCTGTCCGCCAGCCGTGTCGACGCCAAGCGCGATGCGCAATTGCGCGCCGGGATGGTCGACAAGAACGGCGACGTCAACCTGATGGACGCAGCCAACGAGTCCACCAGTCAAAGCGAGAAGTACAAAAGCAAAGTTGGCTTCAGCACCTCCGGCAACTTCATTTCCATCGCCTCGGCGAAGAAATCCGGGCAGGCAAACCTGCAGACCCAAAGTGTCGGCAGCCAAGTCACCGCTGGCCGCGATGTCACCGTACAGAGCATCCGTGACGTGAACATGATCGGCAGCACCGCCCAGGCCGGGCGTAACCTGCAAGTGGGCGCAGGGCGCGACGTCAACGTACTGGCCGGCAGCAACAGCCAGGACCAGAGCAACTGGAAATCCACGAAGCAGAGCGGCCTGTCCCTGGAAAGCGATCGCAACGGCTTCACTGCGTTTGCCGGGCGCGAAGCGACCAAGGAAAAATCCCGAGCCGCCCAGCAGACTGCCGCCGGCAGCCAACTGGTGGCCGGCCAGGACATGACCGTCCAGGCCGGGCGCGACCTGACCCTCGAAGGTGCGGGCCTGGACGCCGGGCGCGACATCAGCCTGCAGGCCACACGCGACATCAATGTCGATGCCGCCGATGAAACCTTCATCCAGGAGCGCAGCAAGACCCGCAACCGCAATGGCCTGACCGCCAACATCAGCCACAACTATGGCAACACCATGGACGCCATCAACGGCACCGGCAAAGGTGAAGACAACGTCAGCAAGGCCTCCAGCGTGCTCAGCACCGTGGACGCCATCAACTCCTTCACTTCCGGGCCGACCAGCGCCACTCACCTTGGCTCGGCCAGCCAGGGCACCAGCTCGCGTTCGGAAATTCGCGACAACGTCCCGTCCACTTTGAGCGCCGGGCGTGATATCAACGCCGTGGCCGGTAACAACCTCAATGTGCGCGGCAGTCAGTTCGAGGCCGGGCGCGACATCACCCTGGTGGGCAAGAACGTCAACCTCGACGTGGCCCGTGGCGCAATCAACCAGGAGAGCCAGACCACCCGCAGCCAGGGCGGCATCAACGGCCAGAGCGGCGGCGGCAGTGCCCGCGCCGGGATCGGTGGCAGCAACGGCGTGGCCAGCGAAGAAATGACCCAGGGCACCAACAACCCGAGCGTACTGCTCTCCGGGCGTGATACCAACATCGAGGCCAGTGAGAACCTGACCATGATCGGTACCCAGGTGATTGCCGGCCACGATATCGATCTGCGTGCCGGCAAGGACCTGACCATCCGCGCCGCACAGAACGACTCCGACAGCGAATCCACCCGGCGCAGCGGTGGCGGAGAAGTCGGCATCGCCTTGGGTGGCAAGGACTTCATCGCTGTCTACGCCAGCGTCGACATGGGCAAGGGCAAGCTGGAGCGGGAAACCGAGAAACAGCAGACCGCCTACCTGTACGCAGGCAACCAACTGCGCTTCAACAGCGGCAACGACACCACCATCGCCGGCGCCAACCTGCGCGCCGACGAAGTGGTTGGCCGCGTCGGCGGCGACCTGCTGGTGTCGTCGGTGCCAGACACCGGCAAAGTCAGCGGCAAGCAGTTCGATGCCAGCGTCACCGTCAGCATCGGCCTGGCCGGTGGCGGTGGCGTCAGCGGTTCAGTGGGGGCGGGCAAGACCACCGGCAAGACCAACTGGGTTGAACAGCAAACCAGCATCACCGGTAAAAACGGTGTGGATATCCGCACCGAGAAACACACCCAGATCGATGGCGCGCTGATCGCCGCCGACAACGGCAAGCTCAAGCTCGACACCAACACCCTGGGCTTCCGTGACATCAATGGCGTAGACAAGGAGCACAGCTACTACGTCAACGTTGGCGGTGCCTTTGGTTGGGGGGCGGAAGCAGGTAACGGCGCCAAGGCCACCGGCGGCAAGGACGTGGCCTTCACCGGCGACAAGAGCCTGAGCGGCGCGCCCAAGGAAGGCTTCAATGGCTGGAGCGTGAGCGGCTACGACTACCGCAAGGAGCGCGAGCAGGATGTGCGCGCCACCGTCGGCGCGGGCAACATCATCGTGCGCAACGACGCGGTTACCGGGCAAGACTCCACTGGCGGCCTCAACCGCGATCTGACCAAGGCCTATGACATCACCAAGGACAAGGAAAAGCGTACCGAACTCTATGTGAGCGAGTCGTCGCTGAACTCGGTGGGTAACCCGTCGCAAACCTTGGATCGGTGGAAAAAAGGGCTGCAGGACTATGGCAAGAACAGCTCCGATCTGTTCAAGAACTACGGCAACCTGACCAAGGCCACTGAGCAGGCGCTTGCTGAAAATCCGAGCCTGGCACCTCTGGCCTGGATTCCGGGTGTGATGCAAAGCGCCATGGACAAAACCTCATACGGAACCCTGGGCCTGATGCCAGGCGTGATCAGCCACGGTGGCGTAGCCACGCAGTTACCCGTGCTGCTCAGTGGCGACATGAGCTTCTACCGCACCGAACTGGTCTATCAGAAAGATGCCAACGGCAACGTTGCCATGGACCCGGAAACCGGCAAGCCGCTGCTGGACCTGGCCAAGACCAAGTTCGACATGATCCTGCGTCCCGACGCGCCGGGAGCGATTGCCACCAACGGCATCCAGAATGCGTTCGAGGCGGCACTGGTCAATGGCGGTATGCAAACCGGCCGTGACAACTATATGCAGGCCTACAACCCGGAACATGGTTTCCTCGGCGACCTGTTGGAATCGGCATGGGACGTGAACCTGGGCGGCATCAAGCGCTCCGGCAACGCCCAGCAGTTGCATGAGTTCTACCAGGCAGGCATCGACCAGGGCTTCAAGCTGGACCTGGTCGGCCATAGCCAGGGGGCGTTGCTCACCTACCGGGCACTCGAAGGCCTGGATTTTGGCCAAAACGCCGGCAGCATCCAGCTTTCAGGGGCGCCGGTATACGCGCAAAAATTCTTCACCGCAGCGGAAAAAGCCGGCTTCAACACTACCGACAATGCAGTGTTCCAGGTCAACCGGCCAGACAAGCAGGTGTTCTTCGGGATGTTGCCGATGACCGATTCGGTGTCCGACCTTCTGGGACGCAACGCCATGAACTCCAGCGACCCGATCAGTCGTTTCCTGGGGGCCGTCTTCACCCTCCCTGGCCTCATGGGTAAAGACAGCCCGCATTCCAACTACCTGTGCCAGGTTCAATCGATGTGCGGAAACGGCGCCAGTCAATTGCAGCAGGACTTCAGGAACGGCACGACCACCAACCCGGACGGAACCAGAAGCAAGACCTATATCGTACCGACCTTTATCGACAAGAATGGCAATGCCTTCGGCGCTTCACTTTGACGCTGAGCCGACTTGCCCTGCTATTACTGCCCGTGACCCTTTGGGGCTGCGGGCAGACACCGTTGGTGCACGAGGACGATCGGCGGTTGAGCCGCATGTTATGTGAAGTAGGAGAACAGCGGGTTACCCTCAGTCCTCGCTTCTCTTATGACCTGCCCGAGCCGCTGCGACACACCACGTGCGGCACGATCAAAAGTGGCTTTACCTACGACAAACGCCGCGACGTGCTGTCGGCGGGCACCTCCGGCAACTTTCGTTCCGGTGAGCTTGAGGTCTTGGCGTCGTCACTGTTCCTGATCGTAGAGGGCATGCTCGATGGGAACGTAGAGGACCTCTATGCTCCCGAGCAATTTCTGCAAAACAAACGGGCTCAGATGGATCTGTATTCGAGCGAGCCTCGCCCACAGGAGATCGACTGGGTCACTCGTCAAGGGATGCGGTGCCTGCGTTTTCATAACGTTTGGCACAGCCCGACGGGCTCCTGGGAGGAGGTCGTCAAGTACTGGTGCTGGGAAAACCAGAGCGGCCTGAGGCAACCGTTCCATGTCCGCGCCGGCCAACGCTTGGCCGAAGGCACCAAGGGCTATGACCTGGATCAGGCCTTTATCCTGCCGTTTTTCCAGGGCCTGAAAATCAATCGCCTGTCCGATGCCGCCCTGGCCGAGGCTGACGCAAAAATCAAAGCCGCCTGCGCCCACGTCAAATCCCGCTATGACCAGCACCTGAACTGGGGCGCCGACTACCCGGACAAACGCCTGACCCGCCAGCGCTTGCGCGCCTGCGGGTATGACGTGCCCTAGCCAAAGCAGAATCTGCCCAATAAAAAAGGGAGGCCCGTCGGCCTCCCCTTGAGAATTTCGTCCGTGCTCGACGCTTTTGACGTCGGCTCACCTCACGCCGTCTTCTGGACAGTGTGCAGCTCGGGGGTCTGCCAGCGCCGGTGGGCGCTGCGACCGCAGCCGGCCTGATTGGGCGGGCTGCACTGGACTGTTTGTCCGAGCAGTGATCTTGGTGATAAGAATAAGCCTGGGGCGCCGACAGATGATTGCGAAGATTGCGTAAATAAACAGCTCTTGCGCAATTTTTAACCCTAGATAGATAATCCACCGCAATTATCAAGATAAAGGCCCGACTGATGAGCAAACTCGACCGTTACGACCTGAGCATTCTGGCGGAATTGCAGCGCGATGCGCGCATCTCCAACCAGGAACTGGCCGAACGCATCGGCCTGTCACCCTCACCTTGCTCGCGACGAGTCAAGCAACTGGAGGACGACGGCTACATTTCCCGCCAGGTTGCCCTGCTCGACCGCAAGATGCTGGGCCTGAGCCTGACCGCCTATGTGCTGATCGGCATGGACCGCCACACTCCCGAGCGCTTCGAGAACTTCGAAGCCGCCATCCGCAACCTGCCGCAAGTGCTCGAATGCAGCCTGGTGACCGGCATGGATGCCGACTATCAGCTCAAGGTGGTGGTACCGGACATGGATCATTACCAGAAGCTGCTGCTGGGGCACCTGACCCGGATCGATGGCGTCACCAGCGTGCGTTCGAGCTTTGTGCTGAACCAGGTGCTCAACAGCACCGAACTGCCGTTGACTCATCTGCGTAGCTGAAGCCCCCATCGCGAGCAAGCTCGCGCCCACAAGGATTGGGTGTGAACGCGGATTGGTGATTACAAAAAAGTTCAAATGTGGGAGCGGGCTTGCTCGCGATGGCGTCAGCCCAGCCGATGAATAGCTGCGACACACCGCCGCAGGCCAATCCCTCGCCCTCCCCCCATGCCGTATACTCGCCACGCCTTTTCAACCTCGACCACGCCGGAGTGCCCGATGGATCCTGCTGTTTTCGAAGAGTGGATGATGACCGGCCTGGTCAGCATCCTGATCATTTTCATGGGTTTCATCGTCTGGGACCTGGCGAAGAAGTCCAAGGCCGGGCGTTTCGGCTCGTTCATTCTGTTTTTCGTGCTGGGGCTCGGCGTGGCGGCGTTCGTTATCAAGAGCGTGGTGATCGGCCTGATCGAGACCGGGACGCTATAAGCGCGCCGGCACTTCTTTCCACTGGCCCTGATCAAGCCCTTCGATTGTCCAGTCGCCGATCCTGACCCGCACCAGGCGCAATGTCGGCAAGCCCACCGCAGCGGTCATGCGTCGCACCTGGCGGTTGCGCCCTTCGCGTATCACCAGTTCCAGCCAGCTGGTGGGCACGCTTTTACGAAAGCGTACCGGCGGGTTGCGTGGCCATAATTGCGGTTCATCCAATTGGCGCGCCTCGGCCGGCAAGGTCATGCCGTCGTTCAACTCCACGCCGTCACGCAGACGCTGCAATTGTTCGGCACTCGGCTCGCCCTCCACCTGTACCCAATAGGTCTTGGCCAGCTTGTGCTTGGGGTCGGCGATGCGTGCCTGCAATTGCCCATCGTTGGTCAGCAACAGTAACCCTTCGCTGTCGCGATCCAGCCGCCCGGCCGGGTAGATGCCCGGCACATCGATAAAATCCTTGAGCGTCGCCCGCCCCTCGCCGTCACTGAATTGCGTCAGCACATCGAAGGGCTTGTTGAACAGGATCAGCTTCGGCTCGGCTGGCGGGGCCTTGGCCACGCGGCGCGGGGCGGAGGCTGGGGGCTTCGCGCCAGGACGGCGGGAAACAGGGCGTGGGGGACGAGACATGGCGAACACAACATCTAACGGTCAGGACCGACCATGCTAGTGGCCCGACCGTTAAATGACCACCATCCGATCAGCGGAACGGTGGCTCGTCGAAGCTGCGCAGTTTGCGCGAATGCAGCGAGTTGAGCTCGGTACGCAGCAGGTCCAAGGCCGCAATACCGATCTTCAGGTGCTGGTTGACCGCCCGCTCATAGAAGGCGTTGGCCGAACCCGGCAACTTGATCTCGCTGTGCAACGGTTTGTCCGAGACGCACAGCAACGTGCCGTACGGCACCCGCAGGCGATACCCCTGGGCGGCGATGGTGCCGCTTTCCATGTCCACCGCCACGGCGCGGGACAGGTTGATCAGCGGACGTTCCTGGGCCCAGCGCAATTCCCAGTTGCGATCGTCGTAGGTCAGCACGGTGCCGGTACGCAGGCGTTTCTTCAGCTCGTCGCCCTTTTCTCCGGTGACATTGGCCGCCGCTTGCTGCAAGGCCATCTGCACTTCGGCCAGGGCCGGAATCGGAATGTTCGGCGGCACCACCCGGTCGAGGATGCCATCGCGGCGCATGTAGGCGTGGGCCAACACGTAGTCGCCGATGGTCTGGGACTGCCGCAACCCGCCGCAGTGGCCGATCATCAGCCAGCAATGCGGCCGCAGCACGGCCAGGTGGTCGGTGATGTTCTTGGCGTTGGACGGACCGACGCCGATGTTCACCAGGGTCACGCCATGACCATCATTGGCTTGCAGGTGATAGGCCGGCATCTGGTAGCGGTGCCAGACCACGCCAGCAGCGATGGCCGAGGCTTCGCCGTGGTCCATGTCCTTGTCGATGATCACGTTGCCCGGCAGCACCATGCGTACAAAACGCGGATCGCTGCGCAACTGCTCCAGACCATGGACGATGAACTGGTCGACGTAGCGGTGATAGTTGGTCAGCAGGATCCACGGCTGCACATGACGCCAGTCGCTGCCGGTGTAATGCACCAGCCGGCGCAGGGAGAAATCCACCCGCGCGGCGTCGAACAGCGCCAGGGGCAGCGGGTCGGTGTTTTCCCAGTCATAGAGGCCGTCGGCGATGCCATCGGTGGCGGCCGACAGGTCAGTGCTGGGGAACACCCGCGCCAGCACCGCGGCGGTTACGCCGGAGCCGGCCAGTTCATCGCCCTGCTCCACCACGTACGGGTACGGAATGTTCTGCTCGCTGACACCCACTTCCACGGTGACGGTAAAGTCGTGCATCAGCGGGACCAGCTGTTCCAGCAGGTACTTACGAAACGCAGCAGGATGGGTGACGGTGACGCTGTAGGTGCCCGGCAGCTGGACCTTGGCGTAAGCGCGCGTGGTTTGCGGGACCTCGCCATGGCAGTGATAGGTCAGGCGCAAGGCCGGATAGCGAAACAACGCACGTTGCTCGGCATCCGGCTCGACGCGATCCTTGAGGTAACGCTTGAGCGCCTGGTTCAGCGCGGTGGTCGCACGCTCGTGCAGGGCGGCCAGCCGGTCCACGGCTTGCTCGGCGGTTTGAACGACAATAAACGCTTCGGTCACGATCAGCTTCCTGTGTTCTGACTTGCAGGCCTTCATCTTGCCTGCATCGCCGCCCGACGGGAACAGTGGCGTAGTGGACTCGATCGATTCCCTGTGGGAGCGAGCTTGCTCGCGATAGCTGAGTGTCAGTCACCACAAATGTTGGATGTGCCGACGCCTTCGCGAGCAAGCTCGCTCCCACAGGGGTATGTGTCGTTTCTAAAAGCCGTGTGGGGTGGAGCGCGTCACGATGGCTTCGACCTGCAAGCCCCGAGGCAAGGCGCCATACGCCCGGCCAGCCGAGCCAAGGCGGCTGGCGATGAAGGCATCGCTGACATCGCTGTTGCCCGCTTCCAACAACAACTTGGCTTGCAAACCGACGGCGATGTCTTCAGTCAATTGCCGGGCGCGGTACTGGATGTCATCGGTGTCCTTGAACGCGGCGTGCAACTGATCGATGTGCCCGGCCAGACGCTTGTCGCCATGGCCGTCCCCCAGTTCGGTGAATAGCACTTCCAGCACACCGGGCTCCTTGGACAAGGCCCGCAGCACATCCAGGCACTGCACGTTGCCGGAGCCCTCCCACGTTGAATTGACCGGTGCTTCCCGGTACAAGCGTGGCAGAATGCTGTCTTCGACGTAACCGGCACCGCCCATGCATTCGGCGGCTTCGTTGATCATCGCGGGAGCGCGCTTGCAGATCCAGTACTTGCCCACCGCCGTCACCAGCCGGGCGAATTTGGCCTCATGCTCGTCATTCAAGTGATCGAGCGCCTGGCCCATGCGCAGGCTCAAGGCCAGGGCGGCTTCGCTTTCCAACGCCAAATCAGCCAGGACGTTTTGCATCAATGGCTGCTCGCTCAGCAACTTGCCAGCGACCTTGCGGTGCGCGCAGTGGTGGCTGGCCTGGGTCAGGGCCTGGCGCATCAGGGCGCTGGAGCCGACCATGCAATCGAAGCGGGTCATGGCGACCATCTCGATGATCGTCGGCACACCGCGCCCTTCTTCACCGACCATCCAGGCCAAGGCGCCGCGAAACTCGACTTCGCTGGAGGCATTGGAGCAATTGCCCAGTTTGTTTTTCAACCGCTGGATGTAGAACTGATTGCGGGTGTCATCCGGGCGATGGCGCGGCAGCAGGAAACAGGTCAGGCCCTTGTCGGTCTGAGCCAGTGTAAGGAAGGCGTCGCACATCGGCGCCGAACAGAACCACTTGTGCCCCACCAATTCATAGGCCTGGCCCGGGCCGCTGGCGCCCACCGGATAGGCCTTGGTGGTGTTGGCCCGCACATCGGTGCCGCCCTGTTTTTCGGTCATTGCCATGCCAAGGGTAACCCCGGCCTTGTGGGCCATGCCGATGTTACGCGGGTCGTACTCGGTGGCGAGCACTTTTGGCACCCAGTGCTCGGCCAGGTCCGGTTGCAGGCGCAGCGCCGGAACGCTGGCGAAGGTCATGGTCAGCGGACAGCCGGTGCCAGCTTCCGCCTGGCTGTGCAAATAGGTCATCGAGGCACGAGCGACATGGGCACCGGGTTGCGGATCAGCCCACGGCAAGCTGGGCAGGCCATGCTCGACGGCGGTGCGCATCAACTGGTGATAGGCAGGATGGAACTCCACCAGGTCGATGCGATGGCCATACCGGTCGTGACTGGAAAATACCGGTTTGTTCTGATTGGCCAGGAACCCTGCTTCCATCAGCGGCCCACCGGCCAGCGCACCGTATTCATCGATCCGCGCCTGCGCCCAGCCAGCACCGAAACGCTGCGACCACTGCTGCAGCGGCAGGTCGATGCGATACAGGTTGGCGCCGTCCAGGGACGGCGGCTGATTGGTGACGTCGTGGGTTTCGGCGAACTGGTGCAGGTTCATGACGGGGCTCCTCGGTCGGCCAGCAGAGTTCAGTTAAGCACCGCCCCCCAACCGAACAAAGTGTCATACCCGCCTAAATGCCGGCGCTTTCACCCTGCTTCGGGCAAAGCACCCGGCGCTGCAGAGTCGCCTGCAATGCCTCGAATTTCACCGGCTTGCCCAGGTAATCAATCAAGGCGCCCGACGGACAATGCTCATGATCCAGGTTCGGGCTGACCACCAGCACCGGCAAATCCTCGCAGCCGGACAGCGTGCGGATCTGGCAACAGACCGACACACCGTCCAGCGGTGGCGACTGGCAGTCAAGCAACACTGCATCAAAGCTCTCGCCCTGCAACAAGTCCAAAGCCGCGCGCCCACTGTCAGCGGTGCGCACCCGGTAACCAAGCTTGAGCAACATGCCGCGCATCACCAGTCGATCGATACTGTTGTCATCCGCCAATAGCACCGTGCAATCCTGGGGCAGGCGCGAGCCTTGGCGCCCACCGAACGAAAACGCCGTGGGGACCGCCGCTGACAAGGCTATTTCAAACTCGACGTCCAGCTGAAAACGACTGCCGCGACCTGGCTCGGAGGTGTGGGTCAGGCGTCCGCCCAGCAGTTCCACCAATTGCCGGCAGATCGCCAGACCGACGCCGAGACCGCCATACTCACGGGTCATTGAACCGTCGAGCTGGAAAAAGCGCTGGTACAAGGACGCCTCTCCAAGGTCGGTAAAGCCGATACCAGTGTCGATCACGGCGAACGACAGCACCAGGTGATCGCGCCCCATCGGCCGGCCGCTGACCCGCAACGCCAGGCCGCCAACCCGGGTGAACTTGATGGCGTTGTCCAGCAGGCACTCCAGGCATTGGGCCAGTTTGCCGCTGTCACCGAGCAATCGATCCGCCAGGCCCGGGCTCACTTCAACCTTGAAATCCAGCCCCTTGGCCTCGGCATTGGCGGCGAACTGTACCTCCAAGGCATCGATCACACTGCGCAGGCTGAACGGCGCCGGATAGACCTTGAGCTTGCCGGCCTGCAACTCGGTAAGGGTGAGGATGCCGTTGACCATGCGCATCATGTCCCGCGCCGAACCGGCGGCGGTTTGTTGGTACTGGGTCAGTTCCTCGTCCATTTCGACGGTTTCCATCAACTCCAGGGAACCGATCACACCATTCATTGGCGTCCGCAGCTCGTGGGTCAACGTGGCGAGGAATTCGTCCTTGAGCTTGTTGCCGTGGGCCAATTGCCGGTTGAGCACTTCGAGTTTCTGTCCGGCATCGAACAGGGTCTGGGCCTGCTGCTCGCGCAGGGCATTGATGCGGTCGGCCAGGGCCAGGGACAACAGCGCCACTTCGATGGCCGAGCCGATCTGGCTGGCATACATGGTCAAGAACACGTTCGGCAGATAGCCAAGCACCATCATCGTGTTGACGATGCCGCCCAACAGAAACGCCGACCAGGCAATGATGAAATAGCGCGCCACTCGCAGGCCGCGCCACCAGACCAACACCCCGGCGGAAAAAATCACCACGGTGAATACCAGCGCCAGCGCCGTTGCCAGGCGCAGCGCCAGAGCGTAGCTGGTCATCAGCGACAGCCCCACCACCACCGCGCTGTAGGCAATCAGCGCCAGCAGCAGGCGGTCAAGCCAGCGACTGTATTGCGCGGTTTGCAGGAAGCTGCGGGCGAACTGGCTGCCAAACAGGCCCGCGCAGCCGATGAAGAACGGCGTCGCGGCGTTAGCCCACCAGGGGTTGTCCGGCCAGAAGTACTCCACCGCCGCGCCGTTGACCGACAACTGATACAGGCCGAACGAGGCAATATAGACGATGTAATAAAGGTAGCTGGTGTCCCGCACGCTCAGGTAGATGAACAGGTTGTAGACCAGCATCCCCAGCAAAACGCCATAGATGATCCCCAGCACGTACAAACGCAACGGCTGTTGTTCGAGATAAGCAGTGCTCGACCACAGCGTCAGCGGTGCCTGGATCGACCCCTGGCTTTGCAGGCGCAGGTACACGGTCTGCTGTTGATCGGGTTTGAAAGCCAGGCTGAACAGGTAGTTGTTCTGGTGAATTTCACGACTGGCGAAGGGCAATGCATCACCCGTCTGGCGCACCAGGCGATAGGCCCCTGCGGCGTCTGGCAGATACAAGTCGAGGTGGTCCAGCGGCGGATACGCCAGTTCCAGCAGCCACGTGCGTTGGGCCTCCGGATTGCCGGGGCGGTAATGCAAATCGACTTTCAGCCAGAACGCCGACCGTGAATAGCCAGCGTTCAGCGTCTCTTTATCATGGGGTTTGAAGCCACCCGCCGCAGCCTGGGCGAGGACATCATCGAGGGTGGCCGTGCCTTCTGTGTCTTCGAATACTTGCAGGGCATGACCCAAAGGCAGGCTTTGAGTGAACTCATCGAATTCGAGGGCGCTCGCCAAGGGGGACAAGCACAGCAGCAATATCAGCAAATAGCGCATTTAAGCCCCAGCGTGGCCTGTCCGGTTGAGTCAGGAAGCCCCCCATTCCCTGAGTAGACGTAAAACCGGCATTACCTGTTATGAGTTGGATCCATCTCTAGCATAGCCGTTGATGGCCAATTTGCACCATTGAAATCTTTCCCGCAGAAGGCTCTAGAACGGGCGTTCCAGCGGCAAGCATTGAGATAGAGCTGTTGCTTTGGTCAACTTGCGAAACAAGCCTGGCGCCGGGCCCGACCCTGGCGAGGGGATTTATCCCTTCGTCACGGATAAACCCCTCCATCGCGTAAATTTCCCCCACCACAGGTGTGCGCCGCTTCAAGGGGTTTGGTGGTAAGCTCGCGCACCATGAATATCTACAGCTCTCGCCCCGTTGTCCTCTGCCTCTCCGGCCACGACCCCAGTGGTGGCGCCGGCTTGCAGGCAGATATCGAAGCCCTGCTCGCCCAGGGTTGCCATGCCGCCCCGGCAGTTACCGCGTTGACCGTGCAAGACACAGTCAACGTCAGCGATTTCCGCGTGCTCGATCGCGAGTGGGTGCTGGCACAAGCCAACGCCGTGCTCAACGATTCGCCAGTGGCGGCGGTCAAGCTGGGCATGCTCGGCTCACTGGAAATGGTCGACACCGTGGTCGAACTGCTCCAGGCACACCCGCATCTGCCAATGGTCTGCGACCCGGTGCTACGCGCCGGCGGTGGCGGGCGACTGGGCAAGGATGAAGTCGGCTACGCCATGCGCGAACGCCTGCTGCCCCTGGCCATCATCGCCACCCCCAACCTGCCGGAAGCACGCATCCTCGCCGAACTGCCCGAGGGCAGCGCCGACGAGTGCGCCGAAAAACTGCTGCCCTTCGTCAAACACCTGTTGATCACCGGTGGTCACGGCGACGAACATGAAGTCCATAATCGCCTGTACAGCCGCGACGGTCGCCGCGAAACCTATACCTGCCAGCGCTTGCCCGGCAGCTATCACGGCTCCGGCTGCACCCTGGCCAGCGCCCTGGCCGGTCGGCTGGCCCAGGGCGAACAGCTCGCCAGCGCCGTCAAGACCGCACTCGATTACACCTGGCGCACCCTGCGCGATGCCGAACAACTGGGCAAAGGCCAGTTCGTACCGCGTCGCCTGCCGCTGGATTTCTGCTCGTAGCACTGGAGGCCTGTGGAATGAAATTACGTGGCCTTTACGCCATCACCGACAGCCAGCTGCTGGCCGGCAAATTCCTCGCTTATGTCGAAGCGGCACTGGACGGCGGCGTCACCCTGTTGCAATACCGCGATAAAAGCAGCGACGAGGCCCGGCGCCTGCGCGAAGCCGAAGCGCTGCGCAACCTCTGCGAGCGCTACAAGACTCAACTGATCATCAACGACGACGCAGAGCTGGCCGCACGCCTGGGCGTCGGCGTGCACCTGGGCCAGACCGATGGCCCGTTGGCGCCGGTGCGGGCACTGTTGGGGCGCCAGGCGATCATCGGCTCCACTTGTCATTCGAGCCTGGAACTGGCCGAACAGGCCGCCGCCGAAGGTGCCAGTTACGTCGCATTCGGGCGCTTCTTCAATTCCAACACCAAGCCCGGCGCGCCCAGCGCAAACCTTGAACTGCTGGAACAGGCCCGCCGCAAACTGCATGTTCCGATTTGCGCCATTGGCGGTATCACCCTGGAGAACGCCGCCCCACTGGTGGCCCACGGCGTCGATCTGCTGGCGGTGGTCCACGGCCTGTTCGGTGCCGACAGCAGCGGGGAAGTGACGCGCCGCGCCCGCGCTTTCAACGATCTGCTGCAGATCAAATAATTTCCGCTTTCGAGAGCCTAACCATGTCCCGTTCCGAAACCCTGTTTGCCAACGCCCAGAAACACATCCCCGGCGGCGTGAACTCGCCCGTTCGTGCGTTCAAGAGCGTCGGCGGCACCCCGCTGTTTTTCAAGCACGCCGAAGGCGCGTACGTGACCGACGAAGACGATAAGCGTTATGTCGATTACGTTGGCTCGTGGGGCCCGATGATCCTCGGCCACAGTCATCCGGAAGTGCTCGACGCGGTGCGCAAGCAGTTGGTGCATGGCCTGTCCTACGGCGCTCCGACCGCGATGGAAACCGAAATGGCCGACCTGGTCTGCTCGATCGTGCCGTCGATGGAAATGGTGCGCATGGTCAGCTCCGGCACCGAAGCGACCATGAGCGCAATCCGCCTGGCGCGGGGCTTCACCGGGCGCGACAGCATCATCAAGTTCGAGGGCTGCTACCACGGCCACTCCGACAGCCTGCTGGTCAAGGCCGGTTCCGGCGCATTGACCCAAGGCGTGCCGAGTTCGGCTGGCGTACCGGCGGCGTTCGCCAAACACACGTTGACCCTGCCGTTCAACGACCTCGAAGCCGTCGAGACGATGCTGGGTGAAGTTGGCCAGGACGTGGCCTGCATCATCGTCGAGCCGGTGGCCGGCAACATGAACTGCGTACCGCCGGCACCGGGTTTCCTCGAAGGCCTGCGCAGCCTGTGCGACCAGCACGGCGTGGTGTTGATTTTCGACGAAGTGATGACCGGCTTCCGCGTGGCCCTCGGCGGCGCCCAGGCCCATTACGGCGTGACGCCGGACCTGAGCACCTTCGGCAAGATCATCGGCGGCGGCATGCCGGTGGGCTGCTTCGGCGGCAAGCGCGCCATCATGGAATGCATCGCACCGCTGGGCCCGGTCTACCAGGCCGGCACGTTGTCGGGCAACCCATTGGCCATGGCCGCCGGCCTGACCACCCTGCGTTTGATCAGCCGTCCGGGCTTCCACGCCGAACTGACCGACTACACCACCCGTCTGCTCGACGGCTTGCAGGTTCGCGCCGACGCGGCCGGCATCCCGTTTGTGACCACCCAGGCCGGCGGCATGTTCGGCCTGTATTTCAGTGGTGCCGATGACATCGTCACCTTCGAAGACGTGATGGCCAGCGACGCCGACCGCTTCAAGCGCTTCTTCCACCTGATGCTGGACGGCGGCGTGTACCTGGCACCGAGCGCGTTCGAAGCCGGATTCACCTCCATCGCCCATGGCGAGGCCGAGCTGAAAATCACCCTCGACGCCGCCGAGCGGGCTTTCGCTGCACTGAAATAAGCCTGTGGATAACTGACGCTGGCTGACACCGGCGTCAGTTATCACCGACAACCTTGCGCCCTTTTCCTACGTATTTACCCTCGAAGCGGCCGTTGAGGTTCCCTCGCAGCAGAAAAACGAGTAAAGACTTTGTAAGGATGGCCCTGCTTATTTCATAATGCGCGCTTATTGGATCCCCCGGAGGGTCCGCGCGCCCCTCAGAGGTAAGTCGATTCCCATGAACCGCACCGGCCGCACCCTTGCCTTGGGCTGCCTGTTGCTCCTTCAGCCCCTGCTCGCGAATGCCCAGGCAGGCGGCAACTCGTTGTTGATCCCGGCGCTGGGCCGTTGCACGCTCAATACCCAGCCACAAGATCTCGCATCGGCACTCGACGCCTGTCAAAAAGCGGCGGACGCAGGTGATGCACAAGCGCAATACGAGCTGGGTGAGTTCTACTACGAAGGCAAAGCTGCGCCGCGCGACCTCAAGCTAGCCCTCAACTACTTCGAAAAAGCCTCGCTGCAAGGCCATGCCCAGGCGCAATTCAAGCTCGGCGGCATGTTCTTTCATGGTGAAGGTGTGCCGGCCAATAATGTCCAGGCCTACATCGTCTTGAAGATGGCGGCGGTCAACGGCGCCGAAGACGCCCTGGACACCGCCGACGAAGTCGCCGAGAAAATGCCCCGCGACGAGCTGGAAGTGGCCACCCAGGTGCTGGGACAGATCTTCCGCAAATACCTGATGGAATTGCAGAACGCCGACGGGCGCACGCCCTTCTCGCCGTTGCCCTGATTAATGCGATGGCCTTACCGGCCCCTTCGCGAGCAAGCCCGCTCCCACACATGATCTCCGGTGCCCACAAATAACGTGTTCACAGACAATCCAGTGTGGGAGCGGGCTTGCTCGCGAATGAGGGTAACTCGGTGTTTAGCCTTACTTCTCAGGCATCGGCATCGGAAACGGCATCACGTTGCCGACCGCGCCCCGGGCCTCGCTGATTTTCGGGGTGCCCAGGCGCTCGACTTCGTCGATGCGCACGATCGAGTGCATCGGCACGAAACTGCGCACCACGCCTTCGAACTGCGCCTTGAGCTTTTCCTCGCTCGGATCGACGACCACTTGCGTGCGCTCGCCAAAGACGAACTCTTCCACTTCCAGGAAGCCCCACAGATCACTTTGATAGATCTGCTTGGCGTACATTTCGAACACCTGGCCCTGGTTGAGGAAAATCACCTTGTAGATTGGAGCTTCACGTTTGGTCATGGCTGGCGAAACACATCGGCGGGTAAAAATGAGGGCGCGAACTATAGCATAGCCACTGCTCGCACAGCGGTAGGAACCCAAGGACTTGTTCCCTATAATGCGCGGTTCTTTGAATCACGTGATGACCCCCTCCATGGCCAAGAAGCTTTACATCGAAACCCACGGTTGCCAGATGAACGAGTACGACAGCTCGCGCATGGTCGATCTGCTGGGTGAACACCAGGCCCTGGAAGTCACCGCCCGCGCCGAAGACGCGGACGTGATCCTGCTCAACACCTGTTCGATCCGCGAACGCGCCCAGGATCGGGTGTATTCCCAACTGGGCCGCTGGCGCGAACTGAAACTGGCCAACCCGGAAATGGTCATCGCCGTGGGCGGTTGCGTGGCCAGCCAGGAAGGCGCCGCCATCCGTGATCGCGCGCCGTACGTGGACGTGGTTTTCGGCCCACAGACCCTGCACCGTCTGCCGGAGATGATCGACGCCGCCCGTAGCACCAAGCTGCCGCAGGTGGACGTCTCGTTCCCGGAGATCGAAAAATTCGACCACCTGCCCGAACCACGCATCGACGGCCCAAGTGCCTATGTGTCGGTGATGGAAGGTTGCAGCAAGTACTGCACGTTCTGCGTGGTGCCCTACACCCGGGGCGAGGAAGTCAGCCGACCGTTCGACGACGTGATTGCCGAGATCATCCACCTGGCGGAACACGGCGTGCGTGAAGTGACCCTGCTGGGGCAGAACGTCAACGGTTATCGCGGCCTGACCCACGACGGGCGCCTGGCCGACCTCGCCGAACTGATCCGCGTGGTGGCGGCGGTGGATGGCATCGACCGCATCCGCTACACCACCTCGCACCCGCTGGAGTTCTCCGACAGCCTGATCCAGGCCCACGCCGAGGTCCCCGAACTGGTCAAGCACCTGCACCTACCGGTGCAATCGGGTTCCGACCGGATCCTCGCGGCCATGAAGCGCAACCATACGGCGCTGGAATACAAATCCAAGCTGCGCAAGCTACGGGCAGCGGTACCGGGGATCTGCATCAGCTCGGACTTTATCGTCGGTTTTCCCGGCGAAACCGAAAAAGATTTCCAGCAGACCATGAAACTGATCGAAGACGTGGGCTTCGACTTCTCCTATTCCTTCGTCTATAGCCAACGCCCCGGCACCCCGGCGGCCGACCTGGCGGACGAAACTCCCGAAGAAGTGAAAAAAGAACGGCTCAACGCCTTGCAACACCGCTTGAACCAGCAAGGTTTCGAGATCAGCCGACAAATGGTCGGCTCCGTCCAGCGGATCCTGGTGACCGATTACTCGAAAAAGGACCCGGGCGAGTTGCAAGGGCGGACCGAAAACAACCGCATCGTCAACTTCCGCTGCGACACCCCAGCCCTGATCGGCCAGTTCGCCGACGTGCACATCGACGCCGCGCAACCGCACTCGTTGCGCGGTTCGTTGATCCAGTAACACCCCGATCCCCTGTGAAAGCAGAACCAGTGGGAGCAAGGCTTGCCCGCGATGCAGGCGCCTCAATTCTTGAGGGACCGAGTTGCATTCATCGCGGGCAAGCCTTGCTCCCACAAGATTGCTCGGTTTATTAAGAGCTTTCGCACCCAGCCTACTGGCGCTATCCTTGGTTTCATCTTAATTGCCCCTGGGCGGCTAAAAACGACCTTGAACGCACCCATCGAACCACATCGCTTTATTCTCGAGCCCTTTGAGGCTCGCCGCTTCGCCAATCTGTGCGGGCAATTCGACGAGCACCTGCGCTTGATCGAACAGCGCCTGGCCATCGAGATCCGCAATCGCGGAAACCAGTTCGAACTGATCGGCGAACCCAAGCACACCACCTCCGCGGAAAACCTGCTGCGCCGCCTCTACCGGGAAACCAAGGGGAACGAGCTGTCGCCGGACACCGTCCATCTGTTCCTGCAGGAGTCGGCTGTCGAAGAACTCGACAACCACGCCCCGTCGGAACCTGCCGTGGCCCTGCGCACGAAAAAAGGCATGATTCGCCCTCGCGGCTTGAATCAGCAGCGCTACGTGAAGGAAATCCTGGGCAACGACATCAACTTCGGCATCGGTCCGGCCGGTACCGGCAAGACCTACCTGGCGGTTGCCTGCGCGGTCGATGCGCTGGAGCGCGAGCAAGTGCGGCGCATCCTGCTGGTGCGTCCGGCGGTCGAAGCGGGGGAAAAACTCGGCTTCCTGCCTGGCGACCTGGCCCAGAAGATCGACCCGTACCTGCGCCCACTGTATGACGCGCTGTATGAAATGCTCGGCTTCGAATACGTCGCCAAGCTGATCGAGCGCCAGGTCATCGAGGTCGCGCCACTGGCCTACATGCGCGGACGTACGCTGAACAACAGCTTCATCATCCTCGACGAAAGCCAGAACACCACGGTCGAGCAGATGAAAATGTTCCTGACCCGGATCGGCTTCGGCTCCACCGCCGTCATCACTGGCGACATTACCCAGGTCGACTTGCCCAAGGGCACCAAGTCCGGGCTGAACCATGTGATCCAGGTGCTCAAGGATGTACCGGGCATCAGCTTCACGCATTTCATGCCCAAGGACGTCGTACGCCATCCGCTGGTGCAACGCATTGTCGAAGCCTACGAGCGCTTCGAGAACCGCGAGGCTGACGACGCGCCCGAAGGCAAAGGCAATCGCCACAATGCTTGAACTCGACCTGCAAGTGGCCTGCGAACACGCCGCCCCCAGTGAAGCCCAATTTCGTCAATGGTGCGAACTGGCCTTGCGCCAGCGCAGCGCCGACTCGGAGTTGACCATCCGCCTGGTGGACGAACCCGAAGGCCGCGAACTGAACCACACCTGGCGGCAAAAAGATTACGCCACCAATGTGTTGTCGTTCCCCGCCGACGTGCCTGATGAACTGCTCGACATCCCACTGCTGGGGGACCTGGTGATCTGCGTCCCGGTGGTGGAGCGTGAAGCGGCTGAACAAGACAAGCTTCCTGAGGCCCACTGGGCCCACCTGGTCATTCACGGCTGTTTGCATCTGCTGGGTTACGACCACATAGAAGATGACGAAGCCGAAGAAATGGAAGCACTGGAACGAACGTTGCTTGCAGAGCTGGGTCATCCCGACCCCTACGCCGGCGACGAACACTGATACATCAACCTGTAACGATAAAGGATTCAGAGTAATCGCTATGAGCGAAGATCGATCGAGCAACGGGCAGAAGTCATGGCTGGGCAAGCTCACCCAGGCTTTTGCCCATGAGCCGAAAAACCGCCAGGAGCTGCTGGAGCTGCTGCGCGATGCACACCAGAACAAACTGTTGGACAGCGAAGCGCTGGCCATCGTCGAAGGCGCCATCCAGGTCGCTGACCTGCAAGTACGCGACATCATGGTCCCGCGCTCGCAGATGGTCAGCATCAAGGCGACCCAGACACCCCGTGAATTCCTGCCCGCCGTGGTCGATTCCGCTCACTCGCGCTACCCGGTGGTCGGCGAGAGCCATGACGACGTCATGGGCGTGCTGCTGGCCAAGGATCTGCTGCCGCTGATCCTTCAGGAAAACGGCGACAGCTTCAACATCAAGGACTTGCTGCGTCCGGCCACTTTCGTGCCCGAATCCAAGCGCCTGAACGTGCTGCTGCGTGAATTCCGCGCCAACCACAACCACATGGCCATCGTCATCGACGAGTACGGCGGCGTGGCCGGCCTGGTGACCATCGAAGACGTGCTCGAGCAGATCGTCGGCGACATCGAAGACGAGCACGACGTCGAGGAAGACAGCTACATCAAGCCCCTGCCCAGCGGCGATTTCCTGATCAAGGCGCTGACGCCGATCGAAAACTTCAACGAGTTCTTCGACAGCCAATTCTCCGACGATGAGTTCGACACCGTCGGCGGCCTGGTGATGAGTGCTTTCGGGCACCTGCCCAAGCGCAACGAAACCACGGAAATCGGCTCCTGGCGCTTCCGCATCCTGAATGCCGACAGCCGTCGGATTCATCTGCTGCGCCTGTCCCCCATTGCCCGATAACCCCTGCGAGACCCGCTAAGGACAAAAATGCGCTGGATAACCCGCCCCGGCTGGCCCGGTAACCTGCTGGCCGTGGCGGCCGGCGCGATCACCACCCTGGCCTTGGCGCCGTTCGATATCTGGCCGCTGGCACTGTTGGCGGTCGGGTTCTTCTATGCCGGGTTGCGTGAGCTTTCGCCGCGCCAGGCCTTGGGCCGTGGCTGGTGTTTCGGTTTTGGCCTGTTTGGCGCCGGCACCAGCTGGATCTACGTCAGCATCCACAACTTCGGCGGCGCCTCGGTACTGCTCGCCGGCCTGTTAATGCTGCTGTTCATCGCCGCCATCGCCTGGTTCTTCGCCCTGCCCGCCTGGCTCTGGGCGCGCTGGCTGCGGCGCAACGAAGCCCCACTGGCCGACGCCTTGGCCTTCGCCGCGCTGTGGCTGGGCCAGGAAGCCTTTCGCGGCTGGTTCCTCACCGGGTTCCCGTGGTTGTATTCCGGCTACAGCCAGCTCGACGGCCCGCTGGCCGGCCTCGCGCCGCTGGGCGGGATGTGGCTGATTTCCTTCACGTTGGCCCTCACTGCCGCGCTGCTGTACAACGCGTCCCGCCTGATCCGCGCCGGGCGCAAAGGTTTTATCGCCGCAGGTGTGCTGCTGTTGATCGGCCCGTGGGTGGCCGGCATGGCGCTCAAGGGCCACGCCTGGACCAGCCCGTCGGGCGACCCGCTAAGCGTCGCAGCGATTCAGGGCAACATCGAACAAAGCATGAAGTGGGACCCGGAGCAGCTCAACGCGCAGTTGGCGCTGTACCGCGACATGAGCTTTGCCTCCAAACGCGTCGACCTGCTGATCTGGCCGGAGACCGCAGTCCCGGTGCTCAAGGAATCAGCCCAGGGCTACCTGGACATGATGGGCAACTTCGCCGCCGAGCGGCATTCGGCGCTGATCACCGGCGTGCCGATTCGCCAACTGGTGCGCCACGAGAAGCGTTACTACAACGGCATCACCGTGACCGGCGAAGGCGACGGGACTTACCTGAAGCAGAAACTCGTGCCGTTCGGCGAGTACGTGCCGCTGCAGGACATCCTGCGGGGCCTGATCGCCTTCTTCGACCTGCCTATGTCCGACTTTGCCCGGGGCCCGGCCGACCAGCCGTTGTTGCAAGCCAAGGGTTACCAGATCGCGCCGTTCATCTGCTATGAAGTGGTCTATCCGGAGTTCGCCGCCAGCCTCTCGGCCCGTAGCGACCTGTTGCTGACCATCAGTAACGACACTTGGTTCGGCACTTCCATCGGCCCGTTACAGCACCTGCAAATGGCGCAGATGCGCGCCCTGGAAGCCGGTCGCTGGATGATTCGCGCCACCAACAACGGCGTGACCGGGCTGATCAACCCCTTCGGCCAGATCACCACACAGATCCCGCAATTCGAGCGTGGCATCCTCTACGGCGAAGTGGTGCCGATGCACGACCTGACGCCGTACCTGCAATGGCGCTCGTGGCCGCTGATCATTTTGTGCGTGTTGCTGCTGGGCTGGGCGTTGATCGCGGGCCGGATGGCCAAAACCGTTTAAGGACTTTTGGCCCCCTGTGGCGAGGGCGCTTGCTCCCTCGCCACAATGAGGGCGCCCTCGCGACCTCATCATCTTCAGCGGTAGAACAACCGATACCCCACCAGCCCCACCGCCTCATTCATCAACTGCCCCGACTGCCAGATCGACTTGAACTCCGGCATCCAGCCGCCCAGCGGTCGGGCATTGTCCTGTCCCAGGAAGCCCACCGGTGCTGGCACCACTTCAAACCCCGACCGCTCGAAACTCCAGACCGCCCGCGGCATGTGCCATGCCTGGGTCACCACGACGACACGCTTGATGCCGGCCGGCAGAAGGATCTCGGCGCTCATCCGGGCGTTTTCCCAGGTCGTGCGGCTGCGCTCTTCCTGCCAGCGAACGCTCACGCCGAAATCGTCCAGCATCGAATCAGCCATCAGTTTGGCTTCACTGGGTGGGGTGCCGTAGTGCAAGCCGCCGGTCGTCAGCACCGGCAACCCCGACGCCTTGGCCAGGCGCGCGGCATAACGCTGGCGCTCCAGGCCGATGCCGGTGGGTTGGTCGGCGCCCCAGGCCAGGTCACCGCGCTCACGGCCAGAACCCAGCACCACAATGGCGTCGGCACGCTGGGCCAGGGTCGCCCATTCGCTGCGCGGCAGCGGCGGTTCGCGTTCCAGCGCCCTGGCGCTCCATTGCACTACCACGGGCAGGCTCATCAGCCAGAAGCCACCCAGTCCAACGAAAAAGCACAGGCCGGCCAGGCGCGGCCGGGAGTTGCGCCACCACCAGGCGAGCGCCAACAGCAGCAAAAGAAGGCCGGGCGGCAATAAAAGTGTTTTGATGAAATAACGAAACGGCATCGGGCATCTCCATAGATGCCCGAAGCCTAAGTGGGTTGACGCAAAGCGACAACAGATTCGAAAAAACCTTGAATCAAAAAAAGCGACACGCGTGAATCCGGCGTTACTTGAACTGCAGTGACCGGACTTTTACAGCATCCTTGTCAGGTGTCCGGTCCTTGAGCCATACAACTTTGGCCGAACGGGGCACATCGAGACGCTTGAGTACCTGGACCCCACTGGTGGGGGCTTGGTGTCCGGCCTGTTCGAGGTAAGCCTTGACCAGTTCGAACTCTGCGGGGCTCAAGCCGCGCAGCTCCAGCTCTGCCGGGCGTTCATCACGCAAATGACCGGCGGTTCTTGCAGCGTCAAGGGCTACCCCGAGACGATCGATCAGTTTTTCGTACAACTCAGGCGTCGTTACTTTTCGTTGTGATTCAACCATCCCTCACCTCATTGAAGATAAGACTCACTCCCCATTGAGAAGCTTAGCTTCGCTGGGCAAACCGGCAGGACGCCGCGACCAACGGCCCTGAGCGCGGGCCGGGGCCGATGGTCGGCAATGAATCGGCAATGGCTCGGCAGCAATCAGGGTTTCCCTCGGCAGAGTGCGGTCATGTATGCTACGGCGCTTCCTGTAACTCCACTTCCAGCTTGGCTGGGCATCGAAAACGCCGCATTCGGCGTCGTCTGCGTCCAGTATGGCCACGAAGAGGATTGGGCCACCCCATTCAGTACAAAAGTAGCCATGCACGAACACTACCAGCCCCGTGAAATCGAAGCCGCCGCCCAGTCGTTCTGGGACGAGCAAAAGTCCTTTGAAGTCAGTGAACAGCCAGGCAAGGAGACTTACTACTGCCTGTCGATGTTCCCTTACCCCAGCGGCAAGCTACACATGGGGCACGTGCGCAACTACACCATCGGCGACGTGATCTCCCGCTATCAGCGCATGCAAGGCAAGAACGTCCTGCAACCCATGGGTTGGGACGCCTTCGGCATGCCGGCGGAAAACGCCGCGATGAAGAACAACGTGGCCCCTGCCAAGTGGACCTACGAAAACATCGCCTACATGAAGACCCAGCTGCGCAGCCTGGGCCTGGCGGTGGACTGGTCCCGCGAGGTCACCACCTGCAAGCCCGACTACTACCGCTGGGAACAATGGCTGTTCACCCGCCTGTTCGAAAAAGGCGTGATCTACCGCAAGAACGGCACCGTGAACTGGGACCCGGTTGACCAGACCGTACTGGCCAACGAACAAGTGATCGACGGCCGCGGCTGGCGTTCCGGCGCGCTGATCGAAAAACGCGAAATCCCGATGTACTACTTCAAGATCACCGCCTACGCGGATGAACTGCTGGAGAGTCTCGACGAACTGACTGGCTGGCCTGAACAGGTCAAGACCATGCAACGCAACTGGATCGGCAAGTCCCGGGGCATGGAAGTGCAATTCCCGTACGACGTTGCCTCCATTGGCGAAGCCGGCAACCTGAAGGTCTTCACCACCCGTCCGGATACCTTGATGGGCGCCACTTATGTCGCCGTGGCCGCCGAGCACCCGTTGGCGACCCTGGCCGCCCGGAATAACCCCGCGCTGCAGGCGTTCATTGCCGAATGCAAGGGCGGCAGCGTCGCCGAAGCCGACGTCGCCACTCAAGAGAAGAAAGGCCTGCCGACCGCGCTGTTCGTCGAGCACCCGCTCACCGGTGAAAAACTCCCGGTGTGGGTCGCCAACTACGTACTGATGCATTACGGCGATGGTGCTGTCATGGCAGTGCCGGCCCACGACGAACGCGATTTCGAATTCGCCCACAAGTACAACCTGCCCGTCAAAGCCGTAGTGCGCACCAGCGCCGGTGATCAAACCCCGGCCCCTTGGCAGGACGCCTACGGCGAACACGGCGAGCTGATCAACTCCGGCGCGTTCGACGGCCTGGACTTCGCCGGCGCGTTCGATGCCATCGAAGTGGCGCTGATCAAGAAAAACCTCGGCGCCTCCCGCACCCAGTTCCGCCTGCGCGACTGGGGCATCAGCCGCCAGCGCTACTGGGGCTGCCCGATCCCGATCGTGCATTGCGATACCTGCGGCGACGTACCGGTACCGGAAGATCAACTGCCCGTGGTCCTGCCGGAAGACGTCGTACCCGACGGCGCCGGTTCGCCCCTGGCGCGCATGCCTGAGTTCTACGAGTGCAACTGCCCGAAATGCGGCGCACCGGCCAAGCGTGAAACCGACACCATGGACACCTTCGTCGAGTCCTCGTGGTACTACGCCCGCTACGCCTCGCCGCACTTTGAAGGCGGCCTGGTGGAAAAATCCGCGGCTGACCATTGGTTGCCGGTGGATCAATACATCGGCGGCATCGAACACGCCATTCTCCACCTGCTCTACGCGCGCTTCTTTCACAAGCTGATGCGCGACGAAGGCCTGGTGAGCTCCAACGAGCCGTTCAAGAACCTGCTGACCCAAGGCATGGTGATCGCCGAGACTTACTATCGTCGCGAAGCCAACGGTGCCTACACCTGGTTCAACCCGGCGGACGTCGAACTCGAGCGTGACAGCAAAGCCAAGGTCATCAGCGCCAAGCTGATCGCCGACGGCCTGCCGGTGGAAATCGGCGGCACCGAGAAGATGGCCAAGTCGAAGAACAATGGCGTTGACCCACAATCGATGATTGACCAGTTCGGCGCAGACACCTGCCGCCTGTTCATGATGTTCGCCTCGCCACCTGACATGAGCGCGGAATGGTCCGACTCGGGCGTCGAGGGCTCGCACCGTTTCCTCAAGCGCGTCTGGCGCCTGGCTCAAGCTCACGTCACTCAGGGCCTGCCGGGCAAACTGGAGGTCGCCGGCCTGAACGATGAGCAGAAAGCCATCCGTCGCTCGATTCACCTGGCCATCAAGCAGGCCAGCCATGACGTCGGCCAGAACCACAAATTCAACACTGCCATCGCCCAGGTGATGACGCTGATGAATGTCCTGGAAAAAGCCGCGCAAGGCACCGAACAGGATCGCGCACTGGTTCACGAAGGCCTGGAAGCCGTGACCTTGCTGCTGGCGCCGATCACGCCGCACATCAGCCACGAGCTGTGGAATCAACTGGGTCACGCCGACCCGGTGATCGACGCCAGCTGGCCGGTGGTGGACGAAACCGCGCTGGTGCAGGACAGCCTGACCCTGGTCATCCAGGTCAATGGCAAGCTGCGCGGCCAGATCGAAATGCCGGCCGCCGCCACTCGCGAAGAAGTCGAAGCCGCCGCACGGGCCAACGAAAACGTGCTGCGCTTCGTCGATGGCCTGACGATCCGCAAAGTGATCGTCGTGCCCGGCAAGCTGGTCAACATCGTCGCAAGCTAATTGGATCGGGCGCCAGGCTCAAGCCTGGCGCCGAATATAACCTGCGAGACCGCACTGTCGGCCCATAGGGTTCAAGGGGAGCAACAAGATGATCAAACGTAATCTGCTGGTAATGGGCCTGGCGGTCCTGTTGAGCGCCTGCGGCTTCCAGCTGCGCGGCACCGGCACCACCGAGCTGGCCATCACGGAGCTGGACCTCAGCGCACGGGACGCTTATGGCGAAACCGTTAAAATGCTGCGCGTAGCCTTGGAAAACAGCGGGGTCAAGGTTTACAACGGCGCGCCCTACAAGCTGATACTGACCCGTGAACAGCAAAGCCAGCGCAGCCTGAGCTATGCAGGTGCCGGTCGCTCGGCCGAGTACGAGCTGACCAACGTGCTGAACTACGAGATCCGTGGCCGGAACGATCTGTCGCTGCTGGACGACAAGCTGCAAGTGCAGAAGGTCTACCTGCACGATGGCAACAACATCACCGGTTCCGACCAGGAATCGACCGAGGTGCGCGTCGAAATGCGGCGTGAGCTCGTACAGCGCATGATGCTGCGCCTGCAACAACTGAGCCCGGCCCAGTTGGAAGAGCTGCAACAGACCGCCGATGCCCGCGCCAAGGCCGAAGCCGAAGCACTGGAAGCGGCACGCAAGGCTGAAGCGGAAACCCCGCAGCAGTCGCCGATGCAAATCCCGGCTGAATAAGCCTTGCGGGGCGCTCCGGCGCCCCGCTCGCCTTCTCTTATGAACCGCGCTTTATGAAACTGGCCCCCGCCCAACTTGGCAAACACCTGCAAGGCGCCCTCGCGCCGGTCTACATCATCAGCGGCGATGACCCACTGTTGTGCCAGGAAGCCGCCGACGCCATCCGCGCAGCCGCCCGCCAGCAAGGCTTCGACGAACGCCAGGTGTTCGCCGCCGATGCCAGTTTCGACTGGGGAACGCTGCTGCAGGCTGGGGCAAGCATGTCGCTGTTCGCCGAAAAACGCCTGCTGGAGCTGCGCCTGCCGTCCGGCAAGCCCGGCGACAAGGGCGCAGCCGCGCTGATCGAATATTGCTCGCGGCCGGCCGAGGACACAGTGCTGCTCATCAGCCTGCCGAAACTCGACGGCAGCGCGCAGAAGACCAAATGGGGCAAGGCCCTGGTCGAAGGTCAGCAGACGCAGTTCGTGCAGATCTGGCCGGTGGACGTCAGCCAGCTGCCGAGCTGGATCCGCCAGCGCCTGTCCCAGGCCGGTCTCTCGGCCAGCCAGGACGCGGTAGAGCTGATCGCCGCCCGGGTCGAAGGCAACCTGCTGGCCGCCGCCCAGGAGATCGAAAAGCTCAAGCTGATGGCCGAGGGTGGGCAGATCACCGTGGAAACGGTACAGGCCGCGGTGGCCGACAGCGCGCGCTTTGATGTCTTCGGGCTGACCGATGCGATCCTCAACGGTGAAGCCGCCCATGCCCTGCGCATGCTCGAAGGCCTGCGGGGTGAAGGCGTCGAGCCACCCGTGATCCTCTGGGCCCTGGCCCGGGAATTGCGCTTGCTGGCCAACTTGTCCCTGCAATACAGCCAGGGCATACCGCTGGACAAAGCCTTCAGCCAGGCCCGCCCGCCCGTGTGGGATAAACGCAAACCGCTGATGAGCAAGGCCCTGCAACGCTATTCGGCGTCGCGCTGGGCGCAACTGCTGCTCGAAGCCCAGCGCATCGACGCGCAGATCAAAGGCCAGGCCGCCGGCTCACCATGGATGAGCCTGAGCCGGTTGTCGCTGTTGATGGCCGGCCAGCGGCTGACGCTGCCTGCTGAATAAAAGATCGCAGCCGTCGGCAGCTCCTGCATGGGAAATGCGAAGGCTGCGATCTTTTCCGCTCTTGATCCTACAAATATCGCCTCCATTTACCCTATAGACAGCTCCCCAACGCTGCCCCATTATTTGCACCGCAAAACCCACCCATGCGAGAACTCATCATGAGCAAAAAGCCATCCAAGCATGGCCCCAACAAGGCCAAATCCATCATCGCCCAACCGTTGTTCCGCAGCCGTCAGGAACGACCCACCAAGGGCAAAGGCAGCTACCGCCGCGAAGCCTTCCAGTCTGACAACTGGGAGGCTTCTTGCTTTGTGGCAGCTTGAAACACCCGGACAAGCCCTACGCCCCTTTCGCATGATAAGGTCAGCACCTGATTTGTATTTCTGGACCTGTGCATGCCCTTTTGTCTTTCCCGTCGTTGGCCACTGCGCCAAATGATTGTTGCCGCAAGCGTCGCCCTGCTTGTCGCCTGCGCCGAAAAACCTACCGCCGCCGACGCTCAACCACTCCAGACCGCCCCTGCCGTGACCGCTCCGGCCATCGTGCCACCTGTGGTGCCGACTGGCGATGACCTGGCCATTGCGCCCACCCAGACCTTCGCCGAGTGGCAGGCCGGGTTTCGCAAGGAAGCACTGGCCGCCGGAATCCGTGCCGACCTGTTCGACCGTGCCTTTATTGGCGTCAGCCCGGACATGAGCGTGATCAAGGCCGACCGCAGCCAACCGGAATTCACCCGGCCCGTGTGGGAATACCTCGATGGCGCACTCTCACCCTTGCGGGTCCGTAAAGGCCAGGCCCTGGTCGCCCAGCATGCCGAGATCCTGCAAAGCATCGAACAGCGTTATGGCGTCGATCGCCAGGCGCTGGTGGCGGTGTGGGGCATGGAGAGCAACTTCGGACAGTTCCAGGGCACCAAGTCGGTGATCAATTCCCTGGCGACCCTCGCCTACGAAGGACGCCGCCCGGGCTTTGCCCACGCGCAACTGATCGCCGCGCTGCAGATCCTGCAACAGGGCGATATCACACCGGAAAAAATGCTCGGTTCCTGGGCCGGCGCCATGGGCCAGACTCAGTTCATTCCCACCACGTACAACACCCACGCGGTGGATTTCGACGGCGACGGCCGCCGCGACATCTGGGGCAGCGCCACCGATGCCCTGGCTTCGACCGCGCACTACCTGCAAAGCTCCGGCTGGCAACGCGGCCAGCCATGGGGATTCGAAGTGCGACTCAAAGAGGGCTTCAACTACCCCCTCGCCGATGGTGCGATCCGCAAGCCCGTCTCCGAATGGCTGCAATTGGGCGTCAGCCTGCCCAACGGCGGCCAGGTTCCGGCCGGCGCCGAACACCTGTCGGCGGCCCTGCTGCTGCCGGCCGGCTATCGCGGCCCGGCGTTCCTGGTCCTCGACAACTTCCGCGCGATTCTCAAGTACAACAACTCTTCGTCCTACGCATTGGCGGTAAGCCTGCTGTCCGAGCGCTTCACCGGTGCAGGGCTGATCGACGGCCAATGGCCAAAGGATGACCTGCCCCTGAGCCGTAGCGAACGCATCGAATTGCAGACTTTGCTTGGCAAGCATAACTACGACGCCGGCACCCCCGACGGCATCATCGGCGCCAACACCCGCAAGGCAATCCGCAGCGCCCAGCAGTCGTTTGGCTGGCCGGCGGACGGGTACCCGACGCATCAGTTGCTGGAAGGGTTGCGTAACCGCTGATTTGACTTATGGCGGCTACCGCCATCGCGAGCAAGCTCGCTCCCACAGTTGACCGCGTTCTTTCAGAGAAACGCGGGGCCAATGTGGGAGCGAGCTTGCTCGCGATGACTGACCATCAGGCAACAAAAATCTAACCCCTGACCACCACGTCCTGCTCCAACACCAACATCTTCTCCCCCGCATCCAGCTTCACCAACGCCCCCATGGGCAAGGTCAGGTTCGGATCGCAATGCCCACTGCGCCAGCCGGACACCACCGGAATACGCAACGGTTCGAAGGTCTGCTTGAGCAAGCGGTTCAACGCCTCGACATCAACCCCCGCCACATCCCCCACCAACACGCCACGCAACTTGTGCAACGTGCCGGCCAGCCGTAGTTGGGTCAGCAGCCGGTCGATGCGATACAGCGGTTCGTTGACATCTTCAATGAACAGGATCACCCCGTCGGCATCGATCTGATAAGGCGTGCCCATGGTTGCGGCAATGATCGACAGGTTTCCCCCCAGCAAACGCCCGTGGGCAATGCCAGGTTCGACGGTGGTCAATGGATAAGCAGCGGGATGGCTCAGCACACTGCCCGCTTTCAACTGCCCACGCAGCAGGCTGAAAAACGAGGTGACGGTTGGTGGCTCCTTGTCGCCCAGCAGATCGGCATTGAGCAGTGGTCCGTGGAAGGTGACGAAGCCGGCATAACGGCTGATGGCCAGGTGTAGGGCGGTGATGTCGCTGTAGCCCACGAATGGCTTGGCGTTGCGTCGTAGGAGGTCGAAGTCGATGCGATCCAGCAGGCGGGGCGTGCCGTAGCCACCGCGCAGGCAGATGATGGCTTTGATTTCTGGGTCGGCGAAGGCGGCGTGCAGGTCGTTGAGGCGTACTTCGTCGCTGCCGGCCAGGTAGTCGTTCTTTTCGTAGACGCCCGGGAATATCCGCAGTCCGTGACCCCGTGCGTGCATCCATTGGATGGCTTTGTCCGTGTCCAGGGGGGCGGGACCGGCGGGGGCGATCACTCCGATCAAGCCTTCTTGAGGGAGGGCTGGGACGGGGTGGTGTGGGTTTAGGGTTTGGGCCATGGGGTTCCCGGCTTTTTTGATCGTGTGTATATCCATTTTTTTTGTAACGGCGGCTGGCGGTTCCGCTCTTACAGCGGGTCACTTTTGGAAGAGCCGGGAGCCGGACCAGCCAAAAGTAACCAAAAACGCTTTGCCCCACCACTCGGCACCTCGCTTCGGCTCGGTGCGCCCTCACTCCGGCATTGCTCCGTGGGCCCGCCGCGAAGGGCCATCCATGGCCCAGCGCGGCTATCCCGGCATCCATGCCGGGATGCCCACTGCGCAATGCCTGCGTTCGGCCAGCGTGGTTTAACGGGGCGCCCAGATCAAGATCCAAAGCAAAGCAAAGCAAGAGCGGGGCATGTCCAGCATCTATGTGGCTGAGCCACCGCTATCGCGAGCAAGCTCGCTCCCACATTGGATCTTCAGCGAATACAGAATTCATGTGCACTTAGCCCCCTGTGGGAGCGAGCTTGCTCGCGATGAGGTCCGCACATCCAACATCACCGCAGACTGACCCACCGCCTTCGCGAGCAAGCCCGCTCCCACAGGAGAAATGCGGTCCCACCAAGAACCAGGCCGGCTATCAGGCCGCCTCGCGGTGGACGTTGATCTCGGGCGCCCCGTTAACCACGATGGCTGAACGCAGGCATTGGTTCGTGGGCAACCCGGCATGGATGCCGGGTTAGCCGCGCTGGGCCATGGATGGCCCTTCGCGGCGGCCCACGAACCAATGCCGGAGTGAAGGCATGCCGAGCACTAGCGAGGCACCGAGTGGTGGGGCAAAAGCGTTTTGGTTACTTTTGCGCTCTTCAAAAGTGACCCGCTGTAAGAGCGGAACCATAAGCCGCCGTTACCGCAGCAACGGATATACACACCGCCCTGGATACACCACCCCACCCACCAAAAAAATCCCAACCTTAAATCAGGACCCCAGCAACTCTGCCTTAACCAGTTTCGCCTGCTCATCCGCATGATACGAAGACCGCACCAACGGCCCCGAAGCAACGTTCTTGAACCCCATCTTGTACCCTTCCTCAGCAAACCAGGCAAAGGTATCCGGATGCACAAAACGCTGCACCGGCAAGTGACTACGCGAAGGCTGCAAGTACTGCCCCAAGGTCAGCATATCGATGTCATGCTCACGCATGCGCTTCATAACCTCGATGACTTCCTCGTCAGTCTCACCCAGGCCCAGCATCAACCCGGACTTGGTCGGAATGTGCGGCATCATCTGCTTGAAGCGCTGCAGCAAAGTCAGCGACCACTGATAATCCGACCCCGGACGCGCAGCCTTGTACAGGCGCGGCACGGTTTCCAGATTGTGGTTGAACACATCAGGCGGCTCGGCAGCGGTGATTTGCAGGGCGATGTCCATCCGGCCACGGTAATCGGGCACCAGGGTTTCCAATTGCACGTTCGGCGACAGTTTGCGGATCTCGCGGATGCAGTCGGCGAAGTGCTGGGCACCGCCGTCACGCAGGTCGTCACGGTCCACCGAGGTGATGACCACGTACTTGAGCTTCAGGTCGGCGATGGCGATGGCCAGGCTTTCCGGCTCATTCACGTCCAAGGGTTTCGGACGACCGTGGCCGACGTCACAGAACGGGCAGCGACGGGTGCAGATGTCGCCCATGATCATGAACGTCGCGGTGCCGCCGGAGAAGCATTCGCCCAGGTTCGGGCAGGAGGCTTCTTCGCAGACGCTGTGCAGCTTGTGCTTGCGCAGCAGGGCCTTGATCCGGTCGACTTCCGGGGATACCGGGATCCGTACGCGAATCCAGTCGGGTTTCTTCGGCAACTCGGTGGTCGGGATGATCTTGACCGGGATGCGTGCAACCTTTTCGGCGCCGCGCAGCTTGACGCCGGCCTCTACCTTGGCACGCGGGGCCGGGCGCTCGGTAACATCCAGCGTCGGGATCATGGTTTGCACTGCATCAGTAGTCATATCAGTCGATTCCGCCCGTAAGGGTCGTCTGCTCAGCATAGTCGAGGTGTTTGACGAGCTGCGCGCGCAGCCGGGCACTTACCTCGGCAAATTCAATCGATCCTGTGTGATCGCGCAGCTGGGTCATCGCCAGCCCCGCGTAGCCACAGGGATTAATCCGTCGAAACGGCGCCAGATCCATGTCCACGTTCAACGCCAGGCCGTGAAACGAACAGCCGTGGCGGATCCGCAGGCCCAGGGAGGCGATTTTCGCCCCGTCGACGTAGACACCCGGCGCGTCTGGCTTGGCCGCGGCGGTTACGCCGTAGCTGGCCAGCAACTCGATCAGGCAGGTCTCCATTCGGGTGACCAGCTCGCGTACACCAAACCCCAGCTTGCGCACATCCAGCAATAGATAGGCAACCAGTTGGCCGGGGCCATGGTAGGTCACCTGCCCGCCGCGGTCGACCTTCACCACCGGAATATCCCCCGGCAGCAGCAGGTGCTCGGCCTTGCCGGCCTGGCCCTGGGTGAACACCGGAGGGTGTTCCACCAGCCAGACTTCATCATCGGCGGTGTTGCCGCGTTCGTTGGTGAAGCGTTGCATGGCATGCCAGACCGGCTCGTAAGCCATTCGGCCCAGCTCGCGAAAGCCCAGCGTGCCCGGCATCACAACACCATGTGCACGAAACCGGTCGCGCGCAACTCGCTGTTGATGTCGTACAGCTGTTCCTGGCCGGTGGCGATAATGTGCAACTGGATGGTCGTGTACTTGCCGTTGGTACTCTGGCGCTCGGCCAGGGTCTCGTGATCAACGGTGGCATGTTTTTCCAGGATCGCGATGATCCTGTCCTTGAAGCCCACACCGGTGTCGCCAATCACCTTGATCGGATAGTCCGCGCAAGGGAATTCGATTTTTGGCGCCTTTACTTCAGAGTCTGTCATGGCGTAACGGCCTCGTAAGCCGTGGTAACGAACATGGCCCCGCGCCGGATCGGAACGGGGCCATGGAGGTCAACACTAGAATCAGTTGAACAAGCCGTAGAAGAATAGACGGATGCTATCCCACATGCGGCGGAAGATACCACCTTCCTCGACCGCGTCCAGAGCGATCAGGTCAGCGCTGTGCACCACTTTGTCGTCCAGTTTGACTTCGACTTTACCGATCACGTCGCCCTTGGCGATGGGAGCGGTCAGTTGCGGGTTCATGGTCATGCTGGCAGCGAGCTTCTTGAGCTGGCCTTTAGGCAGGGTCATGGTCAGGTCCTGGGCCAGGCCGGCCTTCACCTGATTGGTGGTGCCTTTCCAGACTTGGGCCTGGGCCAGTTCGGTGCCCTTCTGGTAGAAGGTCTGGGTTTCGAAGAAACGGAAGCCGTAGGTCAGCAGCTTCTGGGTCTCGGCGGCACGGGCCACTTCGCTGTTGGTGCCGAACACCACGGCGATCAGGCGCATGCCGTCACGGACAGCCGAAGACACCATGCAATAGCCGGCTTCGTCGGTGTGGCCGGTCTTCAGGCCATCGACGGTCTTGTCGCGCCACAGCAGCAGGTTGCGGTTAGGCTGCTTGATGCCGTTCCAGAAGAATTCTTTCTGGGAGTAGATGGCGTAGTGCGCCGGGTCTTCGTGGATGATTGCCCGCGCCAGGATCGCCATGTCGTGAGCCGACGAGTAGTGCTCAGGGTTCGGCAGGCCGGTGGGGTTCATGAAGTGGCTGTTGGTCATGCCCAGGTCGGCGACGGTTTTGTTCATCATGTCGGCGAACGCATCTTCGCTACCGGCGATGTGCTCGGCCAGGGCGACGCTGGCGTCGTTGCCAGACTGAATGATGATGCCGTGCAGCAGGTCGCTGACGGTCACTTGCGAGCCGACCTTGATGAACATCCGCGAACCGCCGGTGCGCCAGGCGTTTTCGCTGACGGTCACCGGATCGTTTTCACCGATCTGGCCGCGACGGATTTCCAGGGTCGCGATGTAGGCGGTCATCAGTTTGGTCAGGCTGGCCGGTGGCAGGCGCTGGTCACCGTTGTTCTCAACCAGCACCTCGCCGCTACTGGCGTCCATCAGCACAAAGGATTTGGCGGCCAGTTGAGGGGGCGCGGGCATCATCTCGACCGCGAACGCGGCCGGTGAGAGAAGCAGCGGGACTAGCAGGCAAAGGCGTTTGGCAAAGGTGGTGATGTTCATCCGTCTCTCGAAATAACTAATGGAAACTGCCCGCAGGCAAACTAAACAGGCAGCCTTCTAACGGGCTGCCGCGTATTTAAGTTGCTCACTCACATCCCTTGCCGGGCTTTTGTTATGCGTGGAGCCAACAACCTGACCCGCTCGAACCGCAAGCGGGCCCTCAATCAAATCATTCGGCGGTGACCAGGCTCGGCGAGCCGAGATTGGCCAGGCGTACGCTGTTCTGTACCTGCTGGACTTCACCCGGAGAACCGATCGGCCCCATCCGCACCCGATGCAGTGTCTGCTGGTTGCGCACGATCGAGCTGATGAACACCGGGGCGCTCACCATCGAGCTCAGCTTGGACCTCAGCAGTTCTGCAGCGTCCGGGTTGGCGAACGCGCCCACTTGCAGATACTGGCCAGACGCTGTTGCAGAAGCGTTTTTTTTTGCCTCGATCTGCACAGGCACCACGGCCGCCGCGTGTTGCTGCGGCGGTGGCGTCCACTGCTCGACCGTACCGGTGGAAGCCGTCACGGTCGGCGCGGCATTTTGCGCCACTTTCGGCTCGTTGAGCATCAAAGGCGCCGGACGGCCGCGTTGGGCCCACCACTCCTGCGGGTCGATGCCTTCGACCTTGACCCGCGCGGTGCCGGTTTCAGCGTAACCGAGTTTTTTCGCCGCCGCATACGACAGGTCGATGATGCGGTCGGAGTAGAACGGTCCACGGTCGTTGACCCGCAGGATCACCGTCTTGTTGTTGTCCAGGTTGGTCACCCGGACATAACTTGGCAGCGGCAAGGTCTTGTGGGCCGCGCTCATGCCGTACAAGTCATAGACCTCGCCATTGGCGGTGTTCTGGCCATGGAACTTGGTGCCATACCAGGACGCCGTGCCCGAGGCGACGTAGCGCTTGGATTCGGCCATCGGGAAATAGGTCTTGCCCAGCACCGTATACGGGTTGGCCTTGTAGGGGCCGGTGTGCAGGGTCGGCGTCGCGTCGGGAATGCGTGAAACGTCCACGTCCCACCACGGTGCGCCGTCCTTGTGGGCCCGGTTGATGTCCAGGCCCGGCGTGGCGCGCACGGCGGTGGAGGTTTTCTGGGCCGGCGCGCGGCTGGTCGAACAACTGACGACCAACAGCGATAACGCGGCCAACGCCACGAGCTTCAGGGGTTGATAGGTAGGCAATGCCTGCATTATTTGACGCCCCGTGCTTTGACCAGCTCTTCAGACAGCTGATGTACGGCCATGGCGTACATCACACTGCGGTTATAACGCGTAATCGCGTAGAAATTCTTCAGGCCCATCCAGTATTCGGGGCCCTGCTCGCCTTCAAGGCGGATCGCGGTGACCGGCATATCGTCACGCAGCGCATCATGACTCGACCAACCCAGCGCCCGCAACTCCCCGACGGTTTTCGTCGGCTCCAGGCCTTCGGTCAGGCCCTCGTCCACTCGGTCGCCACGCACCTCGGCGCGACTGACCACCGGCTCGCCAGCCTCCCAGCCGTGGCGCTTGAAATAGCTGGCCACACTGCCAATGGCATCGGTCGGGTTGGTCCAGATATTAATGTGGCCGTCGCCGTCGAAGTCCACCGCGTAGGCGCGGAAACTGCTGGGCATAAATTGTGGCAGGCCCATGGCCCCGGCGTAGGAACCCTTGAGCGTCAGCGGATCGACCTGTTCTTCGCGGGCCAGCAGGAGGAATTCACGCAGCTCCTTGCGGAAGAACTCGGCACGCGGCGGGTAATCGAAGCCCAGGGTCGACAGCGCGTCGATCACCCGGAAATTCCCGGTGTTGCGGCCAAAGAAGGTTTCCACGCCAATGATCGATACGATGACCTGAGCCGGTACACCGTATTCCTGCTCGGCACGGGCCAGCGCCGCCTCGTGCTGGCGCCAGAAGTCCACGCCCCGGGCAATGCGCGCCTCGGTGATGAACATTGGCCGGTACTCGCTCCACTGCTTGACCCGCTCGGCAGGCCGGGAGATCGCGTCGAGAATCGACTGCTTGCGTTCGGCCTCGCGCAATACCCCCATTAGCTGCTCACCGGCAAAACCGTAGTCGCGGGTCATTTCACCGACGAATTCGGCCACCTGCGGCGAGCCTTCGTATTCGCCGGCCGAGGCGTGCGGCGCACAGCCCAGGAAGCCGACCAGGCCGACCCACGGCGCATATCGCGTCGACCAGCCACGCATTGCTTGCATTGAACTCTTCACCTTATTCAAACCTGCGCGATCCACTTGCGATGCGTATGAATCGACATCAAAACTCCAAACGCTGACAGCAGCGTCACCAGCGAAGTTCCTCCGTAGCTAATGAATGGCAACGGCACCCCCACAACCGGCAACAGGCCACTGACCATACCGATGTTGACGAAAACATAAACAAAAAACGTCATGGTCAGGCTGCCCGCGAGCAACTTGCCGAACAATGTCTGGGCCTGGGCGGTGATCACCAAGCCGCGACCGATCAGCAGCAGGTAGATCAACAGCAGCACGCAGATGCCTACCAGGCCGAACTCCTCGCCCATCACCGCGATGATGAAGTCGGTGTGGCTTTCCGGCAAAAAGTCCAGGTGCGACTGGGTGCCCATCAGCCAGCCCTTGCCGAACACGCCGCCGGAGCCAATGGCCGCCTTGGACTGGATGATGTTCCAGCCGGTGCCCAGCGGATCGCTCTCCGGGTCGAGGAAGGTCAGTACGCGCTGCTTCTGGTAGTCGTGCATCACGAAGTACCACATGGCCACCGACACCGGCACGGCGGCGGCGATCACGCTGAGAATCCAGCGCCAGCGCAACCCACCCATGAACAGCACGAAAGCACCGCCGGCCAGGATCAGCAGCGAGGTGCCGAGGTCCGGCTGGCGTACGATCAGGGCGAACGGGATGCCGATCAACAACAGGCTGATGCACACGTGTTTGAGCTGCGGCGGCAAGGTGCGCTTGGACAGGTACCAGGCGATGGTCGCCGGCATGATGATCTTGAGGAATTCCGAAGGCTGGAAGCGAATCACGCCGGGGATGTTGATCCAGCGGGTGGCGCCCATGGCGTTGTGCCCCATCACGTCCACCACCACCAGCAGGCTCACGCCGATGACGTAGGCCAGCGGCACCCAACGCGCCATGAAGCGCGGTTCCAGTTGGGCAATGACGATCATCGACACCAGGCCGATGCCGAACGAGGTGGCCTGCTTGGCCAGCAAATCCCAGCTCTTGCCGCTGGCCGAATACAGCACGAACAGGCTGCCGGCGGCCAGGGTCAGCAGCAGGATCAGCAACGGGCCGTCGATGTGCATGCGCTGCAACAGCGTGGCACGACGACGCATCACGTCTTCGCTGGAGAGGATCCGGTCGAAATTATTCTTCACGGGCCGTAGCCTCCGCAGTGGTGGGGCTTGCGTACTCAGGCTTGAGCTGGCCGTGCTCATCCAGCAGCCAGGCGTCCATGATCTGGCGCACCACTGGCGCGGCGACGCCGGAGCCCGACTCACCGTTCTCGACCATCACCGACACAACGATTTTCGGGTTGTCGGCAGGCGCAAAACCGACGAACAAGGCGTGGTCGCGGTGGCGTTCCTGAACCTTGGAGCGGTCGTACTTCTCGCCCTGCTTGATGGCGACCACCTGGGCCGTACCACTCTTGCCGGCAATGCGGTATTGCGCGCCGATGGCCGCCTTGCGCGCGGTACCCCGGGCGCCGTGCATCACCTGCTGCATGCCGTTGTTGACCTTCTGCCAGTCCGACGGATTGTGCAGGATGATGTCCGGCATCGGGTTCGGGTCCACCGGCTTCTGGCCTTCGATGGTCTTGGCCAGGTGCGGGCGATACCACTTGCCCTTGCTCGCCACCAGCGCCGTGGCCTGGGCCAGTTGCAGGGGCGTTGCCTGCATGTAGCCCTGGCCGATCCCCAGGATCAGGGTTTCCCCCGGGTACCACGCCTGGCGACGGGTCGCCCGTTTCCACTCCCGGGACGGCATCAGGCCCGGCGACTCTTCGAACATGTCCAGGGAGACTTTCTGACCGAGCCCGAACTTATTCATATAGGCCGCCAGCCGATCGATCCCCAGCTTATGGGCCAGGTCATAGAAGTAGGTGTCGTTGGAGCGCATGATCGCCGTTTCCAGGTCCACGTAGCCGTCGCCGGTGCGGTTCCAGTTACGGTACTTGTGGTCATAGTTGGGCAGCATGTAGTAACCCGGGTCGTAGACCCGGCTCGAAGCATTGACCACACCGGAGTCCAGCCCGGCAATCGCCACGGCCGGCTTGATGGTCGAGCCCGGCGGATACAGGCCGCGCAGCACGCGGTTGAACAGTGGCCGGTCGATGGAATCACGCAACTCGGAATAGGCCTTGAAGCTGATACCGGTGACGAACAGGTTCGGGTCGAAACTCGGCTGGCTGACCATCGCCAGGACCTCGCCGGTGTTCGGGTCCAGCGCGACCACGGCGCCACGGCGCCCGCCCAGCGCGGCTTCGGCGGCTTCCTGCAGCTTGATGTCCAGGCTCAAGACGATGTCCTTGCCGGGGATCGGGTCGGTGCGCTTGAGCACCCGCAACACACGGCCGCGGGCATTGGTCTCGACTTCTTCGTAACCCACCTGGCCATGCAGCTCGGGCTCGTAGAAGCGCTCGATACCGGTCTTGCCGATGTGGTGGGTGCCGCTGTAATTGACCGGATCGAGGGTCTTGAGCTCTTTCTCGTTGATCCGCCCCATGTAGCCGACCGAGTGGGCAAAGTGCGCGCCCTGGGGATAATGCCGCACCAACTGCGCCACCACCTCGACGCCGGGCAGGCGGAACTGGTTCACGGCGATCAGGGCAATCTGCTCTTCGGTCAGCTCGAACAGAATCGGTACCGGCTCGAACGGACGCCGCCCCTGGCGCATGCGCTTCTCGAAGATCGCCCGGTCCTCGGGGGTCAGCTGCAGCACTTCGACGATCACGTCGAGCACGTGCTGCCAATCCCCGGAGCGCTCGCGGGTCATGCTCAGGCTGAAGCTGGGCCGGTTATCCGCCACCACCACGCCATTGCGGTCGAAAATCAGCCCGCGGGTCGGCGGAATCGGCTGCACATGCACACGGTTGTTTTCCGACAGGGTCGAGTGATACTCGTACTGGATCACCTGGAGAAAATACAGCCGGGCGATCAGCACACAGATCAGCGTCACCACCGTAATGGCACCGAACACGACGCGGCCCCGCACCAGGCGGGCGTCTTTTTCGTGGTCCTTGATGCGGATCGGCTGGGGCATGAGGGCAGGATTACTTGTGGTAAGGGTGCCCGGACAGGACTGTCCAGGCACGATACAACTGTTCGCCGATCAGAATCCGCACCAGCGGGTGCGGCAACGTCAACGGCGACAACGACCAGCGCTGATCAGCCCGGGCACAGACTTCCGGCGCCAGCCCTTCCGGGCCACCGACCATGAAATTGACCGTGCGCGAATCCAGCCGCCAGCGATCGAGCTCCACCGCCAACTGCTCGGTGCTCCAGGACTTGCCGTGGACTTCGAGGGTGACAATGCGCTCGTTCGGCCCGACCTTGGCCAGCATGGCTTCGCCTTCCTGGCGGATAAAGCGCGCCACGTCGGCGTTCTTGCCACGGGTATTGAGCGGAATTTCCACCAGTTCCAGGGCCAGCTCGGACGGAAGACGCTTGGCATATTCATGCCAGCCTTCTTCCACCCACTTGGGCATGCGAGAACCGACAGCGATCAGGCGCAGTCGCACAGCGGTCCCTTATTGCTGGTCTTTGTTGAGCTTGGTGAAGTGCTCATGGGTGTTTTCCGGGCTGTGGTGCGCAGCGCTGGCCGAACGGCTCTGCTCGGCACCGGCCCACAGGCGCTCCAGGTCATAGAACTGACGCGCCGAGGCGGTCATCATGTGCACGATGACGTCGTCCATATCCAGCAGCACCCAGTCGCTGTCGCCCTTGCCTTCTTCACCCAACGGCTTGACGCCCTGGGCCTTGACCGCTTCGCGGACCTTATCCAGCATCGCGCCGATCTGGCGGTTGGAGGTACCGGTGGCGATGATCATGTAGTCAGTGATGCTCTGCTTTTCACGAACGTCGATCACCTGGATGTCCTGGGCCTTGACGTCTTCCAGGGCCGCTACGGCTACCTTGACCAGTTCTTCACCGGCCAATACCACGCCGGTATGGGCTTCTACGGGCAGCGGGGCGCTTTTGAATGTGCCTTTGCGCTTTACTTTGTTTACGTCTTTGTCAGTCATATAAAACTCGTTTTGCTCGTGTGTTCGGGCGCTTCGCTACACGCATTCACGTGACTTGAAGCGCGCCCTTTTTCAGTTCGACGCACGGTACAGCCCGTGCGCATCGATGTAGGCCAGGACCGCGTCGGGCACCAGGAAACGTACCGACTTACCGCTGGCCAGCAGTTGACGGATCTGGGTGGCGGATACCGCGAGCGGCGTCTGCCAGACGAATGCAATCTGTCCGCTCGGCCCTTTCAGGGCCAGCGGGTCGCTCACCGAGCGGGCCGCCAGCAGGTTGCGCAAGGCATCCGGCGGCTCGCTGTCGGCATCCGGGCGTTGCAGCACCAGGATGTGGCAATGCTGGAGCAACTCTTCCCAGCGATGCCAAGTGGGCAGGCCGCAAAATGCGTCCCAGCCCAGAAGCAGAAAAACCTGGGCATCAGCGGCCAGTTCGGCGCGCATCAGCTCCAGGGTATCAATGGTGTAGGACGGTTTGTCCCGCTGCAATTCGCGGGCGTCCACCACCAACGGCGCCACACCGGCCACCGCGCACTCGACCATCGCCAGACGGTCCTGCGCCGACACCTGCGGCGTGTCCCGGTGAGGCGGCCTGGCGCTGGGCGTCAGGCGTAGCTCATCGAGGGCCAGGGCATCGGCGACTTCCAGCGCACCGCGCAAATGGCCGATGTGCACCGGGTCGAACGTGCCGCCCAGGATACCGATGCGCCGGGGCGGGGTTGTCGTCACTGCGGCTGACGGGTCGAGGTCGCCCAAGTCAGACCGGCTCCTGTCCGCGCAACTGGCCGTCACCGACCACGATGTACTTCTCGCAGGTCAAGCCTTCGAGGCCCACCGGGCCGCGGGCGTGCAGCTTATCAGTAGAAATGCCGATCTCGGCACCCAATCCGTATTCAAAGCCGTCGGCGAAGCAGGTCGGGGTGTTGATCATCACTGACGCCGAGTCCACTTCGGCCACGAAACGCCGGGTTTCCCCCAGGTTTTCACTGACGATGGAATCGGTGTGGTGCGAGCCGTGGCGATTGATATGGTCGATGGCTTGATCCAGCCCGTCGACCACGCGGATCGACAGGATCGGCGCCAGGTACTCGGTGTCCCAGTCTTCCTCGGTGGCCACCGCCGCCTCGATGATCGCCCGGGTGCGCTCGCAACCACGCAGCTCGACGCCTTTTTCGCGGAACTGGGCCGCCATCGACGGCAGGAAGGCCTGGGCAACGGCCTGGTCCACCAGCAGGGTTTCCATCGCGCCGCAGATGCCATAACGGTAGGTCTTGGCGTTGAAGGCGATGCGCTGGGCTTTCGGCAGTTCGGCGTGGGCGCTGACGTAGACGTGGCAGATACCGTCCAGGTGTTTGATCACTGGCACGCGGGCGTCACGGCTGACCCGTTCGATCAGGCCCTTGCCGCCACGCGGGACGATGACGTCGACGAACTCGGGCATGCTGATCAGCGCGCCAACCGCGGCGCGATCGGTGGTTTCCACCACTTGCACCACGGCCGCCGGCAGATCGGCTTCGGCCAGGCCGCGCTGGATGCAGGCGGCAATGGCGCGGTTGGAATGAATCGCCTCGGAACCGCCGCGCAGGATGGTCGCGTTACCCGACTTCAGGCACAGGCTCGCGGCGTCGATGGTCACGTTCGGCCGCGACTCGTAAATGATCCCGACCACGCCCAGGGGCACGCGCATCTTGCCGACCTGGATACCTGACGGCCGATAGCTCATGTCACGGATCGCCCCGACCGGGTCCGGCAGCGCCGCGACCTGCCGCAGACCGACGATCATGCCATCGATGCGGGCCGGGGTCAGCGCCAGGCGTTCGAGCATGGCCGGCTCGAGGCCATTGGCCCGACCTGCGGCCAGGTCCAGCTCATTGGCGGCGGACAACTCGGCGCGAGCAGCGTCCAGCGCATTGGCGGCGGCCTGCAGGGCGCGGTTTTTCTGCGCAGTGCTGGCACGGCCGATGATGCGCGACGCTTGACGAGCGGCGCGACCCAGGCGGGTCATGTAGTCAAGAACGGACTCAGTCATGGTCTGTGTGGTCTTGGCAAAGAGGAAAGCGGCAGATTATAGCTGTCGTAACCCGCGACTAACAGCGTGGACTCGCAGTGGTGACCGGCGGAGGCGTAAAACCTGCGCAAATTGCCGGTGTTCAGCGGTGATTAAGCTTTCCATTGCTATCATCGCGCTTCCTTTGGCCTCACTTCGTTTATCGCCATGACCGATTTGCCTCAACCGCCAAACGCCCTTCCCCACGCTTTTTTTGATCGCGATGCCCAGGTACTGGCCCGGGATCTACTGGGTAAAGTCATTCGCCACAAGGTTGGCGAGCTGTGGCTCAGCGCGCGGATCATCGAGACCGAGGCGTATTACTTCGCCGAAAAGGGTAGCCACGCGTCGCTGGGTTACACGGAAAAACGTAAGGCTTTGTTTCTGGATGGCGGCCACATCTATATGTACTACGCCCGGGGTGGCGACTCGCTGAACTTCAGCGCCCAGGGCCCCGGCAATGCGGTGCTGATCAAATCGGCGTACCCATGGGTCGACGCCGTTTCCGGCCCGGCGAGCCTGGCGCAGATGCTGCTGAACAACCCCGACGCCCAGGGCCGCCCGCGCGCCTCACAAAAACTCTGTGCCGGCCAGACCTTGCTGTGCAAGGCTTTGGGCCTGAAAGTGCCGCAGTGGGACGCCAAGCGCTTCGACCCCGAACGCCTGCTGGTGGAAGACGTGGGCGTGCCGACGGTCAATGTGATCCAGACCACTCGCCTGGGCATCCCACAGGGACGGGACGAACACCTGCCCTATCGCTTCGTCGATGCCGCCTACGCGCCGTGGTGCACCAGGAACCCGTTGCGGCGCGGGCAGGTCGAAGGGCGGGATTATTTTTTGCTTTCATGATCGACACATTTCACTGTGGGAGCGAGCTTGCTCGCTCCCACAGTGAAAATTGCATGCCGCTTTATATTCAATGGAGTTGTATTTATGGGCCCATGGCTCGATAGCATCACCGGCTGGCTGACCCTCAACCCGCAATGGCTGGCGGTGGCGGTGTTCATTGTCGCTTGCGTGGAGTGCCTGGCCATCGCCGGGTTGATCGTGCCGGGGACCGTGCTGTTGTTTGCCATAGCGGTACTGGCCGGCAGCGGCGCGTTGTCCCTCGGTGAGACGCTGCTGCTGGGCCTGCTCGGTGGTTTGCTCGGGGATCTGGTGTCGTACTTCCTGGGCCGGCACTTCCACCAGAACATCCGGCGCCTGCCGGGGCTGCGCCATCATCCGGAATGGATGGCTGCGGCAGAAAGCTATTTCCAGCGCTACGGTATCGCCAGCCTGCTGGTGGGCCGCTTCATCGGCCCGCTAAGGCCCATGTTGCCGATGGTGGCCGGGATGTGCGACATGCCGTTTCCGCGCTTCGCGGCTGTCAGCCTGTTGGCCGCGGCAGGCTGGACCGTGGCGTACCTGCTGCCGGGCTGGGCCACCGGAGCGGCATTCCGCCTGCCATTGCCCGAGGGCTTCTGGCCACAGGCCGGCGTGGTGATCGGCAGCATCGCGGTGATGATCGGGCTGAGTGTCAACAGCAGCCTGCGTCGCCATCGGCACGCCTCGGCGCTGATCGCAGGCCTTGGCCTGCTGATCCTGATCGGGTTGTTCATCGGCTTTCGCTACCTGACAGCCTTCGACCAGGGCCTGGTGGCGCTGGTCCAGGAACATCGCAGCGCGACAATGGACGAAATCGCCGTGACCTTCACGCTGCTCGGCGAATTCCGCAACATGCTGATTTTCAGCGCCCTGCTCACCGGTTTGCTGCTGTTGGCACGCCAATGGCGCCAGGCAATCTTTGCCGGGGGCACGATGCTGCTCACCTCCCTGGCCAATACCGGCAGCAAACACTTCTTCGCCCGTGTGCGCCCGGAAATCCTCACCGACCCGCTGACCAGCTACAGCATGCCCAGCGGCCATGCCTCTGGCGCCTTCGCGCTGTTCCTGAGCCTCGCCATCCTCGCCGGTCGCGGACAACCACCGCGCATGCGCCTGACCTGGCTGCTGCTCGGCTGCCTGCCGGCACTGGCCATTGCCCTGTCGCGGGTATACCTGGGGGCTCACTGGCCGAGCGATGTCGTCGCCGGCGCCATGCTCGCGGCCTGTGTCTGCGCCGCGGTCCTGTGGCTGAGCCAGCGCCAGACACCGCTGCCGGCCATGCCGCCGAAAATCTGGTGGCTGATATTGCCGGCACTGGTGGCGGCGTTCAGCTTCTTCGCGCTGCGGCATTTGCCCCATGCGATGTTGCGGTATGCCTATTGAGCGGCGATCCATGTGGGAGCGGGCTTGCTCGCGAAAGCGGTGGGTCATTTAACACGTGTGTCGGATGACACTCCGCTTTCGCGAGCAAGCCCGCTCCCACAGGGGATCAGTGTTATTCAGTGGATATGAGTTAGGTCAGGCGAAGAGCTCACCTTGCAACTCATCGAGCAACGCCTGGATCGCATCCAGCCGCTGCTGGGGATCATCGAGCTGCAGCAGGTCGATCTTGTCCAGTTCATTGAACGGCAGCAGGTAGGCCAGTTGATTGGCCAGGGACTGCTGGCCGGTGGCTTCGGTGCCCATGTTCAGCGCCTCGACCATCGGGTGTTCGGCCAGGGCCTTGAGCAGCGCCACCAGGTCGGCATCCTCATCCTGTAGCGGTTGTTCCGGCTCGTCTTCCAGCCACTCGACCTCGGCGACCGTCAATTGATCCGGCTGGACGCTGCTGCCATGCACGATAAAGCGGCGCCCACCCTGCACGCGAATGCCCAACAGGCCGTTGTCCTGCTGGGAAAAGTCAGTGATCCGTGCCTCACAGCCGACCCGCGCATAGCCATCAGGGGCAATGCCGACTTCCTCGCCATCAAGAATACAAACCACGCCGAAGCCTTCACCCTTCTTCATGCAGCGACCGATCATGTCGAGGTAACGCGCCTCGAAAATCTGCAAATCAAGGATGCAACCGGGGAACAGTACGGTGTTCAACGGGAAAAGCGGCAAGCTCATAACCAGTTCCTTAAACCGTCATCGACACCACCAACGGCAGCAACACCGCCGTGGCCACGCCCATCAGACTCATCGCCAGCGCCGCAAAGGCACCGGACTCCTCGCTTTCCTGCAACGCCACGGACGTGCCCACCGCATGGGCCGTCAACCCCAGGGCCATGCCACGGGCCTCCGGACTATGGACACCCAACCGGGTCAGAATGCTCGGGCCCAGAATCGCCCCGAGCACGCCGGTGATCAAGACGAACACCGCCGCCATCGCCGCGACACCGCCGATCTGCTCGGCCACCAGCATGGCAATCGGCGACGTCACCGACTTGGGCGCCATGGTCATCAGAATCATGTGCTCGGCGCCGAACGCCCAGCCCAACACCACCGCAGAGCCGGTGGCGAACACCCCGCCAATCACCAGCGTAGTAAAAATTGGCCAGAACAACTGCCGGATCCGACGCAGATTCAAATACAACGGCACGGCCAGGGCGACGGTGGCCGGGCCCAGCAGAATGCTGAGGATCTCGGTGCTCTTGCGGTATTCGGCGTAGCTGATACCACAACCGACCAGCACAGCGATCAGCAGCACCATCGACATCAGCACCGGTTGCAGGAACACCCAGCGGGTCTTTTCGAACGCCGCCAACACCAATTGATAGGCGCCCAGGGTAATACCGATGCCGAACAATGGATGGTGGATCACCGAGCCCCAGGCTCCCTGCCAGTCGAGCATCATTGAGCGTCCTCCGCAGCGGGGGCGTGACGCCGGGCCAGGCGCTGCATCAGCACGCCGGTAAACGCCATGGACAGGACCAGAGACAACACCAGCGCACCGACGATGGCCCAGAAATCGGCGGCAATGGCCCGGGCGTAGACCATCACCCCCACCGCTGGCGGCACCAGCAGCAACGGCAGGTAACGCAGCAGGCTGCTGGCGGCCAGGTTCAATGGCTCGCCGACTTCGCCGCGAACGATCAGATAACCCAGCAACAGCAGCAGGCCAATGATTGGCCCCGGCAACACTGGCAGGAACAAATGATTGATGGCGGTGCCCAGCAATTGGAACAGCACCAGCCAGGTCAGGCCCCGTAGCAACATCCGCTCTCTCCCCTGCAACACTTACTCAAAGAATGCGCCGGCATTATAAGCACGCCCGCGCTATGGTTCGGCATTCGTAAAAAGCATGGTCAGTGACCTTACCCGCGCCTCATGTTGATCTACAGTGGTTCTCCGGGGACACAGATCCCCGTGACAAAAGACAAAACAGATGAACCCAAGGAGAGTCTCAATGCCCTACGTTCCCGTTGCAGCGCTCAAAGATTATGTCGGCAAGGAGCTTGGACGTTCCGAATGGCTGACCATCGATCAGGACCGTATCAACCTGTTCGCCGAAGCCACTGGCGACTTTCAGTTCATCCACGTCGATCCGGTCAAGGCCGCGCAGACCCCGTTCGGCAGCACCATTGCCCACGGTTTCCTGTCGCTGTCGCTGATACCCAAGCTGATGGAAGATATCCTGATCCTGCCCGAGGGCGTGAAAATGGTCGTCAACTATGGGTTGGACAGTGTGCGTTTCATTCAGCCGGTCAAGGTTGATTCCAAGGTCCGGCTCAAGGTCGACCTGGTGGACGCTACCGAGAAAAAACCCGGCCAATGGCTGCTCAAGGCCACCGCCACCCTGGAAATCGAAGGTTCGGACAAACCGGCCTACATCGCTGAGCCACTATCACTCTGCTTCGTGTAAACCTGCGCGGTCGCGAAACCGCTCAGGCAGTTTCGCATCGCTTCTCTATATCTAGGGGACATAGCTGCGGCATACTCGTGGCCTGATGACCTGGATCCCGTTATGCGCTTACTTGTTCCCCTGACCCTGATCTTGTTGCTCACTGCCTGCGGCGACGGCGAATCGCTGTTGCCTCCAGACGCGCGCCTGCCCGACGGCGGACGCTATCGCGGCGACCTGGTGGACGGCTTGCTGCAAGGCCAGGGGCGCGTCGACTACCCCAACGGCAGCTGGTACGCCGGGCAGTTCGACAAAGGCCAATGGCATGGCACCGGGGAATGGCATGGCAGCAATGGCGAGGTTTATCGCGGCCAGTTCGAGCAGGGTCTGTTCAACGGCCAGGGCAGCCTGACCACGCCCACCACCAGCTACACCGGCGGCTTCAAGCAGGGCCGGCGAGACGGCGAAGGGACCCTCAAAGAAAACGGCATGACCTACCGTGGCGAGTTCAAGGCCGATCGCTATTCCGGCCTCGGACGCCTGGAGCTCGCCGACGGCAGCCAGTATCAAGGCCCGTTTGCCAACGGCAAGCCCAACGGTGAAGGCCAGCGTTTTGATGTCAGCGGCAACCAATTCACCGGAAAATTCGTCGATGGCCAGCTCCAGGGCAAGGGCACCTTCAACAGCGCTGACGGCGATGTCTACATCGGCGGGTTCAAGAACAACCAGCTCAATGGCCGTGGTCGCTACGAAAACGCCGATGGCGATGTCTGGATCGGCCAGTTCAAGGACGGCGCCCTCACCGGCAAGGGTGAACTGATCGGCGCCGATGGCAGCCATTACCTCGGTCAATTCAATGAATGGCGTTTTACCGGTCAGGGCCGCCTGAACCTGCCCGACGGTAGTTTTTACATCGGCCAGTTCGAAAGCGACACTTATCACGGGCGCGGCACCCTGGTGCTGACCGACGGCACCGTGCAAAGCGGCGCCTGGGCCAACGGCCAACGGGTGCGCGACGCCGACGGCAGGTTGCTGCCGGACGTGCTCGAACTCGGCCTGCTGGCCCAGGGTCGTTTGCTGGAAGACGCCTTGGCCAACATCCCGGCCTCGACGCCGGCGGTGGAGCTGTACAGCCTGACCCTGGGCGGCGACGGCAAGCAAAGCGTGTTCCTGCGCGAGTCCGACTATGTCGCCAACATGCTCGCCAGCCGTTTCGGCGCATTCGGGCAGATCCGCCTGGTGAACCACCGCGACCACCTCGGCGACCGGCCCATGGCCAGCCGCGAAAGCCTGCGCCGCGCCGCCGCCACCCTGGCCGAGCGCAGCGGCCCGGAAGACCTGATCTTCATCTACCTGACCAGCCACGGCACCGGCGAGCATGAACTGGTGCTCGACCAGCCGCGCATGGAATTGGCCGACCTGCCCGCCGACGAACTGGCAGTGGTGCTGGAGCCGCTGAAAAACCGCGACAAGATCGTGGTGATCTCGGCGTGCTACTCCGGCGGCTTCATCCCGGCACTCAAGGATGAACGCACACTGATCATGACCGCGTCCCGGGCCGACCGGGTGTCCTTCGGCTGCTCCGAGGAGGCCAACTTCACCTACTTCGGCGATGCGCTGTTCGCCCAGGCACTGAACCAGACCGACGACTTGGAGCAGGCCTTCAAACGGGCCAAGGCCACGGTCGCCGAACGCGAACAGGCGGACAATTTCGAAGCCTCCGAACCGCAGATCTGGGCGCCCAGGACCGTTATTTCCCATTGGCAATTGCTGCGCAAACAGCAGGCACGAAAAGCATTGCAAAGTGCTGCATTGAACGACGAGGCCACAAAGAGCAACTAAGCTGAATCGTATCAAGGGGGAAACACTATGTACTTGACGCCTCAGCATGTTTTGCTCGCCGGAGCCACCGGCTTGACCGGTGAACACCTGCTGGATCGGCTGCTCAGCGAGCCGACCATCACCCGCGTATTAGCGCCTTCACGCCGGCCATTGGCCGAGCACCCACACCTGGAAAACCCGGTTGGGGAACCGGCCCAGGTGTTGCCACAACTCAGCGGCCGGGTGGACATCGCCTTTTGCTGCCTGGGCACGACCATCAAGAAAGCCGGCTCTGAACAGGCCTTTCGCGCGGTGGACCTGGACCTGGTCGTGGCGTTTGCCAAACGCGCCCGGGAACTGGGCGCACGGCACTTGATCGTGATCAGCGCGTTGGGGGCTGACGCGAAGTCATCGATTTTCTACAACCGGGTCAAGGGCGAAATGGAAGCCGCACTCAAGGCCCAGGACTGGCCACAACTGACCATCTGCCGCCCTTCCCTGCTGCTGGGTGACCGCACCGAACCGCGCCTGGCCGAGCAACTGGCCGGGCCGCTGTCGAAGCTGATCCCGGGCAAATACCACGGCATCGAAGCCTGCCAACTGGCCCGCGCCATGTGGCGATTGGCGCTGGAAGAGCAGGATGGGGTGCGGGTGGTGGAGTCGGATGAGTTGCGTAAGCTCGGCAAATAGTCATGTGGCGCCTGATCGGACGCCATCGCGAGCTTGCTCGCGATGGCGGTGGAACAGCTTGCATCCATGCAGGATGCACAACCCCAACTGCTGTAGCGCGTGTTACAACCCACCCGTCGCCTGAAACCCCACGCCCAGCGCCGTGAACAACGACAACGGCAACAACAAGGTGTCGAGCAACGCACTGCCCGGCAAATCGAGGCCCGGGTAGCTCGGGGCCTCGGCGCCGAAGCGGTCCTTGGCGCAGCAGCCGCCATTGAGGGCGTAGAGGTCCAGGCGCGTTCCCGCGTACACCACCGGCGCGCCGGGCTTGGCGGCGTCGAGGGTGCGGGCAGTGGCGCAGCCGGTCAGTTGCAGCGCCAGCAGTACGATCAGCAGCTTATTCATCGCTGCTCAAATGGTGCTCGCCCCAGCGTGGCAGCATGTCCTGGGGGATGTTCAGCAGGTTGAGAATCCGCGCGACCACGAAATCGATCAGGTCGTCGATGGTCTGTGGCTGGTGATAAAACCCTGGCGAGGCCGGCAGGATGGTCACACCCATGTTCGACAGCTTGAGCATGTGTTCCAGGTGAATGCTCGAGTACGGCGCTTCCCGTGGCACCAGGATCAACTGGCGGCGCTCCTTGAGCGTGACGTCCGCAGCCCGCTCGATCAGGTTGTTGCAAGCGCCGGTGGCGATCGCCGACAGCGTCCCGGTGGAACACGGCACCACCACCATCGCCGCCGGGGCGCCGGAGCCCGAGGCCACCGGCGACATCCAGTCTTCCTTGCCATACACACGAATCTGCCCCGCCGCCGCACCGGTGTATTCGGTGAGGAAGGCCTGCATCATCTGGGTCTTGGCCGGCAAGGTCACGTCGGTTTCGGTGGCCATCACCAGTTGCGCGGCCTTGGAGATGAGGAAATGCACCTCGCGGTCTTCGCGCACCAGGCAATCGAGCAGGCGCAAGCCGTACTGGGCGCCGGAGGCACCGGTCATCGCCAGCGTGATGCGTTCAGGGCCATTGCTCATTTCAGCGCCTCGGCCAGTTTACCGTGCAGGCCGCCGAAGCCGCCGTTGCTCATGATCACCACGTGAGTGCCGGGTTGGGCCTGGCTCTTCACGCGCGCAATGATGCCTTCCAGGGAATCGCTGACGATCGACGGCACCGTGCACAACGCGGCAGTGGCCCCCAGGTCCCAACCGAGGTTGGCCGGCGCGTACCAGATCACCTGATCGGCATCGACCACGCTTTCCGGCAGACCGTCACGGTGGGCACCCAGCTTCATGGAATTGGAGCGCGGCTCGATGATCGCGATCAGCGGCGCGTCACCGATGCGCTTGCGCAAACCGTCCAACGTGGTGGCGATGGCGGTCGGGTGGTGAGCGAAGTCGTCATAGATGGTGATGCCGTTCACCTCGGCGACTTTTTCCATCCGCCGTTTCACGCTCTTGAACGCGCTCAAGGCGGCAATGCCCATGGACGGCACTACGCCGACATGCCGGGCCGCCGCGAGGGTGGCCAAGGCATTGGCGACGTTGTGCTGGCCGGTCATGTCCCACTCGACCACGCCTTGGGACTGGCCCTCGAACATCACTTCGAACTGCGAACCGTCGTCCTTGAGCAACTTCACCTGCCACTGCCCGCCCGCGCCGGTGGTCTGCACCGGGGTCCAGCAGCCCATTTCGATCACCCGCTGCAACGCTGGTTCGGTGGTCGGATGGATGACCAGGCCTTCGCTCGGAATAGTGCGCACCAAATGGTGGAATTGCCGCTCGATGGCCGGCAGATCGGGGAAGATATCCGCATGATCGAACTCAAGGTTGTTGAGAATCGCCGTGCGCGGACGGTAGTGGACGAATTTCGAGCGTTTGTCGAAAAACGCGCTGTCGTATTCGTCGGCCTCGATCACGAAGAACGGCGTGCCGCCCAAGCGCGCCGACACCGCGAAATTCTGTGGTACGCCGCCGATCAAAAAGCCCGGGCTCATGCCCGCGTGCTCCAGCACCCAGGCAAGCATGCTGCTGGTGGTGGTCTTGCCGTGGGTACCGGCCACGGCCAGGACCCAACGGCCCTGCAACACGTGATCGGCCAGCCATTGCGGGCCCGAGACGTACGGCAGGCCTTTGTTGAGCACGTACTCCACCGCCGGGTTGCCACGGGACATGGCGTTGCCAATGACCACCAGGTCTGGCGCCGGGTCCAGTTGCGCCGGGTCATAGCCTTGGGTCAGCTCAATGCCCTGGGCCTCCAGCTGCGTGCTCATCGGCGGATAGACGTTGGCGTCGGAACCGGTCACATGATGGCCCAGCTCCTTGGCCAAAACGGCCATCGAACCCATGAAAGTGCCGCAGATACCGAGAATATGAATGTGCATAGTCGACCTCGTAAAACATGGCCGCAGGTTAGCGTAGGGAGGGGGAAATCGCACCTTGTGTTTAAACCCCGGTGCACAGGCGGGCTTCTGTGGGAGCAAGGCTTGCCCGCGATAGCGGTGGATCAGCTTGCAGTGATGTTGAATGTGCAGCCGCCTTCGCGAGCAAGCCCGCTCCCACAGTTGACCGAGTTCTTTCAGGAGGAATGCGGTCAGAATGTGGGAGCGGGCTTGCTCGCGAATGCCCGCGACGCGGTTCAGCGGGCGATGGCGTGTTTACGCAGCTTCCGGTAGAGGGTGTTGCGGCTGATCCCCAGTTGTTCAGCCGTATGGGTCATGTGCCAGCGCTGGCGCTCCAGCACATCGAGCAGCGCCACACGCTCGGCATCTTCCAGTGGCCGCTCCACCACGGTTTCAACCAGCGCCACCGGACGCTGGCGAATCATCGCTGGCAAATCCTCCAGCCCGATCCGCCCGCCGTCGCACAACGCCGCCAGGGTACGCAGCACATTACGCAGTTGCCGCACGTTGCCCGGCCAATCGAAGCCCAGCAACGCCTGGCGCGCCGCTTCGTCGATGATCACCGTTTCGGCGCCCGCCTCTTCGGCCAGCAGGAAATCCAGCAACTGCGACTTGTCACTGCGCTCGCGCAACGCCGGCAGCGGAATTTCCAGGCCGTTGAGCCGGTAGTACAAATCCTCGCGAAAACTGCCGTCCTGCACCCGCTCCAGCAATTGCCGGTGGGTGGCGCTGATGATGCGCACGTTGACCGCTTCGGGCTCGCCGCCGATGGGCACCACCTGGCGATCTTCCAGCACCCGCAGCAAACGGGTCTGCAAGGCCAGGGGCATGTCGCCGATTTCATCGAGGAACAGCGTGCCGCCGTCGGCCTGTTGCAGCTTGCCGCGCATGCCTTCCTTGCGCGCGCCGGTGAAGCTGCCGCCGCGATAGCCGAACAGCTCGCTTTCGATCAGGCTTTCCGGGATGGCCGCGCAATTGAGGGCGACAAATTGCTTGCTAGCGCGTTGGCTGGCCTGGTGCACGGCTTTGGCGAAGGCTTCTTTACCGGAGCCGGTTTCGCCGTGGATCAACAGCGGGACATCGCGCTCGAACACCCGCAGTGCCTTGCGGAAATGCTCCTGCAACGCCGCATCTCCCAGGCAGATGCCCGGCAGCCGTGCGGGCTCGATGGCCTTGAGCAGCGGCGCGACCGGCACCGGCACGCTGCGCGGCTGACCACGCAGCACGGCGAACAAATGCCGACCGTCACGGGTGCGCAACGGCCAGCTCGCACTGGCATTGATGCTCGCACGGCCGAGCAACTCGTCCAGCGAACAATCGAAAAAGTCTTCCACCCGCTGGCCCAGCAAGCTGCCGCGAATATGCCCCAAGAGGTTGAGCGCGCTCTGGTTGACCGCACTGATCCGCCCTTCGCCGTCGAACGCCAGCAATCCTTCACTGAACAGCCCCACGGACTCGGCTTGCAGGTGAAAGCGCAGCAGCCATTGATTGTCGAAGCAACGCAGGAAATAACAGCTCTCGATCATCTTCGCCGAGAGATTGACCAGGGCCATGGTGTGGAACTGGCTCTGGCGCGACACGTCCGGCCGGGCCGAGGACACGTCGAGCACCGCCAGCAGCTCGCCCTGGGGGTCGAACACCGGGCTGGCCGAGCAGGTCAGGCCGGTGTGGCGGCCGCGAAAGTGTTCTTCCTGGTGGATGGTCAGGGCCTGGCGTTCCACCAGGCAGGTGCCGATGCCGTTGGTGCCTTCGCAGGCTTCGCTCCAGTCGGCGCCGAGCCAGAGCCCGGCCCGTTCGAAAATCTTGCGTTCGCTGGGGGCGGTGACGCAGTTGAGGATCACGCCCCGGGCGTCGGTCAGCAGCACCGCGTGGCCGGCGCCGGAAAGTTGCTGATGGAGGCTGGTCATTTCGCTGCCGGCGATGTGCAGCACCTGTTGCAGGCGTTCGCGGCTTTCCAGCACCCGGCCATGTTCGAGCACCGTCGGTGCGAGGTTCTGGGCCGGGTCGAGGTGATAGTCCTCGAGACAGCGCAGCCAGGAACGGGCAATCGACGGATCGCTGCCGGGGCCCTGCAGGTGGGTCTTGCCCTGGGTGACCGTCAGGACTTGCTGGGCATGGCGACTCAAGTGGTTGCTGTGCATTTCTTATTGTTCTCCCCGAAGGTAGCGGCCCCCAGCATCCTCCAGCCCAACCACCTTTGCAATGCTGGCGCGACTTGTCAGTCACAGACTGTCTCGCTTATGGCACAAACTGTCACACCCGCTGTATCGCAAGCGTCACGCATGGCATCCGTTTGTCCGACGAACTCCTCCTAAAGTCTTGATTTATGGGCCCCGCAAGGCAATGGCCCAACCTTTGCTCTAGGCTTAATTACCGGCGCTCAATTTTGCGCGGCTCCCTTATAAGCACAAAAAGCCAAGGAGAACTCATCATGCGTTACGCTCACCCCGGTACTGAAGGCGCTATCGTTTCGTTCAAGAGCAAATACGGTAACTACATCGGCGGCGAGTTCGTCGCGCCTGTCAAAGGTCAGTACTTCACCAATACTTCCCCGGTCAATGGCCAGCCCATTGCCGAATTCCCGCGTTCCACGGCCGAAGACATCGAAAAAGCCCTGGACGCCGCCCACGCTGCCGCGGATGCCTGGGGCGCCACGTCGGCCCAGGCCCGTTCGCTGGTCCTGTTGAAAATCGCCGACCGCATCGAAGCCAACCTCGAAGTGCTGGCGATCACCGAATCCTGGGACAACGGCAAGGCCGTGCGCGAAACCCTCAACGCCGACATCCCCCTGGCCGCCGACCACTTCCGCTACTTCGCCGGTTGCCTGCGGGCCCAGGAAGGCAGCGCCGCCGAGATCGACGGCAACACCGTGGCCTATCACATCCACGAACCGCTGGGCGTGGTCGGGCAGATCATCCCGTGGAACTTCCCGCTGCTGATGGCCGCCTGGAAACTCGCCCCGGCCCTGGCCGCCGGTAACTGCGTGGTGCTCAAGCCAGCCGAGCAAACCCCACTGGGCATCTGCGTGCTCATGGAACTGATCGGCGACCTGTTGCCGCCCGGCGTGCTGAACGTGGTGCAAGGCTTCGGTAAAGAAGCCGGTGAAGCCCTGGCGACCAGCAAGCGCATCGCCAAGATCGCGTTTACCGGTTCCACCCCAGTCGGCTCGCACATCATGAAATGCGCCGCCGAGAACATCATTCCGTCCACCGTGGAACTGGGCGGCAAGTCGCCGAACATCTTCTTCGAAGACATCATGCAGGCCGAGCCGAGCTTCATCGAAAAAGCCGCCGAAGGCCTGGTGCTGGCGTTCTTCAACCAAGGTGAAGTCTGCACCTGCCCATCCCGCGCCCTGGTGCAGGAGTCGATCTACGACGAGTTCATGAAAGTGGTGATGAACAAAGTCCTGCAGATCAAACGTGGCGACCCGCTGGACACCGACACCATGGTCGGCGCCCAGGCGTCCGAGCAGCAATTCGACAAGATTCTTTCGTACCTGGAAATCGCCAAGGGCGAAGGCGCCGAGCTGCTGACCGGCGGCAAGGTGGAAAAACTCGAAGGCAACCTGGCCAGCGGTTATTACATCCAGCCGACCCTGCTCAAGGGCACCAACAAAATGCGCGTGTTCCAGGAAGAAATCTTCGGCCCAGTGGTGAGCATCACCACCTTCAAGGACGAAGCCGAAGCCCTGGCGATTGCCAACGACACCGAGTTCGGCCTCGGCGCCGGCCTGTGGACCCGCGACATCAACCGCGCCTACCGCATGGGCCGGGCGATCAAGGCCGGTCGCGTGTGGACCAACTGCTACCACCTCTACCCGGCGCACGCCGCGTTTGGTGGCTACAAGAAGTCCGGTGTGGGTCGTGAGACGCACAAGATGATGCTCGATCATTATCAGCAGACCAAAAACCTGTTGGTGAGCTACGACATCAATCCGTTGGGGTTCTTCTAAGCCCTGGGGCCAGGCACAGGTATCTTGCCTGGCCCTTTAGATAGCTATCGCGAGCAAGCTCGCTCCCACAGGGATCTGTGGATAACTCGTTTCCAGGGTTGAAACAGATCCACTGTGGGAGCGAGCTTGCTCGCGATGGCGGCGGTCCAGCTTGCATCCCTGCTGTATGCAACACACCGGTTCCAAGATCAGCCCCGCTCCAACAGGGCCAAAAAACAATAAAAACAGGTAAACCCTTATGCCAAGCGATCATGCAAACCCGCAACCGGCAACGTCCTCGGTCGACTTCGAAAAAGTCGGCTCCGAATATTTCCAACAACGCGAACTGAAAAAAGGCGCGGCAGGCTGGGTCCTGCTGGTGGGCCTGGGGGTGGCGTATGTCATTTCTGGGGACTACGCCGGCTGGAACTTCGGCTTGGCCCAAGGCGGCTGGGGCGGCATGTTCCTCGCTACCCTGCTGATGGCCGCGATGTACCTGTGCATGTGCTTTTCCCTGGCGGAACTGTCCTCGATGATCCCCACCGCCGGTGGCGGCTACGGCTTTGCCCGCAGCGCATTCGGGCCCTGGGGCGGGTTTCTCACGGGCACGGCGATCCTCATCGAATACGCCATCGCCCCGGCGGCGATTGCCGTGTTCATCGGCGCGTATTGCCAATCGCTGTTCGGCATTGGCGGCTGGATGATCTACCTGGCGTTCTACATCATCTTCATCGCCATCCATATTTTCGGCGTGGGTGAAGCCCTCAAGCTGATGTTCATCATCACCGCCGTTGCCGCCCTGGCACTGGGGGTTTTCCTGGTGGCCATGGTGCCGCACTTCAACGTCGCCAACCTGCTGGACATCCCTGTCACCGCGGCCACAGGCGCCAGCCCATTCCTGCCCTTCGGCTACGTCGGCGTGTGGGCGGCGATTCCTTATGCGATCTGGTTTTTCCTGGCCGTGGAAGGCGTACCGCTGGCGGCTGAAGAAACCAAGAACCCCAAGCGCGACCTGCCGCGCGGCTTGATCGGCGCCATGCTGGTGTTGGTGGCCTTCGCCCTGCTGATACTGGTGATCGGCCCAGGCGGCGCGGGCTCCAATGCGTTGATGGCCTCGGGCAACCCACTGGTAGAGGCACTGGCCAAGGCCTACGGCGGCTCCACCTGGATGGGCAGCTTCGTCAACCTCGTGGGTCTGGCGGGCCTGATCGCCAGCTTCTTCTCGATCATCTACGCCTACTCGCGGCAGATCTTTGCCTTGTCCCGCGCCGGCTACCTGCCGCGCAAACTCTCCGAAACCAACAAAAGCAAAGCGCCGGTATTGGCGCTGGTCATTCCCGGCATCATTGGTTTCGGCCTGTCCTTGACCGGCCAGGGCGACCTGCTGATTCTGGTGGCGGTGTTCGGCGCCACCATCTCCTACGTGCTGATGATGGCCGCGCACATCACCTTGCGCATCCGTCGCCCCAAAATGGACCGGCCATACCGCACACCGGGCGGCATCTTCACCTCGGGCGTGGCCCTGGTGCTGGCGTGCATCGCCGTAGTTGCGGGCTTCCTGGTGGATCCGCGCGTGGTCATCGGCGCGGCGATCATCTATGGAGTGTTAATTGCTTACTTCGCGTTCTACAGTCGGCATCACTTGGTAGCAGGCACGCCCGAAGAAGAATTCGCGGCTATTCAGAAAGCTGAAGAAGCCTTGCACTGAGTTGTAAAACGCCGAAAACCACGGCGCCGCCCAGCGGCGCCGTCACGGAGAACCTGTATGGCCAGTTTTGCACACACGGTCGGCGCCCAGACCTACCGCTTCGACAGCCTCAAAGACCTGATGGCCAAGGCCAGCCCGGCGCGTTCCGGGGATTTTCTGGCCGAGGTCGCGGCGCTCAACGATGGTGAGCGCGTGGCCGCGCAAATGGCGCTGGCCGACCTGCCCCTCAGCCATTTCCTGCAGGAAATGCTGATTCCTTACGAGGTCGACGAAGTCACCCGGCTGATCGTCGACACTCACGATAAACAAGCCTTCGCCACCGTCAGCCATCTCACCGTCGGCGGTTTTCGCGATTGGCTGCTCAGCGACGCCGCCGATGAACAGAGCCTGCGGGCGCTGGCCCCGGGCCTTACGCCGGAAATGGTCGCCGCCGTGTCGAAGATCATGCGCGTGCAGGATCTGGTGCTGGTGGCGCAGAAAATCCGCGTGGTGACCAAGTTCCGCGGCACCCTCGGCCTGCGCGGGCGCCTGTCCACCCGCCTGCAACCCAACCACCCCACCGATGAACCCGCCGGCATCGCCGCGAGCATCCTCGACGGCCTGCTCTTCGGCAACGGCGACGCCATGATCGGCATCAACCCGGCCACCGACAGCACCGCCTCGATCTGCGCCATGCTGGAAATGCTCGACGCCATCATCCAGCGCTACGACATCCCCACCCAGGGCTGCGTGCTGACTCACGTCACCACCTCCATCGAAGCGGCAAACCGCGGTGTGCCCCTGGACCTGGTGTTCCAGTCCATCGCCGGCACCGAAGCGGCCAACGCCAGCTTCGGCATCAGCCTGAGCGTCTTGAAAGAAGGCTACGACGCCGGGCTCAGCCTGAATCGCGGCACCTTGGGCAACAACCTGATGTATTTCGAAACCGGCCAGGGCAGCGCGCTGTCAGCCAACGCCCACCATGGCGTCGATCAACAGACCTGCGAAACCCGGGCCTACGCCGTGGCACGACATTTCAAGCCATTCCTGGTGAACACGGTAGTAGGCTTCATCGGCCCGGAATACCTGTACAACGGCAAACAGATCATCCGCGCCGGCCTCGAAGACCACTTCTGCGGCAAGCTGTTGGGCGTGCCGATGGGCTGCGACATCTGCTACACCAACCACGCCGAAGCCGACCAGGACGACATGGACACCCTGCTGACCCTGCTGGGCGTGGCCGGGATCAACTTCATCATGGGCATCCCCGGCTCCGACGACATCATGCTCAACTACCAGACCACCTCGTTCCACGACGCCCTCTACGCCCGCCAGACCCTGGGCCTGAAACCGGCGCCGGAATTCGAAACCTGGCTGGCGAACATGGGCATCTTCACCCAGGCCGATGGCCGGGTGCGGTTTGGCGACAACCTGCCACCGGCGTTCCGTCACGCCCTGGCGCATTTGGGATAAGTGAACTGCCCATGGACAAAAACCCTGTCGATCCACAAAACCCTTGGCTGAATCTACGTAACCTCACGCCGGCGCGCATCGCCCTGGGCCGCACCGGCACCAGCCTGCCGACCCAGGCGCAATTGGACTTCCAATACGCCCACGCCCAGGCCCGCGATGCGGTGCACCTGGCGTTCGATCACCAAGGGATTCGTGCGCAACTGGCTGAACGCGGCCGCGAAAGCCTGTTACTCCACAGTGCGGCGGCTGACCGACATAGCTATTTGCAACGCCCGGACCTGGGCCGACGGCTCGACGAGGCTTCCGCACAAATCCTGGAGGACTACGCAACGGCCCATCCCGGCGGCGTGGACCTGGCCATCGTCGTCGCTGATGGCCTGTCGGCGCTGGCGGTGCATCGGCATACGCTGCCGTTCCTGGCGCGGCTGGAAGAACAGACTGCCGCTGACGGCTGGTCGGTGTCGCCTGTGATCCTGGTGGAACAAGGCCGGGTGGCGGTGGCCGATGAAGTGGCGCAGCGGCTTGGCGCGAAAATGTCGGTGATCCTGATCGGCGAACGCCCCGGCCTCAGCTCACCTGACAGCCTGGGGCTGTATTTCACCTACAACCCCAAGGTCGGCCTGACCGATGCCTATCGCAACTGCATCTCCAATGTCCGCCTCGAAGGCCTGAGCTACGGCATGGCCGCCCACCGCCTGATTTACCTGATGCGCGAGGCCTGTCGCCGCCAACTCTCGGGGGTCAATCTGAAGGACGAAGCCCAGGTACAAACTCTAGACTCGGAAAATACTGCCGATATGAAAGGTAACTTCCTACTCATGCCACCCCAAAGCTGATCCGTTTATCCGTTGCGTTTTTGATCCGCTTTCAGGCAGCATCGAAGCACGGCAGAACGCCGTTGTAGTCAGAGTATCTGTCGACCTTTGCAGACGAGACCTACCATGCGGATTATCCAAGCGACCCTGGAACACCTGGACCTGCTGACCCCATTGTTCGTCAAGTACCGGGAATTCTACGGCTCACTGCCCTACCCGGATTCGTCGCGAGCCTTCCTCGAAAAACGCCTGCGCCGCAAGGAGTCGGTGATCTACCTGGCCTTGCCGGATGACGACGACAACAAGCTGCTGGGCTTCTGCCAGCTCTACCCAAGCTTCTCGTCGCTGTCGCTCAAGCGCGTGTGGATCCTCAACGACATCTACGTCGCCGAAGACGCCCGCCGCCAACTGGTGGCCGACAACCTGATCCGCACCGCAAAAAAAATGGCCAAGGAAACCAACGCCGTGCGCATGCGCGTCTCCACCAGCAGCAACAACGAAGTCGCGCAGAAAACCTACGAATCGATTGGCTTCAAGGAAGACACCGAGTTCAAGAACTACGTGCTGCCGATCAGCGAGGGGATCTGAGCCGCTTACCGCGGCCTGATCGATCTGTGGAAGCAAAGCTTGCTCGCGATAGCGGTCCGTCAGGCAACATCAATGCTGACTACCCCGCCGCCATCGCGAGCAAGCTTTGCTCCCACAGGTGTTTCACCCCAAGACAACATCTCGAAATCCCCAGCTACAAACTCCCCCCGCACTTCCCCCGCCCCACCGTATAATGCCGCTCTTCCCGGCTTGTAAGAAAAAGCTACACACTCCGTAGCCATACTCAAAGCCAGACCCACCAGCCTGCCGAGTCGGGCCGCCACCACAGGTGCTATGCATGGATTTCAACCCCCTCGACCTCATTCTGCATCTCGACGTCTACCTCGACATGCTGGTGACCAACTACGGCACATGGGTCTACGCCATCCTGTTCCTGGTGATCTTCTGTGAAACCGGCCTCGTGGTGATGCCCTTCCTGCCGGGCGATTCCCTGCTGTTCATCGCCGGCGCCGTAGCCGCCGGTGGCGCCATGGACCCAGTCCTGCTGGGCGGCTTGCTGATGCTCGCGGCCATCCTCGGCGACAGCACCAACTACCTCATCGGCCGCACCGCCGGCGAAAGACTGTTCCGCAACCCGAACTCGAAAATCTTCCGCCGCGACTACCTGCAGCAAACCCACGACTTCTACGACAAACACGGCGGCAAAACCGTGACCCTGGCGCGCTTCCTGCCGATCATCCGCACCTTCGCCCCCTTCGTCGCTGGCGTCGGCAAAATGAACTACCTGCGATTCCTCGGCTTCAGCGTCCTCGGCACCGTCCTCTGGGTCGGCGGCCTGGTCACCCTCGGCTACTTCTTCGGCAACGTACCCTTCATCAAGCAGAACCTGTCGCTGCTGGTGGTAGGCATCATCCTGCTGTCGCTGCTGCCGATGATCATCAGCCTGGTGCGCAGCAAAATGAGCCAGCGCGGCTCGAAAGCCCAACCGCGCTGATCGCCCATGTGGTCCCTGAGCAACTGGCGCCGCCAACGCACCCTCGCCAAACACCCCGTGGCCGAGGACACCTGGCAGCGCGTGCGTCATCAATTGAGCTTCCTCGACGGCATCAGCGCCGCCGAGGACCAATGGCTGCGCGAAGCCTGCGTACTGTTCCTGCACGACAAACACCTCAGCGCCCTCCCCGGCGTCGAACTGCACCAGGAACAACGCCTGCTGCTCGCCGCCCAGGCGCAACTGCCGCTGATGCACCTCGGCGAGCTGAACTGGTACCAGGGCTTCCACGAAATCGTCCTCTACCCCGACGACTTCCTCAGCCCCCAGCGCTACCGCGACGCCAGCGGCATCGAGCACGAATGGGACGGCGAACACAGCGGCGAAGCCTGGCCCCAGGGCCCGATCATCCTGGCCTGGGACGGCGTGCTCGCCAGCGGCGGCTGGGACGGCTACAACCTGGTGATCCACGAACTGGCGCACAAACTCGACATGCTCAACGGCGACGCCAACGGCCTGCCGCCGCTGCACGCCGACATGCGCGTCAGGGACTGGGCCGACGCCATGCAACAGGCCTTCGACGACCTCAACCGGCAACTGGACCAGAACCCGGACGCGGAAACCGTCATCGACCCCTACGCCGCGGAAAATCCGGCGGAGTTCTTCGCCGTCACCAGCGAATACTTCTTCAGCGCCCCGGACCTGCTGCACCAGGCCTATCCACGGGTGTACGAACAGCTCAAGGCGTTCTACCGCCAGGATCCATTGGCCCGGTTGCGGCAACTTCAGGCCGAAGATCCGGTCTATCAGGCGTCATACTAAGGTCTCTAAGACCCTGGTAACGTGGCAACAGCGGCCGAATATGCCTATAATCGCCGCCACTTTTTGGTCAATCCGACCAGTCATTTGGTCAACTAACGGGGGCACCGCCCAATGAGCTACAGCAAGATTCCGGCTGGCAAAGACCTGCCGAACGACATCTACGTCGCGATCGAAATCCCGGCCAACCACGCCCCGATCAAATACGAAATCGACAAAGACAGCGACTGCCTGTTCGTTGACCGTTTCATGGCCACCCCGATGTTCTACCCGGCCAACTACGGTTACATCCCCAACACCCTGGCCGACGACGGCGACCCCCTCGACGTGCTGGTCGTGACCCCTTACCCAGTCGCCCCAGGCTCGGTCATCCGCGCCCGTCCAGTCGGCATCCTGAACATGACCGACGACGGCGGCGGCGATGCCAAAGTCATCGCAGTGCCACACGACAAACTGTCGCAACTGTACGTCGACGTGAAGGAATACACCGACCTGCCACCGCTGCTGATCCAGCAGATCGAGCACTTCTTCGCGAACTACAAAGATCTCGAAAAAGGCAAGTGGGTCAAGATCGAAGGCTGGGCCGGTGCAGACGCCGCCCGCGAAGCGATCACCAAGTCGGTTGCCGCCTACAAAGGCTGAAGCTGTATTTGAATAAAGAACCCCGGTTTTCACTGGGGTTTTTTTATGCCTTAATGGAGCTTAATACAGGATTGTACTAACATCGTTTAAACCCGTTTAGCCCGCGCCTTTCAAATCCTAAAAACGGAAAGATCATCTTATATATTTGAACAACCTGTTTATTGCCGAAAACACAGTCGCCCCTAAACTTTCCGTTTATGAAAATACTTTCCAGTGGCGACCGCTTCCGAGCCCTTCTAAAAGAAGCGAACATCCGATCCGCCGACTTCGCGAAGTTATACGGCGTGAAATCCCAACACGTGAACAACTGGTTCAACCGTGGCATCCCACCCGGGCGCATCCACTCCATCGCCAGCCTGCTGACCGTCAGCCCGGAATGGCTCGCCCACGGCGAAGGCCCGCAGACCCCATTGGGCCTGGGCCCCGGCACCACCTATGAGGCGGCCGAAAACGATGGCGTCTACAGCGTGGTGGAACCCACGGACATTGAACTGCCTTTCTATAAGGAAGTCCCCATCGCCCCCGGCGAAACCAAAACCCACATCACCGAAATCCCCGACCAATCCATCCGCCTGCCCCGCAGCCACCTCGAATCCCTGGAAATAAACCCCAACGACGCCATCTGCATCACCATGGTCGGCGACAGCATGGCCGAACGCATCGAAGACGGCTCCACCCTCGCCATCGACCGCGGCCTGACCCAAATCGTCGACGGTCAAATCTACGCGCTTGAGCATGACGGGATGCTGCGCATCAAATACCTGCACAGAATTCCCGGCAACCGACTGCGCCTGCGTAGTCACAACAGTGCTGCGTATCCCGACGAGGTCTTCAGCGCCGAACAAATCGACGCGCAACACATCCACGTGATCGGCTGGGTGTTCTGGTGGTCAACCCTCAACAAACAGAGACCGCCCGTATTCGACTAACCCACCCAAGGCCAGAAACCGTGGCAGGACCTGTAGCAAGAGCTGTGGTAGGAGCTGTGGCAGGAGCTTTTGTGGCGAGGGGATTTATCCCCGCTGGGCTGCGCAGCAGCCCCCTGCTCTTTATCTGAATCCCCCCTAACCCAATGATTCCACACCACTTACCACTGGGATTCTGAACCAAACCCGCGTATCCTCCGCCCCACATTTGCGAGCCCACGCCTCGCACCGACAAGGCAGATCACTTTCTGACCAAGTCCCACAGCCGGCCGCAAGAGCCGGATGTACGTTTTGAAGGCTGGTAAGGTTTGTCAAAAACGAGCTGAATCAGTCAACGAGAAGCCGGCCATAAGCCGGCTTTTTAATGCTTGCTGAAAAACTTCCGACTACTGGCATACAGCCTCGCTAGTCAAAAGCTATCAGTCCGTGGACTGCGACACCATCATCAGCATCGCTTTGGAATTGACTTGGAATCGGCCTCAAGCTGCTTAGGGAGAATGCCACAAGCTTTTGCCGGGACGCATCTCGGTGCTCTCTGGGTTATTTTTTATGGCCCCTATCCCATATAAAATTTCGCCCACAGCCTACGACTTGACTCCAGTATTGCAATATGGATGGACTATTTGACCATTGCTAACGCTTCCTCTACCGCCTTCGCGCCTACGGACCTTATGGTCATAGGAGACAGACTTCGATGGATCTAGGTATCCTTGACAAACTGAACACTTTGGCAAGTTTGGTAGAAAGGTATTAATAAATATTGTTGACTTTGTTTCATCATTGAATGCTGCTGAGGCTTGTGACTCGCCGATATCTAAGACTCGTCCCGACAATCCAATTTTGGAGGCCACATTCGAAAACGCGAGTTTCCCACTAAGCTCAGAAGCATTCGCGGGAGATGAGGCAACCTGAATTAAGTACTCGAACATGTCAGCCATTCTAGGGATTCTCTGTTTCTTACTCATATTCTGAAGAAGGAGCGTCACGATAGACTTATTAGTAATCAAAAAATGTTCAACATGCATACGAGCCACAACAAATTTTTTAAAAAAAACATCATCATTACAAATGATTTTTTGGGTCACCAATAGAATCATTCCCAAAAACAAGAACCTATTATATTTCCCGCGCTCATTATAGAAATATACCGCTGGGTGTAATCCAAGGCTCCCTGGAGAATTACCAGTTATCCTCCTTAAAACCTCCAAAGAACGCTTCATGCTATTTATTGTTTCGAGACCCGTATTGTCATTTTCACATTTTTCGATCGAAACTGGATCTACTAATCTGGAGGAAGCAATTGTCAAAAAATCGATAAGTAAAGCCAGAGCTTCCACTGGCGATACCGCCCCCCCTAATGGAACGTCAAGCGTTTTGAGTGGAATCTGGGATTCCGGGTCAAACAATAAGCCATGCAGCTCATTTGCCAATGACCTGATTTTGGTCTTATTAGTATTACTAAACTGTGACCAATACTCATGTCCATTGCCCGAACGCAACACCGCCCTAGCAGCAACAGCGAAGGGTTTTCTTCTATTTTTTATGAGCATTTCCTCAATATCATCTAGAGGAGTACCCTGCGAGTTGATCTTGAAAAATGAGGTTTCGGCAACACTCGCATTCCCTTGGATCCATTGCAAGTTTAGTGGCCGAGTGAAAAGCCTAGATGCTCTGTTTGCTATAGTCACATCGCCATTAATCTTCTTCCCTACATGATTCTTAAGAGTAGAGTACCTCCCGACTTTCTCCTCCACAAGCCGCCTAGTGCGCGCAGCAATTTTCTTTTGTTCGTTTGATATATCTCCATTATAGAAGTCACGAGAAATAGAACCATCCCCATAATCGTCTACCATCCAAGCACGCAAGGCGCTCAGCCGATGCCCTCCATCGATTACGAAAATAGAATTTGGAGACTTCCATAGGATCAGCGAGGGTATGACTTCATTATCAAGAAAGCTAGTAATAAACGTTGCAATTTGCTCAGGACTCCAATGATTTGTTTCTCGCTGAAAGTCCGGCTTTCTTAGTAGCTTTAAAACTGCCGAGTCGGACTCCAAATGAGAAATTGGAAAATCCCTTATTAACTCAAGCTCAATTACATCTTCGCTCATAATCGCGAAGTCTTCCCTAGGGATCATAGCATCCAGATTTACACGTTGAGCCATTACGCCTCCTGACACTACATAGACTTATTGTGATTTTCTAGGCATGGCCAAACTAAAAGCACTAGAAATAACGACTTCCAGCTCCTCGACCTCTAAGAAGGTAAGATCAATAATCTGGTTCTTAAGACGAAGTACTTTTGTTGCACCTCGCATGGTGCTCTCCATCGTACCGCGACCAACTTTGTTGGCGGTTTTCAACCATTCCTCCGCCACAGCGAGCGCTAGAACAGAATTACCACCGATAGAGGGTCGTTCAAAAATCTGAACCATGGCATCTTCGGACAATTCGCGTACAAGCGCCCACCGCTCTGGATGTTTTTCTCCTCGGTCAAGAACCGTTCCTCTCACCCAGAGCCTTTGAAACGAGTTGCGAACGCCCCCTGCAAAGCGCTCGCGAGACTGATCTGCAAATCGCCAGGACACCACATCGGGTGCCAGCACAGAGCTCATAAAGGCCCAAACGTCATCGCGAAGTGCCTCTCCTGTCCTTAGCTCTACTTTCTGAGCTAGGTAGATTGCGGCCTCTTGGTCGAATTGTGCTCGGGCGGCCTGCGTATTTACAGTGGGGAAACCTGACTTCTGTGCGATCCTTCTCAACTCTGCCGCTATTGCAACTGCGACGCCGTCTGCTCGTGTTCCTCCGCTGGGAGCGATGGACTTAAGGGCCGAGTGCTCTCTGATCACATCCAGGCTGTCCTTCGTATATGACGCAGTGCCCTTAAGTTTCTCAAGAATCGTCGTAACGCCGTGAGCCTTCAAACGTGGTAGAAGTGAAACACGCATTGCTCTTACTCCCCCAAATCGGCCGACGCAAGAATTGCGGCCCTGAATCTGCCGGGTTTATACGCACGTAATTGCTTAATGTTATCGAGACTTTGTCCTGGAAAAGCGTTATCCAGCCAGACCCTTGCCTGATGACCAATCGACCCTTCTTCAAAGTGGGTGAGATCCTCTTCGCCATCAAGATCAAGCACCACATCAATCATCTGCGTCATGACATCGGCAATCATTACTTGGAGAGTAAAAGCATCACCCTCAATGAACTTGCCCGCAACACTTTCGTTATCCGCATTGACATATAGCCTAACATTACCACCGAAGTCAGCTTCGAAAGCATCGGTATTCCAATCGACAAGCCAAGGAGCATACTGCTCTAACCCTCCCGGAAAACTCTCGGAAAAGCTTGCTAGCTCAATGGGGAATCTCGAATCACCACCGTCCTCAATTAGGATATTTTTCTGCCTGTGCCACAAGCGAGCCCCTCGATGCCTAGGAGACAATACACCTCCAGAGTCAAGAGGAGAGTCAAGCACTATACTGAAGCTGAGCTGGAGCTGCCCTGACAGGCTTTTCCCCGGTATTACACTCTCAAGCATAACAAGAGGATGCTTCTTATCAATGATTACGGTAGACAACCTATCTAAACGCCGAGGCAGACTGCCAACACCGGTTCCTGCTACCAAGGTTGCGGCCAACTTCAGCTCCGAGGCTGCAAACCCTAGCCACAGTGCTGCTTCGGAAAAATCTACTTCAACTTGAACATTGATCTGAATGTCCTGCTCGTAGTCCCAATCCTCTAATATGTCTGAAGCAGGTGAGAGAGGTTCGCCCGGTGATCCAATCATCCACCCCTTGAAGTTGACGACGTCATCTGGAAGCACTAAGAACGGAAATGCTATTCGGCTCATTCCTCACCTCCACTCAGAAAATAAAGGCGCAAGCCAATGGCCGCGTCGGGAGGGCTAAGAACATTTATCCTAACGACCCCGCTTCCTGTACCAACTTTCAGTGTTGCACCGAGTGTCGATGCTTCAGTGGCATCCAAGTACATTCCAATAACCTTTGTCTTAAAGCTGGCAGGAAGATCACTTCCATCGGCAACAGCCCCATCAGCGACCAAATGAGACTCTGCATACAGCTCAAGCGAACTATCCGCTTCGTCGTTTTGAAGATCCGCCTCAAAAATGGCGCAACGACGATTCTCGCTATCGAGCTCAAGACGAATAAATCGGACTGGGGAGATAGAACGGAATTTCTTCCTAGATTGAGTTCGAGATGGCGACTTAGGCCTTCCTGGACCTTTCCCCGATGCAGAATCAAGCATTCTACCAAGTCGCGCTGCAGTGCCGGCGAGCGAGGGACCGCGCTCGCTTCCGCCGGTAGTAGGTGCTGTAAGGGGAGTAGCATAGCTATTGGCCAAAGCCTCAAGTCGCCTAAGGGCAACTCTAACGAACGTCTTGGAACTTCGACTGGGGAGCATGCTGGGAATCCAGTCATCATGCGCTGGAGGCTCCGCCATCGCAAAGGCCTCCTCCACCTCATCTTCGCTTGAACAGACGAAGACTCCCCCCCATTCAAATCTTGAGTCGTGGAAAGGCTCTCCCTGAATGTACTTCACCACCAGCTCAACCGGCCGCATAAGCGCGATATGGCATGCTTGACTAGGAATGATCGAGCATTCATCCGATGCAGGACCTATACGAGTTGCGCATAGTCCCTTGGAAATGACAACAGCGCCCAAATCCTGCTTAGGCCGTTCACAACGTATAGTCTCGGTGATCCGACCTTCGCGATACGCTTCCATAGCCGAGGCGAACAAATCAAGAGGAGGAAACGTTTCAGGTGTGGGTACTGGAAAATCTATACCTTCGATTTCAACTCTGATACTGAGCTTCTTCTGCTCAGGAGTTGATGCGGTCAGTCTTGGCCAGAAGCTCCATAGGATCGTTTCCAGAATTTCGTGCGCAACTGGTCGGTCTTCATTGTCATCATATATCTGAGGATCCAAGATCAGGACTGATGTACCTGTCAGTGCAGGGTCACGAACTGGCAGGCCTAGAGACATCGCAGCCACCGACGCGTCATTGCCAGTCAACGGATCAATCCCCTCATCACCGTCGCAGCATCCCCACCAGTGTCGTCCTGTGAATCTTTTACGCCCCTGATAGGCGACATCAGCATCAAAAGCCGAACCGAGATGGCAGCCCATGAATCTGCGCACGGGTCTCCCTTCGTAAACTGTCTGGGTATCCACGAGAATTGTCGAGCAGGAGCTCATTGCATAGAGAGACGTCTTGCCATAGCCGTAAGTGCCGCCACCGTGATGCGTATCACGCGCGACACCCACGTTTCGCATAAAGTTGACAAAGTCGAGTGTCTCGTCACCGGTTGGCACCACATCAGCCGATGAGGGTCCACCAAGTCCTGTCGAGCTGAAGTCACATATTTCCAGAACTTTCAGCGCGCTCTTACCAAGCGATACTGCTATCTCATTTCGTGTCTGGTCTCCTTCGGGGAGATCCACAAGAATGCTTTCTCGGAGTGAGGCGCACTGGGCGGCAGTGAGGGTACGATATCGAACAAGTAAGCTAGGACCATACCCAAGTCGTGCAGCATCGATACTATTCTGGATCGACTCCCGCAAAGCTGTTTGAAGTAGCCCCTGAGTTGGGCAACCCAAGAGTCTCCTGAATCCGTCAGCTGCAATATTTCCCGTCTTGGAGAAAGGTTCGCTGAAACGCTCAAGTCGAATCATCCTGCTATTCTCCTAAAGGCGAAGTCATAATCGGCCGCGGACAGCTCAAACGATACGGCATGACCAAGATCAACTTGGTATTCTATTGCGGCAATACCTTGCGGGAGAGATCCCACATTAAAACTGGCCCCGATAACCCTCGGAAAACCATCCTCAACGGAATATACCTTTAGCCCCTCAAGCGTAAATGAAAGGCGATTCCATTCCCTCGCATGTGGATCCGGACAGTCCAAGGCAGCCAGGCGCTGGAGCAGTGAACTACCATCCACACCCAACTTAACTAGAGTGTCGAAAAGCTCGCCCACAAAGAAGAGTCCATTTTCAGCCCTTTCCATGCGGACATGAGCAAGCAGCAAGGTTCCACCTTTAGGAGCCTGGAGCTGATCGATTCCGTGAATCAAAACACTTTTTGCATCGGATCGACCCGAGGTTTTCACCTCCAGAGCGTGAATATGACGCCGAAAATCATGACGCATTTCATACGGACCAACCCAAGCTTCAACTGCTGTAAGATTGTATTTCGTCAGGACCTGCAATATATATAATTCCCCAACAACTCCGATAATTTTTCTATCGGGCACGTCAGCTCGGGAGTGTTCTCTAAGCAACTCCCTAAAATCCTCTATGGTCTCGGTCACGGAAATCAGCGGCGCAACCCCATCGCCAATACGACGCAGAATATTTTCTGCCAGTTCTGCAAACACAGAGTCCAGAGCCCGGTCCAAACTCATGATATCTATGAATAAAATCCCTTTCCCTGAAAGCTTGAAGCTAGATGTTGTCACGGAGAGTTTCGTCGTAGATGCAAGACTTTTTATTGAGTTCATGCCGCCTATAGGAACGAGGAGTCGAGGCTGGCCCTGCCCTCCTATCGCATACCTAGCAGTCCCAAATCCTGTCGCAACACCTGAGTCGATACTGGGAACTTCAATAACCCCGTCCCCCGTACCGGTCTCTCTCAGCCGCTTCCAACGGTCTATAGGTCGATTATTCATCAACCACCTCTTCCGCAATTTGGCCGAATAGATCCTCCTCTTCACTTTGCTCGTGAACAGGGGCATCCAACTCTACTGAGAAATAGTCACCTGATTGATCGGGCGTACCAGGAAACACAATACCAACCCCAATTAGATCACCGACAGCATCAAGATCTACACGCGATATCGAATGTTGCGCCTCGGACTTTCCGTCGATTACATAAATAAGAAGCAGAGGAACTTGAGGCCTACTATTTTTTAGTTCAGACCAACTATCGCTGGTTTTCGAGCCTTGAGAAGTCACATCAATCAGTATGTCACTCTTAGACATCAACGCTTTGATGTCAGCATAGTTTTTTTCGTTAGCCGCTAGCTGAGAACGCCGGGCGGTATAGACATTTCCGAGCAAGCCTAAAGGTTTAGCAGATAATTTAGAGGACGCAGGAGTAATAATACCGACATTCCATTCCTGAAGATGATCTGCCGCCTCGTCTATGTAGCCAATCAGCAATTCCTTCTTCAGATCCATGTGCTGATCACAAATCTCATACGCAACTAGAAATTTCCGAACAATTTTAAGTGGCACACCTCTTACGAGATGGCGTTTCCCCCCTCCCTGCGCCTCCAACTCTCGCTCTCCCACAGCCTCGTTAACGAACTGCGTGGCTGCCGACCAGTTACCGGAAACGATACTTTGGCTTTTATGATCGAAACGAATAGTCTGTACATGGCGCCCTTCGAAACTGATATTACTTCGATAGGCGTGCCGCATCTTGGATGCAGCAGTGATCGCCATGCCTGGAATGGAGCGCACTCTTACCGCAAATTCCTTCGGTGTTACGTCGTGCTTGCGATAGTTCAGGATATCTTCTCGAATCTCTTCCTCGATGCGTGCCAAGGCGCGGAAGTTCGCTGCAAGGTTGACTGTAGTCCAAAGGCGAGGCAGATCCTCATAACCGTGTCTGTAACCGAACCAACGCCCCATCTGCAGCAGAGTATCGTACTGCAGTGATGTACGCAGAAAGAAAGATACCGATAACCCTTCGAGGGTAAGACCCCGAGCCAGAACAGTACCACCAACGACAATATATATCTTGGGCTCTAAGGTGTAATCCAACCTCTCGAAACTTTCGCCGTTTTCGATAACGATATCCAAGGCTTCTAAGACGCACCTAAAATGGGGGAGCAACTTAGCCAAAGAACTCGTCCCTGCACACTCAAGCGGCACCTTCCCAGTCTCCTGTTGGAAGAGTTGTTCCATTCGTTTAAAAACACTTCCTGAGCCATAAACCAGATCATCTCGGTGCTTCTCGACCCACTGCCCAATTAGTTCCGCCATCCTAGTATGCTGAATTACATTAGGCGATGTGTGAACGAGCATTGTCATATGCTTGTCCGCTTGCCCTCGATCTCTTCGAATAGCACAGGAAATCAGGAACCAGAGGACGGCGCTTTCAAGCTCCTCTGTCATCTGAGGGCGAAACACGTCCTTATCACGAAGACGTATAGGACGCAGAAGATTAAGTTTTTCATCTGGAATCGTACGGATCATATCCCGACCTGCTTCGGCAGGGGTCTCATCATCTGCATCGGCAGGGTCGAAGCCAAATACTTCTCGCGCGCCGAAATAACCCTCCGAGCGAGGTAACGCGGTAATAAAATCCTCTGGATATAGATCGTCCAGTTCATTTTGATTGTGAGGGTACGGGTCGATGAAGACGTTGGCGAATGGAGTTGCCGTGTAACCCACATAGGAAACAGCAGGTAACGCTCGGATGATCTTGCGTATCTCAGCGTTAATCCGAGTCATGTCGTAATCATTGTTAGAGGAGTTGACCGAGGCCTGGTCACACTCGTCATCGATCAAGAGCACTTTCAGCCGCCTGAGGGTAGCTAAAGGGGTCTTTGGTTTTCCTTTTGCGTCCAAAATCGTCTTGCGAAAAGTCTCCAGTCGCGAGGTGATTTTCTTCATCACTACTAGTTGCGCCCCTCCCGAGGTCGGCAAAGTAAACTGTCCGTTTTTCGGATAGGTATAATCTCCATCATCGTGTTCTGTGGTGTAGAGTTGCCAAAGATGACGGTGGCGATTAACAATATCGTTTTCGATGCGACGCTGGGTTTGGGCGCGTAGTTTGTTGGTCACTCCTGCAAGTAACACGATCAGGTTATAGCCCGCATCCACTGCTTTGGCGATCACAGCAGTCATATTTGCCGTCTTGCCGGACTGGACATAACCGACCACCAAGCCTCTATGACGAAAGCTATCGCTTGACGGATCGGCAAGTAACGAGACAACCTCCGATGAGCTTTCATCAATCGAGTCTATCGTCTCCTGATCCCATCCCTTCGAATTGGCTAGATATCCCTTCAGCGCAGGCCAATGGGCCGCCTTCGAACCCGACCCCCGGTACCACTCTTCCCTGGGTTTGATCAATGAATTCCGACGCAATATCTCGACATGCTCACGCGAGGCGATGACGTGTTCCAGTGCAAGCTGGAAATTTCGCAGCATCTCTTCGGAAAAAGGCATGCCTATAGCTGAAAAATCGCGCTGAACCGCAAGTGCTGCTTGCTCCGGACCGTCATGGCTTGGAAGTTTGTCTTGAATCAGCCTTGCGAAGCTCTCAATCTGCGGGTTCATTGTCGAGACCATCCCTAGTTATATGCGCTTAGTCTGATCAGAGTTTTTCACAGACTCTCTGATCGTTTCACTCCATAGTGTCACTTTGACATTTTTTTATTGGAGGGCCTAGTCTGTCCTACGATATATTGTGCGTCAGCATCCAGTGGAAGCCCGCTGGCACCATGGCCGAAAGCAACAAGGACTAGGGGACAGGTGTTTCCGGAGGAGGAAAATCGGGCCAGGAGATGTATTTTTGATTACAATCCAAGATTGCTTCCAGCAACCAGTTCATGCCTGCTTCCGGTCCGCGTATTCCGCACTCCCATAGTTCGAAGACGCGCCAACCTTGCTGCAACAGCTCAGCGCGGTTTCTGAGGTCTCGCTTCACGTTCTGGTCGAATTTCAGGCACCAGAACTCTTCGCGTGTCTTGGGAGTCGTGGCGTATCTGCAGTGGAGATGCCTATGCCAAAAGCAGCCATGAATGAAAATGCAGACCCGATGGCGAGGCAGCACCACATCGGGCTTTCCAGGAAGATCTTTTCGATGCAAGCGATACCTGAAGCCATGCCGATGCAGCAGCTTCCGAACCTTTATTTCCGGGGACGTATTGCTGCCGCGGATGCCAGCCATCATGCGAGACCTGACTTCTTTGCTAACTATATCCATGATTGAAGCCCAAATGACCTTGCCACTGAAGCAAGATACAGCCTTCGAAACTAATGCGGAGCTCCCTGAGCCTATTCAGATTGTCGATCTCTTTGCTGGTCCAGGAGGGCTGGGAGAAGGTTTTGCCTCCTCGGGAGGTGGTCACCGATTCGAGACGGTGGTGTCCGCCGAGATGGATCCCGTTGCTCGCGAGACACTTAAACTGAGAGCTTTCTACAGACTGCTAAAGCTGAAAAATCCTGCGCATCTGGATGACTACTATGACTTCTGCAACGGCATCACAGACAAACCGTTCTCGGATGAAAGCGAGGCCCAGTGGATAGAGGCTGACGGCGAAGCACGACGCATAACCTTGGGCAGCGAAGCGGGTGACGAAGAACTGGATAGGATCTTGGATGAACGCCTCGACAGAAGTCGACCATGGGTGCTGATCGGAGGGCCTCCCTGCCAAGCCTACTCTATCGTTGGGCGAGCCCGTAACCAAGCGAAGGCCAATTACAGCGCAGAGAATGATCACCGTCATTTCCTCTATAAGGAATATCTGCGAATCATCAAGGAGCGACAACCGACTGTTTTTGTAATGGAGAACGTCAAGGGCATCCTCTCATCCAAGGTTGGTGGCGAGAAAATTTTCTCACAAATCCTCAAAGATCTTTCGGACCCTCATAAGGCACTCGGTGAACCGGAGTCCGGTACCCGATATCGCATCTGCTCGTTGGTGACTGGGCAGTCCTATGGACCTGACGAAGACATAGAAAAGCTCGACCCCCGCGGGTTCATCATCAAAGCCGAGGATCACGGTGTACCTCAAGCAAGGCATCGCGTCATTCTTCTAGGTATAGCGCTGGATGAAGAGGGGAATATCCCGTCTCATGCTTGGTTGCCGAGAGTAAATGAGCAAGTAACCGTCAAGCAAGTTTTAGGGGGGTTACCTGCTCTGCGCAGCCGGTTGACCAAGCAGAGTGATGGAAACGAGGCGTGGTACCAAGAAGTAGCGAACCAGTTGGATGAGTTACGAGCAGAGCTCGACCCCAGAGTTGATCCGAAACTAGCGTCCGAAATGGATATCGTTAGGCGTGGACTCTTGACCGCCCCCATCAATGTCGGCGCACTTCGGATCCCTCGAACCAACGGCGACGGAAAAACTGGTATACCCCCCCTGGATGAATGGTACCTCGACAGCCAATTGGATTATTGGTTGAATCATGATGCCCGCGGCCATATGCCTTCCGATCTACGTAGATATATGTTTGCAAGCGTGTTTGCCCGTGCCCATGGAACATCGCCCAAAGGGCATCAGCAATTTTCTCTTTCTGGGTTGGCACCAGCACACAAGAACTGGGAGAGCGGAAAATTCAGTGACCGATTCAGGGTTCAGATTGGAAATCTCCCCTCTAGAACTATCACCAGTCATATCTCCAAGGATGGGCATTACTTCATTCATTACGATCCCAAACAGTGTCGTAGCCTGACTGTACGTGAAGCTGCCCGCCTTCAAACATTCCCGGACAACTATTTTTTTCAAGGGAACAGAACTCAGCAATTTCATCAAGTAGGGAATGCCGTCCCTCCCTTACTGGCTAGTAGAATCGCCTCAGTAGTGTTCAACGTCATATACCAAAAAACAGTTGGTAAAAAGAATGCGTCTTGTGAAGCTATGTAGCTGAAACCGATCTTCCCGGGCTCGCCGTCACAAAAAAGGTCTTGCTATGCAAGACCTTTTTCATACGGCAGGCAACTCTTCCTCCTACCTCACCTCAACAATATCCAAAGCCCGATTCGCCAACAGCTCACTCACCTCAATCACCTGCAAAATCCCCATCGCAACGCGCCGTCGCGATCCCTCAAGACCAAACGCCAAATCACTGATCATGGCATTGGCAGAAGCTAGGTTCTCACTGAGATTGGCAAGCAGGCATTCCGAATCAACATCAGGTGCGATACGGAAGATGCTGCTGGGGTTGTCAGACGTTTCTTTCTTCGGCGTAGGCTTCAGGTAGTAGTCCAACGCCCGGTTGGCAGCGTCATCAAGCTTATTGTTACGAGCAGACTGAGCGCGAGACACATGCTCATCTGCAGTCGGAGGGTTCGGTGTAATTTTGACCATAGCCTTAACTCTCTTTGGTGAGGCCACGACCCTCTCGCTGCTAAACGAGTGGGTGGCAGCTGTACGCGGGTTAGCAGACCGACGAGTTAAGAAATCGGCGCGCCCGAGGGCGCCCCACGCACAGCCACCATCAAGTGCAGGGATGGGAATACCTGACTGATGAAGCTTGATGCGACTCAACTCGACGGGCTGCTAAACCCGATCACTGATGGGCAGTGACAGGATCAAAGCTACCGACGCGGCCAAGGGCGCACAAGCCGGCGGATTCTGGCGTAGTTGTAGGCAATGGCGCAAGGTGATGTCGGTCGTGGCTAGTCTCGTGGAGTCACGATAAACAGCTGGCCGGAATGTTGCTGACACACTGATATCGCGAGCAGGCTCGCTCCCACAGAGGAGCAGCATGTGTGCATATGTCGCTGCTGGCGACATGACGATAGAACGTGTCGCTGAACTCAATAAATGGCGACACGTCAGGCATTTCAAACATAGGACTGGCGGGAGCGGGTTTACTCGTGAATGCGGTGCGTCAGCGTCATTTATGTTGCCCGGCATGGCGCTATCGCGAGCAAAGAGCGACGCTGCGGTTGGGGAAATTGTGCAAGAGGTACTTGCACAATTTCTCTGTCGACGCTCCGTCTGTGACTACGACAGCTCGCCCCGGAACGCTGCTCGACCAGGATGTCCTCAGCCGTGCGTTCCTTTTCGCTGGAGCGAATGCCGCGGATGCGGAACCGGGTGCCTTGCTGCGACTTGACCCGGTAGCTGACAGAGATGATGACGTCGAGGTTTAGAGGTTGGTCGGGTTGATAGAAAATTCGGAAATACCGATTTTTCTCATCACCTCCTCCGGCACCAGTTCACCTTCCTCGAAAACGTTCTTGATGTACTCATTGATGGTCGACTTGGCCTTGCCTGGAGTACCGCTGCGGTTGGTAATTGTGCAAGGGGTACTTGCATAACTCCCCTGTTGGCGCTTGACAGACAGCCCTTCGCCTACAAGAAAGGCCTTGCTGTGCAAGACCTTTCTTCATACCTGGGGTAAGTGCGGCCCCTTGCTACCTCACCTCAACAATATCCAAAGCCCGATTCGCCAGCAGTTCACTCACCTCAATCACCTGCAAAATCCCCATCGCAACGCGCCGTCGCGAACCCTCAAGGCCAAACGCCAGATCATTGATCATGGCATTGGCCGCAGCCAGGTTTTCACTGAGACTGGCAAGCAGACATTCCGAATCAACATCAGGTGCGATACGGAAGATGCTGTTGGGGTTGTCAGACGTTTCTTTCTTCGGCGTAGGCTTCAGGTAGTAATCCAAAGCCCGGTTAGCAGCATCATCAAGCTCCTTGTTACGAGCAGACTGAGCGCGCGACACATGTTCATCTATAGCTGGCGGATTCGGTGTAATTTTAGCCATGGTAAAGCTCCTAGAGTCTGTTGGAGCTACCACCATTCGCTGCGAAACGAAGTATTGGGTGGCAGCTGTACGCGGGTTCGCAGACCGGGACTCTAGGGACCGGCAGACCCAAGGGATCTCCCACGCACAGCCACCTCTGACGAAATCACAGACATGGGTAATCTGCTTTCGAAGGTGACGTTGTGCGCCTATAGAGTCCGGGCTGCGAAACCCGATCACTGATGCTCAGTGACAGGACTCAAACTACCGACGCCCTCCAAGACGCACAAGCCGGCGGATTCTGGCGTAGTTGTAGGCAATGGCGCAAGGCAATGTCGGTCGTGGCTGCTCTCGTGGAGCCACGATAAACAGCGGGCCGGAATGTTGTTTATACACCGCCATCGCGAGCAGGCTCGCTCCCACAGAGGCGCTTGCGTCAGGCATTTCAAACATAGGAATGGCGGAGCGGATTTGCTCGTGAATGCGGTGCGTCAGCGTCATTTAGCAAGGAGCGACGCTGCGGTTGGGGAAGTGTACGGCGGTCTGCTGCACTGCTTAAGAGAACTCATCGTTCCAAGTGCGCAGTGCGGAAATGCATTCGCGACTGGCTGCATCCTTGCAGCCAGTCGCGAAGAGGGTTACGACGCGTTGTTCAATGGGGCTTGCGAGCAATGTCGCAATGAATCAGGCGGGATATCTCGATCATATCCACGACGGTTTTGTCATCGACCGCAAACCCGCTGCCTGAAACCCCGGTGTTGCTGTTACTTGAGGGTGACGTCGAGCATCGGCGGGATGTAACCGTAGTCGTACTCGGCCACCACGAACGTCTGCAGCCCTTTTATTTTCATGCCCACCGTTGGCGCCTCGGTGCCACCGACACGAATCTGCGTGCCGGTTTCGTCGGTCGGTACGCTGTCGATGAAGGAGGTCACCAGGCCGTTTGGCATTACATAGTGCGAGTAGGTCTGGAATGGCTGCGAGGACGGGTTGCCCAGCACCAGGCCGGAACCGTTCAGCGGCACGTAAGGGCCGAACAGCGAGTCCGCGACGAAACCGTACACGCCGTCTGGCCCGGTCACACCGTCGGCATAGGTGAAGGTGTGGCTAATCGTGAACAGGTAGTACTTGCCATCCTGGAACACGAAGTGCGGGCGCTCGGTCTGGTCGTTTACCCCGACGGCGGTCAGCAGTGGCGGCAACATTTCCCAGTCGTCACCGTCCGCGTCGCGGGCCACGGCGATGCCGACACAGGCGGTCTGGAAGCGCGAGTTGCCAACATCTTCATAACCCGGCGGCACGTCGCCAATTTCTGCCTCGCCTACTTTGTGGGAGCCGCGCTCACCGGCCACGTTACCTTCGAACAGCATGTACAGCTTGCCATCTTTCGGGTCGCGGAAAGGCCATGGGTCGCGGAAACCCCAGAACGCGTTTTGTGCTTCGGTCTGATACATCTTGCCGTCAGCCTCGAACAGCGGCTTGACCTTCTCGAAGCCGACCATGCTGACACCGTGTTCAGTGGTCACTACCCGACCGCGCACCTTGACGATGGTCGCGCCTGGGGTGACGGCGGTGTAATACAGGTCCACTTCACCTCGGTCGTTCAACAGGATCGGCGTACCGGCCCATTCGCGAGCGGTCGGCGAAACGCCTTCGGCCATTACGCGGCCACCGAACTCCCAGTTCTTGCCGGTACGAGAGAACCAGTAGTACATCTTTGCCCGACCGTGACGATCGTTCCAATCGCGGAGGATGTCGTAGTTACCGTCCTCGTCGAGGTACTGCGGGTCGTTTGGATGACGATCGGCTGTCAGGGTGAAGATCACCGACCAGCCATCGACGGACGTCACGTTACCGTCCAAGTCGCGCAAGGGCATGGTGTCCCAGATGAACACGTCGTTGTTCAGTACCGGGAAATCCGCGCTGACCAGCGGCTGGGTGGTGGTTGGGTCATCCGCCCGGACTTTCAACGCATCAGCGCGGGTCCAGAGGCTGGGTTGATGGGGGGTTACACCGAATTTTTCAGTGGTGGTTTTCATAGGTTATTGCCTCGTCCATGAATGGATTCAAATAAATGACGCTTTAGAAATGCTGTATGTGCATACAGTGAAACCACCTTATAGGGGGTTATGCATGCGGGTCAAGCATAAAAATGCATTTGTGCATAATTTGGTTTTTTCTTTCAGCTGATACGTTTCAGCCATGAACGTTTGCAGAAGTTCAATCCTTGGGAGATCGGCGACGTTGGCTGCACACTCGGCGCAGTGAACGTTACTCAGTGAAAAGCGCGCGCAACGGGGCAACAGGCGGAAGCAGTGCATAGAAGGATGGGGCAACTGAGCTTGTGCGTTTTGCGCAAAGGCCAATGCAAGGTGGGGAGCCGAAAAAAGCTTTGATTTGTCGCCGTCGGCGATATGAAAGGAAGCGGGTCGTCGTGAGCTATTCGTGAGGTGGAGAGTCAGCGGTAGTGATGTTGACTGGTGCGCCGCCATCGCGGGCAAGCCTTGCTCCCACAAGGGTTTGTCTTAGTTGCGGGGTTGGGTTTACTGGCCTTTTCGTGAACAAGCCCGCTTCCACAGAGGGCTGACACAACGTGTCGCTGTTTTTTTGATTTCTGCGACACGTTCTCTTCTCATGTCGCTGCCGGCGACATGAGAAGAGGACGTGTCGTCAAAATGGCGTTTTAGCGACATGAAAGGTAAAGCGACTCCTTCGGACTGACTCGCCCCTCACCCCAGCGTATTTAAACAAACCACCTTCGGCTGGGTCATTTCCTCATAGGCAAACCGCACCCCTTCCCTGCCCAAACTCCCGTACTTGGAACCGCCAAACGGCATCGCATCAAAGCGAAAATCCGACGAGTCATTGATCATCACGCCCCCCGCTTCGATCCGTCGTGCAGCGCTCATCGCCGTGCTGAGGTCGTTGGTGAAAATCCCGGCGTGAAGCGCATATTCAGGTTCGTTCGCCAACGCGATGGCTTCATCAAACGTGTCGAACGGCTGCAACACCACCACTGGCGCAAAGGCCTCATTGCGCCAGAGTCGGCTGGAATGATCGACGTTTTCCAGCACCGTGGCGGCGTAGCAAGTGCCTTGGCGGCGGTGGCCGCAGAGTAAGGTGGCGCCTTGTTGCAGGGCTTCGTTGACGACCTGTTCAGCGTTCTGCGCGGCCTGTTGGGTGATCATCGGGCCGATGTCGGTGCCTGCGAGCAGTGGGTTGCCGACGACGAGGGCTTGGGCCTGGTTGACGAAGCGTTCGCGGAAGGCTTCATAGATCGGTGCGTGGATGAGCAGGCGTTGGGTGCCGATGCAGTTTTGCCCGGCGGCCCAGAAGGCGCCGGAGACGCAGCTGTCGACGGCAGCGTCGAGGTTGCAGTCGGCCATGACGATGACGGGGGCGTTGCCGCCGAGGTCCATGGCGAGTTTTTTCAGGCCGGCGCTGCGGGCGATTTGTTCGCCGGTGACGAAGCCGCCGGTGAAGGAGATCATCCGCACGTCGCGGGCGGCGACCAGGGCTTTGCCCAGTTCGGCGCCGCCGGTGGCGACGGTGACCACGGTTTGTGGCAGGCCGGCGGCGACCAGGTACGAGACCAGTTTGAGGGCCGACAACGGCGCCAGTTCGGACGGTTTGAGGATCACCGCGTTGCCGCCGGCGATGGCCGGGCCGAGTTTGTGCGCCACCAGGTTCAGCGGGTCGTTGTAGGGGGTGATGGCGACGATCAGGCCAAGGGGTTCGCGGGTGAACCAGCCTTGGCGCGATTCGGCGCCTTCGTAGGCGTCGAACGGGACGATTTCGCCAGCGTTGCGCTTGGCTTCCTCGGCGGAGAGCTTGAGGGTGTTGACGCAGCGTTTGACTTCTTTTTCCGCCTGTTTGAGGGTCTTGCCGGCTTCGTCGACGATCAGCCGGGCGAAGGCTTTGGCGTCGCGTTCGATGTTCAATGCAGCGTGTTCGAGGATGCTGGCGCGGCGATGACGCGGTAGCGCGGCGCAGGCTTGTACGCCGCTGCGTCCGGTCTCCAGCAGGTGTGGGACTTCTGATGCGCAAACGTCCACGACGGTGCCGACGACGCTGCCGTCAAATGGGTTGAGGACTTCGATGTGCGGTTCGACGACCGCCAGGGCCAGGCGCGATACGTTCACAGGTTGTGCTCCTGTTTGCGGGTTGCCGATTGGTGGATGTGGATGATGTCCGAGAGCAATGCGAAGGCGGTTTCGGTGCGGCCTGCGCCCGGACCGGAGACGGTGACGGCGCCGAGCAGTTCACTGGTGAAGGACACGGCGTTGGTGGCGCCGCTGATGCTGGCCAGTGGGTGGTCGTTGTTCAGCAGGCGCGGTTCGACGCTGGCGTTGATGGAGCCGTCGGCATTGCGGGTGGCGGCGCCGATGAGTTTCCAGCGCGCGCCGTTTTGTCGGGCTTTTTCGATGTCGTCGAGGCTGAGGGAAGAGATGCCGCTGCAGGTGACGTCGTTGACCGTGAGTTTGGCGTCGAGCAGTTCGTTGGCCAGGATCACCACTTTCAGGCGCACGTCGTGGCCTTCGACATCTGCCGTTGGGTCGGCTTCGGCGTAGCCCAGGGCTTGGGCTTGGCTGACGGCTTCGGCGAACCCGAGGCCGCCTTCCATGCAAGTGAGGACGAAGTTGGAGGTGCCGTTGAGGATGCCTTCGAAACCGCTGATCGAGCTGCCGGCCAGGGATTGCTTGGCCAGGCGAATGACCGGGGTGCCGCTCATCACTGAGCCTTCGTATTCGAAGGCGACGTTGTTGCGCCGGGCCAGGGCCTTGAGCTCGGCGCCGTGCAGGGCGATGGGGCCTTTGTTGGTGGTGACCACGTGCTTGCCGCGCTCCAGCGCCCAGCGGCAGAACGAAGTGGCGGGCTCGCCGTCCACCGGGTTGGTGAAGGTGGCTTCGGCGATGATGTCGGCGCCGCAGTCTTTGATCACCGCTTCGTTGAGGGCATCGACGGTGCCGCCGGGGAGTTGTGACATGGCGCCTTTGACGGCCGGTAGTTTGGCCAGTGAGGCGGCGTCGAGGCCGTGGCGGTCCATCACCGAACCGAGGAACAGATCGGTCACGCCGACGATTTTCAGGGTGAAGCCCAGTTCGGTTTTCCAGCTTTCGTTACGCTCGGCGATGAGCTGAGCCAATGCCCGGTTCACACCGCCGAAGCCGACCAGCGCCAGTTTGTATTCAGTCATTTTTGTTATGCCCTTGATCCGGGGAGTGGGTTGTTGGGATCTAGGTTAGGGGGGTGGGCTGGGCAGTGAAATATGCCAATTTGCTCTATTTTCTGGGCGTTTTGACCAGGAGGTGGGCGAAGCGGCAGGCATGAAAAAAGCCAACAGGGTTGGCTTTTTAGTTCAGGTTGGCGCGGTCCATTTCTGGTGAGGGGATATGTCTGTGGTGTAGGGGGTATCTGTGGCTGGCTGGAGGCTTCTTTTGAACGCATGCTTACCCCTCGCTCCCACAGGGGGGCACTGTTGCCTAAACCACCGACGACAACACAAACGACGTCACCGTGTTCTCCACCCCAGGCAACGCGGATATTTCCTTCCAAACCTTATGCACCCGCTCCGGATTCGCAGCCCCCACCCGCAGCATCAAATCAAACTCGCCACTCATCACATCGCACTGCTGCACTTCCGGCATCGCGCGCAGGGCTTGCAATACTTCCGCGCCGCGCATGCGGTCGTAGCGGTAGACGAAGATCACCGCGTTGATGTTCGACGACGCTTGCCCGCCCTCGCCGGTGCGTACGGTGTAGCCCTGGATCGCGCCGTCGCGTTCGAGGCGTTCGATGCGTTGGCGCACGGCGTTGCGTGACAGGTTGACCTTCGCCGCCAGTTCGGCGTGGGCGGCCCGGGCGTTGAGCCGGAGTTCGGCGATGATGCGTTCGTCGAGCGGGTCGAGAATTCGCTTCATGGGGGCCTCCTGTTATAGAGCAGCGAGCAGTTGTTGGAGGGCACCGAGGTCGTCGGGCTGGATGCGCTGGATCTGCGCCGGGCCATGCTCGGACATGGGACGCGGTTGCGCCGCAATGTTGATCCCCAACTCACCGAGCAGCACCGCCGATTTGGCCGGTGAAATCTCACCCAAGGTCACCATCGGCGCCACCAGGCTGCGGCGATACAACCTGGCCGCGAGCACGCCCGTGGCGGTATGCGGGTCGATGACATAGCCGGTGTCGCGATACAGCGAGGTGATTTCCTCCAGCGTCTGTTCATCCGTAACCGCATAGGAGTCGATGATCATCCGCGCCTGCAGCCAGAACTCGTTGGCGATGGTCATCTCGCCAGTGGTTTCGAAGGTTGTCATCAGCGCGCTCACGGCCTGGTCGTCGTGGCCGTAGAGCTCCCAGAGAAACCGCTCCAGGTTGGAAAAGATCGACAGGTCCATGGCCGGCGACAAAGTCTTGTTGGCGCGCAAGCGGGAGTAGTGGTTCTTCAGGAACAGCTGATGCAGCGCGTCATTCCGGTTGGTCGCGACGATCATCTGCGTGATCGGCAAGCCCATTTTCTGCGCGATGTAGCCGGCGTAGACCTCGGCAAAACTCGCCGCCGGCACGCTGAAACCGATGGGGCGCTGACCGCCGCCCAGTTGCAGCACGGCATGGAAGTAAAACACCAACTGCGCCATGACGCTGACCCAGTTGCTGGAATTGAAGCTGATCGCCTCGCGGCCGGTGCACGGCCACTGCCGGAACAAGCGGGTGACGAGGGTCTGGCACTCATCGAAGCTGCCATTGACGGCGAACGGATGAACCCGGGGATGGGCCACCGCTTGCAGCTGTTGAAGTTGTTCCTGCGGCACGCCAGCCTCCGGGTAAATCACCACCACGTCGGTTTCAGCGCAGTGCTTGAAGGCTTCGATGGCGGCCAACCCGGTGTCGCCGTTGGTGGCGCCGATCACCACGGCGCGGCGCTGGCGTTTGCGCAGGAAGTACTGCACCAGCCGCGCCTGCAACTGCGCGGCGAAATCTTTCGAGGAGCGGGTCGGGCCATGGAACAACTCCAAGACCCATTCATTGCGATCCACCTGATGCAACGGCGCCAGAGAGCGATGGCTGAACTGGCTGCCGGCCTCCTTGAGCACGCGCTTGAAATCGGCCTCGGGAATCGCCTCGCCCACAAACGGACGCATCACTCGATAGGCCAGTTCGTCATAGGCCAGGGTCGACCAGTTGGCGATGTCCTGGGGTTCGAACTGCGGCAGTTCAAGCGGGACGAACAGCCCGCCGTCTTCAGCGATGCCCGACAACACGACCTTTTCGAAATCGACCTGCACCGCCGCATTCCGAGTACTCACATAGCGCATGGTTGGCTCCGGCCAATTATTTATAACGATGTGCCTGCTCGACCAGCCAGGTGGAAAACATCACCGCGTCGGGGTGCTGGTCGGCCCCGGAACCGCGTACCAGGTAGAACGATTCGCTGGCCTCGATGCGCTGGGTGAAGGGCTCGACCAGCCGCCCGTCTTCAAGCAGCTCAGCCACCATCGACGAGCGAGCCAGGGCAATGCCCTGCCCCAGTTCGGCCATGCGCAAGGTACACACCAGTGTGTCGAACTGCATGCCGGTCGAAGAATCAACGCCGTCCGCGCCGACCATGTTCAGCCAATAGCCCCAGCCCTCTTCGTAGCCCAACACGTGCAGCAGCGGATGCTTCGCCACGTCCGCCGGCACCTGCAGTGGCGAACGCGCCATCAGCGCTGGCGAGCACACCGGAAACAAGGTGTCCCAGGTCAGGCGCTGCGACACCAGGCCTGGCCATTGACCGTGGCCCCAGCGGATTTCCATGTCGTCTTCACCGTCCAGTTCCTTGACCCAGATGTTGCTGATGTAGCGGATATCGACCTGGGGATGGGCCTGGCGAAAACTCACCAACTTGGGCGCCAGCCAGTGCACGAAAAACGCCAGGCTGCCGCGCACCTTGATCGGTCGGCGTTTGTGCTGACCGAAAATCTCATTGGTGCCGACTGCCAGCCGGGTGATCGCATCCTGCACCACCGGCAGGTAGGCCTGGCCTTCCTCAGTCAAGCCCAGGCCACGGGGCAAGCGCTTGAACAGCGCCACGCCCAGATGGCTTTCCAGTTGGCGGATCTGCTGGCTGACCGCGCCTTGGGTCAAGCACAACTCTTCGGCCGCATGGGTGAAGTTCAGGCAACGGGCAGACACCTCGAATGCCCGCAGCCAGTTCAATGGGGGTAACGGCTTTTGCTTCATGATCGGACCTCGCTGACACCCCTTCCACCGAGCGCACCGGCCACGCCTCAGCGCTGGCTAGAACGCATCGGACGGCTGTGCCAAGGGGGCAACCGACAAGCGTTGCTCGCGGCTTTTGCGGGTAATGAAATACACGAAATAGCACCAGGCGATGAAGGGCAAGCCGAAGTACAGGGCCACCCGCTGCTCAGGATCGAACGCGATCCCGACACACGCCAGGCTGCAGCATACCAGCGCCCCCAGCGGCACCCACGGATAACCACGAACGCGGAACTTGAGATGGCGCACATCGCCGCCATTGGCGACATAGTGGCGGCGGAAAGCAATCTGGCTGGCGGCAATGCTCATCCACACCACCACCACGGCCAGGCCGGAGATCGACACCAGCGCCAGGTAGATGGTGTCGGCGGCAAACACGCTGCTGAGCAACGAAGCGGCGCCACCGGCCATGCTCACAATGATCGCATTGAGCGGCGTGCCCATGCGGGTCAGGGCCGAGAACTGCTTGGGCAGGTGGCCTTGGTCACTGAGGGTCCAGAGCATCCGCGAGGCGGCGTACAAACCGGAGTTGGCCGCCGAGAGCAAGGCGCTGATGATCACGAAGTTCATGATGTCGGCCGAGTACGGAATGCCGATGTAGGTGAACACGGTGACGAAGGGGCTCTCGACCAGACCGGCCTGGTCGCGGGGCAACAAGGTCGCCAGGACAAAAATGGTCCCGACAAAGAAGATCGCCAGGCGCAGCACGGTGGTGCGAATGGCGCGCGGCACATTGCGTTGCGGATCCTTGGTTTCACCGGCGGCGATGCCGATCAGTTCCGTGCCGGAGAAGGCAAAGGAGACCGCCAGCAGCGTCATCGCAATCGGCATGAAGCCGGTGGGAAACAGCCCTTCGCGAGTGAAGTTGCTCAGCCCGATACTGTGCGCCTGATCGATGTTCAACAGGCCAAGAATCGCGCCGCCGCCGATCAGCAGGAACACCACCACCGTGACCACTTTGATCAACGATAGCCAGAACTCGGTCTCGGCAAACAAACGCACCGAGATAACGTTGGTGAGGAACACCACGCCAGCAAACAGCGCGCTCCAGATCCACACGGGCGTATCCGGAAACCAGCGTGTCATCAAGATACCGGCGGCGGTGAATTCAGAACCGATTGCCACGGTCCAGGTCAGCCAGTACAGCCAGGCCACGGTGTAGCCGGTGCCCGGGCCGAGAAAGCGCGTGGCGTAGGTGCTGAACGAACCGGTTTCCGGCATCTGCACCGCCAGTTCCCCCAGGCACATCATCACCATGTAGACCATGAGCGCGCCGATGATGTAGGCGATCACCGCGCCCAAGGGGCCGGCCTGGTTAACGGTGTAGCCGGAGGTCAGGAACAGCCCGGTACCGATGACGCCACCCAAGGCCAGCATGACGATATGGCGCGTCTGCATTTCCTGCTTGAAGCCGGCCCGCGAATTCGTTTGTTGTTCTGTTATGGACATGGTTGTTCTCATGAAATGTCAGGGCGCGCATCTACGTCTGCGCGAGTAAGACAAGCGCCACTGAGCTTTTATTATTATTCCTATTCATGAACGCCCCATTCACAGCCTTGTTATGGGGTACCAACTTTCAAACTTCAGTTTGCGTCTCGATGTGGACTTCATTGAGGTGCGGATTGAGGGTCTTTTTGACGAAGGCGAATGCCTGCTTCAGATCGTCCAAGAGATCGTCGGTGTCTTCGATGCCCACCGAAACCCGCACCAAGCCTTCGGAGATGCCCAGGGCCAGGCGTTCCTCCAGGGTGTTTTCGACATGACTGGTGGTGCGGGCCGGACCGTAGATAGTTTCCACCGCACCAAGATTGCCGGCGCAATGGGCGAAGCGCAGGCGCGGCAGGAGCACCTTGACCGTGTCCATGCCACCGACCAGGACAAAACTGACGATGGCGCCGAAACCAGACATTTGCGCGCAGGCCACGGCGTGGTTCGGATGGCTGGGCAGGCCGGGATAATTCACCGACTCCACCAACGGTTCGGTACAAAGAAACTCCGCCAGGGCCCGGGCGCTGCATTGCTGCTGACGCATGCGCAGCACCAGGGTTTTCATGCCGCGAATGATCATGTAGGCCGAGAACGGGTCGAGCGACGCGCCGTTGATTTCCCGATAATGCCGAACCTTGGCCATCAAGGCGGCGCTACCACAGACCAGGCCGCCGAGCACGTCGCCATGGCCACTGAGGAACTTGGTCGCGCTGTGGATCACCACGTCCACGCCCAAGGCCAGCGGGTTCTGATTGAGCGGCGTGGCGAAGGTATTGTCCGCCACCACCACGGCACCAACGCGCTTGGCCGCTGCCACCAAGCGTGGGATGTCGAGGATTTTCAGGGTCGGATTGGTCGGCGTTTCCAGGTACACCAACTGGCAGCCCTTGGCGATTTCCCGCTCGATTTCTTCGTGATCGAACGTCTCGCACAAGGTCACGTCCACGCCCATGCGTGGCAGGAATTCTTCGAAAATCTTGTTGGTGCCGCCGTAACTGTCCTTGGTCGACACCACTCGATCGCCATGGGCCAGGAAGGTATAAAGCACGCTGCTGATCGCCGCCATGCCGCTGCTGAACGCCACGGCGGACTCGGCCATTTCCAACTCGCAGATCTTGGCTTCGAGGGTCTCGACGGTGGGGTTGCTCATGCGGCTGTAGATAAAGCCTGGCGCCTTGCCCAGCGCAACGTCGTACCAGACGTCGATGTCGTCGTAACCGTAAGCGGCACTGACCACGATCGGGGTTTGCGTGGCGTTGTAGGGATGCCTGACTTGCTCCCCGCCCCACACCGCCCGGGTCGCCGCTCCCGCATTCTCAAGCCCTGCGCTGTCAGGTTTATTGTTCATTAGGACTACTCGCACTCAAGGGGTGAACGTTGAGCCATTCACCGGATCTGGGGGCCAATATAGGGAAAAGCCGCACGCCCGAGAAACGATGTTATCGGTGCCAAAGGGCTGCTTTTTTTAATGGCTGAATGCGAAGTAGCGACCGGTAAATCACCGACAAACCTGTGGGAGCGGGCTTGCTCGCGAATGCGGTGGGTCAGCCACCCTTGATGCTGACTGACACACCGCACTCCCCTACCAAAACGACACCCGAACTATAAACACCGCGCCATAAGCCACTGCTCCTTCCCCCAAGCCTCAAACCGCTCCAGCACTTCCCAACCCAGCCTGGCGTAATAATCACGCTGGCTGTGGGTGTGCAAGAACAGGGTGATGATTCCCACCTCCCGCGCATGGCTGCAGATGCCTTCGATCAACTGCGCCGCAAGCCCTCTGCGTCGGGCACTGGGGGCGACGAGCACGCAAGCCAACCAAGGCCCCAGCTCTGGCCGGTCCGGCAGGTCGTGACTGGCCAGTGAAGCACCACCGAGCAACTGGCCGTGTTCCATGGCGATCAGGCACTTCCAGCGCCCATCGCGCTGCCCTGCGGCGAACTCCTGCTGCCAGCTGGCGAGGGATTGCTGGGCAAATTCATAACTGAATTCGCGATGGAGCCACTCGGCCATCTGGTCGCATTTATCCATGTGGTTAGCGAGCCAATCCATTTGCGGCATTTGAAACACTCCTTATTTGTCCTGGAGAGGGTTGGCGGGTCAGCAGGCTGCCGGCCTGTTCTGGTGTGCCGCTATCGCGAGCAGGATTTTCGTAGATTGATCCTGAATGGACACACCACCAACCACTTCCGTGGCATCGGCCAATGTGAATCAGTTGAAACACAGAACCTGTGGGAGCGGGCTTGCTCGCGAATGCGGTAGACCAGCCACCATGGATGTTGACTGAAACCCCGCATTCGCGAGCAAGCCCGCTCCCACATTGGTTGTTTTTTGCGCAGGTAATTTCGTTTTAGATGCCTACCCGCACTCATTCTCAAGAAATACCCGCCAGCAAGCCCTCAACCTATCGTAATCTCGCACCTGTATAAGCCCCTGCCCCGCAACCGGCCGAGATCTCACCCCGATGCCCTCCATCTACCAACTCAAGCCTGCCTTCCAAAACCTGCTGCGCCCCCTGGTTCAACGCCTTTACAACAACGGCGTCACCGCCAACCAAGTCACGGTGCTCGCAGGCATCGTTTCAGTCTTGGTCGGTGCGGTGATCGCGTGGTTCGCCAGCCATCCGTGGATCTTCGTCCTGGTGCCGGTCTGGATGTTCCTGCGCATGGCGTTGAACGCCGTGGATGGCATGTTGGCGCGGGAGTTTGGTCAGCAATCGCATCTGGGCGCCTACCTCAATGAGCTATGCGATATCATCGCCGACGCTGCCCTGATCCTGCCTTTTGCCCTGATTCCCGATGCCAGTCTGTTGCTCGTGTTGTTGGTCACGCTGTTGGCGTTGTTCAGCGAATACGCAGGCGTGCTGGGGGCGATGGTCGGGGCGTCGCGGCGCTATGACGGGCCGATGGGCAAGAGTGATCGCGCCTTTGTGTTGGGCGTGTTGGCGACCGGTATTGCCCTGGGTTGGCTCGGGGCGCTGTGGGTTGATGGTGTGATGGCGGTGGTTGCCGCCCTGCTGGTTTATACCTTGGTCAATCGGGTCCGTCATGGCCTGAGCCAAGTGAAGGAAAACGCTCCCTCAGCATAAAGGAACTTGCAATGCGCGAAGCCCAGGAACTGACGTTCACCACCCACGATGGCGTGGAATTGTTCTACCGGCACTGGCCGGCTGTCGATGCGGCGGCGGGCGAACCCCGCCAAGCTGTGTTGTTGTTTCACCGTGGTCATGAACACTCCGGGCGCATTGCGCACCTGGTGGATGAGCTGAATTTGCCCGGCTTCGACTTTTTCGCCTGGGACGCACGAGGCCATGGCCAGTCGCCGGGTGCTCGTGGCGACAGCCCGAGTTTTGCCACCAGTGCACGGGATGTGCAGACCTTCTGCGACCACATCGGCGCGACGCATCAGATCGACGAGGCGAACATCGCCGTGGTCGCGCAAAGCGTCGGGGCGGTGATCGCGTCCACGTGGGTCCACGATTACGCGCCGCGCATTCGTTCGCTGGTGCTGGCGTCGCCGGCGTTCAAGGTCAAGCTCTACGTGCCGTTCGCTCGCTCCGGCCTGGCGCTGATGCGCAAGTTTCGCGGCAACTTTTTCGTCAACAGCTACGTCAAGGCGAAGTTCCTCAGCCATGACCCCGAGCGCGTGGCGTCCTACGACAGCGACCCGCTGATCACCAAGGCGATTTCGGTGAACGTGCTGCTGGGCCTGTACGAAGCCGCCGACCGCGTGGTGGCCGATGCCCAGGCGATCCAGGTGCCGACGCAGCTATTGATCTCCGGTTCGGACTTTGTCGTGCACCGCAAACCCCAGGAGCAGTTCTTCGATCGCCTGGGCAGTTTGCACAAGGAGAAGCACATCCTGCCGGGGTTCTTCCACGACACCCTCGGCGAGAAGAACCGCGCGCCGGCCATTGCCAGTGTCCGGCGCTTCATCCTGCAAAACTTCGCCCGCCCACTGGAGCGCCCGTCCCTGCTGGACGCCGATCGCCTGGGCGTGACCTGCGCCGAAGCCGAAACCCTGGCGACGCCGCTGCCGCACAACTCGTTGCGTGACCTTTACTGGCGCATGACCCGCGCCAGCATGCGCTTTGGCAGTAAATTGTCCGCGGGTGTGAAGTTGGGCTTCGACACCGGGTTCGACTCCGGCAGCACCCTGGATTACGTCTACCGCAATCGCCCCACTGGCACCTCGGCCGTGGGCAAAATGATTGACCAGAACTACCTGAACTCCATCGGCTGGCGCGGTATTCGCCAGCGCAAATTGAACGTCGAGGAGCTGCTGCGCCTGGCCATGGGCAAGTTGCGCGAACAGGACCGCGAGGTGCGCATCGTCGACATCGCCGCCGGCCATGGCCGCTACATTCTCGAAGCGCTGCAAGGCGTCAGCCCGTTGCCCGAGTCGATCCTGCTGCGCGACTACAGCGACATCAACGTGCGCGACGGCAGTGCGCTGATCGTTGAAAAAGGCTTGGGCGATATCGCCCGGTTCGTCAAAGGTGATGCCTTTGATCGCCAGGATCTGGCGGCGCTGCAGCCAAAACCGACCCTCGCCGTGGTGTCCGGTTTGTATGAGCTGTTTGCCGATAACCAGATGGTCGGCGGCTCCCTCGCCGGTTTGGCCGAAGCGGTGGAGCCGGGTGGTTTCCTGATCTACACCGGCCAGCCGTGGCACCCACAGTTGGAACTGATCGCCCGCGCCCTCACCAGCCACCGTGCTGGACAGGCCTGGGTGATGCGTCGGCGCACGCAGGCGGAGATGGATCAACTGGTTGAGGCGGCGGGCTTCCGCAAGATCACCCTGCGGGTCGATGAATGGGGCATCTTCAGCGTTTCGCTGGCCCAGCGAGTGCAGTAATGAGCGCCGTCATCGCCCCGGCCCGCGAGACCGGTCTGCTGAAACCGGCGGTGCTCTGGTTACTGCTGTTGGCACCGCTGTTTTTCAGCACCTATGGCTTCGCCACCTGGGTCACCTCCCAGCGTGACGACGTCGGCACGCTGGTGTTCGCCTGGGAAAGCCAGATGCCGTTCATGGCCTGGACCATCGTGCCGTATTGGTCGATCGATCTGCTGTACGGCCTGTCCCTGCTGTTGCCCACCAGCCGCGCCGAACTCAAGCGCCACGCCCTGCGCCTGCTCACGGCCCAGGTGATTGCGGTCAGTTGCTTTTTGCTCTGGCCGCTGCGCTTTACCTTCCCCCGGCCAGAAATGGACGGGGTGTTCGGTTGGTTGTTCGAGGTGCTGGCGGGGTTCGACAAGCCATTCAATCAGGCGCCGTCGCTGCACATTGCGTTGCTGGTGGTGCTGTGGGTTTGTTATCAGCGGCATCTGCAGGGGTTCTGGCGTTGGCTGATGCACGGTTGGTTTGCGCTGATTGGTGTGTCGGTGCTGACCACTTATCAACATCACTTCATTGACCTGCCCACGGGTGCGTTGGCCGGGTGGTTGTGTGTGTGGTTGTGGCCGTTGGATCGGCCGAGTCCGCTGAAAACTGCCCGTCTGACGTCGGACCGTACTCGCCTGCAATTAGCGTTGCGCTATGGTTTAGGGGCTGCGGCGTTTTTCACGTTGGCGTTTGCCTTTGGCGGCGCGTGGCTCTGGTTGATCTGGCCGGCGGTGGCGGTGCTGTTGGTGGCGCTGAATTACCTGGTGTTTGACGCGAGTGGGTTTCAGAAGCGTGAAGACGGTCGGCTGAGCCCGGCGGCGCGTTGGTTGCTGGCGCCTTATCTGGCGGCGGCGTGGATCAATTCCCGTTGGTGGACGCGCCAGCATCCGCAGCCGGATCAGGTGGCGGATGGCGTCTGGCTCGGGCGCATTCCCACGCCGATGGAGCTGAAGGACAGCGCGTTTCGCGGGGTGCTCGATCTCTGCGCCGAATTGTCCATCGACAGCACGGGTGTTGCTTATCGCTCGTTGCCGGTGCTCGATTTGACGGCGCCGACGCCCGAGCAGTGCCTGAGGGCTGCACAGCTTATTGAAAACCTGCGTCAGCAGGGCCCGGTGCTGGTCTGCTGCGCCTTGGGTTATTCGCGTAGTGCCACGGCGGTGGTCGCCTGGTTGTTGCACAGTGGTCGGGCGGCGAGTGTTGATGCGGCTATCGTACAAATCCAGCGCGCCCGCCCGCACATTGTCTTGCATGCAGCACATCGTCGGGCGTTGGAGCCGTTATCCACAAGCCGGGAGAATGTCCATGATCACTGATATGGAACTGCACACCGTGGCGAGCCTGTTGCGTCGCGGTCAATCGCTGGATCAGCTGTCCACCGGGCTGACGCTGCTGGCGGTGCTGCTCGGGTTGGGGCAGTGGTTGGTGGGGGTTATCGATCCGTGGCTGCTGCTGTTGAGCGCCGTGCTGTTTGTTCTCGGTTTGCTGGAAAAATACTGGGCGTTGCGCGTGGCATTCGATGCCGATCTGTTTCAGCGCATGGCTGACAGCAGCCAATCCCTGGCCGAGCGCACCTACACATTGGATCAAGCCCTCACTTCGCTTGGCCTGCAACCGGCCGAACGCGCCGGCCGCCTCTGGACTGAACGCCGGCATGGCGCGTTGTTGCTGCTGCGCCGGCAATCGCGGCTGCTGGCCGCACAAGTTGTCTTGACGCTGGGCTTCATCCTGGCCAGCCCCTGGCTAGCCTTTTCAGGATAAGGAATCCTCATGTTCGAACCCGTAGTCGCTAACCTCATCACCTCCGCCGCCCGCATGGTCACGGGCGCTCGCAGCCTGTGGCTCGGCTGCGCGCCGACGCAGGTGCAACGGATCTACTTCGCCAACCACAGCAGCCACGGTGACTTCGTGTTGCTCTGGGCTTCGCTACCGCCAGCGCTGCGCAAGCTGACCCGGCCGGTCGCGGGCGCCGATTACTGGCAAACCAGCCCAGTGCGGCGCTACATAATCAACCGGGTGTTCAACGGCGTGCTGGTGGACCGCGAGCGCAAGGATCCTTCATACAGCCCCTTGCAGCCGATGCTCGATGCCCTGGAGAACGGCGATTCGCTGATCATTTTTCCCGAGGGCACGCGCAATCCGGAGGAAGGCTTGCTGCCGTTCAAGAGCGGGATCTACCACTTGATGAAAGCTCATCCCGAGGTCGAGGTGATCCCGGTGTGGATCGCCAACCTCAACCGCGTCATGCCCAAAGGACGGGTCTTGCCTCTGCCGCTGTTATGCACCACCAGTTTCGGCGCGCCGCTGTGCATCGAAGAAGGTGAAAGCAAAGAGCAATTTCTTGAACGCAGCCGCGCTGCGCTGCTGGCACTGGCCCCGGAGCACGTCTGACATGGATCGATATACCCTGATGTTGTTTGGCGGGATCGGCGCGATTCTGCTGCTGGCTTCGCTGGTTGGTTTCATTCTCAAGCTGCGCACCAAAGGCGCGCCGAACTCGGTCATCGAAAACCTCAACGCCCGGATCAACGCCTGGTGGATCATGGTGCTGGTGATCGGCATTGCGTTCTGGCTCGGCAACGCGGCAGTGATCTTGTTGTTCTACGCCGTGTCGTTCTACGCCTTGCGCGAGTTCCTGACCCTGACACCGACCCGGCGCAGTGACTATCCGGCGTTGGTGGCGGCGTTCTACCTGGCGCTGCCGCTGCAATACCTGCTGATCTACTACGACTGGTACGGCCTGTTTTCGATCTTCATCCCGGTGTATGTGTTCCTGCTGCTGCCGATCCTGGCGTCCCTGGGCGGCGACAGCACGCACTTTTTGGAGCGCGCTTCCAAGGTCCAGTGGGGCTTGATGATCGCAGTGTTCTGCATCTCCTTCGTCCCAGCCTTGCTGACGCTGGATATCGCCGGTTTTGAAGGGCGCAACCTGTTGCTGATCGCTTACCTGGTGATCGTGGTGCAGCTGTCGGATGTGCTGCAGTACGTGTGCGGCAAGTTGTTCGGCAAACACAAAATCGCGCCGAACCTGTCGCCCTCAAAAACCGTGGAGGGCTTTGTCGGCGGCATTTTCCTGGCCTCGCTGATCGGTGGCGCGCTGTGGTGGATCACGCCGTTCAATCCGTGGCAGTCGTTCCTTATCGCCTTGCTGATCAACCTGCTGGGCTTTGCCGGTGGCATCGTCATGTCGGCGATCAAGCGCGACCGCGGTGTGAAGGACTGGGGCCACATGATCGAAGGCCACGGCGGCATGCTCGACCGATTGGACTCGGTGTGCTTCGCTGCGCCGATTTTCTTCCACCTGGTGCGGTACTGGTGGACCTGAGAAAGTCTGTGGCGAACACCTAAACCTGTGGGAGCAAGCTCGCTCCCACAGGGGTTCAGTGCTTAACCCACAGCTGTGTGCAGGCAATCAGTCAAGGATCAGATGCGGCAAGAACCGGCTCGAATCCTTGGTGATCAAGCTGTTGTCTTCCCGCACGCCAATGCCCGCCGCCTGGTCGCCGATGACCCAGGAACCGATCAGCGTGTAGCTGTCGTCAAACTTCGGCAATGGCGCGAATTCCTGGAGGATGAACGGCGCGTCGGTGTAGGGGCCATCTTCTTTGACGATCAGGCCATCCGCGGTTTGCAGCTCGATGTTGGCGCCTTCCCGGGAAAAGAACGGCTTGCGCACCCAGCCCTTGGGCACGGCGTTGCCCGGCTCAGTGTCCAGGTGGGCCGCGAGCAGGTTCGGGTGACCTTTGTTGAACTCCCACAGCAACGGCAGGATGCCTTTGTTGGAGATGATCGACTTCCAGGCTGGCTCGAAAAACTGCGTATCGCACTCGGCAATCGCTGCGCCGAAGGGCTCATGGAAGATGAACTCCCAGGCATGCAGCTTGAACAGGTGCGGAATCCAGCGCTCTTCCAGATCGACGAAACGTCCTTCACTGTTGAGACCGATGTCCTCGATATCGATGTGCCGCGATTCGATACCGACTTTCTCCGCGATCAACCGCAAGTAGTCCGTGGTGCCCTTGTCTTCCACCGAGCCTTTCATCGAGGCGAAATAAAACGGCTCCTTGAGCTGCAACTGGGCAAAGGCCTGGTGCAGCTTAGTGTCGATGCTGTTGAACTGGTCAGCATGCTTGGGCAACAAGCCGCGCTCGATGCACTGCTCCAGCCAACCCCACTGGAACGCCGCCGCCTCGTACAGGCTGGTCGGCGTGTCGTAGTTGAGCTCCAGCAGCTTGGCAGGGCCCGTGCCGTTGTAGGAGAAATCCATGCGCCCATACAAGTGCGGGTGGCCTTCGAGCCATGAAGTGCGCACCAGGTCGAAGAACGGCGCGGGAATGCTCAGGCGCTCCAGCAATTCTTCGCTCTGCACCACCCGGGCCACCAGGTCCATGCACATGTCATGGATCTCAGTGGTCGGGTCTTCCAGGTCGTTCTCGATCTGCTTGAGCGTGAACTGGTAGTACGCGCGCTCGTCCCAATAGGGTTCGCCGTCGATGGTGTGGAACAGAAAGCCGAGATGCTCGGCCGTCTGTTTCCAGTCATGACGTTCGGCGCAATGGATTTTCTTCATGGCGCTGGTTCCTCAACCGCCGGAGCTGCTCGAACCGCCCCAACCGCTGCGGGCGCTGGACTTGCTGCCGAAGCCGCCACGGGAGGTGGATGAGGCAACGGACATCGGCTTGCTGCTGGACTTGATGGAGTCGGTGTAGCTGCCGTATCGCGCCTGGTTGGATTTGGTGAACGTCGAGCCTGTCGACACCCGCTGGCTGAGCGTGGAGGAGCCGAAGCTGCCACGATCATCGCGGTAACGGTAGACCGGCTCGGAGAAATAGCTGTTGCGGTTGCTGCTCAGCATGTTGCCGATCAGCAGTCCAGTCAGCAGGTTGCTGAAACCTCCACCGGAACTCATCGCTTCCGAGGCCGGCAATTGGGCCTTGGCCGCGTCCACTTCGGACTGCGTGACCTCGCCCTCGGCGCTCAGTTCGAAACCACCCAGCTTGGGGATGAACTTGCCGGCGGAGTCCTGCTGGCACCAATCGGGGACAAAATCGGCATCGCAATCGGCCTGGTTGTCATACACCGGCGCAATGCGACGATGCTCGGTCATGGCAGTCATGTAGGCGTCAGCACAAATGTCTACCGGCAGCTTTTCATCGACGCATTGCTGCACGGACTGGAAGTTGTACTTCTTTTTCAACTCGTAGGTTTTTTCCGTCGGCCCGCAGCCTGATATCGCCATGGCGACCGACGCGGCCAGCGAAAGCTGAACGTACTTGCTTCGTTTCATCGGGTTCTCCGTGGCGCAATCAGTTCGTGGTAGGCGTCATGCACGCGGCGTTCAACATGCCGACGCTGATGGCCACGGCGGCGATGTAGATACCGGCGGCGATTTCACCGTTCTTGATACGCGCGGAAGCGCCCTTGAGCACCAGGCTGGTGACCAGGAACGCCAGCAACTGGACGACAGCGGCGATCACCGCCCAGACGACGAAGTCCAGCATGCTGATCGAATAGGCAATCACGTTGCTGGCCGGAATGGCGAAACCGATAAGGGCACCGCTCAGGGCGATGGCCGCAGCCACGTTGCCCGAGCGGATCAGTTCGAACTCTTTGTGCGGCGTGACATGGATGTAGATGAACTGGAACAGGGCGAACAGCACGGCGGCGCCGAGGATGTACAAAACGAAGCCGAACACGGCGGCCTTGTTCAGGGAAATGGAGAGCGCTTCAAGCATGGACTTCTTCCTTATTCAAAGAGTGTTCAGGTCAGTGGTGTACAGCGAAATACCCAGCGAAGTGCTCAGGCTGACAGTGCCTTCGGCGTCCTCTTCAACGGAGAACAACAGGAACTCCCGGCGGTCCGTCAGGCCGGTGTCGCGGGCATACAGCATCGAACGGTGCTCGACGCTGTAGGACTCATCCGGATTACTCACGCGTTCGCTCAACGCCACCAGTTCGGTCTGGCCCGCCTCGGTGCCCCATTCGCGGGTGTACTCGACACCGTTGTGGGTGTAGGTCGGCAGGCCGATCAGGCTTTCAGGGCCGGCCAGCCGGCGCAATTCCGCTTCACTGTTGAGGGTGACGTAGCTGAGGTAGTTGAACAGGATCACCGACTCGACCTGTCCGGCGACGTCGCCGCTGGTGTGCACTTGCAGCCAGTAGTCTTCGTCGTTCATGTAATAGCGCGACAACCAGCTCGACTGTCCGAGGTCGACGACGCCCATGCTCCAGATCTGCTGGGAACCGGGGATGACCACGGTGCTGTTGCCATCGAGCAACAACTTCAGCGTGGCGTCGAACATGACCCCTTTGCCGGATGCCAGGCCCAGCGGCCCACTGATGGGCAGGCTATTGCTGGCGGTCGAGTGCTTGTTCGAGTTCGGGGCCTCAAGCCCCATCAACTGTTTAAACCATCCCATGGGTGATTTCCTTGAGACGCGTGGCGGCGATGTAGAAGAGCTCACCGCCCTCGACGCGCGTGGTGCCGGGCGGGTTGATCGACGGGTGTCGGGCGCCTTTGGCGCGGTAGCCGATGAGTGTAGCGTTGTGCTGTTCTTTCATCCGCGCGTAGAGATCGCCAAATGTGGCTTCAAACGCCTCGGGCAGTTTCATCAGGTATTGAGTGGCGCCTTGGCCCACGCAGAGCAATTCATTGATGACCACTGACGAGCCGGGATCCTGGGAGGCGCGCACCAACATTTCGATGGCCATGCTGGAGGTGCACTCCAGGGTCGGCGCATAGGCGCTGGCAAGGGCGGCGATCTCACTGTCATTGAAGTGGGCGACCACATGCCCGGTTGGGCCCAGTTGATTGACCGCCAGCACGGTGGCCAGGGTCATGTCGTCGGAGTGGGTTCGCACCAGGACGCGCTCGGCGCCGGGTACGCCGGCACGCTGCAACAGTGCCACAGAGGACAGGCTTTCGCCTTTGATGAACGTCGCCTTGCCCGGCATTGGGTTTTCTTCAAGATCGCAATCGCAGATGACGATCAGGTTGTCATTCGACGTTTCGTCCTGCAGCAGCAATTCGATGACCCGCTCGCTGGAGGCGCCCTCCCAGCCGATGAGAACGGTGTGGCCGACCTTGCCGGTGAAATCGCCTTTGCCCTTCATGCCTTTTCTCCATACATCGATGACGCTGCTGGTGGTTTTGCCGATGGCTGCCGTCAGCAGCGCAATGCCCCCGAGCATGACCCAGGTGGCCACGAAAATTCGTCCCGCCGCTGTCTGAGGCGCGAGATCGCCGTAGCCGACGGTGAGCGTGGTGGTGAGATAGAAGTAGGTAAATGTGGCGGCGGCAATCAAGTGTTGCTCGCCCAACAGCACCAGGCCGATCCAGGCCGTGGCCAGGTGCACGCCCAACGCAATGGCCAGGCCCGCCCAGCCGAAACGATGGAAGAAGGACGAAGCGTACGTGCGCAACAATAGGAAAATCGACATTTCGTCCCTGACTCCGTGGGGCTTTGTTCCTGGAGAGGTAATCGCGCTGATATCTGAGTGATCGCGTGCGGTTACCGGGCAGCATTAAACCTGCTGCGGGGCTTGGATAGAAGTGCTTTGGTGACAATAAATCCGGGTTTTTTCGGGAAAACAGGACTAAGACACAAAACTTGAAGCCGAACACAAAACCTGTGAACACAAAACCTGTGGCGAGGGGGTTTATCCCCTCGTCACAAAGTCTGTGCCTGGCTTGCGCCCCGCCCGATTACTCAGCCGATTTTTTCTTCAGGCGTTCCAGAATCGCATTGGCGCTGCCTTCGTTCGGCGTGATGCCGGCGTCGCGCAGTTTGCGCTCCAGGTCCGAGCCGGTCGAAGCCTCGGCCAGCTCGTCCTGGGCTTGCAGTTCAGCCGCACGCTGCTGTTGCTTGGCTTGCAGACGGTTCAGGGTACCGACGGCGGTTTCCAGCTTGCCATTGGCGCCGCCGCTGGCGATCGAAGCACTGACCTGGGCCTTCTGCACGCTTTCGCGGGCCTTGGCCATGTCCACTTGCTGGCGCAGGCTCTTGATGCGGCTTTCGGCCTTGGTGATGTCTTTGCGCATGTTGTCCGCGTAACCGCCGAATTCGGTCGCGTGCTTTTGCTCGGCGTCCAGTTCGTTGGTCAGGGTCGAAATGGCTTCGGCCACTTCCAGCGCCAGGTCTTCGCGGTTGGCCTGGATCGCGGCCAGGGCCTTGGCTTCCAGGTCCTTGATCTTGGCGTTGTATTCGCCGACGCGATCAGTCGCCAGCTTGTGCTTGGCCATGATGGTAACCAGCTCACGCTTGGCGTTGGCCAGCGCGCTGTCGGCGTCGCGAATTTCCTGGTCGAGGATGCGCAGGGCCTGTTGGTCGACGATCGATTCGCCGACTTCGTTGGCACCGCCACGCAAGGCGGTGAACAATTTGCTCCAGATGGACTGAGTCATTGGATAGTTCCTGTTCGGCGAATTAGATGAAGAAGCGTTCGAAGGCTTCGCTGGCGCGCTGGACGTTGTCGACGAGGGTTTTGACCTCAGTCACGACGTTGGTCAGGCTGGAATCGGAGCTCAATGCACCGAACATGTTGTAGACCACCTGCCCGTTGGGCATGGTCTCGATGCCGATGGACGACAGCGGGAACATTTCCCGGCTGCGCAGCACGGCGTCGTTGAATGCCGCGACGTCGCTGATCGACTCGACGTCCACCAGAACGGTGTCGACGATGATCTGGTCACCCACTACCGCGATGTAAATCGGCAAGCCACCGAAGTCGTTCATTTCCAGCTTGATGCTGGACTCCGAGCCTTGAACGAGGGAAAGGGTGATGTCGTTGGCAACCACTTCGTCCAGGGCCTGGAGGGCGCTGTAGAGGCGATCGATGTTCCAGTTGTTACCTGCGCTCATGTAATTCTCCGACATGAATGAGCCAGCCAGAATCGGTTGGCGTAGCTGTTTCTCCATCTGCTTGAGCAGGCTTCGGTTTTCAGGAAGCACCCAAGTTTCATGTTTCACATACCCGGCGGCACTCAGGCCGGCGCGCATCTGCTTCATGTAGAAGCTCGATGGTTTTTTCGCGGCGGGTTTGGAGCGCTCTCCCTTGCTGCTCGCTGAATCATCATCAGGCCCGCCTGGCGGATCCGATGGAGAGCTGGTTTGCATGGTGCTGACCCCACTGTGAAAAACTCACGCGTGAGAAACACTACAGGTACTTTCTAAACCCCACAATAGCTCACGCGTGAGATTTTTTTCGGGGCAACTGATGACCTCTGGTGGGAGCGAGCTTGCTCGCGATAGCGGTGTATCAGGTACGTAGATGCTGAATGTGCCACCGCAATCGCGAGCAAGCTCGCTCCCACAGGATCTTCCCTAGGTTGAAGTATTTCCGATGGCGTCTTACGGGTAACTAAAACTCTTAACCAACATCAACTCCCCCGCCGTCCGCATCGGCACCACGAAGGTTTCCATCTTCTCGCTCGGCGTGCCTTCTTCGGTGATCACGCTGATTTGTGCCGTGGTCAGGGCTTGTTGCGCTTGTTCCTCGCCGTCTTCATCACTGCGATAACCGCCGCCGTAGTAGTTCACATACACCAGGTACTGGCCTTTGATCGGCGCGGGCATGGCGATGATTTCCGGGCCGTAGCCGGTGGTGACGTCGACGTCGAGGGCCGCACCGTTGGGGACGACGCGGTCGCCGTACCAGATGTGCGCGCCGTCCGGGGTGATGAGGTGCAAGTCCAGGTCGGTGCCGTCGCTGTCCCAGGTCAGCAGCACCCGCAGCTTGGCCGGGGTGGCACCGCCGCTGGTGTTGAGAAATTGCGTGCGATGGCGCTGCTGGCCGTCGGGGCTGCGCACTTCGACGCTGTTGCTGCCATTGGGGAACGAAAACGGCCGGTCGAAGCGGCCCTCCGAGTCAAGCTTCAATGGCAGGGTCACGCCGTTGATGATGAGTTTGCCTGGCTCGCTGCCTTCCTTGGGTGCGCCTTTGATCTGGCCGGTGATTCGGGCGGTGCTGGCCTGGCCTGGGGGCGTGTTGACCGACGAAGCCGGGTAGTTGACGGTCTGGCTGAAACTTTCGCCTTCACCGCCCGGCGCACCGCTGCGCCAGCCGCCGATCGGGGTGTCGAGCTTGATGTGGTCGGCGGCCATGGCCGGTGGCAACGCGGTCAAGGCGCAGAGCAACAGCAAGACCTGTGGATAACGGAGTGTCATGGTCTATTCCAGCAAGAGGTGACGGGCGAGCCCTTCGATATAGTTTTCGTCCTGGCCGTTGGGGTGAGCTTCGAAGGCCAGGTGCAAATATTCATGAGTCAGGTCAAGGCGGTCTTGCAGCGACAGCACGCCGCGCACATAGATGCGCTGGCGCTCGCGGTCGACATAAGGTCGGCCGAACGCCACACGGCACACTGCGAAAGCACTGATTTCGTTGTAGCCCACTTCGCTTTCCAGCCGCGAGCGCCAGCCGCGCCGCTGTTTCAGCAACCAGTCCTGGGCAGCCGGCAGTGCTTCGCAGGACGCCACCGGGTTGTCCCAGCGGCTGAGGCTGGCGCGCGGGTAGGCATGCAGCAGAATGGTGTCGTAGCGTTGGCCGGCGTTGGCTTGCTCCACGGCTTGGGCCCAGGACAATTTGTCCGGGCCGGCCTGGTCGGAGTGGTAGGTGACATCGGTGCCGGCCAGCACCAGATCGCTGGTCCAGGCGGCAATGGCGCGGGTTTCGGGCGCCGCTGGGCGCGGGGCGACGCGTTGGCGATGGCTGCTGTCGTCGATGCTCAGGCAGTCGCCGTTGCGTTGAGCGTTTTGCAGCAGGTAGGTGCGGGCCGCCACGGCCAAGGCCTTGGCGGCCTCGACGGGCTCAGCCTTGGCCTCCCGTTGCAGGACCCGGGCGACGTACTCTTCCCGGTCCAGTCGTGCCACCAGCTTGCCGGGCATCAGGAACAGCTCGCCGTCGCTGTGGATATCCAACTGGTTACCGTTGCTGAATTCAACGCGGTAGTCGCCGCGCAGTTGACCCGGCGTGGCTGGCCGGTCGCCCGCCATCACCCGTTGCCAGGGATAACGGGCAAACAGGCCGACTTCCACACACCGCCCGGTTTCCGCCGGCCAGCGCGATGGCAATGCCGTCGCCAAGCCATCGCCATACACCTTCAAGACCTGCTGGCTGGTGCCGCGCCCACCGGCCCACACCGGTGTGCCGTCAGCCAGCCAACCGGCGAAACCGCCCTGGCGCGACGAGGGCCCCTGGTCACCCAGCCAGCTCCAGGTCTTGACCCGCAGGCGGCTGCCCAACTCGCCGACCAGTCGCCCGTCCGCCGCGTTGAGCACCACGTCCAGCAGCACCCGACGGGCCTGGTCCTGGGCCGGCAACGTTGCCAGGGCCTTGAGCAATTGCGCGACAGGCACCTGCTGTTGAGGTTGCAAGGCGGGCAAGTCCGACAGCCACGCCGGCGCCTGGCGGGTTTGCCAGTAGTCGCGCCAGTCCGAGGCCGAAAGCCCGAGCCGCTGCGGTTCGAAGTACAAGCCGCAGGATTTCACCAGGGCCTGATCGCGACCGATGCTCTGCCCGGCATTGCAGCAATAGACCTCTTCCTTCGATTCGCCGCGACACTCGTAAACCGGCTCGCGGGCGTTGGTGTCCACCAGCCAGGCGTAGACAAACAGCTTCCACAGGCTGCCCAGCGGCGCCTGCAAGGCATCAGGCAGTGGCTGACGATCCAGCACCTGGGTCTGGCTGACTCGCAGCAACTGACCGTCGAAAGCCAGGCGCAGCGGCTCGTCCTGCGCTGTTGCCAGCGCAGGGATCAAGCACAACAGCCAGCCAACCCACGGCCTGCGCATGTCAGTTGACCGTCACCTGACCGAGCGCCGGTTTCTGTTCCCGCGCCTGATTCTGCGGCGCGTAGACCTGAGTGAAACGCACCGGCGGCAAGCTGAACTGACCCTTCTGGGAGAAACGCACCAAATGCCGCAGGCGCAGTTCGCCACTGAGGGCATCCACCGGCACTGCATAAGCCATCTGGCCCGGCTCGAAGCGCGCTCTTTCCAGGGAAGTCGGTTCGCTGTCGGCCTTGCCCATCAACTGGATGCCCCAGGTGGTGCGCTCCACATCGGCGCCCGGTGGCAGCGGCACTTCGAGCATGCCGTAGCGCAGCGGCGTCGGCGCCTTGCTGTTGATGATCACTTCATCCAGATAGAGGCTGTCGCTGGACAACGGCTTGTTGCCCACGGCTTCGAGCTTGAAGGTGAACGCCTCATCGCCCGGCACCAGCCGCGACAGGCGACGGGTGATGGACACCGCCATCGGTGCTACTGGCGCTTGCTGGCTCTGGAAACTCAGTGCCGCTTGCAGCGGACGCTCCTCGGCACCGGTCAGCGTCAGCATCGTCGGAAGCTGCGCGCCCTGCCATTGCCAGTAGGTTTCACCGGTGGCGCCTTGCTTGGCTTTCCAGCCTTCGCCCGGAGCCAGTGCCACAGCCGGCGCGGTCTGCTCGATACTGCCTTGCAGCCAGGTCAGGGCCAAGGCCCGTTCCAGGGTGGACTGTTGCGGCAACACGCGTTCCAGCAAAGCCGTGGCGCGAGCCTGATCGAAGTTCTGCAGCGACAGCACCAGGGCCTCGACGAACGGCTGGGAGCTGAGTTCCAGTTGCTGTTGCGCGGCGTCTGCTTGACGGCTGAAAGCCGCCGGCAATGGCACCTTCGCCTGTTTCGCCAAGGACGCGGTCAGCACCCGGGCACTGGCCAGCCCCAGGGCCGAATCCGGAGCGTTCATCACCAGGCTGTCTTCGCCGCTGTCCAGCACGCTTTCGCTGCTGTCTTCACTGGCCTTCGCCAGGTCGTCCATCAGGCCGCTGAGCAAGGTATTCACCGGCAGTTGCATCTGCTTGGCGAACGACAGGATCAGCGCACGTTGCAGCAGTGGCGTGTCACCGGCCTGCTTGGCGTAGACCTCCAGCACCCGCTGCCAGTGTTCCGGCGGCAGGCTCAGGTCCAGGGCCTTGCTGGCGTGCCAGTCGGCGTAATAGGCGTAGGCGGTGAGGAACGCATCCGGCTCGCCGTCCTGGCCCCACCAGGTGAAGCTCGCCGAAGGCCCGGCCATCTGCACCAGGCGCAAGCGACTGTTTTGCATGATCAGGCGCAAGCGATCGCGGATCTGCGGGTTCGACGCCAGGGCCGGGTAGGCAATGCTCAACGGCAGCAGGCGGCTGGCGGTCTGCTCGACGCCGCCGTAGGGGTAGCTCAGCAGATCATCCAGGGCCGAACGGAACAGCGCTTGCGGGCTGTCATCCAGGCGCAGTCGGATGTCGCTGGCGTCAGCCGGCAGGGTCAGCGGAGTGTCACCGCTGGCCACATCGAGGCGCTGGCTCTGGGTCACTTGCCAACCGTTGCCGCTGGCGTTCAGGTGTACAGCCAGGGCGTCCTGGGTTTCACCGTTCAACTGCAACTGCACGCTCAAGTCACCGTTGCTCAGTTCCAAGGCCGGCAGCGGTACGTAGTTGATGCCATTTTTCAGCTCTACCACCACGCGCTGTTCAGCACCGGCGTAACGGATCAACAGCTCAGCTTTCAGCGGCTTTTCCGCCTGACTGAAGGCAAACAGGCCCATCTGCGGTTTGTCGCCAGTGCGGAACCGGGTCGGGCCGCTCCACTTCAGGTACAGCGGTTTTTCCGAACCGATGAATTGTTTCTTCTGACCCACCTGGCCGTCATCGGAGATGGCCCGGGCGGTGATGCGCCAACGGGTCAGGGAGTCCGGCATCTTGAAGGTGAAGCGAACCTTGCCGCTGGCGTCGGTGACCAGCTCCGGCTGCCACGCGGCGGTGTCGACGTCTTCACGACGCGGCCGCTCCAGCACCTTGACCCCACGCTCGCTGCGGTTGGCCTTGCCCGGCGCGCCGGGGCTGCCCGGCAGTGCCACGTCGTAGCTGATGAACGACAGGCTGGCGCTGGTGCGCACGTTGTTGCGACGCGGGTGATAGAAGAACTGGTCGATGGTCGGCGCCACTTCCGGTTGCAGGGCGTAGACCATTTCATCGACGACGCTGACGGTCAGGTGCGCGGGGATCGCCTTGCCAGCGAACTGGGTGCTCAGGTCCACGGTCACCGTGTCGCCCGGCCGGTAGGTGGCTTTATCGGTGACGACGGCGACGTCGATCTGCGGCGCAACCACCTTGATGCCGGCGTTCTGGAAGCTGTACTGGCCGCCCTTGGTGTAGAGCACCGAGAAGGTCATGTTTGGCGCGAAGGCGTCCTTCACCGGAATCCGCGCGCGGTATTGGGTGTCACTGAGCTTTTCCATCTTCAGCCAGTCACTGCCCTTGGACAGCAGCGCCGTGGCCTCGACCTTGTCACGCTCAAGCGACAGCAACGCATCGCTGACCGGTTCCGGAAAGGTGATCAGCGCCAGGGCTTCATCACCCATTTTGTATTCGGTTTTATCGAGAACGATCTCTACGGTGCCCGGGACGGCCTTGATGCCTTCGCCGGTCACGGCATGGCCGGCGGCGCCAATGACTCGGCCGTGGTCATCCTTGAGTGTCAGGTTGTAGGTGCCGGGGCGGTCGAAGGTCAGGCTGAAACCCTTGTCCTTGGCCGCAAGCTTGCCTTCGCCGGTGCTCTGGTCTTCCAGCCGTACCCAGCCATAACTGCCCGGGGTCACGGCTTTGGCCTGGTCGTTGCTGCCTTCGTTGGCGTAGCTGAACGAAACCTTCTGGCCGACGGCGCTGAACCGCTGGGGTGCGCTCAGGCGGAAATTCGCCGCGCCACGGTCGATGAGGATTTCCTTGGTGGTCTTGACCCGATACGCCGCGCCGTCGCTGGCAAACACGGTCAACGTGTAGCGGCTCGGCTTGTCGGCGGCCGGCAGGTCGAGGATGGCGTTGCCCTTGGCATCGGTGGTCACTTCGCTGCTGGTCAGCTCCACCGGGAATTGCCCCAGGTATTGCAGCTCGTTATCCACCATCGACAATTGCTGGGCCCGCAGGCTCAGGCTGACCTTGGCGTTGGCCACCGGCTTGCCGTCCGGGTACAGCAGCACGAGATTGCCCTTGACCGGCTCACCGGTGCGGTAATCCTGCTTGGCCAGGTTCAGGGCTATTTCGAAGTGCGGCTTGATGTATTCGGCCACGCGGAAGGCGCTGCTGTAGAGCTGGTCCTTGTAGCTGAAGCGCAGCTCATAGCCGCCGGCCACGGCGTTTTCCGGCAGTTGGAAACGGCCTTGGGTACCGGCCTTGGAATCCAGTTTCAGGGCCAGGGTTTGCAGGGCGGTGCCGGTGGCATCCAGTACGCTGACATTGACGTCGGCGGCGCTCGGTTGCACCGAATCACGGGCGTTCTTGAATTCACGGCCGACGATTTTCAGCGACACCCAATCCCCCGGCCGGTACAGCGGCCGGTCGGTGAAGGCATAGAGCTTGGTGTCGTAGATTTCGCTGTCGTAGTAGAAGTTTTCCGAGACGAATACCCCGCCCTCCTCGTCTTCGCCGATGACGAACGAACGTTCCGGGCTGACGTGCTTGAGGCGCAGCAAACCGTCTTCATCGGTGGCACCGCTGCTCATCACGCCCAGGCCGTCGGTCCACAGCACGTTGACCTTGGGCACCGAACGACCTTCATGCTTGCGTGCGGCCCAGACCAGCAGCTCGTCACCGGCAATCTTGCTCACCGCCACGGTGTTGGAGACGAAGACCATGGTGGTCGCGCGGTACTTGCCGATCAGTGCTTCCACCAGGTACAGGCCCGGCTTCAACTGGCCCAGCGGCACGTAGACGTTGCCCGGCGCGACGCTGATGAAGTCACTGGACGAACCGGCCAGGTTGACGCCCGCAGGCGGCTGGATCGGCTTGGCCTGCCACAGCGGATAACGGAACTGGCTGACCACCGGCAAACCCGGGATCAAGGCGAACTGTGCCGGCGCGTCGTACGGAGTCGGTGCAACCAGGGCGTTGCCGACCTTCAATTCCGGCACTTCTTCAGTGACTTGCTGGCGCGACTCGTAGGAGAACGCCCGCTGCATGACCCGACGGGATTTGCGATACCAGTTGTCCCACAGGTACGCGAGGGTGTTCGACAGGCCTTCGCCCTTGAACTGGCCATCGCTGACTACGCGGTGCAGGTTTTTCTGGCGCTTGAGGAAATCCAGCGGCTTGTCGATGCGATAGACGCGGATATCGGCGCCGCCGTAAGGCTCCATGCGGAACCGACGATAGTCGCGGCCCGGCGCTTCGAGGCGAACCATGGCCTGCTCGTCGCTGGCAAAGCTGCTGTCGGCCAGCAGGAAGAAACTTTCACCGGACACCGGCGTGTAGCCGCTGGGCTCCACGGTGTCTTCGGCATTCACCAGGGGTGCCAGCAACAGGGCAAACAACAAGGGCAGTTTTGAACACAAGCGCAGCATGCGGGCACCGGTCATTGGGAGAGAAAGTTGAGTCGATAGACGCCGATGAAGTTGGGGTTGGCTGCGTCGGGTATCCATCGGGTGTCCTTCCAGTTCATGAGTTGTTGCAGGCTTGCGGAGCGCATGCCGTTGTCGGTAGGGGTTGTGGTGCCGGTGTGATAGGCGATGTAGCGGCCCATCCAGATCATCAGGTGCTGGTCGTCGCCCTGATCGAAGAACATCAGGTCGCCAGGGCGGGCCTGGGCCACATCGCGGCCCACCAGGCGACTGTTGAACTGGATCAGCTTGATGGCGTTGACGTAGGGCCCGACCTTGCCGCCGCCCTGCTGCCATTGCTGGGCGAGGCGTCGTTGCGCATCGCTCAGGGGCAACTCCGGTGGCAGGTAGCGATTGGACAGGCCATTGCTGCGCAGCCATTTGTCGTCATGGACCTTCAGCGCTTCGTTGGCGGCAAAGCGCACCAGCCCGGCACAGTCCTGCTGATACCAGCGCGGGCTCGGGCCTCTGGACAGTTGTTCCTGGGCAATGCGCACGAACCAGGCACGAAAGACCTGGGACTGCTGCACATCCAGCGCCGGCGTCTCGACGGCAAACGCCTGCCCACCGAGCAGCAACGCCAGCAACAAGGTCAATCCGGAGGTGCGGATCATTCCGGTCACAGCGCTTTCCATTCCAATGGCAGCCACTGCCAGTGACCGTCCGGCTCGCTGCCCTCAGGCAACGTCAGGGCGTATTTGCCGTAGCCGCCGAGGGTGCGCAGTTTCGGAATCAGGTAGGTTTGCGCGGCGTTGTAGAACACCGGCTCCATGTCCTGGGGCAGGCTGTCGAGGGTTTCGCGCTGCATCAGTTGCGCCATGGCGTCCGGGCCGAAGTAGATCGGCATCAGGACATCCTTGGGCACCACGTCGGCCATGGGCGGGAAGCGTTTGTCGAGGGTGCCGAGGGCCTTGTCCACCAACTTGTCGTCGAGGGAAAACAGCAAGGTTGAACCGTGACGCGCCAGGCTCACGCGCATGAACGCCTTGCCGGTGATCGCATCGGGCTGCTCTGCGTCCTTGGCCAGGTAGGGGCCGAAATTGGAGCTGACCTGACGCTGCCACTGGTGCGTCGAGCCTTCTTGCTTCTCGACCACGGGGAACGCATGTTCGGCGACGTTGTTTTCATAGGCGCCCACCATCGAACCGAACAGCTTGCCCATGTCGGCGTCGAGCTTGCCGTCGTCTTCGTTCAGGCTCGCCACCAGCAGCGGCGTGTACAGCCGCGAATCGGCGTACCAGCACAGGCCTGCCGCGCCGGCCATATGGTCGATCATGGATTGGGCGGCCTTGTCGTCGGCACCGAGTCTCACCAGCAAGGGTTTCTGTTGCTCGGCGGCCAGGGGCAAAGCGACGCAGGCACTGGCGCCCATGGGCATGGCCTGCCAGATCGGCTTGAAGTCGAAGTCCGGCTGGTTTTCCTGTTCGTCCAGGGCCAGGAAGCTGTGCCAGCCCTTGTCGTCCATGTCGAAACGCAAACCCGCGAAGTTCGGGATGAAACGCTGGTAGCCCATGGCAAGAACGCTGGCGTTGACCGAAAGACGTTGCTTCACTTCCGGCGCCTTGGGCGGCAGGCCGAAGGCTTCGGGGAAGAGTTTTTCACCGGCCAGCAGCGCTTCGAGGGCCTGGGTCGAGACCATGCCGGGCTCATCGACAGGGCCATTAGCGTTGTCGTAAAGCTTGGTCGGATTCGACAGCACGACCATCTTGTCGCCATGGGAGGCGAAGGCCAGGGATTTGCTGGCGTTATAGCTCAGTTGGTAAAGCGCGACCTCATCGCCGCCCACCTTCAGGTCGCCGAGCTTGCTCAACTGGGTGTCGTCCAAGGCGACTTTCGCCAACGGCTCCAGCACCTTCGCCAAGCCGCCGCGGTCCATCACCAACAGGAAGTCCTTGAGCCGCCCGTCGGCGCCCCGCCACAGCGCCACATCGGCCGGCTGGTCGAACAACTGCTCGATCAGGCTGTCCTGCAGCTTGAGGTCATGCTCGTAGATGATCCGGCGCAGACTGCCGATCAACCCGAGGCGGTCGGCATGGGCCTCGTAATAGAAGACGAAGTCTTCGGTGAGCGTGGCCTTGAGAAACGGCACCGCCAACAGGTCCTTGGGCAACTGGCTCAGGGAATGCGCCTCAAGCAAGCCGTCGGGGCGGCTCACGCCGAGCTTTTCCAGGGCAAGCTCCATGGGTGGCGCCTTGGGCTTGGTGATGAACCAGCCCAACCCGGCAGCGACACCGACCACCAGGCACAGCCCGATCAGCAGCGCCGGCCAACGGCGTACAGGTTTGGCGAGAGGTGTCGGCGTGGTCGGGGAAGCAGTGTTGTCGCTCATATTCACAAGGGCCTGTTCATCCGTGGAGCGGATACTTAGTAGTTGAAAGTCTTGACCAGCAACAGATCGCCAATGGCGCGCAGGGGCACGACAAAGGTTTCGCGTTTTTCATCGACGGTGTTTTCGTTGAGTACCAGGTTGATCTGCGAGGTGATCACCTCCTTCTCGTTACTGGTTTCCTCGAAGTTGTAGCCGCCGCTGCCGTAGTTGCCCCAATAGTTCACGTAGACCAGATAGGTGCCGTGCATCGGCGCGGTCATGGTGAACATTTCCGGGCCGGGGCCATCGACCCCATCCGGGTCGAGGCCGCCGCCGTTGGTCAGCGCCGGCTGGCCGAAAAACGCATGTTGGCCGTCGGGTGTGACGATATGCAGATCGAGTTCGGCCTTGGGATCGTCCCAGCCCAGCACCACGCGGATCTGCGCGGGGGTGCGCAGGTTGTTGGCCTCATAGAACTGCACGCGCTTGAGGGACTGGCCCTCGGAGCTGCGCACCTCGACGCTGTTGGAGCCGGCGCCGAACGCATAGGGCCGGGCGAAACGCCCTTCGTCGTCGGTATAGAGATTCAATGGATTGCCGTTGACCGCCAGGCTGTGGGGCGGACGGGCCGTGCCCATGGCCTTGAGCCGGCCCTCGATCATCGTGCGATTGCGCTGCACACCCCGGTCGATGGGCGGTGTGGGATAGGCTACCCGTGGATTTTCAGTGCGATCGAGCAAGCCGCTGTAGCGCCAGCCGCCCACCGGCTCCGACATCTCAGCCGAAGGCTGCGCCCACGCCAGCGGCGCACCGAGCAACACGATCAATAAAGAAAGAAAACGCACGTATGCCTCCTGCCATGCATGACGCAACCCGGCGCCCTTCCTCGGCGCTGCTTGTCATTATTCGGGTTTCGTCTGAAGGCCCCGTCGCAAGGGGGCCGTAGATGGCGCGAAGAGTATCGATTTGACGGTTTTTTCACAATCGGGGAACGCGCGATTCTGTGTGGGAAATCACGTACTGAGGGGGCCGTGAGCCGAATAGACGATTTATTCGGCTCACCAGATGAGCCGAATATGAAAAACGATCCCAATTGCTCCCGTGCGGCGAGGGAACTTGCTCCCGCTCGACTGCGCCCTGTAGGTGCTGCCGGAGGCTGCGATCTTTTGATCTTTCGCTTGGGACTCAAATGCCTGGAGAAAGATCGCAGCCTCGTTGCACTCGACAGCTCCTACACAGCCCAGCGGGAGCAAGCTCCCTCGCCACAAAAGCAGTGGGTCACGGGCCGCGTTTGCCCTGCCCTGATTTGCCCCAAAACCCCATGTCTGCTAGTGTCGCGCCGGTTTAACAGTCAACCGGAATAGCCGCCATGGCCCGCAAAAAAGCTGCACTGGATTTCGAACAATCTCTGGCCGACCTGCAAACGCTGGTCGAACGGCTGGAGAACGGCGAATTGTCGCTGGAAGACTCGCTGACCGCCTTCGAGCAGGGTATCGGCTTGACTCGCGACTGCCAGGCGGCGCTGGCCCAGGCCGAGCAGAAGGTGCAATTGCTGCTCGAGCGTGACGGTGAACTGACCGAAGAGCCTTTCGACGCGGAACAGCCTGAATGATCGGCGCCTATCAGGCCGGCAGTCAGGCCCGGGTCAATGCTGCACTGGACACTTTGTTCACCGCGCCAAGCCCGGAGCTGGCGCGCCTGTACGAAGCCATGCGCTACAGCGTGATGAACGGCGGCAAGCGCGTGCGCCCACTGCTGGCCTACGCCGCGTGCGAAGCCTTGGGCGGCCAGGCCGAACAGGCCAACGGCGCGGCGTGCGCAGTGGAGCTGATTCACGCTTATTCGCTGGTTCACGATGACTTGCCGGCCATGGACGACGACGACCTGCGTCGCGGCCAGCCCACCACCCACAAGCAATTCGACGAAGCCTGCGCGATCCTCGCCGGCGACGGCTTGCAGAGCCTGGCCTTCAGCGCCCTGCTGGACCCGACCCTGAGCGATTGCCCGGCGCAGATTCGCCTGGACATGGTCAGTGCCCTGGCGCGGGCGGCGGGCCCCGCCGGGATGGTCGGTGGCCAGGCCATCGACCTTGGTTCGGTGGGCTTGAAGCTGGACCAGAGCGCCCTGGAATACATGCACCGGCACAAGACCGGCGCCTTGATCGAGGCCAGCGTCAAACTCGGCGCCCTCGCCAGCGGCCGGGCGACACCCGCACAACTACAAGCCTTGCAAACCTATGCCCGGGCCATTGGCCTGGCATTCCAGGTGCAGGACGACATCCTCGACGTCGAAAGCGATACCCAGACCCTGGGCAAACGCCAGGGCGCCGACATCGCCCGGGATAAACCGACCTACCCGGCCCTGCTCGGCCTTGACGCCGCCAAGGCTTATGCCCTGGAGTTGCGCGACCAGGCCCTGGCCGCGCTGCGACCCTTTGACGCGCCGGCCGAGCCGTTGCGCGACTTGGCGCGCTATATCGTCGAACGACGCAGTTGATACGGGGTCAACCCCTTTAGACTGCGTATCGGCCAAGTTCCGGCCAACGCGTGGGCAGCTTGCGATGCATAAGGTAAACTGCCGCCTCTTTCTATACCTATAACGATTCGCCTGATGCCCACGACGTTTCAAGAGATTCCCCGCAAGCGCCCGACCACGCCCCTGCTGGACCGCGCCAACACGCCGGACGGCCTGCGTCGCCTGGGTGAAGCCGAGCTGGAAACCCTGGCCGATGAGTTGCGCCTGGAACTGCTCTACACGGTCGGCCAGACCGGTGGGCACTTCGGCGCGGGCCTGGGCGTCATCGAGCTGACGATCGCGCTGCATTACGTGTTCGATACTCCGGACGACCGCCTGGTGTGGGACGTCGGGCATCAGGCCTATCCGCACAAGATCCTCACCGGCCGTCGCGAGCGCATGGGCACCCTGCGCCAGAAGGACGGCATCGCGGCCTTCCCACGTCGTTCCGAGAGCGAGTACGACACCTTTGGCGTCGGTCACTCCAGCACGTCCATCAGCGCCGCCCTGGGCATGGCGATTGCCGCCCGCCTGCAAAACAGCGAGCGCAAGGCCATTGCCGTGATCGGCGACGGCGCACTGACCGCGGGCATGGCCTTCGAGGCGTTGAACCACGCGCCGGAAGTCGACGCCAACATGCTGGTGATCCTCAACGACAACGACATGTCGATCTCGCGCAACGTTGGCGGGCTGTCCAACTACCTGGCGAAAATCCTCTCCAGCCGCACTTACGCGAGCATGCGCGAAGGCAGCAAGAAAGTGCTGTCACGCCTGCCCGGCGCCTGGGAAATCGCCCGCCGCACCGAAGAATACGCCAAGGGCATGCTGGTGCCCGGCACGCTGTTCGAAGAGCTGGGCTGGAACTACATCGGCCCCATCGACGGCCATGACCTGCCCACGTTGATCGCCACCCTGCGCAACATGCGCGATCTCAAGGGTCCGCAGTTCCTGCACGTGGTCACCAAGAAAGGCAAAGGCTTCGCCCCGGCGGAAGTCGACCCGATCGGCTACCACGCCATCACCAAGCTCGAGCCCCTGGACGCTCCGGCTGCCACGCCAAAAAAGGCCGGTGGACCGAAGTATTCCGGCGTGTTCGGCCAATGGCTGTGCGACATGGCCGCCGCTGACCCGCGCCTGGTAGGCATCACCCCGGCAATGAAGGAAGGCTCGGACCTGGTGGCCTTCAGCGAGCGCTACCCACAGCGCTATTTCGACGTGGCGATTGCCGAGCAGCACGCTGTGACCCTCGCGGCCGGCATGGCCTGCGAAGGCGCAAAACCGGTGGTGGCGATCTATTCGACGTTCCTGCAACGCGCCTATGACCAGTTGATCCATGACGTCGCGGTGCAGAACCTCGACGTGTTGTTCGCCATCGACCGCGCCGGTCTGGTCGGCGAAGACGGCCCGACCCACGCCGGCAGCTTTGACCTGTCGTTCCTGCGCTGCATCCCCGGCATGCTGGTGATGACCCCGAGCGATGAAAATGAGCTGCGCAAAATGCTCACCACCGGCCACCTGTTCAATGGTCCGGCGGCGGTGCGTTATCCCCGCGGCACAGGTCCGAACGCCCCCATCGAAGCCAACCTCGAGCCGATCGAAATCGGCAAGGGCGTGATCCGCCGCCAAGGCAAGCAGACCGCCCTGCTGGTGTTCGGCGTGCAACTGGCCGAGGCCCTGAAAGTCGCCGAGACCCTGGACGCCACCGTGGTGGACATGCGTTTCGTCAAACCCCTGGACGAAGCCCTGGTGCGCGAGATCGCCGGCAGCCACGAACTGCTGGTGACCATCGAGGAGAACGCCATCATGGGCGGCGCCGGTGCGGCGGTCAGCGAATTCCTGGCCCGGGAGAACATCCTCAAGTCGGTGCTGCACCTGGGCCTGCCGGACAGCTACGTCGAACACGCCAAGCCAGCACAGATGCTGGCTGAGTGTGGGTTGGATGAGGTCGGGATCGAAGCGTCGGTGCGCCAGCGGTTGCAGCTGCTGGGCCGCTGATCCAGACAACACCCAACCCTGTGGGAGCGAGCTTGCTCGCGATGGCAGCAGATCAGTCAGTAAATTATTGGCTGACACACCGCTATCGCGAGCAAGCGCGCCCCCACAGGGGGTTCTGTACGAACCAGAAATTTGCGGAACGCCCATGAAACTGCGCCTCACCCTCGCCCTTTCCCTACTCCCCGCCACCCACCTGCTCGCCGACACCTTCGAACGCGACCAAGCCCTGAAGCTGCCCGACATCGTGATCAGCGCCAACCGCCAGGTCGAGGCCCGCAACGACAGCAGCGCGGCCAATACCGTGTTCACCCGCGACGACATCGAGCGCCTGCAACCGGCCAGCGTCACCGACCTGCTCAGCCGCGTGCCGGGGGTGCAGGTGGCGCCGTTGGGCGGTCGCGGCAGCTTGCCGGGAATTTACATTCGCGGCACCAAATCGGCCCAGAGCCTGGTGCTGGTGGACGGCCAGCGTATTGGCAACGCCACCTCCGGCGACAGCAACCTGCAACGCCTGAACATCAACCAGATCGAACGAGTGGAAGTGCTGCGCGGTTCGCGTTCGGTGATCTACGGCGCCGACGCGGTGGGCGGGGTGATCCAGATTTTCACCCGTCGCGCTAGCCAACCAGGCCTGCAACCGCGCCTGCACCTGGGTTTCGGCAGCCACCAGACCTGGGAGCGCAGCCTGAGCCTGTCCGGTGGCGACGAGCAGACGCGCTTCAACCTCGGCGCCAGCCTGGACGAAAGCGCCGGGGCCAATCGAACCCAGGAGTCCTACGCCAGTGACCGGGACAACGATGCCAACCGCAACCAGTCCGTCAGCTTGAGCGCAAGTCATGCCATCAACGATGACCTGGAGGTTGGCCTGAACCTGCTGGATAACCGTGGCAAGAGCGAATACGACAACCCGTTCGGCCGCTTCGACCCGAGCACGTTCGAATCACTGCCCCAGCAGCCCTACAGCGACTTTGCGGTGAGCAGTTTCAGCACTTATGTAGACGGCCGGATCAACGACGCCTGGAAATCCCGTCTCGAACTGGGCCACAGCGAAAACCGCGAGAAGACCTTCGACAAGCTCAGCGATGTCCGCGAAGTGTTCAACACCTACCGCGACTCACTGACCTGGCAGAACGATGTGAAACTGGACGAGCGCAACAGCCTGATCGTCGGCGGCGATTGGTACCAGGATCGGGTCAACAGCAGCACACCGTTCGACGAAGACAGCCGCTGGAACCGCGCAGCGTTTATCCAGCACCGCTTCCAGGCCGAAACGTTCTCCACCGAACTGGGCCTGCGCCGCGACCAGAACCAGCAATTCGGCGGCCAGAACAGTTGGAGCGGCACCCTCACCCTGCCGGTGAACGCCGACAACGACCTGCTGCTGACCTACAGCGAAAGCTTTCGCGCCCCCACCTTCAACGACCTGTACTACCCGGACTTCAGCAACCCGGACCTGAAACCCGAAACCGCCAAAAGCTACGAACTGCAATGGCGCAGCCAATTGAGCGACAACGCCCGCCTGGAGACCTCGCTGTACCGCACGGACCTGGAAGACGCGATCATTTTTGGCAGCCACTCACGTCCGCAGAACGTCGCATCGGCGCGGATCAACGGTTTTGAGATGGCCCTCATGCAGGATATGTTCGGCTGGCAGAGCAACCTGGGCCTGGCCATCATCGACCCGCGTGACCGCGACAGCGGCCACACCCTGGCCCGCCGCGCGCGCCGGACCGTGAGCCTGGACCTGGACCGGCAATTCGACCGCCTTGGCCTGGGCGCCACCTGGCAAGCGGTGAGCGGCAGCTACGACGATGAAAACAACCGCAATGCCCTGGGCGGCTATGCCCTGCTCGGGTTGCGCGGCAGTTGGGCGCTGACCCGCGAGGTGAAGCTGGAAATGAAGGTGGATAACCTGCTGGACAAGGGGTACAGCCGGGCGCTGTATAGCCATGATGGTCAGCAGTATGGGTATCGGGAAGAGGGGCGGAGCTGGGTGTTTGGGGTGACTTGGACACCGGATATCTGATGCAGGATGTGTGATGTTTGAGCGGGCCTCTTCGCGGTCTACCTGTCCGGCGCAATCAACCCACACAACCCAGCCGTCGCCTCGATCATCTGCCCACTGGGCCGCTCCAGCCCCTTGTCACGCACTAACAACAACCGGCCCTGCGCCACTGCCGGCAACTGCGGCCAGGCTTTCCAGGCGTCGAGCTGGGCCTGCTCGGTGGCGAGGATGACCTGCGGATTGCGCTGCAACACTGACTCCACGCTCACCTGCGGCGCCGGCAGACTCAGGTCGGCAAAGACGTTCCGCGCCCCGCACACCGCCAGCGCATCGCTGATGATCTGCCCGCCACCGACGGTGTACAACGGCCGGTCCCAGACCTGATAGAACACCGGCAACGGCGTGTCACGCCGGTAACGCTGGCGCAGCTCTTCCAGACGCACGCGCAACTGCGCCGCTCGCTGCACGCCTCGCGCCGGGCGACCGAGTTGTGCGGCGATGTCTTCGATTTGGCTGATGAGTGGGTCGAGGCCATGGGGCTCGGCGACGTAGGTGGGGATGTTCAAGCCCTTGAGCTGTTCGCGCTGGGCCGGCCCAACACTGCCGGGCCAGAGCAGCAGCAGATCAGGCCGCAGGCTGAGCAAGCGCTCCATGTCCAGTTGCCCGTAACGGCCTACCGAGGGCAGCTCTTTGAGCCCCTGCGGACGATCACCGGCATCCAGCACGCCCACCAGCAGGTCGGCGGAGTCCAGCTCAACAACAATTTCCGTAAGCGACGGCGCCAGACTGACGACCCGCGGGGCCGCCGTCGTCGAGGCGCTGAGGGCCAGCAGCAGGACCGCCAGCCAGCGGTTCATCAGCCGAGCTGACGCGGGATGCGATACAGGTAGAACAACACCGTGGAGGATAAGGCCAGCAACATCAGCGGCACCGCCTCCAGGCCCACGAACACCCCCAGGGCGCCGATCCAGGCCGGCAGCCCGGCGACCAGGAACGCCACACGACGGCGGGCCGCCAGGGCGATCCAGGCCTGGGGCTCTTCCGGGGTGTCGAGGGCGTTCTGGGTGGCGATCAAGGCGTGTTTATAAGGCCCGAAGAATCGCAGGCTGACAAACATCGACGCCACGCCCGCGATAAACAGCGGCATCGCCAGCACCGGCAGAATCGCTTCACCCTGGCCAAACACCGCGTTGATCACGAACAGCGGCACCAAGGCCAGCGCCAGGTACTGCCACCAACTGACGGCCAGTCGCCGCCGAACCTGGCCACGCGTCACGCCCGGTCAACCTCGCCCTGGTGCTCGTTGCCCATCATGTGGTCGAGCTTGCTGGCCTTGGTCGCCAGATAGAGTTTGTTATGCGGATTATGGCCGGTGTGCAGCGGCACCCGCTCAGCAACCACGATACCCATGTCGGTCAGCGCCTTGACCTTGCGTGGGTTGTTGGTCATCAGCCGCAGGGACTTGATACCCAGGTGTTCGAGCATCGGCAAGCAAATGCTGTAGTCACGCAGGTCGGCGGCAAAGCCCAGGCGTTCGTTGGCTTCCACGGTATCGGCGCCGCCATCTTGCAGTTCGTAGGCGCGGATCTTGTTCAACAAGCCAATCCCACGCCCTTCCTGGCGCAGGTACAGCAACACACCACGGCCTTCGCGGGCGATGGCTTGCAGCGCGGCCTCAAGTTGCGAACCGCAATCGCAGCGTTGGCTGAACAGGGCGTCGCCCGTCAGGCATTCGGAGTGCAGGCGGCCGAGTACCGGGCTACCGTCGGCGAAATCACCCAGGCTCAGCACGACGTGCTCGCGACCGGTGGCTTCATCGAGAAAACCATGCATGGTGAATTGCGCAAAAGGCGTTGGCAGCTTGGAAGCGGCAACAAAAACGACAGGCACCGGTGTGCTCCTGATCTAGTACTGGAGTTTCGCAGAGGCGGGCATTGTAACAGCACGTCCCGACAGACGCTTAGGCTGAATTGTCGGCTATAACCATCGAAAAGTTTGATTACGGCTTCGGTGGCTTGCCATGCTCGTCGAAGGGATAGGGTTGCTTCCAGCGTTCGAAAATCGGTTTGAGCTGGCCAGTTTTCACCAGTACCTCCATGCGCCGGTCAAACAGATCAAGTAGCGCCTTTCCATTTGCAGTGTTGGCAAAGCCCAGGTACAGCGGCAAATTGATCAGCGGCGAGAGTTTGAACTGCTTGGGATTATCGGCCTTGGCCAGTAGCTCTTCGATTTCCATCGACGCATCGATGTAATAATCCGCACGCTCATGGATCAGCATCGGCAAGATACCCACCGAACGATGGACTTCATTGAAACGGCGAATGTTGGGCAGGTAGTTGTTGTATTCGTATCCGCGCATCCATACCAGGCGGTAATTGCCAATCGTCGCCAGCGTCGGCGTCGGTTTGGAGGTCAGTCCCAAGGCATAGATGTGATCGACGTCGTAGTGCCACTCGGGGTAAAGCACGCCTTCGGACTCATCCCGATAGGCACCGACCTGCACGTCGACTTCGCCGCGCTGCACCAATCCGATCGAACGGGTGTACGGCACGCTGCGGATCTCCAGCTTGACGCCTTCGGGTTCGAACACCTCACGCAAGATGTCCCAGCCCATGCCCTCGCCATTGGCCTGGGTGTAATCGGCCCACTCCTCACTGGCCGCGCGGACCTTGCCCGGCAGCTGCGCCGGGTCGGCCGCCCGTACGCCGAGACAGGCCCCTAGACACAGCAACAGCAGTAGTGCACGGCTTACGCCCATTCCTGGCTCCCTCAGGTGAAACACCACACTAATCCTTGCATTGCCAACCAGGCAAAGACCCCGGCCAATACATCGTCGAGCATGATCCCGACGCCTCCATGCACGTGCCGATCGATCCAGCGAATCGGCCACGGCTTGAGAATATCGAAGAAGCGGAACACCAGGAAACCCGCCAACAGCCAGTACCAGCCTTCCGGCACCAGCCACAGGGTGATCCACATGCCGACCATTTCGTCCCAGACGATACCTTCATGATCGTGCACCCGCAGGTCATCCGCCACTTTGCCGCACAGCCAGAAGCCGAACAGCATGGTGATGCCCAGCATCAGCCAATAGCCCCAATCCGGCAACATCTGCCACAACGGTATAAAGGGTAGCGCAACCAGCGAGCCCCATGTGCCCGGTGCTTTAGGCAAAGTACCCGAACCGAAGCCAAATGCCAGGAAATGCCAGGGATTACGCCAGACCGAGGGCGGAACGAATTCTGCCGGGACCTGGTTGGGATGATCTGTCACGGTGTCTCCCGAAAATGTTGATAGCCCCGGATTTGCGGGGTGATGTCGCGTCCTTCACTGTCGAGCAGCGTGACGCCTTGCCCGGTCATGACGGAGCCGATCACGTGGACAGGCCAGCCGTCGGCCTGCAACGTCGCCAGTCGAGCCGGTGGCACGGTGAATAACAACACATAATCGTCGCCACCACTCAGGGCGGCGTGTGCGGCACCCGACGGGCCGAGGAACGTTACTAGAGCGTTGGACAGCGGCAGTCGGTCCCGTTCAACGTGTAATGCCACGCCAGACGCCAGAGCGATATGCCCGCAATCGGCCAGTAGCCCATCGGAAATGTCCATCGCCGCACTGGCCTTGCCCCGCAATGCCAGGCCCAAGTCGATCTGCGGCTGGGGTGACCAGTAGTGGGCCAGCAGTGGCTCGGCGACCGCAGGTTCGGCGTCGCGCTGGCCGAGCACCAGCGGCAATGCGCCGGCGGCATTGCCCAGCTCGCCGCCAACACACAGCAAATCGCCAGGCTGCGCGCCGCCTCGGGTCAGGGCCTGGCCGGATGGCACACTTGCGAACACGGTCATGGTCAGGCTCAGTGGGCCACGGGTGGTATCCCCTCCCACCAGTGCTACACCGCAAGCCTGGGCCATCTGATTCAAACCACGGGCATAGGCTTGCAGCCAATCGGCGGTCACCGTCGGCAAGGTCAGGGCAAGGGTAAATGCAACAGGGGTGGCGCCCATGGCAGCCAGGTCACTGACCGCCACGGCCAGCGAGCGCTGGCCGAGCAGGAACGGGTCGCACGGGTCTGGAAAATGCACACCGGCCACGAGGGTGTCGGTGGACACCGCCAGCTGTTCCCCGGGAGGAACGGCCAGCAAGGCGCAGTCGTCGCCGATCCCCAGCACAACGCCCTCGCCGCCTTGGGCGCAAGGCGCGGCGGCGAAGTAATTACGGATCAGCTCAAACTCACCCATGGGATTTCAAGCGCAATCAGCGCTTGAACGCCTTCACTTCAGCTTCACGCAGACGCGGGGCCAGCTTGTCGAGCACGCCGTTGACGAACTTGTGGCCATCGGTGGAACCGAAGACTTTCGCCAGCTCGATCCCTTCGTTGATCACCACGCGGTACGGCACGTCGGCGCGCTGCATCAGTTCCCAGGTAGACAGGCGCAACACCGCCAGTTCAACCGGGTCCAGCTCTTCGATGGTCAGGTCCAGGCAAGGGGCCAGGGCGATGTCGATCTCGGTCTTGTGGGCCGGCACGCCGTGGAGGATCTCGCGGAAATACGCGCCATCGACATCGCTGAAATCGTTGTCGACCCGAAACTGCGCTTCGATCTCGTTCAGCGATTGCTTGGCCATGTGCCATTGATACAGCGCTTGGGTCGCGAGCTGGCGGGCTTCGCGACGCTTGACGCTTTTCGAAGGCTTGCCGGCATCGGCAGGCTTGGGATCGCGCGGGTTGAAACGATCGCTTTCGTCGCTAATCACTTGGCCTCCAACTGCGCCAGCAGGCTGACCATTTCCAGGGCGGACAGGGCAGCTTCGGCGCCTTTGTTACCGGCCTTGGTGCCGGAACGTTCGATGGCTTGCTCGATGGAGTCAACGGTCAGCACGCCGAAGGCGACCGGAACGCCGAACTCCATGGACACCTGGGCCAGGCCCTTGGTGCATTCGCCGGCCACGTATTCGAAGTGCGGAGTACCGCCACGAATGACCGCGCCCAGGGCGATGATCGCCGCATATTCGCCCTTTTGAGCGACTTTCTGCGCAACCAGTGGAATTTCGAAGGCGCCAGGCGCACGGATGATGGTGATGTCGCTTTCGCTCACGCCATGGCGAACCAGGGCATCGACCGCACCGCCGACCAGGCTCTCAACCACGAAGCTGTTGAAACGGCCCACTACCAGAGCGTAGCGGCCTTGAGGGGCGATGAAGGTACCTTCGATGGTCTTCAGGGTCATTCGTCAGATCTCTTAAAGAGCCAGAGCGCGTTCAATACGCGCTCCTTAGTGATATTAGCCACGAATACAGGGCCGGAAAATCCCGGGTGATTATTCGGAGGGCACGTATTCTACAACTTCCAGATCGAAACCGGATATCGCATTAAATTTCATCGGCGCGCTCATCAGGCGCATTTTACGCACGCCCAGGTCGCGAAGGATCTGCGAACCGGCACCGACGATGCTGTAGGTGGTCGGTTTTTTCACCACGGCCTGATCGCCGGTTTCGCGGATGTGCGCCAGCAGCACGTCGCCGTCGAGCGGGTGACCGAGCAGCAGCACCACGCCGCTGCCAGCCGCGGCCACCGCGGCCATGGCGGCCCGCAGGCTCCAGCGGCCGGGCTGCTTGACCATCAACAGGTCGCGCAGCGGGTCCATGTTGTGTACGCGCACCAGGGTCGGTTCCTCGGCGCACACGGTGCCCAGGGTCAGCGCCATGTGCACGTCGCCTTCCACCGAGTCGCGGTAGGTCACCAGGTTGAACTGGCCCAATTCGCTGTCCAGCGGCTGCTCGGCAATCCGCTGAACGGTACGTTCGTGGATCATCCGGTAGTGAATCAGGTCAGCGATGGTGCCGATCTTGATGTTGTGTTCGGCGGCGAACGTTTCCAGTTCCGCGCGACGGGACATGGTGCCGTCGTCGTTCATCACCTCGCAGATCACCCCACTGGGTTCGAAACCGGCCATGCGCGCCAGGTCGCACGCCGCTTCGGTGTGGCCGGCACGGGCCAGGGTGCCACCGGCCTGGGCCATCAACGGGAAGATGTGGCCGGGGCTGACAATGTCTTCGGCCTTGGCGTCTTTCGCCGCGGCGGCTTGCACGGTGCGCGCACGGTCAGCGGCGGAGATACCGGTGGTCACGCCCTCGGCAGCCTCGATGGACACGGTGAACTTGGTGCCGAAACCGGAGCCGTTGCGCGGCGCCATCAGCGGCAGCTTCAGCAGCTCGCAGCGCTCGCGGGTCATCGGCATGCAGATCAGGCCACGGGCGTGCTTGGCCATGAAGTTGATGTGTTCGGCCTTGCAGCACTCGGCGGCCATGATCAGGTCGCCTTCGTTCTCGCGGTCTTCGTCATCCATAAGGATGACCATCTTGCCTTGGCGGATGTCTTCAACCAGTTCTTCGATGCTATTGAGCGCCACGCGGCACCCCCTTGGGTCAGGATTTGAGGTAGCCGTTGGCGGCCAGAAAGCTTTCAGTGATGTTACCCGGCTTTTGTGGGGAGCCAGGCTCTGCGGCCTTGTCTCCCATAAGCAGGCGCTCCAGGTAACGGGCCAGCAAGTCGACTTCAAGGTTGACCCGGCGACCCGGCCGATACGAGGCCATGATGGTTTCGCTCAGGGTGTGCGGGATGATGGTCAGCAGGAATTCGGCGCCATCCACCGCATTGACCGTCAGGCTGGTGCCGTCGACGGTGATCGAGCCTTTATGGGCGATGTACTTGGCCAGTTCCTTCGGCGCACGGATGCGAAACTCCACGGCCCGGGCGTTATCGCTGCGCGAGACCACTTCGCCGACGCCGTCGACATGGCCGCTGACCAGGTGTCCGCCCAGGCGAGTGGTGGGGGTCAGGGCTTTTTCCAGGTTGACCGGGCTGCCGCTCTTGAGATCGTTCATGGCGGTGCAGTCGAGGGTTTCGCGGCTGACGTCGGCCAGGAAACCGTTGCCCGGCAGCTCCACCGCGGTCAGGCACACGCCGTTGACCGCAATGCTGTCGCCCAGTTTGACGTCGCTCAGGTCGAGCTTGCCGGTTTCGACATAAACCCGCACATCGCCGCCCTTGGGGGTGAGTGCGCGGATGCTGCCGATGGATTCGATGATGCCGGTAAACATGGAGTCCTCCTCGAGAACAGGCCGCCGCTTAGCGAAAGCCGGGAATTATACGCTCGCCGGCGAAACGGGGACGGCGATGACTCGCCAGTCATCGCCCACGGCGCGGATTTCGGTAATTTTCAGCGCTGGGGCATCTTTCATCTGCGCCAGCGGCCAATCCAGCAACGGTCGCGCCGTAGAACCGAGGAACTTGCCGGCGATGAAAATCTGGAATTCGTCCACCAGACCTTGCCGGGCAAATGCCCCCGCCAGGCGCGGACCGGCCTCCACCAACACCTCGTTGACGCCACGGCCCGCCAGCTCCACCAGCAGGCGACGCAGATCGACCTGGCCGTCATCGCCCGCCACAATCATGCATTCAGGGCCGTTGGCGTACTGTTCTTCCACCGCCATGCAGGTAGCGACCAACGCCGGGCCGGCCTTGAAGAACGCTGCATCCAGCGGCACCCGCAGGCGCCCGTCCACCAGCACCCGCAACGGCGGACGGCTCATGACCAGCGCGGTCTGCTCCGGGTCCAGCCCGAGTTCATCGGCGCGCACGGTCAGTCGGGCGTTGTCCGCCAGCACCGTATCGGCGCCGGTCAGCACCACGCTGGCCTGGGCCCGCAGGCGTTGCACCGCCGAGCGTGCGGCCGGGCCGGTGATCCATTGGCTTTCGCCACTTTCCATGGCGGTGCGACCATCCAGGCTCATGGCGAGCTTGACCCGCACGAACGGCAGGCCGTGTTCCATGCGTTTGAGGAAACCCTGGTTGAGCTGGCGCGCCTCGCCTTCCAGCACGCCGCTTTCAGTGGCGATGCCAGCCTGGGCCAGCCGTTGCAGACCACGACCGGCGACTTCCGGGTTCGGGTCCTGCATTGCCGCCACCACCCGCGCCACGCCGGCGTTGACCAGCGCGTCGGCACACGGCGGCGTGCGCCCGTGATGGCTGCAGGGCTCGAGGGTCACGTAGGCCGTGGCGCCCCGGGCCTGTTCACCGGCGGCGCGCAGGGCATGGACTTCGGCATGGGGTTCGCCGGCGCGGATGTGCCAGCCTTCGCCGACAATCTGTCCGTCACGCACGATCACGCAACCGACCCGGGGATTGGGGTGGGTGGTGTAGTGACCGCGCCGCGCCAACTCCAGGGCACGGGCCATGTAGTGGGCGTCGAGGACGGCCTGCTGCGCCGAAACGGTCATTCTTTCACCGGTTCGCGGGCCAGGCGGTCGATTTCTTCGCGGAACTCGTTCAAGTCCTGGAAGCGCCGGTACACCGAGGCGAAACGGATGTAGGCGACTTCATCGAGCTTCTGCAGCTCGGCCATCACCAGCTCACCGACCACCAGGGATTTGACCTCACGCTCGCCGGTCGCCCGCAGCTTGTGCTTGATGTGCACCAGCGCCGCTTCCAGGCGCTCGACACTCACCGGGCGTTTTTCCAGGGCGCGCTGCATGCCGGCGCGCAGTTTGTCTTCGTCGAACGGCTGGCGGCTGCCGTCGGTTTTGATCAGGCGCGGCAACACCAGTTCAGCGGTCTCGAACGTGGTGAAACGCTCGCCGCAGGCCAGGCATTCGCGGCGGCGGCGGACCTGTTCGCCCTCGGCGACCAGTCGCGAGTCGATGACCTTGGTGTCGTTGGCACCGCAGAAGGGACAGTGCATGGTGGCAGGCAACAAAAAAAGGGAGGGCCATGGTAGCGCATCCCACTGGCAAGACAAGCCATAGGGTTTACGGTATACAGACGGGCATACCGTCAGATCCATGGAATTCACCTTGCTGGAGCCACACATGCCGTTACGATCACTCGTTTTGCTCAGTCTTTTCAGCCTGCTGATGGCGTGCAGCAGTGACGCTCCCAAGCCCGCCGCCCCCGCACCGGCCCCGGCGCCGAAACAGGCCCAGGAAAAAGCCCGCCAGGCCGCCGAACTGGGGCCACTGCCGGCGTACCAGCGGGAATTGAGCGGCACCTTGCAAGGCGTACCGGTTGGGGCCGAGGTCGAATTGGCGCTGCTGGTGATCGATGACAAGGACCGCCCGCAGCAACTGCTCGCCAGTTCCAGCCTGATCGGCACCAACCAGGTCCTGCCCTTCCGCCTGCGTTTCAACCCCGATGCCTTCCCGGTCGGCGCCCGGGTAGAGCTGCGCGGTCGTGCCAGCCAGTCCGGCCAGTTGATCCTGCACCTGCCGGAACAACGTATCAGCCAACCGACCACCCAGGCGTTGGGCGCCCTGCAATTCGTCAAAGCGCCATGAATGCACCGCAAGACCTGCAACACGCGTTGGCCGAGTTGCTGGGCGACGCGCGCCTGGCGGCCTGTCCGCTGCCCGACACTGAGCTGAAACTGTGGTTGATCGACGGCGACAACATGGACCGCGCCTTCAGCCCGGAAGAAACCCGGCGCATCCTCCACGAACCGCCTTACTGGAGCTTTTGCTGGGCCAGCGGCCTGGCGATGGCTCGCTATCTGGCCGAACGGCCGCAGTGGGTCGAGGGTAAGCGGGTGCTGGATTTCGGTGCCGGCTCTGGTGTCGCTGGCATCGCGGCGGTCAAGGCCGGCGCGCTGGAAGTGGTGGCTTGCGACCTCGATCCGCTGGCGATTGCCGCATGCCGGGCCAATGCCTTGCTCAATGACGTGGCGTTGAGCTATTCGACGGATTTTTTCGCCGAGGCCGATCGCTTCGACCTGATCCTGGTCGCCGATGTGCTCTACGACCGCGCCAACCTGCCGCTGCTCGACCACTTCCTCAGCCGCGGCCGCGAAGCCCTGGTGGCCGATTCCCGAGTGCGGGATTTCCAGCATCCGCTGTACCGGCGCATCGAAATGCTGGAAGCCATGACGTTGCCGGACTTGGCTGAGCCTGAAGAGTTTCGGCATGTGAGTCTGTACCACGCGCGGCGCGACTAGATAAAAGCTTCGCGAGCAAGCCCGCTCCCACAGTCGATCTCCAGTGGATACAAAATGCATGTTCACCGCAGACCCCATGTGGGAGCGGGCTTGCTCGCGAAGGCGTCCCATCAGACACCACAAGACGAAAGCCCCCCCGCTTTCAGCCACCCCCACCAAGCCGTATAGTTGCCCCATTCAAGCGCTCTACGAGATCCCCCATGACCCAGGACACGCCCTACATTTTCGACGCCACCACCGCCGATTTCGACCAATCGGTGATCGCCAACTCTTTCCACAAACCGGTGCTGGTGGATTTCTGGGCCGAGTGGTGCGCGCCATGCAAGGCGCTGATGCCGATGCTGCAAACCATTGCCGAGAGTTATCAGGGCGAACTGCTGCTGGCCAAGGTCAACTGCGACATTGAGCAGGACATCGTCGCCCGCTTCGGCATCCGCAGCCTGCCCACCGTGGTGCTGTTCAAGGACGGCCAGCCGGTTGACGGTTTCGCCGGGGCCCAGCCGGAATCGGCGGTGCGCACGATGCTCGAGCCCCATGTGCAAATGCCGCCACCGGCCGCGGCCGACCCGTTCGAACAGGCCCAGGCGCTGTTCGATGACGGTCGTTTCGCCGACGCCGAAGCCGTGCTCACGGTGTTGCTGGGCGAAGACAATACCAACGCCAAGGCCCTGATCCTGTACGCCCGCTGCCTGACCGAACGCGGCGAACTGGGCGAAGCGCAAACCGTGCTCGACGCGGTGAAAAGCGACGAGCACAAGGCCGCGCTCGCTGGAGCCAAGGCGCAGATCCAGTTCCTCGGTCTGGCCAAAAACCTGCCGGATGCCGCCGATCTCAAGGCCCGCCTGGCGAAAGACCCGCAGGACGATGAAGCGGTGTATCAACTGGCGATCCAGCAACTGGCCCGCCAGCAGTACGAAGCGGCCCTCGACGCACTGCTCAAGCTGTTCGTGCGTAACCGCAGCTACAGCGAAGGCCTGCCCCACAAGACCTTGCTGCAGGTGTTCGAACTGCTGGGCAACGATCATCCGCTGGTGACGACCTATCGCCGCAAGCTGTTCGCGGCGCTGTATTAAGCCTCGGGCCCGACCCAGCTATAGAGCGGCGTATCGCCGCCGCTCAACACCTTGACCTCGGCGCTATGGCGCAAGCGCACCAACAACCGCTTGCCCGCCGAGGCGCTGCCGGTGAGGCCTTCGAGCTGCTCCAGCAAATCCGGGCCGCTCAACTGCCCGGCCTTGCGCAGCAGTTCCTTGGCGATCTGCCACGGGGCATCGTCCTGATTCGCCGGTTTGGCCACCGGTGCCGCCACGCCCTCGGACTTGGCCACTTGTAACTGCGCGCCGAGCTGCGCCCAGTCGCCTTCATCCATTTCGATCGACAAGTCCACCGGCCAATCGCCGACGGTTCCGCGTATCCGCAACATTACTGTGCTCCTGAAGATTTCATGTCCCCATGCTCCCATGGGCCTTGCGCGACGCCAAGCAGACGGTCAAACTCTGCGCACTTTCGTTATAAGATTACATAACACAACTCGTACTTTCTGGAGACTCGTCATGCGTCGTCTGCTTCTTGCCCTGCCGTTCGCCCTGCTGCCATTGGCTGTCGCTCATGCGGCGGTCGAACACGATCATGACCACGAGCACGGCAGCCTCGGCGCCCACGAACACGGGGTTGGCCGATTGAACGCTGCGTTGGACGGCCAGACCCTGGAGCTGGAACTGGAAAGCCCGGCGATGAACCTGGTGGGCTTCGAACACGCCGCCACCAGCGATGCCGACAAAGCCAAGGTCGCCGCCGTACGGGCACAGTTGGACAAGCCGCTGGCACTGTTCAACTTGCCGGCCGCGGCCCAATGCACCGTGGCCCAGCAGGAACTGGAAAGCCCGTTGTTCGGCGACGAACCGGACCACGAAGACCATGATGAAGATGCCGACGGTGACGAACACCACGAGCACAGTGAGATCCACGCCCACTACCAGTTCACTTGCGCCGCCCCAGGTGCGCTGAAGAACCTGGACCTGGCAACACTGTTCAAAACCTTCCCGGCCACCCAGAAAATTCAGGTACAACTGATCAGCCCGAGCGGCCAGCAGGGCGTGGAAGTGACGGCCAAGGTGCCTACCCTGAAGTTCTGACTCACCGCAAAACCCATGTAGAGGCGAGCCTGGTGGGAGCAAAGCTTGCTCGCGATAGCGGTCCGACTGTCGACATCCAAGCTGAATGTTACGGCCTCATCGCCAGCAAGCTGTGCTCCCACAGATATCCCACAGGTGCTCCATTACCTTGAAGCGGCAAACATGACCCAAGCACTCATCGAACTCTCCGACCTGGGCTTCAGCTGGCCCGGGCATCCGCCGTTGCTGGATATCCCGGCGTTTCGCCTGGAAGCCGGCGAGACGTTGTTCCTCAAAGGTCCGAGCGGCAGTGGCAAAACCACGCTGCTGGGGCTGCTGGGCGGTGTGCAGACGCCGGACCGGGGCAGCATTCGCCTGCTCGGCCAGGAACTCACCGAACTGGGCGCCGGCAGCCGCGACCGCTTTCGCGTGGACCACACTGGCTACATCTTCCAGCAATTCAACCTGCTGCCGTTTCTCTCGGTGCGCGAAAACGTCGAACTGCCCTGCCACTTTTCCAAGCTGCGTGCGCAACGGGCCATCCAGCGCCACGGCAGCGTCGACCAAGCTGCCGCCACGCTGCTGGCTCATCTGGGGCTGACCGATCCAAACCTGCTGGAACGCCGCGCCGACTCGTTGTCCATCGGCCAGCAGCAACGGGTCGCCGCCGCCCGGGCGTTGATCGGTCAACCGGAACTGGTGATCGCCGACGAACCAACCTCGGCCCTGGACTACGACGCGCGGGAAAACTTCCTGCGGCTGTTGTTCGCTGAATGCCGCGAGGCCGGGTCGAGCCTGTTGTTTGTCAGCCATGACCAGAGCCTGGCGCCGCTGTTTGACCGTAACCTCTCGCTGGCCGATCTCAATCGCGCCGCCACGCCACTCGAGGTCTGAGATGTATTTGTTCCGTCTAGCCATGGCCAGCCTGGCGAACCGCCGCTTCACCGCGATCCTCACCGCTTTCGCCATCGCCCTTTCGGTGTGCCTGCTACTGGCGGTGGAGCGGGTGCGCACCGAGGCCCGGGCGAGTTTCGCCAGCACCATCAGCGGCACCGATTTGATCGTCGGCGCCCGCTCCGGTTCGGTAAACCTGCTGCTGTATTCAGTGTTTCGCATCGGCAATGCCACCAACAACATCCGTTGGGACAGCTTCGAACACTTCGCCAGCAACCCGAAAGTGAAGTGGGCGATCCCGATGTCCCTCGGCGACTCCCATCGCGGCTACCGGGTGATGGGCACCACCGAAGCCTACTTCGAGCATTACCAGTACGGCCGCCAACAACACCTGGAGCTGGCCGATGGCCGGGCCTTCGCCACCGACCCTTTCGAAGTGGTGCTCGGTGCCGAAGTGGCCGAGGCGTTGCACTACAAGCTCGGCGACAAACTGGTGCTGGCCCACGGCGTGGCAGTGGTCAGCCTGGTCAAGCATGACGACAAGCCCTTTACCGTGGTCGGTATTCTCAAGCGCACCGGCACGCCGGTAGATCGCACGCTGCACATCAGCCTCGGTGGCATGGAAGCGATCCACATCGACTGGAAAAACGGCGTGCCGGCCCAGGGCAATGGTCGCATCAGTGCCGACCAGGCGCGCAACATGGACCTCACGCCCCAGGCGATCACCGCGTTCATGCTCGGCCTCAACAGCAAGATTTCTACGTTTGCCTTGCAGCGCGAGATCAATGAGTTCCGCGGCGAACCGTTGCTGGCGATCCTGCCCGGCGTGGCGCTGCAGGAGTTGTGGAGCCTGATGGGCACGGCGGAAAAAGCCTTGTTCGTGATTTCATTGTTCGTGGTACTCACGGGGTTGATCGGCATGCTCACGGCGATCCTCACCAGCCTCAACGAACGCCGCCGGGAAATGGCGATCCTGCGTTCGGTGGGCGCGCGGCCGTGGCACATCGCGACGCTGCTGGTGCTCGAAGCCTTCGCCCTGGCGCTGGCCGGGGTCGTCTCCGGGCTGGCCTTGCTGTACATCGGCATCGCCGCCGCCCAGGGTTACGTGCAGTCGGCCTATGGCTTGTACCTGCCGCTGGGCTGGCCAAGCGAATATGAATGGACGCTGATGGCTGGCATCCTGGTCGCCGCCCTGTTGATGGGCAGCGTGCCGGCCTGGCGCGCCTATCGCCAATCGTTGGCCGATGGCCTGTCGATCCGTTTATGAGGACCTTGAAGATGCCCCGCGCCCTGCTTGCGCTGTTGATGTTGGTCGCCCTGCCGCTGTGGGCGGCCGAACCAAGGGACCTGGCCTGGTCGGAGATGATCCCGCCGGACGCGCCGCCGGAAGTGCCAAACATGACCCCACTGCACGACCTGTCGAAGATGAGCGATGCCCTGGCCGCCGAATCCGCCCCGGCGGCCAAGCAGGATTTGCCCAACGCCCCGGTGGTCAAGGCCCTCGACGGCCAGCAGATCCGGCTGCCGGGCTACATCGTGCCGCTGGAAGTCAGCGAGGAAGGCCGTACCACGGACTTTCTACTGGTGCCGTACTTCGGCGCCTGCATCCACGTGCCGCCACCGCCGTCGAATCAGATCGTGCATGTGAAAAGCGAGGTTGGGGTCAAGCTCGACGAGTTGTACCAGCCGTACTGGGTCGAAGGCCCGATGCAGGTCAAGCCGTCCACCAGTGAACTGGCCGATGCCGGGTATCAGATGGAGGCGCAGAAGATTTATGTGTATGAGCTGCCGGAGTGAATCCCGGGGTTATGTATCGCCTTTGAAATAGCTTTCGCGAGCAAGCCCGCTCCCACAGTTGACCAAGTTCAGTCAGAAGGAATGCGGTCGAATGTGGGAGCGGGCTTGCTCGCGAAGGGGGCCTCAAGGTTGCTCATCGCATTTTCATTGAGCTGAGTCAAAAGCCGCCTACATACGCCTTCGTACCATAGGACATCAATTTTGAAATGTCCTCTGGAGCCCCCATGCACAAGTCCTTGCTCAGCGCTTCCCTCGTTGCCCTCGCGCTCGCTACTCCGCTCGCCCAGGCCCATACGGCCGGCGACATCATCGTTCGCGCCGGCGCCATCACCGTCAATCCAGAAGCCGACAGTTCCAGCGTCAAGGTCGACCGTGGTCCGCTGGCCGGCACTGATCTGGGCGGCAAGGCGACCATGAGCAGCGACACGCAATTGGGCCTGAACTTCGCCTACATGATCACCAATAACCTGGGTATCGAATTGTTGGCGGCCTCGCCGTTCGAGCATGACGTGAAAATCAAAGGCACCGCCCTGGGCGCGGCCAATAACAAGCTCGGCACCCTCAAGCACCTGCCGCCGACCTTGAGCCTGGTCTACTACCCGCTCGATGCCAAATCCACCTTCCAGCCTTATGTCGGCGCCGGCATCAACTACACCTGGATCTACGACGAGCACGTCGGCAGCGAAGCCAGTGCCAACGGTTTCAGCAACTTCCGGGCGAGCAACAGCTGGGGCATGGCGTGGCAAGTGGGCGCCGACTACATGCTGACCGACAACGTCATGATCAACGGCCAGGTTCGCTACATCGACATCGACACCACCGCTTATGTGGACAACAACGCCGTGGCCGGCGGGACTCGCGCCAAAGTGAATGTCGATGTGGATCCGTGGATCTACATGGTGGGGTTGGGTTACAAGTTTTAAGTGAAGACGCTGTAGGACTCACGAAAAAGGCGCCCCGAAAGGCGCCTTTTTTGTGGCTGGTGGAAACTCAGCGCCCCAACAACCGCGCCAGCCCCACACTCATCGGCGTTTGCGCTGGAAAGCTGAAACGCTCCAACAGCCGACTGTTATTGGCCCGCGAATGGCGGATGTCGCCGGAACGCGCCGGGCCGTAGCTGATCGGCGGCAGGTCACCCACCACCGCAGCCAAGGCCTGGAGCATCTGCTTGAGGGTCGTGGCCTGGTTCCAACCGATGTTCACCGCGCCTACTTCCACCTCGGGCTTCTCGATGGCCTGCACCAGCAGGTCAACCAGGTCTTCGACGTAGACAAAATCCCGAGTCTGCTCGCCGTCGCCGAACACAGTGATCGGCAGGCCTTTCTGCACCCGTTCGCTGAAGATGCTGATGACCCCGGAATACGGCGAGGACGGATCCTGACGTGGGCCGTAGATGTTGAAGAAGCGGAACACCACCGGCTCCAACGCGTGCTGGCGGCGATAGAAGTCCAGGTAGAACTCGCTGGCCAGTTTGTCCGAGGCATACGGCGTGAGCGGGGCCTTGGGCGTTTCTTCGTCGATGGACTCGCCTTCGCCGTTGTTGCCGTAGACCGCTGCGCTGGAAGCGAACAACACCCGTTTTACCCCGGACTGTCGCATGGCTTCGCAGACATTCAGGGTGCCGATGAAATTGCTCTGGTGCGTGCGCACCGGGTCGTCCACCGACGCTTGCACCGAGGCCACCGCCGCCAAGTGCGCCACGGCGCTGCAACCGGCCATGGCCCGGGCCACCAGCGCGGCATCGGCGACATTGCCTTCGATCAGTTCGACAGCGGGGTTGTCCAGCGGCAGGTTGCTGCGCTTGCCGGTGGACAGGTCATCGAGGATGCGCACCGTGTGTCCCTTGGCGAGCAAAGCGTCGGTCAGGTGCGAGCCAATGAAACCGGCGCCGCCGGTGATTAAAACAGGGCCTTCAGCCATGACGATAAAACCTATCCAGTAAGCCCGGGAGTGCCGCGCGCCAGGCGCGGGGCTTGATCCCGAAAGTGTGCAGAATTTTCTTGCAGGCCAGTACCGCGTGTTGCGGTTCTTCGGCGGCGTCCGGCCGTGCGGCGTGAGCCTGGGCCGTGGGCGCTTCAATCGCCAGCGGATGCAGGGCGCGGGCTTCGGTAAGGATCGCCTGGCCCAGCGCCAGTGGCGTGGTCGCCTCATGCCCGGCGTAATGATAGGTGCCCCACAGCGGCGCCGCGCAATCGAGTTGCTTGAGCACCGAGATGATCACCCGTGCGGCGTCGTCCACCGGCGTCGGATTACCGCGTCGGTCGTCGGCCAGCAGCAACTCTTCAGGCTGCTCGGCCCGGGCCAGGAAACGGCCGAGGATACCGTCGGCGCTGTCGTCCAGCAGCCAGCCGAAACGCAGCAACACATGCTGCGGACAGGTGGCACGCACGCTTTGCTCGATCCGCCACAACGCCTGGCCACGCAGGCCCAGGGGCACGGGTTCGTCCTTTTCGCTGTAGGCGGTGGCGCGGGAGCCGTCGAACACCCGATAGCTGGACGGTTGCAGCAAGACGATGTTGTGGTGCTGGCACAACTCGGCCAGACGCTCGACAGCGCGCTCCTGGTTGGCCAGGCGCTGCTCGCTGACGGCCTCGGCCTGGAACCAGTCGAAGTAGTACGCCAGGTTGATCAAGGCGTCCGGCCGGGTGTCGTCGAGCAACTGAGTCAGGCTCGCGGCATCCCAACCGTCTTCGGGGGGGCGGGGGGCAAGAAAACCGATGTCTTCTTCTGCACCGAGGCGAATCAGCGCCTGCCCGAGGGCATTCCCGCCGCCCAGTAACATAAGGCGCATTCGCATAAAGTCAGCAGGCCCAGTCTGTTGGCACAAGAATTTGGTCGACAACGCCCGCAGGCGTTGTCGGAATCGTTGCATTTTGCGGGTTTAGTGCGCAACCGTCATCCGTAAAGTGCAGATCCGGCATTTGTACTGTTCTTTAGGGCCCTTTCGCGAGCAAGCCCGCTCCCACATGAGAATGCCTTCCAAATGTGGGAGCGGGCTTGCTCGCGAAGGGGCCCTGCCAGGCGATGCATAGCTCAGAGGTACTTGCATCTTCCCCCTCCCACCCGCATAACTGCCCCCATGAATCTGCCCCTTGCAGCCGACCACGCCATGGCAGGCTTTCACCCCGCCGTTCGCGCCTGGTTCAGCCAGACATTCCCGGCGGTCACGGCCGCCCAGGCCCAGGCGTGGCCGTTGATCGGCCAACGCCGCTCGACCCTGGTAGCGGCACCCACCGGTTCGGGCAAGACCCTGACTGCGTTTCTCGCCGTGCTCGATGACCTGGTGCATCGCGGCCTGGAACAGGGCGGCCTGCCGGACCAGACCCTGGTGGTCTACGTCTCGCCGCTCAAGGCCTTGAGCAACGACATCCAGATCAACCTGCAAAACCCGCTGGCCGGCATCACCGAACAGCTGCGACAAATGGACCTGCCGCCCCTGCACATCACCACCGCCGTGCGCACCGGCGACACGCCACAGAAAGAACGCACGGCGATGCGCAAGAGCGCGCCGCACATCCTGGTGACCACGCCTGAGTCGCTCTACGTGCTGCTCGGTTCCGATTCCGGGCGGCAGATGCTCGCCAGCACCCGCACGGTGATCGTCGACGAAATCCACGCCATCGCCGCCAGCAAGCGCGGCAGTCACTTGGCCTTGAGCCTGGAACGCCTGCAAGCCCTGTGCGCCGAACCGCTGATGCGCATCGGCCTGTCCGCCACGCAAAAACCCATCGAAGCCGTGTCGCGCTTCCTCGTGGGCCAGGGACGCACCTGTGCAATCGTCGACATCGGCCACGCTCGCCCGCGCGACCTGGACATCGAGGTGCCGCCGGTGCCGCTTTCGGCGGTGATGGCCAACGACGTGTGGGAATTGGTCTACAACCGCCTCGCCGAGCTGGCCCGGGAACACCGCACCACGCTGGTGTTCGTCAACACCCGGCGCCTGGCCGAGCGCCTGAGCCGGCACCTGAGCGAGCGTTTGGGCAAGGACGCGGTGGCGGCCCATCATGGCAGCCTGGCGAAAGAGTTTCGCCTCGACGCCGAACAACGCCTCAAGCGCGGCGAATTGCAGGTATTGATCGCCACCGCGTCCCTGGAGCTGGGCATCGACATTGGCGACGTCGACCTGGTGTGCCAGATCGCCTCGCCCCGTTCGATCTCGGCGTTCCTGCAAAGAGTGGGTCGCTCCGGGCACCAGGTCGGCGGCACGCCCAAGGGCCGTTTGTTCGCCACTACCCGCGATGATTTGCTCGAGTGCGCCGCCCTGCTCGATTGCGTGCGTCGTGGCGAACTCGACACCTTGCACATCCCCATCGCCCCACTGGATGTGCTGGCCCAGCAGATCGTCGCCGAGGTCAGTTGCCAGGAATGGCAGGAACAGGCGCTGCTGGACACCTTCCGCCGAGCCTCCCCCTACGCCGAACTGGACGACGGCCACTATCAGGCGTTACTGCGAATGCTCGCTGAAGGCTTCAATGGCCGCCAAGGCGTGCGCAGTGCCTACCTGCACCGGGACGCCGTCACCCGTACCCTGCGCGGGCGCCGGGGCAGCAAGCTGACCGCCGTGACCAGCGGCGGCACCATCCCGGACAACGCCGACTACAGCGTGCTGCTCGAACCCCAAGGGCTGAACATCGGCAGCGTCAACGAAGACTTCGCGGTGGAGAGCATTGCCGGCGACGTGTTCCAACTGGGCAATACCTCCTACCGCATCATTCGCGTCGAGACCGGCCGCGTGCGGGTCGAGGACGCCCAGGGCCAGCCGCCGACCATCCCGTTCTGGCTCGGCGAAGCCCCCGGGCGCAGCGCCGAATTGTCCCTGGCCGTGGCCCGCCTGCAAGCCCAGCTGGACGATTTGCTCGGCGCCACGCCGGGCAATCTGCAACCAGCCCTCGACTGGCTCACCGGCACCTTGCAACTGAACCTGGCCAGCGCCGAACAGCTGGTGGATTACCTGGCCCCGGCCCGCCTGACCTTCGGCGCCCTGCCGTCCCAGGACACCTTGCTGATGGAGCGGTTTTTCGACGAGTCCGGCGGCATGCAACTGATCATCCACACGCCGTTTGGCAGCCGTATCAACCGCGCCTGGGGCCTGGCCTTGCGCAAGCGCTTCTGCCGCACGTTCAATTTCGAATTGCAGGCCGCCGCCAGCGAAGACGCCATCGTGCTGTCGCTGTCCACCAGCCACAGCTTCGAGTTGGACGAGGTCTGGCGTTACCTCAACAGCCACAGCGCCGAGCAGATCCTCGTCCAGGCAGTGCTGGATGCGCCGTTGTTCGGCGTGCGCTGGCGCTGGAATGCCGGCGTGGCCCTGGCCTTGCCGCGTTACAGCGGCGGGCGCAAAGTCGCCCCGCAAATCCAGCGGATGAAAAGCGAAGACCTGATCGCCAGTGTGTTCCCGGACCAGATCGCCTGCCTGGAGAACCTCGCCGGCGAGCGCGAGATCCCCGATCACCCGCTGGTGGAACAGACCCTCGACGATTGCCTGCACGAAGCCATGGACAGCGAAGGCTGGCTGACGCTGTTGCGGCGCATGGAAGCCGGCGAGGTTCGCCTGATCAGCCGCGACCTGCCGGCGCCCTCGCCCCTGGCTGCGGAAATTCTCAGCGCCCGCCCCTACACCTTTCTCGACGATGCACCGCTGGAAGAACGGCGGACCCAGGCGGTGATCAACCGGCGCTGGAGCGACCCACAAGCCACCAACGACCTGGGCGCGCTGGACGCCGAGGCCATCCAGTCGGTGCGAGACGAAGCCTGGCCGACGCCCGCCAACCTCGATGAAATGCACGAAGCACTGATGAGCCTGGCCTGCATCGCCGACAGCGAAGCCGACACCCATCCGTCATGGCGGGGCTGGTTGCAGAGCTTGGCCGATGGCGGTCGCGCCAGTCATGTGCAGATCAGCAGCGAACGTGGCCTGTGGGTGGCGCTGGAGCGATTGACCTGCCTGCAAGCGATTTATCCACAGGCCCGATGGCAGCCGCCACTGACGCCCTTGGCCGGTTTTGATGAGGCCTGGGCCAGCGACGAGGCCGTGGTGGAAGTGCTTCGCGCCCGGCTCAGCGCCTTCGGCCCGCTGCCGTTGCCGGCCATCGCCTACCCGCTGGGGTTGTCGACCCCGCAAGTCACCCAGGCCCTGGCGCACCTGGAGCAGCAAGGCTACGTGTTGCGCGGCCGATTCACGCCGGGCACCGCGCAAGAGGAATGGTGCGAGCGGCATTTACTGGCGCGCATCCATCGCTACACGGTCAAGCGCCTGCGCCGGGAAATCGAGCCGGTGATGCTGCAGGACTTCATGCGATTTCTGTTCGACTGGCAGCATCTGTCGCCGTCCACCCAAGGCCGCGGTAGCGCCGTACTGCCATCGATCATCAACCAGTTCGAGGGCTACCCGGCTGCTGCCTCGGCTTGGGACAGTGACCTGCTGCCGGCGCGGATAAAAGACTACACGCCGAGCTGGCTTGATGAGTTGTGCCGCAGCGGCAAGCTGGTGTGGACGCGCCTGAGCGCCCGCCAGAAAGCCTCTGCAAGTGCACTGCGCAGCACGCCGATTGTGTTGCTGCCGCGCAGCCAGGTGGCGCTGTGGAGCAGCCTGGCCGAGCAAACGCCCCCCGGCGAGCTGTCGCTCAAGACGCAAAAAGTCCATCAGGCCCTCAGCGAACACGGCGCGCTGTTTTTTGACGAGTTGCTGCACGAAGCCCACCTGTTGCGCAGCGAACTGGAAATCGCCTTGCAGGAACTGGTGGGCGCCGGGTTGGTGAACGCCGACAGTTTTGCCGGCCTGCGCGCGCTGATCACCCCGGCCAGCAAACGCCAGGCCCGCAGCAGTCGGCGCGGACGCGGTGCGTTTGTCGGAGGCATGGACGACGCCGGGCGCTGGGCCTTGTTGCGCCGCAGTTCTCCCGCGCCCGTGGAGAGCAACCGCCCCACGCCCACAGCACCCGAGACCCTGGAACACATCGCCATGACCCTGCTGCGTCGTTACGGCGTGGTGTTCTGGCGCTTGCTGGAGCGGGAGGCCGATTGGTTGCCGAGTTGGCGCGAGTTGCTGCGCACCTTTCATCGGTTGGAGGCGCGGGGCGACATTCGCGGTGGGCGTTTCGTCAGCGGCCTGGCGGGCGAACAGTTCGCCCTGCCCGAAGCCATCCCGCTGTTGCGCGAAGTGCGCCGCCGCCCCAGCGACGGCAGCCTGGTCGCGGTCTGCGGCGTCGACCCGCTGAACCTGGCCGGTACTTTGCTGCCAGGGGCGAAAGTGCCGGCGCTGGCGAGTAATCGGCTGGTGTATCGCGATGGATTGCCGGTTGCGGCGCAGATTGCCGGCAAGCAGCATTTGTGGGTGGAGTTGGATGGACAGGGGATGGCAGAGGTGAGGAACAAGCTCATCCAGAAAGGTTGAAGGTGTCTGGGCTTGCTCGCGAAGGGGCCATAAGCCTCTCGACTAAACTCAGCAGCTACTGAGATTGACCAGGCGCCTCCTCCCCCTCTTCTTTCGCCTCCTCCACCAACCGCCGCGGCATCACCACCTGCTGTGGATAAGTCTGCGCAAAATGCACCGTCGGGTCGTTATCCACAAGCTTCTTCAGGTGCTGGTTGAACGCCCGGCTCACCGCATATTGCCCACCGGACACCGTACGAAACTGCGCCGTGAGCACCACGCCGTTGAGGTCCATCTTGTCCACGCCGAACACATCCAGCGGCCCTTGCAGGTTGAACTTGAGGAACGGGTCTTCGGCGATCGCGCGCCCGGCCTCGCGAATCAACTCGATGGCCTGGTCGACATCGGTGTCGTAAGTGAATTGCACAGAGAAAAACGCAAAGGCGAATTGCCGGGATTGGTTGGTCACGGCCTTGATCTGGCCGAACGGCACCGAATGCACGAAACCCTTGCCATCGCGCAGGCGCAGGGTACGGATGGTCAGGCCTTCGACGGTGCCGGCGTGGCCGGAACTGAGCACCACCCAGTCGCCGATCGACAGCGTGTCCTCGATGATGATGAACAGCCCGGTGATCACGTCCTGCACCAGTTGCTGCGAACCAAAACCGATCGCCAGCCCCACCACCCCGGCACCGGCCAGCAACGGTGCGACGTTGATGCCCAGGTTGGCCATGGTGGTGATTGCGCAAATCACCACCAGAATGATTTTCGCCGCGTTGCGCAGCAGCGGCAGGATGGTCTTGATCCGGGTGCTCGGCTGGCGAGCCCCGCGCTTGTTCAAAGGGGGTTTCAAGGCTTCCTGGATCGCCGTGTCGAGCACCACCCACATCAGCCAGGTCACCAGGAAAATCAGGCCGATGCGGCTCAAGGAATCGCTGATCGCCCGGCCCACGGCATTGCGCGAGGCGAATTCGAACAGCGAAATCCCCCAGATGCGCCCGAGGATCTCAATGAACGCCACCGCCATGACGATCCGCAACAACGCATGCAATAGGCTCAGCAAACGGCCCTTGTACGCGCTGTTGCGCTGGATAACCTCGACCTTGGGCGACTTGAAGACGTGCTGGAACACCGTGCTGAGAAACACCATCGCGATCAACAGGATGGTCGTAAATATCGCGCAACGCAGGGCCTTCTGGTTGTCCTCGCCAACGCCGATCAGGCTCACCGCCGAGACCAACACCATCAACAGGATCGGCCAATACCAGAGCCCGGAAAAAATCCGCAGGGACTCTTGCAGGGCCGGTTGTTTCAAACGTTGGGCCAACGGTCGGTTGCGGATCAGGTGCGCCACCGGCCGGCGCATGCGAATCACCAGCCAGGCAAAGATCATCGAGGCGAACAAACCGGTGAACACCGCGATGCTGCTGGTGATGTTGCCGCCCAGTTGCCGAGCGATCTGCGGGCTGGTCAGGGCATCGCTGAGGGCCGCGAGAAAGCCGATCATGAACAGCGGCCGGGGGCTGAACCGCCGGATCATCGCCACCGCCCGGCGTTTGTGGCCGGCGTTGAACATCACGATGACGCACAGCAACACCGAGGTGGAGAAAATACCGCTGCTGGTGGCGTAGGCGAAACACAGCGCCAGGGCACGCCCGACCGAGACTTGCAGAAAGTGGCTGACGTACAGGGTCAGCGGCAGACAGACCAGCGCCGGCACGGTGTAGGGCAGCAGATAGCCGAGCAAGCCCCGCAGGCGCTGGCGGGTGCGCAGCCAGCGGCCCTTGCCCAGGCGTCGCACCAGCATGCGCGCGCCTGCCCAGATCAACGCAAAAGTCCCCAGCCAGACGCCGGAAAGCAACAGGAAATCTCCCGCCACCCGCCAGGACGAGCGGGACGTCTGGTCCACCAGCCGGTCCACCTCATCCGCAGCCCGATCCGCCCGCAGGCGCCAGGCGTCCACCAGGCTCTGGTTGAGGTCGAGTTTTTCCTGGACGTCATCGATGCTCGAACTGATCGCCCCCAGCAAGCCGCCCTGGACCAGCGGTGCGGGTTCGGCGGGCGGTTCGTCGGGCTTGGAGGTGCCGGGGACAGCGGCGGTCCCATAGGCGCTGGTGCCGGTCATCGCCAGCAAAAACAGCAGCAATACAGTGCTCAATCGAGACAAAACGCGAGGCTCCTTCACACGTGATCGGTAAAGAACTGATCAATTACGGGCGGGCAAGTTCGCTCCAAAGGTCAATACAACACCTGTGGCGAGGGGATTTATCCCCTCGCCACAGTCACCTCACACATTTCCACCGCTGGTAAGCCCATCGAAACTTTCCGGGCCGCGCAACAGTCATCACAAGACACAGGCGGTACGAGGTCATTGGCACGGGAGGGACACATGACGGCGATCCACATTGGCATTTCCGGTTGGCGTTACACGCCTTGGCGGGGGGATTTCTACCCCAAGGGGCTGACCCAGAAGCGGGAATTGCAATTCGCCTCGCGCGCGGTCAACAGCATCGAAATCAATGGATCGTTCTACGCCCTGCAACGCCCCGAACGGTATGCCCAGTGGTACGCCGAGACGCCGCCTGGCTTTGTATTCAGCGTCAAGGCCCCGCGCTTCATCACCCACATCAAGCGCCTGCGGGATGTCCACAAGCCGTTGGCCAACTTCTTCGCCTCCGGGGTGCTGGAACTCAAGGAGAAACTCGGCGCGATCCTCTGGCAGTTTCCCCCCAGTTTCAAATTCGACCCCGAGCTGTTCGAAGACTTCCTCAAGCAACTGCCCCACGACACCGAAGGCGCCGCCGCCCTGGCCCGGGAGCACGAACCGCGCCTGGACGGCCACGCCAGCACCAGGACCGATAAAAAGCGCCCGCTGCGTCACGCCGTGGAGATTCGTCACGAGAGCTTCATCGACCCGCGGTTCATCACCTTGCTCAAGCGCTACGATGTCGCCCTGGTGATCGCCGACACCGCCGGCAAATGGCCCTATCGCGAAGACGTCACCAGCGATTTCGTCTACTTGCGCCTGCACGGCGCCGAGGAGTTGTACGCCAGCGGTTACACCGACGCGGCGCTGCAACGCTGGGGCGAGCGGATCGAGGCCTGGAGCCACGGCAAGCAGCCCGGCGACGCCCACCTGATCGCCCCGAAAAAGAAGCCTCAGGCGCGCAAGAGCCGGGAAGTGTTCTGCTATTTCGACAACGACATCAAAGTCCGCGCGCCCTATGACGCACGGCACTTGCTGGAGCACTTCGACCTGGACAAAGACCTCGCTACCGCACCCGGTGTGCGCCCGGCCGAGGGAGTATTGCCATGAGCACTCCACAATCCCCCGACGCGACCCGCGACCCGACCCAGCACCTGGCCCAAGACCTTGACCGGGTCAGCCGCTTCACCGTCCTGACGGTCAACACCCACAAAGGGTTCACGGCGCTGAACCGCCGCTTCATCCTGCCGGAACTGCGCGAAGCGGTGCGTAGCGTGTCCGCCGATGTGGTGTTTTTGCAGGAAGTGCATGGCACTCACGAACACCACCCTCAGCGCTACAGCAACTGGCCAAGCATGCCGCAATACGAATTCCTCGCCGACAGCCTCTGGCCGCAGTTCGCCTACGGGCGTAACGCGGTCTATCCGGCGGGCGACCATGGCAATGCGCTGTTGTCGAAACTCCAGATCATCCGCCACGACAACATCGACATGTCCATCAGCGGCCACGAAAGCCGCGGCATGCTCCACAGCGTGCTGCGCTTGCCGGGCGCCGACAGCCCGCAAATCCACGCCATTTGCGTCCACCTGGGGCTACGCGAGGGACATCGGATCGAGCAATTGCAGCTGCTTTGCCAGCGCTTGAAGGAACTGCCGCCCGAGGCGCCAGTGATCGTCGCCGGGGACTTCAACGACTGGCGCGGCAAGGCCAGTGAGCTGCTCGAGCCCTGCGGCTTGCGGGAAGTGTTCGCCGAGCGGTTGGGCAAACCGGCCCGCAGTTTTCCGGCGCGCCTGCCCATCCTGCGCCTGGACCGCATCTACGTACGCAACCTCAAGGCCCATCACCCCAAGGTGTTGAGCGTACGTCCCTGGTCGCACCTTTCCGACCATGCACCACTGTCGGTGGAGATCGAATTATGAGCACGACGGTGAACAAGGAGACGGTGCAGCAAATTGAAGTTCCACCCACCGAGCGCAACCCGGCACCGGCCGATATCGAATACAGCTGGCACGGCAACAACCGCGTCACGCTCCTGGAAAACGGCGAGGAGTATTTCCCCCGGGTGTTCGAGGCCATTCGCCGGGCCGAGAGCGAAATCCTCCTGGAGACCTTCATTCTGTTCGAGGACAAGGTCGGTATCGAACTGCGGGACCTGCTGGTGGACGCCGCCCACCGTGGCGTGCGCATCAGCGTCAGCCTCGACGGCTTCGGCTGCGGTGAGCTGACCACTGAATTCCTCGCATCGTTGAGTGATGCCGGGGTGCGGCTGCAGATGTTCGATCCCGCCCCCCGGCTCCTGGGGATCCGCACCAACTGGTTCCGCCGCCTGCACCGCAAGATCGTGGTGGTGGACGGGGTCATCGCGTTTATCGGCGGGATCAACTTTTCCGCTGACCACCTGGGGGATTTCGGCCCCGAGGCCAAGCAGGATTACTCGGTGGAGGTCAAAGGCCCGGCGGTGGTGGATATCCATCACTTCGCGCTGGTGCAGAGCGGCCGCCCTTCGCGGGCCAAATACTGGTGGCAACGGCGGCGCAGTCGGCGCAATGAGCTGGCCTTCAACGACCATGACGGCCAGGTGCGCCTGGTCTATCGCGATAACCACGAACATCAGACCGACATCGAAGAGGTCTACCTGCAAGTGCTGCGCAGCGCCCAGCGCCGTGTAGTGATCGCCAACGCCTATTTCTTCCCCGGCTACCGGTTGCTGCGCGAAATTCGTAATGCGGCGCGCCGTGGCGTGGAGGTGCGACTGATCCTGCAGGGTCAGCCGGACATGATGATCGCCAAGCTCGCCGCGCGAATGCTCTACAACTACCTGCTCAAGGACGGCGTGGTGATCTACGAATATTGCGAACGGCCGCTGCACGGCAAAGTCGCGCTGGTGGATGAGGACTGGAGCACCGTCGGTTCGAGCAATCTCGACCCGCTGAGCCTGTCCCTGAACCTGGAAGCCAACGTGCTGATCCGCGATCGGGCGTTCAACCGCGAACTGTTCCAGCGCCTCGATCATTTGAGCCGCAATCATTGCACGGTCATGCCCGAAAACCACGCCCCTCGGGGCCGGCTGTGGCGCATGACCGTCGGTTTCATGGTGTTCCACTTCCTGCGCCACTTCCCGGCCTGGGCCGGCTGGCTGCCGGCCCATAAACCGCGCCTGAAACCTTTTTCGCCGCCGACGGCGGTTCGGAGCGAACCCCATGAACCACTCTGACGCGCAGACCGCACCCCATGACGCCCACGCCCACGCCCACGAGCAGGGTAAACCCAAGTCACGCTGGAGCCGCTGGAAAAGACCGCTGACCCTGGCTTTCTTCCTGCTGCTGATCGTGCTGTTCACGACCCTGGCCCGGCGCATCGATTGGTCGGAAGTATTCGCGACCCTGGCGGACTTCAAGGTACGCACGTTGATCATCGCAGTCGCATTGACCATCACCAGTTTCATCACTTACGCCTGCTTCGACCTGATTGGCCGCACCTACATCCGTCAGAAACTCGGCTGGCGGCAAATCCTGCCGGTGGGGGTGATCAGTTACGCCTTCAACCTCAACCTCAGTGCCTGGGTCGGCGGCATCGCCATGCGCTACCGGCTGTATTCGCGGCTGGGGGTCAGCACCGGCAACATCGCCAAGATCCTCGGCTTGAGCCTGGCCACCAACTGGTTCGGCTACATGACCCTGGCCGGCGTGGTGTTCAGCAGCGGTCTGGTGACGATGCCGCCGGGCTGGAAACTCAGCAGTAATGCGCTGCAAGGCGTGGGTGTGCTGTTGCTGTTCGTCAGTGCGGGTTATCTGCTGGCCTGTCAGTTTTCCAAGCGCCGGGCCTGGACCATTCGGGGTATGGAAATCAACCTGCCGTCGCTGCGCATGGCCGTGTTGCAACTGGCGCTGGGGGCATTGAACTGGTCGCTGATGGCGGCGGTGATTTTCACTTTGCTGCCCAGCAAACTGGATTACCCGATGGTGCTCGGGGTGTTGCTGATCAGCAGCATTGCCGGGGTCATCACCCACATTCCGGCGGGCCTTGGGGTGTTGGAGGCGGTGTTCATTGCGCTGCTGCAGCACGAGGTGTCGCGGGGCAGCCTGCTGGCGGGGTTGATCGCCTACCGGGCGATCTACTTCATTTTGCCGTTGCTGATCACGGTGATGATGTACCTGGTGATCGAGGCGAAGGCCAAGGCGTTGCGGGTCAAACCTGGGCTTAAATAACGGGGAGGTAGTGGCCCATCGCGAGCTTGCTCGCGATGAGGCCCTCACCCACACCACACAATCACCGCTCCTGAATAATGCTCAACCGCTCACCCACCACCATCTCCGTGATCCAGCCCACCAGGATCGAGGTGTAGGCCTGTTGTGACACGGGGTCGCTCAGGGCATGGTCCGCGCCGTCGATGATCCGGTGGGTCAGCGAGTGGGTCTGCTGGCACGCCGCTCGGTAGCTCATGATGGTGGCATGGGGCACGTGGTCGTCGGTCTCCGATTCCACCAGCAACACATCACCGGTGAACTGAGAGCAGGCATGCAAGGCGCGATTGGTGTCGGCATGCACCAGGGTGCTGCGGTAATCGAGCAAGTCGCTTTTGTCCAGGTCGCGCTTGGGCGTGTGCCATTGCTCATCGCGGTACAGCGCCGGCACCCGCAAGGCCAGCCAACGCACCGGTCGCAGCGATGTCAGGATCGAGGCCAGGTAACCGCCATAGCTGGTGCCCACCACGGCAATCGCCGACGTGTCCAGGGCCGGGTGGGCCAGCAGCCGATCGTAAGCCGTCAGCAGATCCCGCAGATTGTCTTCCCGACTCACCCGCGATAGCGGAATGCCCGTCCCGCCGGTATGCCCGCGCAAGTCGAAGGTCAGGCACACGCAGCCCAGGCCGGCAATGCCTTTGGCCCGCTCCAGGTCACGCTCCTGACTGCCGCCCCAACCGTGCACGAACAATACGCCGGGCACCTTCGACTTGGGGCTCAGGAAGGTCCCGTTCATGTGTTCATCGTCGATCTCGATCTGTATGGTTTCGCTTCTAGCCGTCATAGGAATGAACCGTTACGTATTTAAGAAGGAAGTCCCCATTGTGCGCCGCGCCGCGATAGACCTCTTTGGCGCCGGGGGGCAGCGGTTGGTCGGTGTAGGTTTCCACCGAGGACACGCGCACCGCGCTGGTCGACGGGGCCTCGACGAACACCTGCAACGCCGCAAGCTCGGCACTGCTGGCCCCACCCATGCGCCACGACTGCTCCAGCACACCGCCACGGGGCTGGCCGGCGGCATCCAGGCCCTGGGCAACGTCATAATTGCGCCGCGAGGCGAAGAAGCCGGGGTAAGCCTGGTGGGCGGCGTCATCAAACACTTGGGCCAGGCGTACCGCTTCACGGACATCGTCGGCCAGCTCAAGCCTGAGCAATTCGATATAGCCGCCCTGCACCACCAACAGATCCGAGCCGCCGTAGACCTCCAAGCCCTCGCTGTCCTGGGTCAGGTGTTGCACGCCGCAATAGCTGAGGACTTTGCCGCTGATGAAGCTCTGGCCGACGCTTTGGGTCTGGACCTCACTGAGGTTTTGCTCCAGCACCACCCCATCACGAAAAAGTGTCTGGGCGTCAGGCGCGGCGGCAACTTCATCGAACTGCGCAAGGCTCTTGATCACTCGTTGATCGCGTCCAGCGCAAGCATGGATCGGCTTGAGGCGGATCGGCCCGGTGTAAAGCAAATGCTCCGCGGCCGGGCGCGCGTCCTTGAGCGCAAAGACACTCACGCCATCGAGCACCGCGCCTCGGGTGAGCTTGGCGAACAGCGGCGACCAACCCTCGGGGGCCACGGCATCCTTATTCAGCAGACCGTGGGCGATCGCCTTGGTGCAAATAAAGTCGTGCTCGACGTAACCGCCCCACAGGTCCTCGGGCCCCTTGACGCCCAGGCGCAACGCGGCCTCGGCGCCGATCAGGGTTTGCGTAGGCACCCAATACAGATCAAGCCCGGCATGTTGCTGTTCATCATAACTGCCGCCGTACGCCAGCCCGAGGATCTGCGCCAGCCAGCGGGCCAGCGCACGATTGGTTTCCACTTCATGGAGCGGCGCGTGGGGGTTGACCGAGTGGGCCACTACGGTTTTGTTGCGATTGACTGGCGTCATGCGTTGCCCTTTACCTGTGCTCGATGGCTGTGGGTTAAGGGGTGCAGAGATCAGGCCAACGATGGAAGCCGCCAGGACGGTCAAGCAAACGGGGGAATCGCGAGGAGTTGATAGCACCGGGCCTGTTTCATTCTGCACGACCTGCGGTTGATATCCGGCAAATTGCACGATACTCGCACCGTCTCCTGTGGCGAGGAGGTTTATCCCCTCGCCACAAAAGCACTCACTGCGGCCTTGAAACACCCGGCGGACTCACCCCAAACCTCGCCCGATAATCACTCGGCGCCAGCCCGGTAATCTTCTTGAACGTCGCCCGAAACGCACTCGGATCCTGATAACCCACGGTCCAGGCGATGTGGTCGATGGTGCCATTGGTGAACTCGAGCATTTCCCGGGCCTTGCCGACTCGCAAGTGCTGGCAGTATTCGGTGGGTTTTAGCCCGGTGGCGGCGCGGAAGCGGCGCAGGAAGGTGCGCTCTTCCAACCCGGCCCGTTCGGCCATCGCGCCAAGGGAAACGTCCACCGCACCGCTGCTTTGAAGCCAATGCTGGACCTTGAGAATCGCCGCGTCGCCATGCCCGAGAATCGGCGCGAAGTTACTGCCGCATTGGCTGGCGCTGTCGCTGTGCTCGATCACCAAAAATTGCGCCGTGCGCGTGGCAATGCTCGGCCCGAGAAGGCGGTCCACCAGACGCAGCCCCAGCTCCGACCAGGCCATCAACCCGGCCGTGGTGATCAGGTCGCCGTCGTCGACGATGGGTTTGTCGGCGTTGAGTTTGATCTTCGGGTAACGCGCCGCGAAGGACTTGGCCGAGGTCCAGTGGGTGGTGGCGCTGCGCCCATCGAGCAGGCCACTTTCGGCCAGCAGAATCGAGCCTACGCAAACCCCACCCAACACCGTGCCACCGGCATGCTGCGCACGCAGCCAATCCATCAATCCTTGGGAGGCCTGCTCCTCATCGAAACCGGCGAGGGATGGCGGAATCAGCAACGCAACCAGTTTGCCCGCCGGGCCGGCTTCGCTGTCGAACACCCGCAACGGCGCTTCGTCATTTTCCGTTTGCCAGTGACTGACCCGCAGCCGTGGCAACTGCGCACTGCCATGCTCGGCCGCAATTCGCTGCGCCACGGCAAACAGATCGGTCAACCCATGCACCGCCGCCAATTGCGCGCCGGGATAGATAAGCACCCCGAGCTCGGCGACTGCCCTTTGCTGCGTCATTGTCAGTTTTCCCTCGCCTATTGTCGTTGTGGCCAATCCTCGAACCTGCGGCAAAAGCCAATACTGGCGCCATACCCAACCTGATCAAGGAAGCCCTCATGCCCAAGCAAGCGCTCATCGTAGTCGATATCCAGAACGACTACTTCCCCCAAGGGAAATGGCCACTGGTCGGTGCCGACGCCGCCGCCGACAATGCCGCAAAGTTGATCGAAGCCTTTCGCCAGGCCGGGGATCAAGTGGTGTTCATCCGCCATGAGTTCACCTCCGACGACGCGCCGTTCTTCACCCCAGGTTCCGAAGGCGCGCAACTGCACCCCAAAGTGCTCAACCGCACCGACGAGCCGGTGGTGCTCAAGCACTTCGTCAATTCGTTTCGAGAGACCGAACTGCAAGCCCTCCTCGACCACCACGGCATCGAGCAACTGGTGGTGGTCGGCAGCATGAGCCACATGTGCGTCGATGGCGTCACCCGGGCTGCGGCGGATTTGGGCTATGACGTCACAGTGATCCACGATGCCTGTGCCACCCTCGACCTGGAATTCAACGGCGTCGTGGTCCCGGCCGCCCAAGTACATGCGGCCTTCATGGCGGCGCTGGGGTTTGCTTATGCGAGTGTGGTGAGCACTGAGCAATTCCTGGCTACTGATCACTGAGTTGCACAGAACACTGCGAAACTGCGCTTCAGCCTGAGCAGACCATTGAGCAATGCTCTGCTCAGGCAGTCAGAACCTGCAGCAACCTCGGCATTGTCGCCACAAACCCCATCTGCCGGGCTTCGTGTTGAAGCCCTCGCAATGGCTCCCCACGCCCTTGATCGGCGCCACGCAACCACTGCCCGGCCACATCGATCACCCGCACATGATGACTGACCCAGGCGCACGACGCGGACTCGGGCAATGCCGCCATCTGTTGCCCGTGCCAGATCGCCTGTTCGACATTCCCCGCCAGCAGACAGGTTTCAGCGGCGGCCACTCGAAAGCGCAACGCGTTGTGGGCCAGGCAGGCCTGGGTAAGCTGAGTCTCCCCTTTCAACAAGGCCTGCTGGCTGAGCGCTGGATCGTCGACCATCAACGCCAGGCTGCCATAGACCCAAGGCCCGATGTAACGCTGTAGCTCGAAGCGCTCAACCAGACTTGCCGCGTCCATGATCAACGTCTGCGCCAACTCGCGCTGGCCCTGGCGCAAGGCCACCCGCGCCAGCCCTTCCAGCAGGATCGCCTCGAAACGGCTGGCCCCCAGGTTACGCGCAAGCTCCAGCGCGAGGGCCAGCTCCTGTTCCGCCGACACGTCCTGACCGCTCGCCACCAAGACCCAGGCAGCGGTCAGCCGCGAGAAGACTTCCGCTCGATGATTGCCGATCCTGGCGCTGCATTCGATGGCATCCATCGCGTCGCGCAACGCCTGCTCCGGCTGGCCCAGATAAACCCGCGCCGATCCACGCGCGCTGCGATTACCCGCCTCCACGTGCACCAGCCCGTTGCGCTCGCACAGGCGCACGCATTGATCGAAAACCTCGTAGGCGGTCTGCATACGGCCTTGTGCGTAGTACGAATCACCGATCCCACTCAAGGCCCTGGCCTCGGTTTCCCGATGCCCACCGATACGCGCAAAGGACAAGGCCTCCTCATGCAGTCGGCGACACTCGGCATAGTCGCCGCGCGGGAAATAGATGTTGCCGCGCAGTTGATGCAATCGGGCCAGTGCCGTGTGCGCCTGCATGGCCCGGGCGATGGGCAGCATGTCTTCGATCAGGCGCTCTTCCTCGTCCAGGCAATCGAGTGTATTGAGCACCGCCGCCAGTCCCAGCGCGGACTCGATCCGATCTTGCGGTTGCTCGGCCAATACCAGCGCCCGCTGAAAATGCTCCCGTGCGTCAACGGTCTGGCCCAGGCCTGAACACGCCTGGCCGCACAACAGGGCAAGGGGGAAATGGGTCCGCGCTCGTTCGACAAACACTGCGCATTGACGCGCCAACGCCAGGACACTGTCGTACTGACACGCCAGGCGCTTTTCGCCCATGGCGGCCAGCAGCGCGTCGAACGCCGCCGGATCGTTGGCCCGAAGCAGATGCTGGGCATGGAGCGACCGGTCACGCTCGCGATACAGGTTCGCCACCTCGCGGTGCAACTGTTCACGAACCATCGTGGGTATCGCGTCGTAGAGACAGTGCATGACCAGATCGTGGACAAACAGATAGCTCCCTGGCTCCACTTCCCGCACCAGCCCCTGGCGCATGTCTGCCGTCGGAAGATAGTCGGGTTGCCCCAGCGCCTCGCGCCAGAGCGTGAGTTCGAAGCGATTGCCCAGGACAGCGGCGTAACGCAGGGCGCGACGCTGATCGGGGGCCAACTTGTCAAAACGGGTCTGGACCAGATGCCGCAGGCTGTCGGGGAAAACACCCTCCTGGCTCGACAGCAACTGCGTCAGGTACAGCGGATTGCCCTGGGCGCGTGTAACGCACTCGGCCCGGTAGCGCGGATCGACATCAGTGAATTGATCCGCCAGGACGGTGGCCTCACGTGCCCGGATCGGCGCAATGTCGAGCAGGCTCATGGGGGTGGAAGAGTGTGCGCGGATTTCACTTTCCAGCGAGTCGCCTTCGGGACGTGACGTCAGCAACCAGACAACTGGCGCTTCGTCCGTGGCGTTGAGCAGCTTGCCCAGCAGCGCAAACAGCGCAGAGTCGCCCCAATGCAAGTCTTCTAGACAGATCACCAAGGGTTGTTGCACCGCCATTCTCAGCAACACTTCAAGCAAGGCCTGGAACAACCCTTGGCTGCGGGCCTGGTTGCTCATCGCGGCGTACAGGGTGGGCGGCTCGGTAGACGACACGCCCGTCAGCACGTGGAGAAACATGCGATGCTCGGCAGCCACTTTCAGGCGCGACAGCGCAGTCTCCAGCAGCGTGGCGCTGATCGGGAGCGACCCGCCCAGGCTGAGCAGGCTGCTCACCAACTGCCCCAAGGGCCAGAGGCTGTTGTCCATGCCAAAATCCAGCACTTCGCCGCGATGACAGACAAACCCACGCTGCCGGGCCATTTCGATAAATTCGCTGACCAGGCGGGTCTTGCCAATGCCCGCCATGCCGCGCACGTAGACCACATGCCCGTCCTGGCATTCCTGGGTGGCCTCGATCACGCCCTTGAACTGCAACAACTCAATAGCCCGCCCCACCAATGGACGAGGCGCGTTTTCGTCGAGGTTGCGCAGGCGCAGGCATTTTCGATAGGCGCTGAACTCATCGTTGGAGGGCGAAAACTCAAACCGTTCAGCGAGTTGTTCGAGCAGGTTCTGCGCAACGTAGACCGGCGCGTGGCCATGACGCTCCGACAGTGGCTGTTGCGCGAGCAAGACGGCGTCGGCGTGCGGCTCCGGCGTCTCGGTACTCAGGCGCACGAGCCGCAGCAGCAAGGCGTGTCCTGGCTTCACGAATTGCTCCCGGCTCAGCGCCAGCGCGCATAGCAGGCCCCGCTCGCTGTCGCTGCGATATGCCTGGGGAGAACCGAACTGGGCGATCACCACATCCTGGGTCATACCCAGTGAAACACCGCCGAACTGGCGGACCAGGCGCTCAATTTCATCCACGAGTGCCGCGGCAGTCGCCTCTGGCTGCACATCGACGCCAAAGGACAGTTCCAGTACATAGCGGATAACGGCGTCATCGGCCCGTTTCAGCACCTGTTGTGCCAAGGCCGTCTCGTGCAACTCAGTCATCGTCTGTTCGATTTGCACCAGGGCCCGCGAGACTGGGTCTCCCAACAGCCCACTCACATCGACCCCAAAGGCCGCCGCCAGGTGACGGGCTGTGCGGTAAAGCACCGGCTTGCCGGTTTCGGCGCGCTTGATGGAAGCGATCGACACACACAGGCGCCGGTTCAGGCAAGCCTCGGCCAGGGTTTCCTGGCTCAGGCCATGCTGTTTGCGCAACCCTTTCAACAATACCGCGTCGAGCAGGACACGGCCGTCGGACACCGAGGCATCGCGCTTGGATAGGGCAGGAGACGAGTTGTGTCTGGAGTCCATGTCGATAGCCCTTCCACCCTGGCCAGGCACGCCGATGAATGCACAATCCGATATTGATGACAGCGCTCCCCCGAGATCGAGGCAACGGCAGCGCGTTCGAGTGTACTCCTGTGCATCTGCGGGGTTAACGGAAAGATGGCATTTTGCCTGATACCAAACTGATACCGGACTGACACCGCTCTGGACTGTCGGGTTATCACCGGCCTTCAGATACTGAGCCCATCAATTGGAACCGATTGATACAACCTGAACGATGGGAGAAGGGCAATGAACGATGGACTGAAGGACAATGCCAGCAACGACCTGCGGGATATCGGCGGCTCGCAGCTGCTGGGGCGCGGCCTGAACCGGCTCGATTGGGCCGGCGACAGCAAGGAATGCCAGAAGGTCGGCGATACCGAGTCGGGCAAACGTGCCGTGCCGTACCGGAAAACGGCTTATAACGTGGGGAAAAACGTCACCATGTCCACTGTCGTGGCCAATGACAACTCCTCAACCGAGACATTTTCCTCCCGCGACGAGTACGAAAGACATACCCAGTCGAGTGTCGAAGCCGCCGGTAAATACGGTGCCTTTTCCGCCGGTTTCAAAGCCACCTTCGGCAGCGACCTCAAGACGCTCGAAGAGCGCGAAGCCGCGCTCTACAGTCACACGGTGCGGTTATGGAAACTGACATTCGAAGTCAACCCAGCCAATGCGACTGACAACTTCAAGGCGCGCATCGATGAGTTGCCCAAGGCCTTCGATCCACGCAACCCGACGCCGTTTTTCAACTTCCTCGTCGACTTTGGCACCGATATCGTCAGCGAAGTGACCGTCGGCGGCTCGCTTAACTATGCGATGACCGCACTCAAGAGCTTCCTCAGCCAGACCAACACCCTCGATGCGATGGTCAAGGCTGAATACGGCGCATTTGTCAGCGGCAGCGCGACGACGTCGATCTCGGAAACGGTCAAGAAAAACATCGCCCATCGCAACGCCAACCTGACCACCCAGGGCGGTACGCACGCCATCGGTTTCAATGCAGTGGACCCCAGCAACTGCAACGCGGAGTTCGGCAAGTGGCGTGAATCGCTGCCTGACGATCCCACGGTCGTGGAGTTGAAAATCGCGCCGGTCTATCGCTTCGTCAAGGAAGGCGAGACCCGTACGGCACTGGAGCAGGCCTATCAGTGGTACACCAGCTACAAGACGGAAATTGAAGGGACTTGGCAAGAGTCGGTGGTTGTCCTCGGCCGCTCCGGACGGCAAACCACCCCCAAGGGCACGGCAACCGGCCCGGCCTTGCGAATGGTGTTCGTCGACAACAAAAGCAAGGAAACCACCGAGAGCTTTCACTACCCGCCCGCAGCGACTGCGTCTACCGCGGAATTTGACCAGTTCTGGGATGCACTGGCCCTGCTGCTGAGACAAAAAAGCGGGCATAAATTGCTCCTGGCCACCGAGCGCTGGCCTCGCGACTCACGCTACTACCCGGGGTACGCCATGCGTGAAGCCCTGCTGTCCAATGGCGCCAGTGACGTTTCGCTCAAGCGCTGGGAAACGCTGACCAAGCACATGCAACCCAACCCGTTGTCCGGCCTGACTTATGTGCTGGCGGGCAATGACTTCGAGGCGCCCGGTGTCGACGGGCTCATTGCCGGTTTTGGCCAGGCAGGCAAGGATCTCAACCCAACGGTGAAGATCAAGGCGCGCCTTGCCCACGACTCGTTCGGCAAGGTCAAGCTGGTAAAAACGGAAAAGACCGAGCAAGACCCTCGCACCGCGCTGTACATCGTGCGTAACAATACTGGCGATAAACCGGCACTGGCGGTCGATTCGCAAAACAAAACCCGTATTGCCATGCAAACGCCGGACAGGCACAACCCCGGGCAATTCTGGTACATGCCCGAGCTGGAAAAACCCTATCCGGAAATCAACCACCCGGTCCTGTTGATCAATTACGAGACGGGAGCCTGCTTGCAGGGCATGCACGACCAGGGCGACTGCCGGCTCAAGCCCATCGAGCCGGGTCGCCAGCAGGACGATGTCATTTGGGACCGGCGCGGCGATGAGGTGTTTCACCTGTTGATGGTCTACTACTGGATGGACGCCTTGTGCCTGACCCAGGTGGAAAAGCGCGCCGCCGTCCGGCCGTGGCGCCAGCCTCACGGCATGGATTGGTTGCGCGAGCCGCATCGTCCGTATAGTTGATACCAGGCAGTTATCCCCCTGTGGGAGCTCGCTCCCACAGGTTTGGATTGCCATTCCCTGTAGCCCTGTTGCGTGCGTGGTACCTACCCGATGCAAGTCTTCAACTGTGTTCCCTTTATCGGCGACGGCGTGGAAACAGCGCTCGATCCCCGTCGCTTCCCCTATCTGTTCAACGACCACGGGCTGGCACAGCCGAGTGCCCAGGTGCGTGGCAACCTGATCCCCCTCAGCCCCGAGGACCCGGCCCTATCCCTGGGCACTCGCTACTCCGGCATCAGTTGGAGGGAGCGTGAGGTTCCAACGAACAGCGGTTCCTACTGGATCAAGACGTTCGATTTCCACGCCAGCGAAGTGCACTACGAGCCGATCTGGGCAACCCGGGAAACGGCGCAGGCCTTCGGCATGACTCTGCTCGGCAACGGCGAATGCCTGCGTTTCGAGTACGACCAACTGATTCTGGGCCAATACACCTACGGTAAATGGGCGGGTCACCAGTCGCCCTACCTGGGCCCGACACGTCAGCGCGAGCTGCTGACGTACAACCCGACCGACCTCGAATACCACAACTTTCCCCACGCGTTTTTTTCCCGCTATGGACGTTTGCCGCTGGTGATCAGCGTCGCCCGCTGGCGGCCTGGGTCCAGGGAGATTTATCTGGCTGACCTGTGGCTGCGGCCCGGTGATGCGCTGGTTCTGCCACCCAAGCATTATCCCGACATTGCCCCCAGTGACGCCCACGGCGTCGAAAACTGGCCGGCCGTCGTGGACATGCATGGCAATCGAAATTCGGCGTTGGCTTGCTGGTTCGGGGAAGGTGAGGACTGTTTGCTGACCGAGACGATCCTGGCCAACTCGACATTGATGAGCTCCCCTCATGGCAAACCGCACTATCACGAAGAAAAAACGCCGACGCGCCATGAATTACCGGCGAATTATCGGCCGTGAAGATGGCGGCACGGCAGGTCAGGCAGAAAAACCTGGATTGGCGGGGCCAGGAAGAACCCAACCTCGGGCGAACTGTTTTTTACCTAGGCGTGCCTGAGGAATAACGATAAGAATGGCCTGGTATTTTACCAAGAGCCTGCCGCATGAAACGCAAACGCCCGCCGCGCCTGGTCGACTCCCCCTTCCCGACCGACACCGCCGCATCAGCGCCACGGCATCCGCCTACTTGGGATTGCTCAAGCGACGTACCCAGGCCGGGATACCTGGGCACCATGCTGTACGCCGTGGCGGTATTGCTGGCCTTGCCGGTCTACGGACTGGCAGTCCTATCGATGAAGCTGTTTCATGTCGGACAAAGCCTGTCGCCCATTCATACAAGAGTGATCGAAGATCCCCTGTTTTTAACGCTCATGTTCATCAGCACATTCGTGGCCGTCTGCATCCTCAAATGGCTCGCCTGTGCGCCTGAAGTGCTCGGTTTCTGCTTTGACGAGCGCCAGCAACGCCTCACCTTCACCCAGCGCCGCCGTGCCCGACAAAGCACCGAAGAATGCGTGCCGTACAGCGACATCCATTCCATCCGGCCTTACATAACGACCGCTTCCGCCAATGTTTGTCACTTTGAGGTGTGCTTCGCCGGGGCCAATGGCAAGCCGATCGCACTGCGGTTTGGGGATGTAACCGTGCGGGACATGGCGTTCCATGCCGCGTGGTTGAGACAGTCGATTGGCGAGAGGATGCAGGAGGTATTGGATCTGGATTTGTGAGCCGAGGCAGGGAAACTCGTATGCACGGTTCTTAGGAGAGATGAAAGCCTCCGATGCCCCTTGAACCTGCCCTCCCGGACTGGGAGGGCAAGACTTCTCAGGGGATCAATGAAGTTCATGCTCCGCAATGTCGGCCAACGTTAAAGCGCAGTCGCTATGGCCGTTGATTCTCAGGGTTCTCGCATCCGTTCCCTTCAAGGACACCTCGAGCTGCTCCCACGCCGGACAAAAATCCCCTGTTTTAGAGATCTTCAAATCAATGAAGTCCAGGCCATATTCAATGGTCCATCTGATCACCAGGCTATTGCCGTTTTTCCAGCCATGACTGATGCCGTCATCTTCAAATAACACGCCGCTGGAGGTGCCTGAAGGTGCAGGAAAAATCACCAGCTCGCGACGCCGATCAAGCGAGGGATCATTAAGCTTGTGGCACTCACCGGTCGCTATCGCAGCGCCCCCTCGCACCAACAATGGCAAACGTTCCAAAGGCGCATCCAGAGAAACGTATTGGCCGCCTTCGTACCAGCCACCGGTATGCCAGTCGCACCATCCTGTCGCGTTCAGGGGCAGCCACACCTCGCGCTCGCGTGCGCCCTCCTCTACCACGCTGGCGACGAGAACGTCTCGGCCCAGAAGGAACTCGTCGTTTTCCTCGAACGTTTGAAAGTCGTGCTCGTGGTCAAGAAACGTGGGGCGCAAAATGGGCTCATCTTCGTGACTGGCTTGCCACAGCAAGGTATAGAAATAAGGCATCAACCTGTATCTGAGCGCAATAGCGTCACGGACCGCATCGGTGACCGTTGGATGCATCCATGGCTCATTGACGGTGCCATCGTCGTTCCAGGAGTGAATGGTGAAGCGCGGGTGCATCACACCATTCTGGACCCAACGGACAAACAGTTCGGGGTCCGGTTTATTACCGGAGAACCCACCCACGTCATGCCCCACGTTGTACAACCCCGACAGGCTCATGCCCAGGCCCATGCGGGTGTTGTAGCGGAGTGTTTTCCAGTTGGTTCGGTTATCACCGCTCCAGGTCTGAACATAGCGCTGCATGCCGGCGCAACCTGAGCGTGAGATGAGGTAGGGCCGCTCTGACGGTGAGAAGCGCTGTTGTGCCTCTAAAGACGCTCTCATCATCAGCAATGCCATGACGGGCCGGATATGTTTGATGGCTATCTCGCGCCCGAAGCCTTGGCAGCGCGCCTCGCCATCCCACACTTCGAATTCATTGTTATCGTTCCACGTAGATTCAATGCCCAGTTCCAAAAGCTGTGACCTGACATTTGATTGCCACCAACTGACAGTGTCCGGGTTGGTGAAGTCCAGATGAGAGCCCTCATCGTCCCAGAAGACCGACCGCTCTGGCCTGTCGTGTTCAGAGTCGGTAATGAACATCTTTTGATTGGCCACCTCGGCGTAGCGCGGGTGGTCCTGCAGGAGACAAGGCTTTATGTTGGCAATCAGTCTGACGCCGGCATCACGGTAGGCCTGGGCAAGCGCCTTGGGGTCCGGGACTTTTTCATGGTTCCAGTTGAACACATAGCGTTTTTCGCCAATGGAGGTGTACCCGGATGACAGTTGAAAAGAGTCACAGGGAATATCGTGCCGACGGCACAGATCAAGAAACTCCAGCAACTGTTCCTGGGCATTTTCGGCATCGGTGTAACGCATGGTTGAGCCGCTGTAGCCCAGGCTCCATTTAGGTAGAAACAAGGTGCGTCCGGTCAGGCGAACGAAAGCCTTTGTCACATCCAGTATGCGCGGGCCTGCCAGTACCCAGTAGTCGAGGTCGCCGGCCTCCGCTTTGTACCGACGATAGGGCCGGTGATAATTATCCAGCTCGTTACCCAGATCAAACAGGCTGGTGTTCAGGTTGTCATAAAACATCCCGAAGCTGGCGTGTTCCTGGTGCGTGATGACAAAAGGAATGTGCTTGTACAGCGGGTCGGTGCTCGCAGCGTCATATCCCATTGCATCCAGGTTACGCATTTCAAAACGCCGGCCGGTGCGGTTCAAGTCGCCGGTTTTTTCGCCGAGCCCGTAGTAGCGATGTTCGGGCGCGCGAAGCTGGTAGTGCTCCAGGCCTTCACCATGAGCGTCAAGCGAATAGGCACCGGTGGGCCGATCCGAGACCAACGGCTTCCAGCGCTGGCCATCATGGTATTCCCACTGTAACCACAGCGGCTGATTCACAGTGATGCGGAGTTTTTTGGTGGTGAGCACCAACCGGTCCTGAAACGCTTCGACCCGGTACGCGGGCAAAGAGAAATCCGCTACCGACTCGCGGGACCGGCCCTCCCAGGCGACGTCCTCCCGGGGTGCAATGCTCCAGGTCCGATCCAGTGCCAACGCCCCTGCACGCAGAAGCAGAACACGCGCCAAACCGTCTTCAAGAATATAGATTCGGAATAGATGTCGGCCCTCAACCAGCAGCTCGATATAACCTTTTTCCTGGGCCTGTAACGTCCAGACTTTAAGTGATTTCATTGTGCACGCACCGCTTTAGGTTTGGACGCTCTGTCTGCGATAAACAAGATCATGAAAAACGCACCTATAAAATCAAAGAGCCCCATTGCAATGAACAATGGGTTGAATCCTATTTTGTCCACGCTGACACCGATGATCAGCGAGAAAATAAAGCTGGCAATCCAGGCACAGGAGCCTCGCATTCCGTTAACCGTCGCCAACTCATCCCGATCAAACGTTTCGACGACCAGCGCACTTAACATGCAAGAAATAATCTGGTGGCCAAAACCGCCGACTGAAATAAGCGCAATCGCAACATAGGGGTCTTGCACCTGAGTCATCACGGCCAACGAAAACATCAGGAACGCGCCGGTGATTGAACTGGCGACTATCGAGTTCACCCGGGTGCATTTGAAAAAACGATGGTAAGCGCGTGACAGATAACCGCTGGCGATACTGCCCAAGTCCGCGGCCAGAAACGGAACCCAGGCAAACAGTACGATTTGCTTAAGGTCCATTCCTCTTTCGTTGGCCAGATACAGCGGCACCCAAAAACTCATGACCGCCCATGCCGGTTCTGCCATGAAGGCGGGAAGCGCGATACCGTAAAACCGCTTGTCCCGGCCAATCTTTTTCAACGCTTTAAAAAAGGGCATTTGCTGGCCGATTTTTTCGCCGTCTTGTTGGATATGCTTCAACTCATTGGGCGATAAGCGCGGGTGGATATTGGGGGCGTGGTAGAGCCATGCCCAGACGGCGGCCCAGACCAGGCCGATCCCCCCGGAGATTAGAAATGCGCCCTGCCAGCCCAGAGACACATGAGCCAGATAGATAATGGGAGGGGCGAGCATGGCCCCCAAGGAAAAGCCAACCCCTGCCCAACCTGCGGCGATAGGTCGTTCTTTTTTTGGAAACCAATCCCCTATCGCCTTGGCATTGGCTGGTGTAGCCGCAGCCTCCGAAGCGCCCATAAAAAAACGCAAAATCGCCAGATGCACCCAACTCGCGGCCCCGGCATGCAGAAGGCACATCACCGACCATATGACAGCGCATACCACAAAGCCGAGCTTGAGCCCGATCGCATCGATCAGCCATCCGCAGATGGGTTGGAAAACGGTATAGGCAAGTTGGAAAGAAGCGACCACCCACGAGTATTGTTCAGTGGACATGTTGAACGTGGTTTTTAGTTCCGGCGCCAATATGCCTAATGAATTGCGGGTTATGTAGTTTACGGTGACGCCGAGCAAAAACAGGGAAAGCATCCACCAACGCAGATGTGGGATGAATGTTCGCTTGGCCGAAAGTCGAGCATTGCGTTCGATATCGATAGTCATCAATTCTTCGCCTGTCGCCGGATTTTCCGGCGTTTTGTTTTTATTTGAGGCTTGACGCTATGGCAACGGCTCATGACTCGTACAGAAGTAAGCGTGTATAAACTTACATTCTCTTTCACCCTGGCTCGGCAAAGACCCAAGGACGCTAGGCTTGCTGGCCCTTTTCTGCTATGAAAGCTTTTACATAAATTGTCTCAATGGATAAGCCGCGGTGGGGAAATTACACATTGCTGAAATCGCGGCACAGACTGGCCTGTCCATAGCGACGGTGTCCCGGGTGCTTGCAGGCAAATCAAATACCCGCCCGGCGACGAGAGAAAAAGTGCTGGCGGCGGCTCGTCAGAGGGGCGTGATGGAAGACCTCGCCCATGGTCGTTTCCTGCTCAACGGGCTGACCCTCTTCGCGCCCTCGCGGGCCTTCAACGTACGCTCTGATATCTTCTACTACAAAGTTATCCAGGGCATCACGCAGGCGGTCGCGCAGCATGATGTTCGAGTCCGCTACTGTGAGCTCGAAGAGGTCGATAGCGACGCATTATTGTTTTTGGAAAAGATGAATCAGAAGGACACCGATGCGGCGATCCTGATTGGTATTGATGATCCGCACATACACCAACTTGCGGCCGACCTCAGCAAGCCGACGGTGTTGATCAACTGCATCGATCGCAGCATGCGCCTGCCCTCGATATCACCCGACCACTTTTTAATCGGTCATTATTCGATGAATTATCTATTTCAGATGGGCCATCGAAATGTACTGACCCTCCAGTGTCTCAGGCGGTACACGATGGACCTTCGAATACGTGGAATTCGTGACGCATGGAAGGAGCAAAATCTCGAGTTTGTCGAAGCGAAACACCTAATAATTTCCGAAGGTTTCGGCAGTGCTGAATCTGAAGCGCAGGTGGCGGCCTTCATGGAAAACTGCGCACCCGAAGACCGACCGACTGCCATCCTGGCCGGGGGCGACTTTATGGCAGCCGGGGCAGTTAAAGCGCTCCAGAATGCTGGCCTGAGGGTTCCTCACGATGTTTCAGTGATGAGCATGGACGGGTTCAACCTGGCGGACATCAACGATATACCGCTCACGACGCTTCACGTGCCCCGCGATGAATTGGGTGCAGAAGCGATAAGGGTATTAAGACAGCAGCTTTTCGAACCGCGATCTCCTCGTGGCAATCTTCTGCTCGGTGGGCGACTCATCACCGGCAGCTCAGTGCGACGCATCAAGCACAGCGCCAAGCAAACGCCGGTCTATCAGAAGATTATTTATGACTGATTACACTGCCAAAAACGCGAAACCCCCGCATGGCGGGGGTCTCAGGCCTAAACTTTACAAAATAGTCTTAGGTAGGAATTAGAACGGAATATCGTCATCAAAGCTGTCGAAATCCGGAGCCGGTTGCGGCGCGGCTTGTTGCGGGGCCGGGCGCTCGCGTTGTGGCTGTGGCGCCGACTGTGGACGAGGCGCCTGCTGACGCGGGGCCGGAGCCGACTGCTGGTAGTTGTTGCCACCTTGCTGTTGGTCGCCCTGTGGACGGCCGCCCAGCAGTTGCATGGTGCCTTGCATGTCGACCACGATTTCAGTGGTGTAACGCTTGATACCGTCTTTTTCCCACTCGCGGGTCTGCAGCTTGCCTTCGATGTACACCTGCGAACCTTTGCGCAGGTATTCGCCGGCGATCTCCGCCACTTTGCCGAACATCGACACGCGGTGCCATTCGGTCTTCTCGACCTTCTGGCCGGTCTGCTTGTCGGTCCACTGCTCGCTGGTCGCCAGACTCAGGTTGGTCACGGCGTTGCCGTTGGGCAGGTAGCGAACCTCAGGATCCTGGCCGCAAGTACCGACCAATATGACTTTGTTAACCCCACGGGCCATAACGTTCTCCTAGGCTTCGCACGTAGTCGGGGCCGGGTTATTCACCAGGCGCTCGAGCGTCGCGCGATCCAATAATTCGGTGTCGAGTTTGATATACACGGCCGCCTCGTCGGCGACCACCACTGCATCGGTTACTCCAACGACGGCCTTCAGACGCTCGGTCAGGCCAGCCTCACGAATCGCCTCGGGCGATAAGGGCAAGCGCAGGCTCGTCACATAGGGAGGTTCGCGCATGGTAACAGCAAAAAGCAGCCAAAGTGCAGCCAGCGCGGCGCAACCCAGGAACACAACCGACAAACCGCCATGCTGGAACAGCCAGCCGCCGAGGATCCCGCCCAACGCCGAACCCAGGAACTGGCTGGTGGAGTAAACCCCCATCGCCGTACCTTTGCCGCCCGCCGGTGAAACCTTGCTGATCAGCGACGGCAGCGATGCCTCCAGCAGATTGAACGCGGTGAAGAACACCACCGTGCCGATCACCAGGGCCCGCAAGCTATCGCCGAACTGCCAGAAGAATAGCTCAGTGAGCATCAGCGTCATGACGGCGCCGAGCAAAACTCGTTTCATTTTGCGTCGCTTCTCGCCATAGATGATGAACGGGATCATGGCGAAGAACGAAATCAGCAACGCGGTCAGGTACACCCACCAGTGCTGCTCCTTGGGCAGGCCGGCTTTCTCCACCAGCGCCAGGGGCAAGGCCACGAAACTGGACATGAGCATGGCGTGGAGCACGAAAATGCCCAGGTCCAGGCGCAGCAGATCCGGGTGCTTGAGCGTTGGGATCAGCGCCTGGCGGGCCACCCCGGATTCGCGGTGCTGCAACGGCCCGGTGGAGTGCGGCACCATGAACGCCACGATCAGGATGCCCACCAGCGCCATGGCCCCGGTGGCCAGGAACAGCCCCGACAAGCCAAAGGCACGGGTCAGCAAGGGGCCTACCACCATGGCGACAGCGAACGACAGACCGATTGTCATGCCGATCATGGCCATGGCCTTGGTCCGGTGCTGTTCGCGGGTCAAGTCCGACAGCAGCGCCATGACAGCGGCGGAAATAGCCCCGGCACCTTGCAGGATTCGTCCGGCGATCACCCCCCAGATCGAATCGGCATTGGCCGCCAGCACACTGCCCAGGGCGAAGACGATCAACCCCAGGTAGATCACCGGACGCCGGCCGATGCGGTCGGAAATGACCCCGAACGGGATCTGGAAAATCGCCTGGGTCAGGCCGTAAGCGCCAATCGCCAACCCGATGAGGGCCGGGGTCGCGCCCGCCAGGTCCATGCCATAGGTCGCCAACACCGGCAACACCATGAACATGCCCAGCATACGGAAGGCGAACACCAGGGCAAGGCCGCTTGCCGCGCGGGTCTCACCGCTACTCATGTGTTCGCTGTGGGGATCTTGCATGGAAAAACCTCATGTGAACCGGCGGCGATTCTACCAGTCCCATCGATTGAGAGGGTATATGGCGACCGTTTGCCGCGCAGTCTTCATGTATGGCTGCAAACTCACTTTCAATAGTGTGCATCCATCCAGTATTTGCCCGTATACTCCTACGTTTTCGACGCCCGCCGAGCGAGGCCACTTTGGACAAGATCCTGATTCGTGGGGCCCGTACCCACAACCTGAAGAACATCGACCTGACCCTGCCACGGGACAAACTGATCGTCATCACCGGCCTGTCCGGATCCGGCAAATCATCCCTGGCCTTCGACACCCTGTACGCCGAAGGCCAGCGACGCTATGTCGAATCGCTGTCGGCCTATGCCCGGCAGTTCCTGTCGATGATGGAAAAACCCGACGTCGACACCATCGAAGGCCTGTCGCCGGCGATCTCCATCGAACAGAAGTCGACCTCCCATAACCCACGGTCGACAGTCGGCACCATCACCGAGATCTACGACTACCTGCGCCTGCTGTATGCGCGAGTGGGCATCCCCCGCTGCCCCGACCACGACATTCCCCTGGAAGCCCAGACCGTCAGCCAGATGGTCGACCTGGTGCTGGCGCAACCGGAAGGCAGCAAGCTGATGCTGCTGGCGCCGGTGATTCGCGAGCGCAAGGGCGAGCACCTGATGGTCTTCGAGGAACTGCGCGCCCAGGGCTTCGTGCGGGCCCGGGTCAACGGCAAGCTGTGCGAGCTGGACGAACTGCCGAAGCTGGATAAACAGAAGAAGCATTCGATCGACGTGGTGGTCGACCGCTTCAAGGTTCGCGCCGACCTGCAACAGCGCCTGGCCGAATCCTTCGAGACGGCGCTGAAGCTGGCCGATGGCATCGCCCTGGTGGCGCCGATGGACGACGAACCCGGCGAAGAGATCATCTTCTCCGCGCGCTTCGCCTGCCCGATCTGCGGTCATGCCATCAGCGAACTGGAACCCAAGCTGTTTTCCTTCAACAACCCAGCCGGCGCCTGCCCGACCTGCGATGGCCTGGGGGTCAAGCAGTTCTTCGACACCAAACGCCTGGTCAACGGCGAACTGACCTTGGCCGAAGGCGCGATCCGCGGCTGGGACAGGCGCAACGTCTATTACTTCCAGATGCTTGGGTCGCTGGCGGCCCACTACAAGTTCAGCCTGGACGAGCCGTTCAACGAACTGCCCGCCGACCAGCAGAAATTCATCCTGCATGGCAGCGGCTCGCAGAATGTCGACTTCAAATACCTGAACGACCGCGGCGATATCGTCAAACGCTCCCACCCGTTCGAAGGCATCGTGCCGAACCTGGAGCGGCGCTACCGCGAGACCGAGTCGGCGAGCGTGCGCGAAGAGCTGGCCAAGTTCCTCAGCACCCAGCCCTGCCCCGATTGCCGTGGCACCCGCTTGCGTCGCGAAGCGCGGCATGTGTGGGTTGGCGAAAAGACCTTGCCGGCGGTGACCAACCTGCCGATCGGCGATGCCACCGATTACTTCGGCGGCTTGAAACTCACTGGTCGTCGTGGAGAAATCGCCGACAAGATCCTCAAGGAAATCCGCGAGCGCCTGCAGTTTCTGGTAAACGTCGGCCTGGATTACCTGACCCTCGATCGCAGCGCAGACACCTTGTCCGGCGGTGAAGCCCAGCGTATCCGCCTGGCCAGCCAGATCGGTGCTGGCCTGGTCGGGGTGATGTACATCCTCGACGAGCCGTCGATTGGCCTGCACCAGCGGGACAATGATCGACTGCTCGGCACCCTGAAGCACCTGCGGGACATCGGCAATACGGTGATCGTGGTCGAGCACGATGAAGACGCCATTCGCCTGGCCGATTACGTGGTGGACATCGGCCCGGGCGCGGGGGTGCATGGCGGGCATATCGTTGCCCAAGGCACTGCTGCCGAGGTCATGGCGCATCCCGATTCCCTGACCGGTAAATACCTGTCGGGCCGGGTGAAGATCAAGGTGCCGGCCAAGCGCACACCGCGCAACAAGAAGCTGTCGCTGACCCTCAAGGGCGCCCGTGGCAACAACTTGCGCAACGTTGACCTGGAAATCCCGATTGGCCTGCTGACCTGCGTCACCGGCGTGTCCGGCTCCGGCAAATCGACGCTGATCAACAACACCCTGTTCCCCCTCAGCGCCACGGCCCTCAACGGCGCCACCACCCTGGAAGCTGCCGCCCACGACAGCATCAAGGGCCTGGAGCACCTGGATAAGGTCGTCGATATCGACCAGAGCCCGATCGGTCGTACACCGCGCTCCAACCCGGCGACCTACACCGGGCTGTTCACACCGATCCGCGAACTGTTCGCCGGCGTGCCGGAATCGCGCTCCCGGGGCTACGGCCCTGGTCGCTTCTCGTTCAACGTCAAGGGCGGGCGCTGCGAAGCCTGCCAGGGCGATGGCCTGATCAAGGTGGAGATGCACTTCCTGCCGGACATCTACGTGCCGTGCGACGTGTGCAAGAGCAAGCGCTACAACCGCGAAACCCTGGAGATCAAGTACAAGGGCAAGAACATCCACGAAACCCTCGAGATGACCATCGAGGAAGCCCGGGTGTTCTTCGACGCGGTGCCGGCACTGGCGCGCAAGCTCCAGACGCTGATGGATGTCGGCCTGTCGTACATCAAGCTGGGGCAGTCGGCAACGACCTTATCCGGCGGCGAGGCCCAGCGGGTCAAGTTGTCCCGTGAACTGTCCAAGCGCGACACCGGCAAGACCCTGTACATCCTCGACGAGCCGACCACTGGCCTGCACTTCGCCGATATCCAGCAATTGCTCGACGTGCTGCATCGCCTGCGCGACCACGGCAACACCGTGGTGGTGATCGAACACAACCTGGATGTGATCAAGACCGCTGACTGGCTGGTGGACCTGGGGCCGGAAGGCGGCTCCAAGGGCGGTCAGATCATCGCGGTAGGCACACCGGAGCAAGTGGCCGAGATGAAGCAGTCATACACCGGCTACTACCTCAAGCCGTTGCTGGAGCGTGATCGGGACTGATTCCTCCCCGAACACGAAAAAGCCCCTGTCATCTCATCAATGACAGGGGCTTTTTGTTTTTCTGTGGGAGCGTCAGAACTGCGACTGCAGGTAGTTCTCCAACCCGATCAACTTGATCAAGCCCAACTGCTTCTCCAGCCAGTAGGTATGGTCTTCTTCGGTATCGTTGAGCTGAATGCGCAGGATCTCGCGAGTCACGTAGTCGTTGTGCTGCTCGCAGAGTTCAATGCCTTTGCACAGCGCCGCGCGGACTTTGTATTCCAGGCGCAGGTCGGCGGCGAGCATGTCAGGCACGGTGGCGCCGATGTCCAGGTCATCCGGACGCATGCGCGGTGTGCCTTCAAGCATCAGGATCCGGCGCATCAGCGCATCGGCGTGCTGCGTCTCTTCTTCCATCTCATGGTTGATACGTTCGTAGAGCTCGGTAAAACCCCAATCCTCGTACATCCGCGAGTGGATGAAATATTGATCACGGGCTGCCAGTTCGCCTGTCAGCAGCGTGTTGAGGTAATCGATTACGTCTGGGTGACCTTGCATCGCCCTACATCTCCACAAGCTTTGAAAGGCTCTAGTTTGAACCAAGCTGACTGCAAGGTCACGGGGACATCGCAATAAAAGCGAAGAAAATCCGAGAAAACCAGGCTAAATAACGCAAAAACCGCCCTAATGAGGGCGGTTCTGCTTCTCGTTTAGACTTAGTTAAGCTGTACGCCCAACGCCTTTGCGATACCTTCTCCATAAGCGACGTCCGCCTTGAAGAAATGCTGCAGTTGACGGTCAACGACATCCGCCGATACACCGCCCATCGCACCGGCGATGTTGCTGATCAGCAGGGCTTTCTGCTCATCGCTCATCAAGCGGAACAGCGCACCGGCGTGGCTGTAGTAGTCGGTGTCTTCACGATGATCGTAACGATCCGCTGCACCACTGAGGGCCAATGCCGGTTCCGCATAACGTGGAGCCTGCTTCGGCGCTTCCACGAAGCTATTGGGCTCGTAGTTCGGTGCTGCGCCACCATTGCTGCCGAATGCCATGGCGCCGTCGCGCTGGTAGCTGTTAACCGGGCTGCGCGGGGCATTCACCGGCAATTGCTGGTGGTTGGTGCCAACACGGTAGCGGTGCGCATCGGCGTAGGCGAATACACGACCTTGCAGCATACGGTCGGGAGAGAGACCAACACCCGGTACCATGTTGCTCGGCCCGAACGCCGCCTGCTCGACTTCGGCAAAGTAGTTCAGCGGATTACGGTTGAGTTCGAGTTCACCCACTTCGATCAACGGAAACTCTTTCTGCGACCAGGTCTTGGTCACGTCGAACGGATTCTCGTAATGGGCCGCGGCCTGAGCCTCGGTCATGATCTGGATGCAGACGCTCCATTTCGGGAACTCACCGCGCTCGATCGCATTGAACAGGTCACGCTGGGCGTAGTCCGGATCGGTACCCGCCAGGCGTGCGGCTTCGGCCGGCGCAAGGTTCTTGATCCCTTGCTTGGTTTTGTAGTGCCACTTCACCCAGTGACGCTCACCCTGCGCACTGAGCAGGCTATAGGTATGGCTGCCGAAGCCGTGCATGTGACGGTAGCCGTCAGGAATGCCACGATCAGAGAACAGAATAGTGATCTGGTGCAGCGCCTCAGGCGAGTGCGACCAGAAATCCCACATCATCTGGGCGCTTTTCAGGTTGCTTTGCGGCAGACGTTTCTGAGTGTGGATGAAATCCGGGAATTTCAACGGATCGCGAATGAAGAACACCGGCGTGTTGTTGCCAACGATGTCCCAGTTTCCTTCCTCGGTGTAGAACTTCAGGGCAAAACCACGTGGATCGCGTTCGGTGTCGGCCGAACCACGCTCACCACCCACGGTGGAAAACCGCAGGAAGGTTGGGGTTTGTTTGCCAACAGACTCGAACAGCTTGGCGCTGGTGTATTGAGTGATGTCCCGGGTGACGGTGAATGTGCCATAGGCGCCCGAACCCTTGGCGTGCACGCGACGCTCGGGGATGTTCTCGCGATTGAAGTGAGCAAGCTTCTCGATCAGGTGGAAATCATCGAGCAGCAACGGGCCACGCGGGCCGGCGGAGCGAGAATTCTGGTTATCGGCGACAGGAGCGCCGCTGGCGGTCGTAAGCGTTTTGGTCTGGCTCATGCTCAATCTTCCTAGGTCGGTCTTCAAACTGCCGGCTAATCGGCTGGAAAGGAGTATTGATCAACAATCATGACGTCTACAAATTCATTAAATTGCGGACATCCATAGAAAATAACTACCAATACCTCCAACACCCATAGTGCCGCCCCTCTCCCGTGGAAGCTTGTACGAATAGACTTTTCTTACGCCCACAAAAAACCGGGCACTAGGCCCGGTTCTTCGTTACAGACTGTCGTCTTACTCGGCGCTTACAGCTTCGCCGGCAGTAGCACGATCAACCAACTCGACGTACGCCATAGGCGCGTTGTCGCCAGCGCGGAAACCGCACTTGAGGATGCGCAGGTAGCCACCCTCACGGGTAGCGTAACGCTTGCCCAGGTCGTTGAAGAGCTTACCAACGATAGCTTTCGAGCGAGTACGGTCGAAAGCCAGACGGCGGTTAGCCAGGCTGTCTGTCTTGGCCAAAGTGATCAGCGGCTCAGCAACGCGGCGCAGTTCTTTGGCTTTCGGCAGTGTAGTTTTGATCAGCTCGTGCTCGAACAGCGACACCGCCATGTTTTGGAACATGGCCTTGCGGTGCGAGCTGGTGCGGCTCAGGTGACGACCACTTTTACGATGACGCATGGTTCATTCCTTACCAAACACAACGTTCGGTGATTACGACGATCAGGCAGTCGCCTTGTCGTCCTTCTTAAGACTTGCAGGCGGCCAGTTGTCGAGGCGCATGCCGAGGGACAGACCGCGGGAGGCCAGAACGTCCTTGATTTCAGTCAAGGATTTCTTGCCAAGGTTCGGAGTCTTCAACAGCTCTACTTCGGTACGCTGAATCAGGTCGCCGATGTAGTAGATGTTTTCCGCCTTAAGGCAGTTAGCCGAACGTACAGTCAGTTCCAGATCGTCAACCGGGCGAAGCAGGATCGGATCGATCTCGTCTTCCTGCTCGACAACCACTGGCTCACTGTCACCTTTGAGGTCGACGAACGCAGCCAACTGCTGTTGCAGGATGGTTGCAGCGCGGCGAATAGCCTCTTCAGGATCCAGGGTACCGTTGGTTTCCAGATCAATAACCAGCTTGTCCAGGTTGGTACGCTGTTCGACACGGGCGTTTTCCACCACGTATGCGATACGGCGAACCGGGCTGAACGAAGAGTCAAGCTGCAAGCGACCGATGCTGCGGCTTTCGTCTTCATCGCTCTGACGCGAGTCTGCCGGTTCATAACCACGACCACGAGCTACGGTGAGCTTCATGTTCAGGGCGCCGTTAGACGCCAGGTTAGCGATTACGTGATCGGGGTTAACGATCTCGACATCATGATCCAGCTGAATATCGGCAGCGGTAACCACCCCCGAACCCTTCTTCGACAAGGTCAGCGTAACTTCGTCACGACCGTGCAGCTTGATAGCCAGACCTTTAAGGTTCAACAGGATTTCAATTACGTCTTCCTGTACGCCTTCGATGGCGCTGTACTCATGGAGCACACCGTCAATCTCGGCCTCGACTACTGCACAGCCGGGCATTGAGGACAACAGGATGCGGCGCAGCGCGTTGCCCAGGGTGTGGCCGAAACCACGCTCGAGAGGCTCGAGTGTGATCTTGGCGCGGGTTGGACTGACAACCTGCACATCAATATGGCGGGGTGTCAGGAACTCATTTACCGAAATCTGCATGGATGCACCTATTTTCTAGCCCTTACTTGGAGTAGAGCTCGACAATCAGGCTTTCGTTGATGTCGGCGGACAGATCACTGCGAGCAGGAACGTTCTTGAAAACGCCCGACTTCTTCTCAGTGTCTACTTCTACCCATTCTACGCGGCCACGTTGGGCACACAGATCGAGAGCTTGGACAATGCGAAGTTGGTTCTTTGCTTTCTCGCGAACAGCAACCACGTCACCAGCACGAACCTGGTAGGACGGAACGTTTACGGTCTGACCGTTAACGCTGATCGACTTGTGCGATACCAGCTGACGGGATTCGGCACGAGTAGAACCGAAACCCATACGGTATACAACGTTGTCCAGACGGCATTCGAGCAGTTGCAACAGGTTTTCGCCGGTTGCACCTTTCTTGCCAGCAGCTTCTTTGTAGTAGCCGCTGAATTGACGCTCGAGAACGCCGTAGATACGACGGACCTTCTGCTTTTCACGCAGTTGGGTGCCGTAATCGGACTGGCGACCGCGGCGTTGGCCGTGGATACCAGGTGCTGCTTCAATGTTGCACTTCGATTCGATCGCGCGCACGCCGCTCTTCAGAAAGAGATCGGTGCCTTCGCGACGAGCGAGTTTGCATTTTGGACCAATGTAACGAGCCATTCTTTACAATCTCCTGGATTACACGCGGCGCTTCTTCGGCGGACGGCACCCGTTGTGCGGGATTGGCGTCACGTCGGTGATGCTGGCGATCTTGTAGCCACAGCCGTTCAAAGCGCGGACTGCGGATTCACGACCTGGACCTGGACCTTTGACATTGACGTCGAGGTTTTTCAGGCCGTATTCCAGCGCAGCTTGACCAGCACGCTCAGCAGCTACTTGAGCAGCGAACGGGGTGGACTTGCGGGAACCGCGGAAACCCGAACCACCGGAGGTAGCCCAGGAAAGAGCGTTACCTTGACGGTCGGTAATGGTCACGATGGTGTTGTTAAAAGAAGCATGGATGTGGGCGATGCCATCAACCACTGTCTTTTTAACTTTTTTACGAGGACGAGCAGCAGGTTTTGCCATGATTAAATTCCTGTCGATTCGCTGGGGCGATTACTTGCGGATCGGCTTACGCGGACCTTTACGGGTACGCGCGTTGGTCTTGGTACGCTGACCGCGTACTGGCAGACCACGACGATGACGCAGACCGCGATAGCAACCGAGGTCCATCAAGCGCTTGATTTTCATGTTGATTTCGCGACGCAGGTCACCTTCAGTGGTGAACTTCGCCACTTCGCCACGCAGCTGTTCAATCTGCTCGTCGCTCAGATCTTTGATCTTTGCCGCTGGGTTGACCCCAGTCACTGCACAAATTTTCTGTGCAGTAGTGCGACCAACACCATAGATGTAGGTCAGCGAGATAACAGTATGCTTGTTATCTGGAATGTTAACGCCTGCAATACGGGCCATTCAGTGGGACTCCAATTGACAGCTACCTACGCCCCGGAAGCCAAGAAATAGGGCGCGAGATAATATCGCTGTAATAACAAATAATCAACCCGGCAGCGCACTAGCTGCCGGGCTTAAAGCACAATCACACTCAGCCTTGGCGCTGTTTGTGACGCGGTTCCGCGCTGCAAATTACCCGAACAACACCTTCGCGGCGAATAATCTTGCAGTTACGGCACAGCTTTTTCACCGATGCACGAACTTTCATCACCAACTCCTCGAACCTTATGGACGCTACTCAGCGCAACATGCCGCTGCCGTAGCCCTTCAGGTTGGCTTTCTTCATCAGGGATTCGTACTGGTGCGAAACGAGGTGCGATTGTACTTGGGACATGAAGTCCATCACAACCACGACCACGATCAGCAACGAGGTCCCGCCAAGGTAGAACGGTACGTTTGCCGCAACCACCAGAAACTGGGGCAACAGACAGACGGCCGTCATGTAAAGAGCACCGAACATGGTCAAGCGAGTCAGAACGCCATCAATGTAGCGCGCAGACTGCTCACCTGGACGGATGCCCGGAATAAAGGCACCGGACTTCTTCAGGTTTTCCGCTACGTCTTTCGGATTGAACATCAACGCCGTATAGAAGAAGCAGAAGAAAATAATCCCTGCACTAAACAGCAGAATATTCAACGGCTGACCAGGAGCGATCGACTGCGAGATGTCCTGCAACCAGCCCATACCTTCAGACTGGCCGAACCAGGCACCCAACGAAGCCGGGAACAGCAGGATGCTGCTCGCGAAAATAGCCGGAATTACGCCGGCCATGTTCACCTTCAACGGCAAGTGGCTGGTCTGCGCAGCAAACACCTTGCGGCCCTGCTGACGCTTGGCGTAGTGAACAGCAATACGACGCTGACCACGCTCAATGAACACCACGAAACCGATAATCGCTACTGCCAGCAAACCGATGGCAACCAGGGCGAAAATGTTGATATCACCCTGACGCGCAGACTCGAAAGACTGCCCGATCGCTCTCGGAAGACCGGCGACGATACCTGCGAAGATCAACATCGAGATACCGTTGCCAACACCACGCTCAGTGATCTGCTCACCCAGCCACATCATAAACATCGCACCCGCCACAAACGTGGTTACCGCGACGAAATGGAAGCTGAAGTCAGCAGTGAACGATACGCCCTGCCCCGCCAGGCCAATGGACATGCCAATGGCCTGAACGAGAGCGAGGACGACAGTGCCGTAGCGGGTGTACTGGCTGATCTTGCGACGGCCAGCTTCACCTTCCTTCTTCAACTGCTCCAGCTGCGGGCTGACGGCGGTCATCAGTTGCATGATGATCGATGCCGAAATGTACGGCATGATCCCCAGTGCAAAGATGCTCATCCGTTCCAGCGCGCCGCCGGAAAACATGTTGAACAAGCTAAGAATGGTCCCCTCATTCTGTCGAAACAGGTCCGCGAGTCGGTCCGGGTTGATACCTGGAACCGGGATGTGTGCGCCTATTCGGTAGACGATAATCGCCAGGAACAGAAAACGCAGACGAGCCCAGAGTTCAGACATACCGCCTTTGCCGAGCGCAGAGAGAGCACCTTGCTTAGCCATTTATTCCTCGAACTTGCCGCCAGCTGCTTCGATAGCCGCACGCGCACCTTTGGTGGCGCCGATTCCCTTTCCGATGGTGACAGCACGAGCAACTTCGCCCGACAGCATGATTTTCACACGCTGTACGTTCTGGTTGATCACGTTGGCATCCTTCAGGGACTGCACGGTGACGATGTCGCCATCCACTTTAGCCAGCTCGGACAGACGCACTTCTGCGCGATCCATGGCCTTCAGGGAAACGAAACCGAACTTCGGCAGGCGACGATGCAGCGGCTGTTGACCGCCTTCAAAGCCTGGAGCAATGGTGCCACCGGAGCGGGAGGTCTGACCTTTGTGGCCACGGCCACCGGTCTTGCCCAAACCACTACCGATACCACGGCCCGGACGATGCTTTTCGCGACGGGAACCCGGCGCTGGACTCAGATCATTGAGTTTCATCGATTAACCCTCGACACGCAGCATGTAGTAAGCCTTGTTGATCATCCCGCGATTCTCGGGAGTATCCAGGACTTCTACAGTGTGACCGATGCGACGCAGACCCAGACCCTTAACGCACAATTTGTGGTTAGGGATGCGGCCGGTCATGCTTTTGATCAGCGTAACTTTTACGGTAGCCATGATCAGAAGATCTCCTTGACGCTTTTGCCACGCTTGGCGGCAATGGATTCAGGAGACTGCATTGCTTTCAAACCCTTGAAAGTGGCGTGAACCACGTTTACCGGGTTAGTCGAGCCGTAGCACTTGGCCAGAACGTTCTGAACGCCAGCAACTTCGAGGACAGCACGCATAGCGCCGCCAGCGATGATACCGGTACCTTCAGAAGCAGGCTGCATGTACACCTTCGAAGCGCCATGGGCAGACTTCATTGCGTACTGCAGAGTGGTGCCGTTCAGATCAACCTGGATCATGTTGCGGCGAGCAGCTTCCATTGCCTTCTGGATCGCAGCAGGCACTTCACGCGACTTGCCACGGCCGAAGCCAACACGGCCCTTACCATCACCTACCACGGTCAACGCGGTGAAAGTGAAGATACGGCCGCCTTTAACGGTTTTGGCTACGCGGTTAACTTGAACCAGCTTCTCGATGTAGCCTTCGTCGCGCTTTTGGTCGTTATTTGACATAACTTAGAACTCCAGCCCAGCTTCACGAGCAGCATCAGCCAGCGCCTTGACGCGACCGTGGTACTTGAAGCCAGAGCGGTCGAAAGCCACCTGCGAGACGCCAGCGGCTTTTGCACGCGTAGCGACCAGCTGGCCAACCTTAGTGGCCGCGTCGATGTTGCCAGTGGCGCCATCACGCAGTTCTTTATCCAAAGTCGAGGCACTTGCCAGGACTTTGTTGCCGTCGGCCGAAATGACCTGGGCGTAGATGTGCTGCGACGAGCGGAACACGCAGAGACGCACGACTTCGAGTTCGTGCATTTTCAGGCGTGCTTTGCGAGCGCGACGCAGTCGAGTAACTTTTTTGTCGGTCATTTGCTATGCCCTACTTCTTCTTGGCTTCTTTACGACGGACGACTTCGTCCGCGTAGCGCACACCTTTGCCTTTGTACGGCTCTGGTGGACGGAAGTCGCGGATCTCGGCGGCCACTTGACCTACCAGCTGCTTGTCGATGCCCTTGATCAGGATATCGGTCTGGCTAGGAGTCTCAGCGGTGATGCCTTCCGGCAGTTCATAATCCACTGGGTGCGAGAAGCCAAGAGCCAGGTTCAGCACTGTGCCTTTTGCTTGCGCTTTGTAACCAACACCGACCAGCTGGAGCTTGCGCTCGAAGCCTTGGCTTACGCCTTGGACCATGTTGTTTACCAACGCACGAGTGGTACCAGCCATTGCGCGAGTCTGTTGATCGCCATTGCGAGCAGCGAAACGCAGCTCACCAGCTTCTTCAACGATCTCAACGGACGAATGGATGTTCAGTTGCAGAGTGCCCTTGGCACCCTTCACCGAAAGCTGTTGGCCTGCGAATTTGACTTCGACACCGGCTGGCAGCTTAACGGGGTTCTTAGCGACGCGTGACATGCTTATCCCCCCTTAGAACACAGTGCAAAGAACTTCGCCGCCGACACCGGCAGCGCGCGCAGCACGATCCGTCATCACACCTTTGTTGGTGGAGACGATAGACACACCGAGACCGCCACGAACTTTTGGCAGATCATCGACGGACTTGTACTGACGCAGGCCTGGACGGCTAACGCGCTTCACTTCCTCGATGACCGGACGGCCTTCGAAGTACTTCAGCTCGATGGACAGCAGTGGCTTGATTTCGCTGCTGATCTGATAACCCGCAATGTAACCTTCGTCCTTCAGGACTTTGGCAACAGCTACCTTCAAAGTAGAAGATGGCATGCTTACGACGGACTTTTCAGCCATCTGGGCATTACGGATACGAGTTAGCATGTCCGCTAACGGGTCCTGCATACTCATGGGCTAGACGCTCCTAATACACAAAAAATTAGCCTTTCGGCTACTACGTGTCGCCGAGTACATCCGCGCAATAAAAGCACGGGCTCAGGCGAGCCGGGTATTCTAGACACACCCCACAAATGAATCAAGCCCCAAAAGGGGCTTGATTCAAGTTCAAGGTCACCGGTGGTCAGGATCTTGCGACCCTGGACACCGAGACTTTGACAGTGCTTACCAGCTGGCTTTAACCAGACCTGGAACGTCACCACGCATTGCAGCTTGACGCAGCATGTTACGGCCGAGGCCGAACTTGCGGTACACGCCGTGCGGACGACCAGTCAGGCGGCAGCGGTTACGCATGCGCGAAGCGCTTGCGTCACGTGGCTGCTTCTGCAGTGCTACGGTAGCTTCCCAACGCGCTTCTGGACTTGCGTTCAGATCAACGATGATAGCTTTCAGCGCTGCACGCTTGGTGGCGTACTTGGCAACGGTGAGCTGACGCTTCAGCTCACGGTTTTTCATGCTCTTCTTGGCCATTTTCCTACTCCAATCAGTTGCGGAACGGGAATTTGAAAGCGCGCAGCAGTGCGCGACCTTCGTCATCCGTCCGAGCAGTGGTGGTCAGGGTAATGTCCAGACCGCGGAGAGCATCGATCTTGTCGTAATCGATTTCCGGGAAAATGATCTGCTCTTTAACGCCCATGCTGTAGTTACCACGACCATCGAAGGACTTGGCATTCAGGCCGCGGAAGTCGCGAACCCGAGGCAGGGAGATCGACAGCAGACGATCCAGGAACTCGTACATACGCTCACGGCGCAGGGTCACTTTGACGCCGATCGGCCAACCTTCACGGACTTTAAAGCCAGCGATGGATTTCCGAGCGTAAGTCACAACGACTTTCTGACCGGTGATCTTTTCCAGGTCGGCAACAGCGTGCTCGATGACTTTTTTGTCGCCGATCGCTTCGCCCAGACCCATGTTCAGGGTGATTTTGGTAACGCGCGGAACTTCCATCACGTTCGAAAGCTTAAGTTCTTCCTTAAGTTTCGGTGCGATTTCCTTCCGGTAAATCTCTTTTAGTCGTGCCATGGTCTTCTACCTAGCAGTGTTCAAGCATCAACCGCTTTTTGGGTCGACTTGAAGACACGAATTTTCTTACCGTCTTCTACTTTGAAACCAACGCGGTCAGCCTTGTTGGTTTCGCCGTTGAAAATGGCGACGTTGGAAGCGTGCAGTGGCGCTTCTTTCTCGACGATACCGCCCTGTACGCCCGACATCGGGTTAGGCTTGGTATGACGCTTGACCAGGTTCAGACCACCAACAACCAGACGGTTGTCAGCAAGAACCTTCAGCACCTTACCGCGCTTACCTTTGTCTTTGCCGGCGATCACGATGATCTCGTCGTCACGACGAATCTTTTGCATGTCGGATCTCCTTACAGCACTTCTGGGGCGAGCGAGACGATCTTCATGAACTTCTCAGTACGAAGTTCACGGGTCACTGGCCCAAAGATACGGGTGCCGATCGGCTCTTGCTTGTTGTTCAGAAGAACAGCAGCGTTGCCATCAAAGCGGATAATGGAGCCATCTGCACGGCGAACACCGTGACGAGTGCGGACTACAACAGCAGTCATCACTTGGCCTTTTTTCACCTTACCGCGAGGAATTGCTTCCTTGACGGTAACTTTGATGATGTCACCAATACCAGCGTAACGACGATGGGAGCCACCCAGCACCTTGATGCACATAACGCGGCGAGCGCCGCTGTTATCGGCCACATCGAGCATGGATTGAGTCTGAATCATATAATTTCTCCGACCCCTAGTCCTTAGACTTCCACAGCGCGTTCGAGAACATCAACCAGCGCCCAAGACTTGGTCTTGGCCAAAGGACGAGTTTCACGAATAGTGACTTTGTCGCCGATGTGGCACTGATTGGTTTCGTCGTGCGCGTGCAGCTTAGTCGAACGCTTAACGTATTTACCGTAGATCGGGTGCTTAACGCGACGCTCGATCAGAACGGTGATGGTTTTGTCCATCTTGTCGCTGACAACACGGCCAGTCAGCGTACGGACAGTTTTTTCGGCTTCAGCCATGATTACTTACCTGCCTGCTGGTTGAGCACAGTTTTCACGCGAGCGATGTCACGCTTAACTTGCGAGAGCAGATGAGACTGCCCCAACTGGCCAGTTGCTTTCTGCATACGCAGATTGAACTGGTCGCGCAGCAGGCCGAGCAGTTGCTCGTTCAGCTGCTGTGCTGATTTTTCACGAAGTTCATTCGCTTTCATCACATCACCGTCCGTTTAACAAAGGAGGTGGCGAGCGGCAGCTTTGCAGCAGCCAGGGCGAAAGCCTCACGCGCCAGCTCTTCAGAAACACCCTCGATTTCATACAGGACTTTGCCTGGCTGAATCTGGGCAACCCAGTACTCCACGTTACCCTTACCTTTACCCATCCGAACTTCGAGTGGCTTCTTGGTGACAGGCTTGTCCGGGAATACACGGATCCAGATCTTGCCGCCACGTTTTACGTGACGGGTCAGAGCACGACGCGCTGACTCGATCTGACGAGCGGTGAGACGACCACGAGCAACAGACTTCAGCGCGAACTCGCCGAAGCTGACTTTGCTACCGCGCAATGCCAGGCCACGGTTGTGACCGGTCATCTGCTTGCGGAACTTCGTACGCTTTGGTTGCAACATTTGGCGTACCCCTTACTTAGCAGCTTTTTTACGAGGCGCTGGTGCTTGTGGCTTCAGCTCTTCTTGGCGACCACCAATTACTTCGCCTTTGAAGATCCAAACCTTTACACCGATCACACCATAAGTGGTGTGAGCTTCGTAGTTGGCATAGTCGATGTCGGCACGCAGGGTGTGCAGTGGCACACGACCTTCGCGATACCATTCAGTACGTGCGATTTCAGCACCGCCGAGACGACCGCTCACTTGGATTTTGATGCCTTTGGCACCAATGCGCATTGCGTTCTGTACAGCGCGCTTCATAGCGCGACGGAACATTACGCGACGCTCCAGCTGCTGAGCTACGCTCTGCGCAACCAACATACCGTCGAGCTCCGGCTTGCGGATCTCTTCGATATTGATGTGCACAGGCACACCCATTTGCTTGGTCAGGTCCTGACGCAGTTTCTCAACATCTTCACCTTTCTTCCCGATAACGATACCTGGACGAGCAGTGTGGATGGTGATACGTGCAGTCTGCGCCGGACGATGGATATCGATACGGCTTACGGACGCGCTTTTTAGTTTGTCTTGGAGATACTCACGCACCTTCAGATCAGCGAACAAGTAGTCCGCATAAGTCCGACCGTCTGCGTACCAGACGGAGGTGTGCTCCTTGACGATTCCCAGGCGAATGCCAATGGGATGTACTTTCTGACCCATCTCTTCGACTCCGTTACTTGTCAGCAACCTTGACAGTGATATGGCAAGACCGCTTGACGATGCGATCAGCACGGCCTTTGGCACGTGGCATGATGCGCTTCAGCGAACGCCCTTCGTTGACGAAAACGGTGCTGACCTTCAGGTCATCAACGTCTGCGCCTTCGTTATGCTCGGCGTTGGCTACGGCCGACTCCAGCACTTTCTTCATGATCTCGGCGGCTTTCTTACTGCTGAAAGCCAACAGGTTGAGCGCTTCGCCCACCTTCTTCCCGCGGATCTGGTCGGCGACCAAGCGGGCTTTCTGGGCGGAGATTCGAGCGCCCGACAACTTAGCGGCTACTTCCATTTCCTAACCCCTTAACGCTTGGCTTTCTTGTCAGCCACGTGCCCACGGTATGTGCGGGTACCGGCAAACTCGCCCAGTTTGTGGCCGACCATGTCTTCGTTCACGAGAACTGGGACGTGTTGACGACCGTTGTGTACTGCGATGGTCAGACCGACCATTTGTGGCAGGATCATCGAACGACGCGACCAGGTCTTAACTGGTTTGCGATCGTTCTTTTCCGCCGCCACTTCGATCTTCTTCAGTAGGTGAAGATCAATAAAAGGACCTTTTTTCAGAGAACGTGGCACTGTCGTATCCCTCTATTTACTTGCGACGACGGACGATCATTTTGTCGGTACGCTTATTACCACGAGTCTTCGCGCCCTTAGTCGGGAAGCCCCATGGCGATACCGGATGACGACCACCAGAGGTACGACCTTCACCACCACCATGTGGGTGGTCAACCGGGTTCATGGCAACACCACGAACGGTTGGGCGAACGCCACGCCAGCGCTTGGCACCAGCTTTACCCAACGAACGCAGGCTGTGCTCGGAGTTCGAGACTTCGCCCAGGGTCGCACGGCATTCAGCCAGTACTTTACGCATCTCACCAGAACGCAGACGCAGGGTCACGTAGACACCTTCACGAGCGATCAGCTGAGCCGAAGCACCAGCGGAACGAGCGATTTGCGCGCCTTTACCTGGCTTCAATTCGATGCCGTGTACGGTGCTACCAACTGGAATGTTACGCAGTTGCAGAGCGTTGCCCGGCTTGATCGGTGCCAGGGCACCTGCGATCAGCTGGTCGCCAGCGCTCACGCCTTTAGGGGCGATGATGTAGCGACGCTCGCCATCTGCGTACAGCAGCAGAGCGATGTGAGCAGTACGGTTTGGATCGTATTCGATACGCTCGACGGTGGCAGCGATGCCATCCTTGTCGTTGCGACGGAAGTCGACCAGACGATAATGCTGCTTATGACCACCACCGATGTGACGAGTGGTAATACGGCCATTGTTGTTACGACCACCAGACTTCGATTTTTTCTCGAGCAGCGGTGCGTGAGGAGCGCCTTTATGCAGCTCCTGGTTGACCACCTTGACCACAAAACGGCGGCCAGGGGAAGTCGGTTTGCATTTAACGATTGCCATGATGCACCCCTTCCTTACTCAGCACTGCTGCTGAAATCGAGATCTTGGCCTGGCTGAAGGGAGATAACTGCCTTCTTCCAGTCATTACGCTTGCCCAGACCGCGAGCAGTGCGCTTGCTTTTACCCAGAACATTCAGGGTAGTCACGCGCTCTACTTTCACGCTGAACAGGCTTTCGACGGCCTTCTTGATTTCCAGCTTGGTTGCGTCGGTCGCAACCTTGAAAACGAACTGGCCTTTCTTGTCTGCCAGAACCGTAGCCTTCTCGGAAACGTGCGGGCCAAGCAGAACTTTAAATACGCGTTCCTGGTTCATCCCAGCAGCTCCTCGAATTTCTTCACGGCCGACACGGTGATCAACACCTTGTCGTATGCGATCAGACTGACCGGATCGGAACCTTGCACGTCACGAACATCAACGTGTGGCAGGTTACGAGCAGCCAGGTACAGGTTCTGATCAACAGCGTCAGACACGATCAGGACGTCAGTCAGGCCCATGCCGTTCAGCTTGTTCAGCAGATCTTTGGTTTTCGGTGCTTCAACAGCGAAGTCCTGAACCACGACCAGACGATCAGTACGCACCAGCTCAGCAAGGATGGAACGCATTGCTGCGCGGTACATCTTCTTGTTCAGCTTCTGGGAGTGATCCTGAGGACGAGCTGCGAAAGTGGTACCGCCGCCACGCCAGATTGGGCTACGGATAGTACCGGCACGAGCACGGCCAGTACCTTTCTGACGCCATGGGCGCTTACCGCCACCAGAAACGTCGGAACGGGTCTTTTGCTGCTTGCTACCTTGACGGCCGCCGGCCATGTAGGCCACGACTGCTTGGTGAACCAGCGTCTCGTTGAATTCGCCGCCAAATGTCAGTTCGGAAACTTCGATCGCTTGAGCGTCATTTACATTTAATTGCATGTCAGCTTCCCCTTAACCGCGAGCCTTGGCTGCTGGACGTACAACCAAGTTGCCGCCAGTAGCGCCAGGAACAGCGCCCTTGACCAACAACAGATTGCGTTCAGCGTCCACGCGCACTACTTCGAGGGACTGCACGGTCACGCGCTCAGCGCCCATATGACCGGACATTTTTTTGCCCTTGAATACACGACCAGGAGTCTGGCACTGGCCGATAGAGCCTGGAACGCGGTGGGATACGGAGTTACCGTGGGTGTTATCTTGCCCGCGGAAGTTCCAACGCTTGATCGTACCCTGGAAGCCTTTACCCTTGGACTGACCGGTTACATCAACCAGTTGACCAGCAGCGAAGATTTCAGCGTTGATCAGATCGCCGGCCTGGTACTCGCCTTCTTCAAGACGGAATTCCATTACGGTACGACCAGCGGCAACGTTCGCCTTAGCGAAGTGGCCAGCCTGAGCAGCTGTTACACGCGAAGCACGACGCTCGCCGACAGTGACTTGCACTGCACGATAGCCATCGGTCTCTTCAGTTTTGAACTGGGTGACGCGATTCGGCTCGATCTCAATGACCGTGACCGGAATGGAGACACCTTCTTCGGTGAAAATACGGGTCATACCGCATTTACGACCGACTACACCAATAGTCATGTTGTAAACCTCATGAGTGTACGGGGCTTTCACCCGCTATGGCCGCCCATTTCAGAGCGTTACACGACTAAGACCGAGTCTTAGCCGAGGCTGATCTGCACTTCCACACCGGCCGCAAGATCAAGCTTCATAAGAGCATCAACGGTTTTATCCGTTGGCTGGACGATGTCCAGAACGCGCTTATGAGTACGGATCTCGTACTGGTCACGCGCGTCTTTGTTGACGTGCGGGGAGACCAGAACGGTGAACCGCTCTTTACGGGTAGGCAGTGGAATTGGACCACGCACTTGAGCACCAGTACGTTTCGCGGTTTCCACGATTTCCTGGGTGGATTGGTCGATCAGGCGATGGTCAAAAGCCTTCAACCTGATACGGATTTGCTGATTTTGCATTGGATTTCAGACTCCGGCTGCTATTCCCACCGAGCGCAATACGCCCGTTAAAAGGAGGCGCAATTCTATAGACGCCCCATATAGGTGTCAACCCAATAAAAAAGCCCCCGCTAAGCGGGGGCTTTTTCAACTCATCAAAGCTGACTCAAAAAAGAGCTTACTCGATGATTTTGGCTACGACGCCAGCGCCGACGGTACGACCGCCTTCACGGATAGCGAAACGCAGACCGTCTTCCATTGCGATGGTCTTGATCAGGGTGACAACCATTTTGATGTTGTCGCCTGGCATTACCATTTCAACGCCTTCCGGCAGTTCGCAGTTACCGGTCACGTCAGTGGTCCGGAAGTAGAACTGTGGACGGTAGCCTTTGAAGAACGGAGTGTGACGACCGCCTTCTTCTTTGCTCAGAACGTACACTTCAGCTTCGAACTTGGTGTGCGGCTTAACCGAACCTGGCTTGACCAGAACCTGGCCACGCTCAACGTCGTCACGCTTGGTACCACGCAGCAGAACGCCGCAGTTCTCGCCAGCACGACCTTCGTCGAGCAGCTTACGGAACATTTCAACACCGGTGCAGGTGGTGACGGTGGTGTCACGCAGACCAACGATTTCCAGTGGATCCTGAACCTTGACGATACCGCGCTCGATACGGCCAGTTACAACAGTACCGCGACCCGAGATCGAGAATACGTCTTCGATTGGCATCAGGAACGGCTTGTCGATAACACGAACTGGCTCTGGGATGTAGCTGTCCAGAGTTTCTACCAGGCGCTTAACAGCGGTGGTACCCATTTCGTTGTCATCTTGGCCGTTCAGAGCCATCAGAGCCGAACCGATGATGATTGGAGTGTCATCACCTGGGAAGTCGTAAGTGCTCAGCAGGTCGCGCACTTCCATCTCAACCAGTTCCAGCAGCTCAGCGTCGTCAACCATGTCAGCCTTGTTCAGGAAGACAACGATGTACGGAACGCCTACTTGACGGGACAGCAGGATGTGCTCACGAGTTTGCGGCATCGGACCATCAGCGGCCGAGCAAACCAGGATCGCGCCGTCCATCTGGGCAGCACCGGTGATCATGTTCTTCACGTAGTCAGCGTGACCTGGGCAGTCAACGTGAGCGTAGTGACGAATCGAAGAGTTGTACTCAACGTGCGCGGTGTTGATGGTGATACCACGAGCCTTTTCTTCCGGAGCGCTGTCGATTTTATCGAAAGCAACAACGGCCGAACCGAAAACTTCGGAGCAGACGCGAGTCAGAGCAGCAGTCAGAGTGGTTTTACCGTGGTCAACGTGACCAATGGTGCCAACGTTGACGTGCGGTAGGGAACGATCAAATTTTTCTTTAGCCACGACAATTAACTCCTAGCCTAAAGGGGCTGAATCAGCCTTGTTTTTTGGTAACAGTTTCGACGATATGCGACGGAGCTGTATTGTATTTTTTGAATTCCATAGAGTAGCTTGCGCGACCCTGAGACATGGAACGAACGTCGGTTGCGTAACCGAACATTTCACCCAACGGAACCTCAGCACGAATAACCTTGCCGGAAACCGTATCTTCCATACCCAGAATCATGCCACGACGACGGTTAAGGTCGCCCATGACATCACCCATGTAGTCTTCAGGCGTTACGACTTCTACCGCCATGATCGGCTCAAGCAACTCACCACCGCCCTTCTGGGCCAGTTGCTTGGTTGCCATGGAAGCAGCCACCTTGAACGCCATCTCGTTGGAGTCGACGTCGTGGTAAGAACCATCGAACACAGTTGCCTTCAGGCCGATCAGCGGATAGCCGGCAACAACGCCGTTCTTCATCTGCTCTTCGATACCCTTCTGGATCGCCGGGATGTATTCCTTAGGAACCACACCACCTACGACTTCGTTCACGAATTGCAGACCTTCCTGACCTTCGTCAGCCGGTGCAAAACGAATCCAGCAGTGACCGAATTGACCACGGCCGCCGGACTGGCGAACAAACTTACCTTCGATTTCACAGTTCTTCGTGATGCGCTCACGATAGGAAACCTGAGGCTTACCGATGTTGGCTTCGACGTTGAACTCACGGCGCATCCGGTCAACCAGGATGTCCAGGTGCAACTCGCCCATACCAGAGATGATCGTTTGACCGGTCTCTTCATCAGTCTTGACGCGGAAAGACGGGTCCTCCTGAGCAAGCTTGCCCAGAGCGATACCCATTTTTTCCTGGTCATCCTTGGTTTTTGGCTCAACGGCAACCGAAATAACCGGCTCCGGGAAGTCCATACGAACCAGGATGATTGGCTTGTCAGCGTTGCACAAGGTTTCACCGGTGGTGACGTCCTTCATGCCAATCAAGGCCGCGATGTCGCCAGCGCGCACTTCCTTGATCTCTTCACGGGCGTTTGCGTGCATTTGCACCATACGACCCACACGCTCTTTCTTGCCTTTTACAGAGTTGATCACGCCGTCGCCGGAGTTCAACACGCCCGAGTAAACCCGAACAAAGGTCAAGGTACCCACGAATGGGTCGGTAGCGATCTTGAACGCCAGAGCCGCGAAAGGCTCGTCGTCGCTTGCATGACGCTCCATTTCCTCTTCCTCGTTATCAGGGTTGGAGCCCTTGATAGCAGGAATGTCGGTTGGAGCAGGCAGGAAGTCGATCACAGCATCGAGAACCAGGGGAACACCCTTGTTCTTGAAGGAAGAACCGCAAACAGCCAGGACGATCTCACCAGCGATGGTACGCTGGCGCAGAGCAGCCTTGATTTCCTCGTTGGTGAGCTCTTCACCCTCAAGGTACTTGTTCATCAGCTCTTCGTTGGCTTCGGCCGCAGCCTCAACCATGTTGCCGCGCCACTTCTCGGCTTCTTCCAGCAACTCTGCCGGGATGTCCTTGCGAACAGGAACCATACCCTTGTCAGCATCGTTCCAGTAGACAGCTTGCATGTTGATCAGATCGATCTGACCCTGGAAGTTGTCTTCGGAACCGATAGCCAGCTGGATCGGCACCGGAGTGTGACCCAGACGCTGCTTGATCTGACCGATCACGCGCAGGAAGTTGGCACCAGCACGGTCCATCTTGTTTACGTAAACAAGACGTGGAACACCGTATTTGTTGGCCTGACGCCATACGGTTTCCGACTGAGGCTCAACACCCGAAGTACCGCAGAACACGACGACAGCGCCGTCGAGTACACGCAGGGAACGTTCAACTTCGATGGTGAAGTCTACGTGGCCCGGGGTATCGATAACGTTGAAGCGATGCTCGTGCGGGTACTGCTTCTCGGAACCCTTCCAGAAGGCGGTAATGGCAGCAGAAGTAATGGTAATACCACGCTCCTGCTCCTGCACCATCCAGTCGGTGGTCGCGGCGCCATCATGCACCTCGCCCATCTTGTGACTTTTGCCGGTGTAAAAAAGGACGCGCTCGGTGGTGGTGGTTTTACCAGCATCCACGTGAGCAACGATACCGATGTTACGGTAGCGGTTAATCGGTGTAGTACGAGCCATAAAGCCCTCGCAAATTGAGTGACGCTAAAATTAGAAGCGGTAGTGCGAGAAAGCCTTGTTGGCTTCAGCCATACGGTGCACGTCTTCACGCTTCTTAACTGCAGCACCTTTACCTTCAGCAGCGTCCAACAGTTCGCCAGCCAAACGCAGAGCCATGGACTTCTCACCGCGCTTGCGGGCGAAGTCTACCAACCAGCGCATTGCCAGGGCGTTACGACGGGACGGACGAACTTCGACCGGAACCTGGTAAGTAGCACCGCCTACACGGCGCGACTTCACTTCGACCAGCGGAGCGATGGCGTCGAGAGCTTTCTCGAAGATTTCCAGGGGATCGCTGTTCTTGCGTTCCTTAACTTTGTCCAGTGCGCCATAAACGATACGCTCGGCAACGGCTTTCTTGCCGCTTTCCATTACGTGGTTCATGAACTTGGCGAGAATCTGGCTTCCGTATTTCGGATCGTCCAGAATCTCACGTTTGGCTGCTACGCGACGTCTTGGCATTGATAAGCCCTCAAACGGTCTTCAGGTTAGCCCGGGACAGCTATTGCGTGCCCGACCTTACTCTTATCGACTCAATAAAATGAAAAACTGTAAAACGGCCGATTATTTCGGACGCTTGGTACCGTACTTCGAACGACCCTGGTTACGACCTTTAACGCCGGAAGTATCCAAAGAACCGCGAACGGTGTGGTAACGAACACCTGGCAAGTCTTTTACACGACCGCCGCGGATCAGTACCACGCTGTGCTCTTGCAGGTTGTGGCCTTCACCGCCGATGTACGAGGAAACCTCGAAACCGTTGGTCAGACGCACACGGCATACTTTACGCAGTGCCGAGTTAGGTTTTTTCGGCGTGGTGGTATACACACGGGTGCATACGCCACGACGTTGCGGGCAGTTCTGCAGCGCAGGCACGTCGGATTTCTCGACGATACGCTTACGCGGCTGACGTACCAGCTGGTTGATAGTTGCCATCTACTAGCTCCACTGTTGTCTTGCGACGCTATTGTCTTACAAGAAAAGCAAAATGGCAGGAACGAATTCCCGCCAAATTTAGGGGATCAAGAGTCTAAAGAGGATCTTGCTCCCAGTCAAGGCAAGGCCCCGACCTCCCCGCCCGCCGGATCTCGACAATTTGTCTCGATCCGGCGGGCGGGACGACCAGGGCCAGGCACTCAATTGCTACAGAACTCAGTTACCGCTCGAGTTCAGTGCTTCGGTCAGTGCAGCTTCCACTTCACTGGCGCTTACGCGCAACGGCTTGTCTGCATCACGGCGGCGTTTGCGCTCGCTGTGATAGGCCAAACCGGTACCGGCCGGGATCAGACGACCCACGACCACGTTTTCTTTCAGGCCGCGCAGGTAATCGCGCTTGCCGGTTACCGCCGCTTCGGTCAGTACGCGGGTGGTTTCCTGGAAGGAAGCCGCCGAGATGAACGATTCGGTGGACAACGACGCCTTGGTGATACCCAGCAGCACGCGAGTGAACTTGGATACGAACTTGTCGTCCGCAGCCAGGCGCTCGTTTTCTACCAGTACGTGAGTCAGTTCCATCTGGTCGCCCTTGATGAAACTCGAATCGCCGGATTCAGCGATTTCAACTTTACGCAGCATCTGACGCAGGATGGTCTCGATGTGCTTGTCGTTGATCTTCACGCCTTGCAGACGATAAACGTCCTGGATCTCGTTCACGATGTACTTGGCCAGCGCACTCACACCCAGCAGACGCAGGATGTCGTGTGGATCGCTCGGACCGTCGGAGATAACTTCGCCGCGGTTTACCTGTTCGCCTTCGAAGACGTTCAGGTGACGCCACTTCGGAATCAGCTCTTCGTACGGATCGCTACCGTCGTTCGGCGTGATGACCAGACGGCGCTTGCCTTTGGTCTCTTTACCGAACGCGATGGTGCCGCTGACTTCAGCCAGAATCGAGGCTTCTTTCGGACGACGGGCTTCGAACAAGTCGGCAACACGCGGCAGACCACCGGTGATGTCGCGGGTTTTCGAAGTTTCCTGCGGGATACGAGCGATAACATCACCGATCGCGATCCGCGCACCATCCGCAACACCGACCAGGGCGTTGGCTGGCAGGAAGTACTGAGCGATTACGTCAGTGCCTGGCAGCAACAGATCCTTGCCGTTGTCGTCGACCATCTTCACGGCCGGACGGATGTCCTTGCCAGCAGCTGGACGATCTTTCGCGTCAAGTACTTCAATGTTGGTCATACCGGTCAATTCGTCAGTCTGACGCTTGATCGTGATGCCTTCTTCCATGCCCACGTAGGTCACGGTACCTTTCATTTCGGTCACGATCGGGTGGGTGTGCGGATCCCACTTGGCCACGATAGCACCAGCGTCGACCTTGTCACCTTCCTTGACCGAAATCACAGCACCGTACGGCAGCTTGTAGCGCTCGCGCTCGCGACCGAAGTCGTCAGCGATCGCCAGCTCACCGGAACGGGATACAGCCACCAGGTGACCGTCCACGCGCTCTACGTGCTTGAGGTTGTGCAGACGGACAGTACCGCCATTCTTCACCTGAACGCTGTCAGCTGCGGAGGTCCGGCTTGCCGCACCACCGATGTGGAACGTACGCATCGTCAGCTGGGTACCCGGCTCACCGATGGACTGGGCAGCGATAACGCCGACCGCTTCACCGATGTTCACCTGGTGACCACGAGCCAGGTCGCGACCGTAGCACTTGGCGCAGATGCCGTAGCGGGTTTCGCAGCTGATCGGCGAACGTACGATCACTTCGTCGATGCTGTTGAGCTCGATGAACTCGACCCACTTCTCGTCAACCAGGGTGCCGGCAGGAACGATTACGTCCTCGGTACCCGGCTTGAATACGTCACGGGCGATGACACGACCCAATACGCGTTCACCCAGCGGCTCTACAACGTCACCGCCTTCAATGTGCGGAGTCATCACCAAGCCGTGTTCGGTGCCGCAATCGATCTCGGTCACGACCAGATCCTGCGCAACGTCTACCAGACGACGAGTCAGGTAACCGGAGTTCGCCGTTTTCAACGCGGTATCCGCAAGACCCTTACGGGCACCGTGAGTGGAGATGAAGTACTGGAGTACGCTCAAACCTTCACGGAAGTTCGCGGTGATCGGGGTCTCGATGATGGAGCCGTCCGGCTTGGCCATCAGGCCACGCATACCGGCGAGCTGACGGATCTGCGCAGCAGAACCCCGTGCGCCCGAGTCGGCCATCATGTACATCGAGTTGAACGATTCCTGGTCGACTTCGTTGCCATGACGGTCGATGACTTTCTCTTTCGAGAGGTTGGCCATCATCGCCTTGGATACTTCGTCGTTCGCCTTGGACCAGAGGTCGATGACCTTGTTGTACTTCTCGCCCTGGGTTACCAGGCCGGAGGCGTACTGGCTTTCGATCTCTTTCACTTCTTCGGTAGCAGCACCGATGATGCGGGCTTTTTCGTCCGGGATAACGAAGTCGTTAACACCGATGGAAACGCCGGAAATGGTCGAATAGGCAAAACCGGTGTACATCAACTGGTCAGCGAAGATCACGGTCTCTTTCAGACCAACCACGCGGTAGCACTGGTTGATCAGCTTGGAGATCGCCTTTTTCTTCATCGGCAGGTTGACGACGTCGAAGGACAAGCCTTTTGGCACAACCTGGAACAACAGCGCACGACCGACGGTGGTGTCGACGATACGGGTGTTGGTCACGCTGCCGCCATCACGATCGTTCACGGTTTCGTTGATCCGCACTTTGACCTTGGCGTGCAGTGCGGCTTCGCCGGCACGGAACACACGGTCAACTTCCTGCAGATCCGCGAACACACGACCTTCGCCCTTGGCGTTGATCGCTTCACGAGTCATGTAGTACAGACCCAATACAACGTCCTGCGACGGAACGATGATTGGCTCACCGTTGGCTGGCGACAGGATGTTGTTGGTCGACATCATCAGCGCACGCGCTTCGAGCTGGGCTTCCAGCGTCAGCGGTACGTGCACGGCCATTTGGTCGCCGTCGAAGTCGGCGTTGTACGCAGCACAGACCAGAGGGTGCAGCTGGATGGCCTTACCTTCGATCAGTACCGGTTCAAACGCCTGGATACCCAGACGGTGAAGGGTCGGTGCACGGTTGAGCAGCACTGGGTGCTCGCGAATCACTTCGGCGAGAACGTCCCAAACCTCTGGCAGCTCGCGCTCGACCATCTTCTTGGCGGCTTTGATGGTGGTCGCGAGACCACGCATTTCCAGCTTGCCGAAAATGAACGGCTTGAACAGCTCCAGAGCCATTTTCTTAGGCAGACCGCACTGGTGCAGGCGCAGGGTCGGGCCTACGGTAATTACCGAACGACCGGAGTAGTCAACACGCTTACCGAGCAAGTTCTGACGGAAACGACCCTGCTTACCCTTGATCATGTCAGCCAGGGATTTCAGAGGACGCTTGTTGGAACCGGTGATAGCACGGCCACGACGACCGTTGTCGAGCAGCGCGTCGACAGCTTCCTGCAACATACGCTTTTCGTTGCGCACGATGATGTCCGGAGCGGACAGATCAAGCAGGCGCTTCAAGCGGTTGTTACGGTTGATCACTCGACGATACAGATCGTTGAGGTCGGAAGTCGCGAAACGACCGCCATCGAGCGGAACCAGTGGACGCAGGTCTGGCGGCAGAACCGGCAGAACGGTCAGCACCATCCACTCTGGCAGGTTGCCGGAACCCTGGAAGGCTTCCATCAACTTCAGACGCTTGGACAGCTTCTTGATCTTGGTTTCGGAGTTGGTTTGCGGAATTTCTTCGCGCAGGCGGCCAATCTCGTGCTCCAGGTCGATAGCGTGCAGCAGTTCGCGGACAGCTTCGGCACCCATGCGGGCATCGAAATCGTCGCCGAACTCTTCCAGCGCTTCGAAGTACTGCTCGTCGTTGAGCAGCTGACCTTTTTCAAGGGTGGTCATGCCCGGGTCGATAACGACATAGCTCTCGAAGTAGAGAACGCGTTCGATATCACGCAGGGTCATGTCCATCAGCAGGCCGATACGGGACGGCAGCGATTTCAGGAACCAGATGTGGGCAACCGGCGAGGCCAGCTCGATGTGTGCCATGCGCTCACGACGAACTTTTGCCAGCGCAACTTCAACGCCGCACTTCTCGCAGATCACACCACGGTGCTTCAAGCGCTTGTACTTACCGCACAGGCACTCGTAATCCTTCACCGGGCCAAAGATCTTGGCGCAGAACAGGCCGTCACGCTCAGGTTTGAACGTACGGTAGTTGATGGTTTCCGGCTTTTTAACTTCACCGAACGACCACGAACGGATCATCTCAGGCGAGGCCAATCCAATACGGATGGCGTCGAACTCTTCGACTTGACCCTGGTTTTTCAGCAAATTCAGTAGGTCTTTCAAGGCCTTTCCTCCTGGCGGAGCAGAGAGCGGGCAAAACAGCCCCGCTCTCGATTCGCGTCACGTGTTATTCGGTTTCCAGATCGATATCGATGCCGAGGGAACGAATTTCCTTGATCAACACGTTGAAAGACTCGGGCATGCCCGGCTCCATACGGTGATCGCCGTCCACGATGTTTTTGTACATCTTGGTCCGGCCGTTCACATCGTCCGACTTCACTGTGAGCATTTCTTGCAGAGTGTATGCAGCACCGTACGCTTCCAGTGCCCAGACCTCCATCTCCCCGAAACGCTGACCACCGAACTGCGCCTTACCACCCAGCGGCTGCTGGGTAACCAGGCTGTAAGAACCGGTAGAACGAGCGTGCATCTTGTCGTCCACCAAGTGGTTCAGCTTCAGCATGTACATGTAGCCAACGGTAACCGGGCGCTCGAACTTGTTGCCGGTACGGCCGTCGAACAGCTGCATCTGGCCACTTTCTGGCAGGTCTGCCAGTTTCAGCATGGCCTTGATTTCGCTTTCCTTGGCACCGTCGAACACCGGAGTAGCCATTGGAACGCCGCCGCGCAGGTTCTTCGCCAAGTCCAGGATTTCCTGGTCGGTGAAGGTGTCCAGCTCTTCGTTGCGCCCGCCGATCTCGTTGTAGATCTCGTGCAGGAACTTACGCAGGTCAGCGACCTTGCGCTGCTCTTCGATCATACGGTTGATCTTCTCGCCCAGACCTTTGGCCGCGAGGCCCAGGTGGGTTTCAAGGATCTGACCAACGTTCATACGCGAAGGTACGCCCAACGGGTTGAGGACCACATCGACCGGGGTGCCATTGGCATCGTGCGGCATGTCTTCAACCGGCATGATCACGGAGACCACACCCTTGTTACCGTGACGACCGGCCATCTTGTCGCCCGGCTGGATGCGACGACGGATTGCCAGGTAAACCTTGACGATTTTCAGCACGCCCGGAGCCAGGTCATCGCCCTGCTGCAGCTTGCGCTTCTTGTCTTCGAACTTGTCGTCCAGCAGACGGCGGCGATCAACGATATAGGCCTGGGCCTTCTCGAGCTGCTCGTTCAGAGCATCTTCAGCCATGCGCAGCTTGAACCACTGGCCGTGCTCAAGACCGTCGAGAACTTCGTCGGTGATTTCCTGACCTTTCTTCAGGCCAGCGCCGCCTTCGGCTTTGTGGCCGACCAGAGCGGAGCGCAGACGCTCGAAAGTTGCGCCTTCAACGATACGGAACTCTTCGTTCAGGTCCTTGCGGATCTCGTCGAGTTGAGTCTTCTCGATGGACAGTGCACGAGCATCACGCTCAACGCCGTCACGGGTGAAGACCTGTACGTCGATGACGGTACCCTTGGTGCCGGTAGGCACGCGCAGGGAGGTGTCTTTAACGTCGCTGGCTTTTTCACCGAAGATGGCACGCAGCAGTTTCTCTTCCGGAGTCAGCTGGGTCTCGCCTTTCGGAGTGACCTTACCGACCAGGATGTCGCCTGCGCCTACTTCAGCACCTACGTAAACGATACCGGCTTCGTCCAGCTTGTTCAGTGCAGCCTCACCCACGTTCGGGATGTCTGCAGTGATTTCCTCTGGGCCAAGCTTGGTGTCACGAGCCACACAGGTCAGTTCCTGGATGTGGATCGTGGTGAAGCGATCTTCCTGAACAACACGCTCGGACAGGCAGATGGAGTCTTCGAAGTTGAAGCCGTTCCATGCCATGAACGCGATGCGCATGTTCTGACCCAGTGCCAGCTCACCCATATCGGTGGACGGACCATCGGCCATGATGTCGCTACGCTGAACCCGATCACCCTTGCTCACCAGCGGACGCTGGTTGATGCAGGTGTTCTGGTTGGAGCGGGTGTATTTGGTCAGGTTGTAGATGTCGACACCGGCTTCGCCCGTTTCAACTTCGTCATCGGCAACACGAACCACGATACGGCTGGCATCAACGGAGTCGATCACGCCACCACGACGAGCCACGACGCAAACGCCGGAGTCACGGGCTACGTTTCGCTCCATGCCGGTACCTACCAGCGGCTTGTCAGCGCGCAGGGTTGGTACAGCTTGACGCTGCATGTTCGAACCCATCAACGCACGGTTGGCGTCGTCATGCTCGAGGAACGGGATCAGCGACGCTGCAACCGAAACGACCTGCTTCGGCGACACGTCCATCAAGGTGACGTCTTCCGGCGCCTTGACGGTGAACTCGTTCAGGTGACGAACAGCTACCAGCTCGTCGATCAGGACTTTCTTGTCGTTCATCGTGGCCGAAGCCTGAGCGATCACGTGATCGGCTTCTTCGATGGCGGACAGGAATACGATCTCGTCAGTGACCAGGGCGTCTTTCACCACACGGTACGGGCTCTCGAGGAAGCCATACTGGTTGGTGCGCGCATAGGCGGCCAAGGAGTTGATCAGACCGATGTTCGGACCTTCCGGCGTTTCAATCGGGCATACACGACCGTAGTGAGTCGGGTGTACGTCACGAACTTCGAAGCCTGCGCGCTCACGGGTCAAACCGCCCGGACCGAGTGCAGAGACACGACGCTTGTGGGTGATCTCGGACAGCGGGTTGTTCTGGTCCATGAACTGAGACAGCTGGCTCGAACCGAAGAACTCCTTCACCGCCGCAGCCACTGGCTTGGCGTTGATCAAGTCTTGCGGCATCAGGCCTTCGCTTTCAGCCATCGACAGACGTTCCTTGACCGCGCGCTCTACACGCACCAGGCCAACACGGAACTGGTTCTCGGCCATTTCGCCTACACAGCGAACACGACGGTTACCCAGGTGGTCGATGTCATCGACGATGCCTTTGCCGTTACGGATGTCGACCAGAGTCTTGAGCACCGCAACGATGTCGTCTTTATTCAACACGCCCGAACCTTCGATCTCGGTACGACCGATACGACGGTTGAACTTCATCCGGCCGACCGCAGACAGGTCGTAGCGCTCAGGGCTGAAGAACAGGTTGTTGAACAGAGTCTCGGCTGCATCCTTGGTTGGCGGCTCGCCAGGACGCATCATGCGATAGATCTCGACCAGGGCTTCCAGTTGGTTGCCAGTGGAGTCGATCTTCAGCGTGTCGGAGATAAACGGACCGCAGTCGATATCGTTGGTGTACAGAGTCTCGATGCGAACAACCTGGGCCTTGGCGATTTTTGCCAGGATCTCGGTGTTCAGCTCGGTGTTGCACTCTGCCAGGATTTCGCCGGTGGCCGGATGCACGATGACCTTGGCGGTGGTGCGACCCAGGACGTAGTCCAGAGGCACCTGCAGCTCTTTGATCCCGGCTTTTTCCAGCTGGTTGATGTGGCGAGCGGTAATACGACGACCCTGCTCGACAATAACCTTGCCCTTGTCATCCTGGATATCGAGGACAGCGATTTCACCGCGCAGACGCTGAGGCACCAGCTCCAGGCTGAGGTTTTCACCCTGCACGTGGAAAACGTTGGTGGTGTAGAACGCGTCCAATACTTCTTCAGTGGTATAACCGAGCGCGCGCAGCAGTACCGATGCAGGCAGCTTGCGACGACGGTCGATACGCACGAATACGCAGTCTTTCGGATCGAACTCGAAGTCCAACCACGAACCGCGGTAAGGAATGATGCGCGCGGAGTAAAGCAGTTTGCCGGAGCTGTGCGTTTTGCCACGGTCGTGGTCGAAGAACACGCCCGGAGAACGGTGCAGCTGGGAAACGATTACACGCTCGGTACCGTTGATTACGAAGGTACCGTTCTCAGTCATCAGGGGGATTTCACCCATGTAGACTTCTTGCTCTTTGATGTCCTTGATCGCTTTGTTCGACGATTCTTTGTCGAAAATGATCAGGCGCACTTTTACCCGCAAAGGTACGGCGTAAGTTACACCGCGCAATACGCATTCTTTGACATCAAATGCCGGCTCGCCCAGGCGATAACCGACGTACTCCAGCGCAGCATTGCCGGAGTAGCTGATGATCGGGAAAACGGATTTGAAGGCCGCATGCAGGCCCACGTCGCGGAACTGATCTTTAGTCGCTCCCGCTTGCAAGAATTCACGATACGAATCCAGCTGGATGGCCAGGAGGTACGGCACATCCATGACGTCCGGCAACTTGCTAAAGTCCTTGCGGATACGTTTTTTCTCAGTATATGAGTAAGCCATCAGCGTTCCCCAGCTTGGTCACCTGCTTGTTTGGCCCCTCCCGACGGGAGCAGCCAGAAAATCGTGCAAACCCCATGGTTTGCGCCACCACATCGGGTGGTTACAGCCCGCTATCAGCACCGACCCAGTCGGCTGCCAGTAACGGAAAAAGGCCGGTGGCAAGAGCCACCAGCCATCAGCCTGTCGCTTAACGCTCGGGCTGGAGACGCAAAGTCGATGCTTACTTCAGCTCGACTTTAGCGCCTGCTTCTTCCAGAGTTGCTTTGGCTTTGTCAGCTGCGTCTTTCGAAACAGCTTCCAGAACCATGGCAGGAGCGCCGTCAACTACAGCCTTGGCTTCTTTCAGGCCCAGACCGGTCAGTTCACGTACTGCCTTGATCACGTTAACTTTCTTCTCGCCAGCTTCGGTCAGCATGACGTTGAATTCGGTTTGCTCTTCAACAACGGCGGCAGCAGCAGCTGGACCAGCGGAAGCAGCGGCAGCAGAAACACCGAATTTTTCTTCGAAAGCTTTGATCAGCTCAACAACCTGCAGAACGGACATTTCAGCTACGGCGTTGAGGATATCGTCTTGAGAGATAGACATGACTCTAATTCCTAAATTGGGGGACGGCCTACGCGGCCATCGAAATAAACAAAAAAGCGCGAGAGAAAATGCTCAGCCTTAGGCTGCGGCAGCTTCTTTTTGCTCGCGAACTGCAGCCAGAATACGAGCCAGCTTGCTGGTAGCGCCTTGAATCACGCTCATCAGCTGCGAAATGGCTTCGTCGCGGGTCGGCAGTGTTGCCAGTACATCGATCTGATTAGCTGCGAGGAACTTGCCCTCGAACGCAGCTGCCTTGATCTCGAACTTGTCCTGACCCTTGGCGAATTCCTTGAACAAACGGGCAGCAGCGCCTGGATGATCCTTGGAGAACGCGATCAGGGTCGGGCCGGTGAACACGTCGTTGAGAACACTGTATTCAGTGCCAGCAACGGCGCGCTTGAGCAGGGTGTTACGTACGACACGTACATAAACGCCAGCTTCACGAGCCTCTTTACGGAGTCCGGTCATTGCGCCTACTGTTACGCCACGGGCATCAGCCACGACAGCGGACAGAGCGACTTTGGCAGCCTCGTTGACTTCAGCGACGATGGCCTTCTTGTCTTCGAGATTAATTGCCACGGGTTTAACTCCTGCTTGTTACCGTTTCATCCGGTCGAAACCGAATGTCGTTTTGGTGTCTGATTCGGTAAGGAACCGGGAGCACCATCTGCGTAGGCTTGTGGTTTAAGACTTGCGTCGCCTACGGTCTTGGACAGCCCCCGCCAGGCAGGGACCCCAATTTTTCGATTGGCGCAATCGCTTGCGCCAACCTGAGTCTTACGCGTCGAGCGAGCTCTGGTCGATAACCAGACCTGGGCCCATGGTGGTGCTCAGGGTAACGCGCTTGACGTAGATGCCTTTCGAAGAAGCTGGCTTGATACGCTTCAGATCAGCGATCAGGGCTTCAACGTTTTCCTTCAGCTTGACGGCGTCGAAGCCAATCTTGCCAACGGAGGTGTGAATGATGCCGTTTTTGTCGGTGCGATAACGAACCTGACCTGCCTTGGCGTTTTTAACCGCGGTGGCTACGTCTGGCGTTACGGTGCCGACTTTAGGGTTAGGCATCAGACCACGTGGACCGAGGATCTGACCCAACTGACCTACAACGCGCATGGCATCAGGAGATGCGATCACTACGTCATAGTTCAGGTCGCCGCCTTTCATTTCAGCAGCCAGATCGTCCATGCCTACGCGATCAGCGCCCGCAGCCAGAGCAGCTTCAGCTGCTGGGCCCTGGGTGAAAACAGCAACACGAACGGTCTTGCCAGTGCCGTGTGGCAGCACAGTAGCGCTACGAACGACCTGGTCGGATTTACGTGGGTCAACGCCCAGGTTCACAGCAACGTCGAACGACTCGCTGAACTTGACAGTCGACAGCTCAGCCAGCAGAGCGGCGGCGTCTACAAAGTTGTAGGCCTTGCCTGCTTCGATTTTGCCGGCGATAGCCTTTTGACGCTTGGTCAGCTTAGCCATTACACACCCTCCACGTTAAGGCCCATGCTACGAGCAGAACCGGCGATAGTACGCACGGCTGCATCCATATCAGCTGCAGTCAGATCCGCGTTTTTGGTTTTCGCGATTTCTTCCAGCTGAGCACGGGTAACGGTGCCAACCTTAACGGTGTTTGGACGAGCGGAACCGCTGGTCAAACCTGCAGCCTTCTTCAGCAGAACCGAAGCAGGGGTGCTTTTTGTTTCGAAAGTGAAGCTACGGTCGCTGTAGACAGTGATGATCACTGGAGTCGGCAGACCTGGCTCAAGACCCTGGGTACGGGCGTTGAAGGCCTTGCAGAATTCCATGATGTTCACGCCGTGCTGACCCAGAGCAGGACCAACAGGTGGACTTGGGTTAGCCTGAGCGGCCTTCACTTGCAGCTTGATGTAAGCGGTAATTTTCTTGGCCATGAGGCACTCCAATTACGGGTTCGAACGCCTCGAAAGGCTCCCCGGTTACTTGCGCGTTTATCCCAGTGACGACAAAACCCCACAGCCTAGGGCTGCGGGGTTGGGATGCCTGTTCAATCAGACCTTTTCGACCTGGCTGAACTCTAGCTCTACCGGAGTAGAGCGACCGAAAATGAGCACTGCCACTTGGATCCGGCTCTTTTCGTAGTTAACTTCTTCAACCGTGCCATTAAAGTCGGCGAATGGACCATCAGTGACGCGTACAACCTCACCTGGTTCAAACAACGTCTTCGGCTTAGGCTTGTCGCTACCATCAGCGACCCGACGCAGAATCGCTTCCGCCTCTTTATCTGTAATCGGTGCTGGCTTATCAGCGGTTCCGCCAATGAAGCCCATCACCCGAGGGGTATCCTTGACCAAGTGCCAAGTCCCTTCGTTCATATCCATCTGTACCAGCACATAGCCTGGAAAGAACTTGCGTTCACTTTTGCGCTTCTGGCCATTACGCATCTCAACCACTTCTTCAGTGGGGACCAGAATCTCGCCAAAGCCATCTTCCATGCCAGCCAGCTTGACGCGCTCTACCAGCGAGCGCATAACATGCTTCTCGTAACCCGAGTAAGCATGCACAACGTACCAACGCTTAGCCACGGGACACCCTTAGCCAACAATCAAGGAAACAAGCCAGCCGAGCAGGGAATCAAGCCCCCACAACAGCAACGCCATTACCAGAACAACAGCCACAACGATCAACGTGGTCTGCGTGGTTTCTTGGCGAGTCGGCCATACGACTTTACGAATCTCGGTGCGAGCTTCCTTAGCGAGTACAAAGAAAGACTTACCCTTGGCTGTTTGCAGACCTACGAAGGCAGCAACAGCAGCAATGGCGAGCAATGCAAGTACGCGGTACAGGATCGGCGAAGCAGAGTAATACTGATTGCCAACAACGCCAACAACCACCAAAGCGACTACCACTAGCCACTTGAGCAGATCGAAGCGAGAGCCTTGAGCTTCAGCTTTAGGAGTCATCTATGAAGATCCTGTGAAAAGAAAGCCAGACACACCGAGTGAATCTGGCAGGTCAGGAGGGAATCGAACCCCCAACCTACGGTTTTGGAGACCGTCGCTCTGCCAATTGAGCTACTGACCTAAAACAAAATCAGGCCGACCATTATGCCGGCCCGAAAAAGACATTACAACTGTTTACTCGATGACTTTGGCTACGACACCAGCGCCGACGGTACGACCGCCTTCACGAATAGCGAAACGCAGGCCATCTTCCATCGCAATGGTCTTGATCAAAGTGACAGTCATCTGAATGTTGTCACCCGGCATTACCATTTCAACACCTTCTGGCAGCTCGCAGTTACCGGTCACGTCAGTGGTCCGGAAGTAGAACTGTGGACGATAGCCCTTGAAGAACGGCGTATGACGACCACCTTCCTCCTTGCTCAGAACATAAACCTCTGCAGTGAACTTGGTGTGCGGCTTGACAGTACCTGGCTTGACCAGAACCTGGCCACGCTCAACATCGTCACGCTTGGTGCCGCGCAGCAACACACCGCAGTTCTCACCTGCACGACCTTCGTCGAGCAGCTTGCGGAACATTTCAACGCCGGTACAGGTAGTTTTCTGAGTGTCGCGCAAACCGACGATCTCAACTTCTTCCTGGATACGGACAATGCCACGCTCAACACGACCAGTCACAACAGTACCGCGACCGGAGATAGAGAATACGTCTTCGATTGGCATCAGGAACGGCTTGTCGATAGCACGCTCAGGCTCTGGAATGTAGCTATCCAGAGTTTCCACCAGCTTCTTGACAGCAGTGGTACCCATCTCATTGTCATCTTGGCCATTCAAAGCCATCAAAGCCGAACCGATGATGATTGGAGTGTCATCACCTGGGAAATCGTAAGTGCTCAGCAGATCGCGCACTTCCATCTCAACCAGCTCCAGCAGCTCAGCGTCGTCAACCATGTCAGCCTTGTTCAGGAAGACAACGATGTACGGAACACCTACCTGACGGGACAGCAGGATGTGCTCACGAGTTTGCGGCATCGGACCATCAGCAGCCGAGCAAACCAGGATCGCGCCGTCCATCTGGGCAGCACCGGTGATCATGTTCTTCACATAGTCAGCGTGACCTGGGCAATCAACGTGCGCGTAGTGACGCACAGCCGAATCGTATTCAACGTGAGCGGTATTGATGGTGATACCGCGTGCTTTCTCTTCCGGGGCGCTGTCGATCTTGTCGAAGTCAACCTTGGCCGAACCGAATACCTCGGAGCAGACGCGGGTCAGAGCTGCAGTCAGCGTAGTTTTACCGTGATCGACGTGACCAATGGTACCAACGTTGACGTGCGGCTTATTACGTTCGAACTTTTCCTTAGCCATCGAAATCACCCTCAGGAGAAGAATTTAGCAAGTCACACAAGCCATTAAAACAAAGGCAGATATTTTCATATCTGCCTTGTTATATGGAGCTCTTGAGCGGATTTGAACCGCTGACCTCACCCTTACCAAGGGTGTGCTCTACCAACTGAGCTACAAGAGCGAAACACTTTGCACAACCTGCAAACTTGGAGCGGGTAGCGGGAATCGAACCCGCATCATCAGCTTGGAAGGCTGAGGTTCTACCACTAAACTATACCCGCGGAGCTTGCAGCTCACGCTAAAAATGGTGGAGGGGGAAGGATTCGAACCTTCGAAGTCGTAGACGTCAGATTTACAGTCTGATCCCTTTGGCCGCTCGGGAACCCCTCCTAAGCGAGCCGGCATTCTATATTATGCCAGCCTTCTGTCAAGCATTTTCTCATTAAAAACCTGAGGTTAGCTGCGTTGACGGCGCCTCGCATCGTTAACCGCTAAAAGGTCTTCGCTGCGAAGCGGGCGCCATTCTATGCAAACTACTCTGCGGGTGCAACCCCCTCGCAAGGCATTATTTTATGTTTTAACTCATTGAATTCTTTAGAAAGGTTTTGAAGCATCGCTTCATTCACTTTCCCCGCACTATCCCGGGAAACCTGAACCCAAAAACCTCCCGCCTCAAGCGAGTTCGACGCCCCCAACGCAACGGGGCGCACCACAACACCCAAGTTCGCCAGTCGCTGCTCCAGCTGCTTCGCCATTTCCGACCGAGCAAAGCCTCCCAGATAGACACAGGTCTTTTGCACCTCACCGGATTTACCCAAATCGCGCCTCACAAGCGCATCCGCAGTCTCACTCAAGAGATGGATATCCTGTTGCGAGCCACGGTACAAACTTAGCGGCGTAACATCTTTTGCGCGAAGCGGGGCCTCCTGCTGATGCCAGACGTAATAGAAGACATTCAAAACCAGCAATAACAGGAACAGCCACCGCATAGAAACCTCAGGACAAAGGACAGGCCATCGCTAAACCAACAAAAACCAAGTCAGGCACCACCCTGGCACCAGGAACAACCCCGGAAACCAAATCGGCATCTCCCCCAGTGAGAAATACCACGAAATCCTTTCCCCAATATTCCCGGGCCAACTCAAGCTGAGTCAGGACAAATCCCCTGAGCATCAGCATGCAACCACGCTCGACCGCTTCGACGGTCGTGCGGCCAGGAGCCAGGCTCTCATGGGCACGCTCAGCTGCCGTATCGTCATAACGAATTCGTCGAGTATGAGTACGCAACTGATTGCGCATCAGGGGCATACCCGGGCAAATAAATCCCCCGAGATGCCCACCATCAGCACCCACGAAATCCGCAGTGATAGCTGTACCAAAATCGAGCACCAGACATGCCCCCGAAGCGAGATGGAACCCGCCTAGCAGGGCTAACCAGCGATCGAGCCCCAATCGCTCGTAATCCTCATAGCCGTTTCTAACTCCCGCCATTTCCCGAGCAGGCACGGCACGCACCACGGACACTCCAAATACGCTAACCAGCGATGCGACCAACGAATCAGTCTCTGCCTGAGTTCTCACACTAACCAGACGACATTTCTTGAGCTGGAATTTCTCGGCACAACCCAGGCTCGCCAACAGGTCGCCGTCAGAACCGACCACTCCCCCCTCGACCGCCGTAAGACCATCAGACTGAAGGACACGCCACTTGATAAAGCTATTGCCGCAGTCGAGCTCAAGAATCATCACGCAACCTCAAACTGAGCTCACCGCCGCTAAAGATCTTTTCCACGCCATCCACCTTCAAACGAAGTGCACCCTGACGATCAACTCCCATCACAACACCGTCAATTTGATTGACGCCTGCAATCAATGATACAGCTCGCCCCTGCCATAGATGGTATTGCTCCCACTCCAACTGAATCGCGGTAAACCCTGATGCATGATGGAGCCTCAGATACTGCTGAAGCTTTGCCCCCAATCGCACCACCAGCTCATTCCGATCGAAATCCCTGCGCGCCTCGAGACACATGGACGTCCATTGCTGATCAACCTCGTCGGTCGATTGCATATTCACGTTGACTCCCACACCCAGGACAACGTGGCAGACGTCCGCCGGATCCCCTACCAACTCAAGTAAAATGCCAGCGATTTTTTTCTCACCAACCAGGACATCGTTAGGCCATTTCAGACCCGCCTTCGAGACCCCCATATCACGCAAGGCATGCATGACAGCAAGTCCGACAACCAGACTGAGCCCTTCGATCTGTCGCATGCCACCCTCAATGCGCAATACCACGCTGCAATAGAGGTTATCGGCAAACGGACTGACCCACTTGCGACCACGACGACCACGGCCGGCTATCTGTCGCTCGGCCAGCACCATGAATGGGGCCTCCACTCCGCGCTCTATAGAGCGCAGCGCTTCTGCATTAGTGGAGTCGATGGAATCAAATATGTGAACAGGCCACTCACAAAGCCCGCCTGCGCTGATCTCAGCCGCATCTAAAAGCAGCAGAGGCTTAGCCAACTGGTATCCCCTGCCTCGAACCTTATGAACAGACAGCCCCAATTCTGCCTCCAGATGCTGCAGCTGCTTCCATACAGCACTGCGGCTGATACCCAGCGCAACGCCCAGCGCCTGGCCCGAATGAAAGCGACCATCCTTTAGAAGTTTTAGCAACGTGAGCATGCGAACTGCGCCCTGACAATGAGGCCCGCATGATAGCTATGCGTAAGACAGTTGCATAGAAACACAAAATGTCTTTCTCGCGGGCAAAACAAAACCCCTACCTGCATCAGCAGATAGGGGTTTCGGAATTTAATCTTGACGATGACCTACTCTCACATGGGGAAACCCCACACTACCATCGGCGATGCATCGTTTCACTGCTGAGTTC